>DAHUZK010000008.1 GCA_027306605.1 Acidimicrobiaceae bacterium
TGATCGGGGGGCTGCCGTGAGCTCGGATGTCGTCGGCGTTCGGGGGCTCCGATGACCCTGCTCGACCAGCGCCCCACGGCAGACCGGAGAGCCGGGACCGATGCCGAGGCCCTGTTCAAAGAGGCCAGACGACGGCGTCGCCGCCTCCGGCTGCTCTGGGTCGTGATCGCGCTCGCCCTCGTCGGCTGTGTCGTCGAAATCGGATTCGGGTTCCATGTCCTGTCTCGCCCGTCCAGCCAGTCACGCTCGGCCGGCACCGGAGCAGTCGTGTCCGCACAGCTGCACACCGGCGTGACGCTGGTCTATGCCTTCAACGACCTGCGGGTCATCGACGCCGACACGGGCGCGACCCGCACCCTGCCGATGCCGGCATCCTCTGGAGGCAGCGGAGACCTGGGAATGGTGCATGTCGGCGGCTCTCTGCTGCTCAACCGAGGCAACACCGCGTGGCTCTATCCCAGCGGCGTCGCCGGCTCGCCGAGGAGCCTTGGCCCCTCCGACGGTGTCTTCTGGGGTCCGACGCGCAACGAGGCCTGGATCTGGTCACAACCGTGCCAGCCGGCGTTCGGTTGTGCCGACTACAGAGACGGCCCACGGATGGGCAGCATCCGTCTCGTCGACGGCTCAGGCGCGACGATCGTTTCGCCGGTGCAATTGCCCAGAGGGTGGTACCCGACCGGCGTGGCCGGCCATGCCGGGATCGTCCTGCGCGAGGTTCCGGCCTATGGCAACGCGGAGGAGATCTAAAACCCGCTGACCGAGCACGTCGTACGCCTCTTCTTGAATGAGCAGGTCATCGGAGCAGCCGGTAACCATCTCGTCTCGGAATCGAGCCGAGACTGCAGTGGTGGGTCCAAACCGTGTTCGCTTCGGTTGACAGACCTCAAGACTGGCTCCGACCAGACGGTAGTCCTGCCCAAGAGGGCCACCGTTGTCGGTGGTGCGACCTTCTCCCCGGATCGCCGCACCATCGCAGTGCCAGTGGCGCTCAGACCCGGCCGCACGGGCTTTCGTGGCCCGCATCGAGAAGCGATCGCCGTGATTGACGTGCGTACCGGCGATACGACCGTTCTGCCCGGCTCCCAGCAACCGACCAACCCGAGCTACACGATGAGCCTGACCTGGTCCTCCAACGGGTGGCTGTTGTTCTCTGACACCGTCGAATCATCCGTCGCGTACTCCGGCTTCTCTGACACGATCGGATGGTCGACCGTGCGCGTCTGGCACCAAGGTGATCTCCGGGCCCGCGTGCTGCCGAACGTACGACTTCCCAAAGCCCAACTTGGCAATGAGGATCCCTCCCTGATCGCTCTGTAGCCGATCGGGAGGATCCTGCCCACACCTCGAAGACCTTCGACGAGGCTCAGATTCAACCCTCAGCGAAGGAACCGTACAGCCATCGGCTCGAGCGCGGCTCTGACCCTGCTGCCGCGAGACGTTCGCCACCTTCGATGTTGACCGGACCAAAGGTAAGGCGCCAAGAACCCGCCACTCACTGCAACGAAGCCCAGGTCGTACCACCGTCCGCGCTTCGAGCGACCACCGGCTGCGACCCCGATGGGCTCGTGGAGGGTCCGTATCCGACGGCGACGCACGAACTCGCCGAAGTGCAGGAGACTGAACCCAGTCCGGTTACCGCCGCGGGTACCGGTTGGGAGACCCAGTTCTGTCCGCCGCTGCTCGTCGTGAGGATGTCCTGGACGCTCTGTCCGCGAGCTTCGATCCCTCCACCGACCACCACGCAGTTCGTGGTCGTTGGACACGCGATGGCGTTGAGGAACGTCGTCCCTGGCGGTGGCGCCACCGGCACCCAGGTCTTTCCGCCGTCGGCACTGGCAGCGATCAGCCCCGAGGGGGTTCCATCGCCCGGTGTGGCGTCCCCGATGAGGAGGCACCGCATCTGCGATGGGCACACCAAGCCTTTGAAATTGGGAGCTCCTTGGGGCAGAGAACCCGTGGGGGGTGTGCTACTCGTCCAGGTCTCCCCAGCGTCGGAAGTGGTGATGATACTCAGTTCCTTTCCTGCGCTCGGATCCCCAAGGACGACTTCCTTTGTCCCTTCGACGATGCAGGTGTGAGCGGTCTCGCAGCTGACGAGCGAGGGATCCGACAGGCCGTCCGGAAGCGAGAGAACATGCCACAGCGACCCGGACGCATCGGTCGTCAGGGCAGCGCCACGGTCTTGATCGGTGGACGTGCCCACCGCCATGCACGAGGTTGGCGTCGAGCACGAAATGCTGCTGAGCCGCGCCACACTCTTTGGCAAGTCGGAGATGGTGCTCCAGGTGCGGCCACCATCGGCGGTGCTGACCGCGGCGCCCATGATGTCGTTTCCCACGACCTCCGATCCGACGGCCACACAGGAGCTCGCCGTTGCGCAGGCCATGGCATCGAGGTGGGTCACGCCGGGCAACGGAGTGGTGCTGGCCCAGTGTGCCCCTCCGTCGGTGCTGACGGCGGCGATCTCGTGTCCGGGGTTCACGAACCCCTGCGCTCCGACTGCCATGCAGACCTCCACTGACGGGCAGGCGATGACCTCGAGACCAGCACTGAGGGCGTTCGCGCTGACACTCCCCGATGTGGCAACAAGCGCGGTGGTCGTGGTCGCTGGTGGATGTGTCGTCGAAGTCGTTGGCGTCCGATGGCGTGCCGCCGAGGGGGTCGCCTGAGGGGCGCCACAGCTTGCCGCGAGTCCTGCACAGGCCAGAACGCCGAGCATCGCTCTCCAGCTGATGGCTGCCATGGGAGCAAGGATGCCATCGTGCAGCCGTGAGAACGATCTCCACCCCTTTCACGCCAGACCGCGACCCGCCAACGCCGAACGCGAGAAGGTGAATGCGAGAAGGTATCGACGCGATCATCGGCGTGACGCCAAGTGCTCTCGCCGTGCCGTTCGGACGTTGCCGGAGTCACAGCTGTCCCAACACTGCCCCAACAATGGGACACCGAACGCCGTCCCCGACAGATCGGACCATCCCAGCGAGCCGGCCTAGGTGTGCGTGCAGGATCAGGTTCGGGCTCTTCCCCCTCAAGAGGTCGCCGAAATGGGCCGAGGACCGATGTCATGGGGGAGAGAGCGACCGAAGACGAGCCGCGGACACCGACATGTCGTCTGGTCCGCAACGAGGCTGCCCTGATCACGGGAGTGGAGGACTCCATCGTCGAGATCTTGGGCTGGCGTCCAGAGCAGCTGGTGGGATCGCCGCCGACCGACTTCATACACCCGGACGACCTGGCCCGGGCAGTCGGATCCTGGTTCGCCATGATGAACGATCCGGGGTCGACCCGGACTTGGCGCGGTCGCTTCCGCACGGCCGAGGGCGGATGGTGTTGGATCGAGGCCGCCAATACGAATCGCCTCGATGACCCGAAGGACCCCGGCATCTTCACCGTCATACGGCCGAGCGAGGCGAACCCGCTGGACCTCGAAGAAGAGCTTCGGGCCCGCGAAGAGCTGATCGCACGATTGACCGATGCGCTTCCGGTTGGCGTGTTTCACATCGACCGAGAGCGACGGATCCTCTTCACCAATGGCCGATTGCATCACATCTTGCTCACACCCCCCGCGGTGGATGTGGCGAACCAGTTCTCAGCGGTTACCGATGAAGACAGCCAACAGCTCGATACCGCCGTCGACACCGCATTGGCCGGGGGAGAAGTCAACGGGCTCGAGTTGCACTTCGACGTCGTCGTCCCTCACCCCGACTTTGCCAGCACACGGATCTGCGAGGTGAATTTGCGGCCACTTACGGACGGAGCGGGCTCGGTATCAGGTGTCATCGGCACGTTGAGTGACGTCACCGAGCGAGTCGATCTCCGTCGGGAACTCGAAGTGCGCGCATCTACCGACACTCTGACTGGCTGCCTGAATCGTGCGGCTGTCTTCGAGCTGCTCGACTTCGCTCTGCGAAGCGGCTCCGACTCCCACCTTGGAGTCGGAGTGATCTTCATGGACCTCGACCGGTTCAAGGAGATCAATGATCGTCTCGGTCACGCTGCGGGTGACCGGGCTCTGGTCAGCGCGGCTGCGAGAATCCGCGGAGCGATTCGAGCGGGTGATGTGCTGGGTCGCATCGGGGGTGACGAATTCTTGGTGGTGTGCCCGGCCATTCCGTCACCTGACGCAGTCGCATCGGTGGCGCAGGGAATCAGCGAGGCCCTTCGAGCCCCGGTTTCGGACGTCACCGACCAGATCGAACTCAGCGCGAGCGTGGGCATGGCCTGGACGGACCGCCGTGATGAGTCACCCGATGCTCTGATCGCCCGAGCCGACGGCGCCATGTATGAATCGAAGCTGGGAGGCGTGGGTGCCGCTGTGCTGGCTGCCCCGGCATGATCGGACGAAATGCCGGCAACATACCGAGACCGCCCGTCGGGAAGTCGCTCGGCTTTTGACGATCGATCCAGTCCACCCCTCCGGATGAGCCGTTCGCGCCCGTTCTGACCGGGCCTGCGCGGCACGCGTGGTGAGAGATGTCGCCGATCTCCAGGCTGCTTGGAGACCTGGGGCATTCAAGCGCCCGGTCCAAGGGGCCGAAATGACATGGAGAGCGTCTGCGAGAGGGGCAGAGGTGGACGGGTCAAGATCACCGGAGAGCGAGAAGGCCGAGCCGGTCGTGCGCGGGCGACAGACTGGTGCGCGTCAGGTCAATCCACGGCTCCTGGCCTACCTGATCGGGCCGCTCGCCTTGGCCACGATCCTCGTCTTGCGCCGATTCGACCTGGTAGCACAGGAGTCGCTGTGGCTGTGGTTCGGAATCTTCATCGCCATTCCTCTGGTGAGCGTGGCAATCGACGTACGGTACCGGTCGAGTCCGACGCGGTCACTCTTGCATCTGCGAGTCGCCTGGCACGCCGCAGCCGTAACAGCCGTCATCTATCTGACGGGCTGGGGTCCGGTCATGGTCGGGGCGTTTGCCTTCGTCGCTCTCGAGAACATCTCTATCGACGGATCCCGGGTCTGGCGGCTAGCCGCTGGGTGGAGCCTCGCCGGCATCGCGGTCGGACAAGTGGGGATTGCGTTTGGATGGGTACCCACCTTCCTTTCCGTTCAATATTCCGAAGTACTGGGATTCATGGGTGCCTTCGTCTTGTTCTTTGTCATCCGTATGGCGGGTGCGACCATGAAGGAGAAGGAAGAAGCCGACGAGCGCTTCCGTTCGCTCGTACAACACTCTTCTGATACGACACTCATCATCGACGATGAGAACGCCATCACCTATGCAAGTCCGGCAACAACGGTGCTCCTCGGTAGGCCGCCCGCCGAGGTGATCGGTCGAGTCGCTCTCGATCTCATTCATCCCGACGACCGCGAGCGGATCCAACTGGAGCTCACAGCCCGGCTCGATGCCGGGACGGTCACCGACCCCGTGCAATTTCGCATGACCCATGCCGATGGCTCATGGCGTTACGTCGAAGCCGTCGTCAGTGATCTGCGCAACCAGCCCTCCGTCGGCGGTTTCGTGGCCAACCTTCGAGACACGACTGAGCGCAAAGAGGCCGAGGACCTTCTCGCCCACCAGGCTCTGCACGACCCACTGACGGGGCTGCCGAACCGGACGCTCATCTTGGACCGTGCTGAGCAAATGCTTGCCCGGGCCCGTCGCGAGCTTCGGCCCGTGGCGGCCCTCTTCGTCGATCTCGACAATTTCAAAGAGATCAATGACACGCTCGGACACGAGGCGGGAGACAAGATCCTCCAATCCGTGGCCGAGCGCTTCACCGCCACGTTGCGCGGAAACGACACGGTCGGGCGACTTGGTGGCGACGAGTTCGTGGTCCTGGCCGATGGTGTCTCCCTCGCCGCCGGTCCCGAACTGGTCGCTGAGCGTATGCAAGACGTCATGCGCGAACCATTCCGGATTGAGGGATACGAAGGTGCGCCGTTGATGCTGTCGGCCAGTGTGGGGATTGCTGTCGGTGATCGGGATGCCGCTCAAGACCTGCTCCGTGACGCGGACATCGCTCTCTACCGCGCCAAATCCCTGGGCAAGAACCGCTACGCCTCGTTCGAACCTGCGATGCAGTCCGCGGTGCTCGACCACCTCGAGCTGACGATGGACCTCCACGCAGCGATCGCCCGAGGCGAATTCTTTGTCCTCTACCAGCCCATATTGGAGTTGACGAGCAACTCGATCTGCGGCGTCGAAGCGCTGCTCCGATGGAACCATCCCAGTCGCGGTGTCGTCATGCCCGAAGAGTTCATGCCCTTGCTCGAGGACAGCGGGCTGATTGTCGATGTGGGGCGGGTGGTGCTGCACGAAGCCTGTAGGCAATCGGCCGACTGGAGCCGGCGGGGCCATGCACTCACCACAGCCCTGAACGTCTCGATGCGCCAGCTCGAGACGGATGACTTCGTCGACGACGTGCGCGAGGCCTTGTGCCAGCATCACGTGGACCCCGGATCGCTGGTCTTCGAAGTCACGGAGACGGCTCTGATGAGAGATGCCGATGCTACGGTTCGTCGTCTGCAGGCGCTCAAGGACCTCGGAGTCCAGGTCGCGATCGACGACTTCGGCACCGGCTACTCCTCGTTGGCCTACCTCCAACAGTTCCCCGTGGACGCGCTCAAGATCGATCGCTCATTCGTTGCCGCCATGGGAAGCTCCTCGGAAGCGACCGCATTGATCCACACCCTGATCGAACTCGGTCGGGCACTCGGACTCGAGACATTGGCGGAGGGAATCGAGGACCAGGTGCAACTCGAGGGACTGCGGCATGAGCGCTGTGCGCGGGGTCAGGGCTTCCTCTTCTCGAGCGCTATCGCGCCCGAGGAGATCGATGCTCTCCTCGAGGGATCGGGAGCGACGTCGCTCGATCCGATCCCCATCGAGCATGTGGACGACCTTGTCGCCCCCACGACCACAACGAGGCGGCACTGACCAGTTCAAGCCTCGGCTCGCCCGGTTCCCGAGCTTCGGGCCGGGCCGTGCCCCGTGGTCATGCCGGGGCGTTGGCTGCTCCGGCAACGTTCTGCGCGGTCGATGAAACCTGGGTGAGGTGGATTCCGACCTCGAGGGGCAAGGTCGAATGCTGCCGACTCGAACCGGTGCCAAGCTGTCCGCTCTTGTTGTCACCCCACGCCCAACACCGACCGGTCGAATCGATGGCGTAGCTGGCGTAACCGCCGGAGCTCACCTTGACGAAGCGAACACCCTTTGGGACCCGTACCCGCACCGGCACAGACGAGTCGGCGAGAGATCCGGTTCCGAGCTGTCCCCGGTCGTTGTTACCCCAGGCCCACACCTGGCCGTTGCGGAGGATGGCAATCGTCTGGCCGTTCGTCGGACCGCTTCCGCCCTGGAACACTTGGGCGGCCGGGCCGGGAAGATCGACCTTCACGGGAACGGCACTGTTGCCCGTGGAAGCGTTGCCCAGCTGACCCGCTGCGTTGTAGCCCCAGTTGAAGTACTCGCCGTTGGCCAGCAGGGCGCCTGATCCCTCCCACGATGAGGTGAGGGCCGCAATTGTCGCATTGCCCGGTAGCCCGACCACGGGAGTCGGAGCGCTGCTGGATTTCGTCGACCCGTTGCCGAGCTCGCCCGAGTCACCGCTCCCGCAGGCGTAAAGGGTGCCGTGCGAGTCGAAGAGAGCATGGGTCCTGGCTCCTGTGGCCAGGGTCACCTGGTCGAGGGGAACCCTTTGCGGGCGGCTCTTGACGAGACCCGAGAGGCAGAGGTCGTCGAAGGCATTGAGGCCCCAGCCCCAGGCATGACCCGTCGAGTCGATAGCCAGTCCGGCGTCGAAGGGCATCGGATTCGGGAGCGAGGTGATCCTGACATCGAAGGGGAAACGGACCTGGACCGCTCGGGTGTCGTAGGGAATCAACTGGCCGTCGCCCAGCTCTCCGTAGCTGCCGACGCCCCATGCGTACACCTCACCGGTCGAGGTCAGGGCGTAGCCATCCGAATTCGAGGTGGCGATCTGCACGATCCTTCCCTCGATGCCGGCGATGGCCATCGGCTTGTCCAACTGCAGTTGGGCAATCGCACCTCGGTTCCCGACAACACCCCAGCGATAGACCGAGGAGGAGCCTGCGGGCGACGTGTCCCGTGGGGCAGCGTTTCCATCGGAACCGCTCGCGCCGCACGCGGCGAACAGCACGGATGCGATGCCGAGGATGACCGGCACAGCGAGCGGAGACCGACGCGACCGCATCAAATAGGGCATCAGACCTCCGTCCGGTCGATCGGCCCCACCGATCATGTAGTCTAGTGAGTAGACTGTCAATGTATATGACGAATGACGGTCGTGCCCAGTCGGACCGCGGCAGTCAGCTGGAGAGCGCCGCCGAACTCCTGCCATGGCTGCTTCGTCGAACGAACCAGCGCTACCGAGGAGCGATCAGGGATCGCTTGGTGGCCAACGGGTTCGGGGAGCTGCCACAACCTGGCTTCTGGGCCCTCAGGATCATTTCGAGAGGCAGGACGGACGCCGGGCAGCTGATTGCTGAGATGGGCATCAGCAAACAGGCCGTCTCGAAACTCGTCGAAAACCTGGTGACGTCGGGCTTCATCGAGCGGCGGATCAACGAGTCCGATCGGCGGCGGACAGATCTCGTGCTCACGGCCAAAGGCCGGCGAGCCGCCAAGGCCATCGGTCAGGCGGTGAGGGCGACCGGCGAGATCTTCGTCGCCGAGCTCGGTCCCGAGCGGTTCACGGATCTCGTTCAGACGATGGCCCGGATCGCAGAAGGGCGCGACCGCTGAACAGGACCGGGTCCGGGCGCTGGACAGAATACCCCAGGGGGTATATAGACTGTGGGCGTCCCAGGAGGAGGAACACGACAATGGCAGCAACGAATGAATCACTCGCCTCGGTAGACGCCGAGACCCACTGGCCGCTCGAGCGGATCCTGTTCGCGTTGGCCGGGACGATGGTGCTGGTCAGCGCCTTTCTCGCGGCCGTCGTCAGCCCTTGGTTCCTGCTCCTCACCGCGTTCGTGGGGATCAACCAGTGGCTGTATGTCGCCTTCGGCGCCTGCCCGGCGTCGCTCGTGCTCAACCGGATGGGCGTGGCTGCTTCATGCAGACACTGACCGCCGGCAGATAGGCACGCCGTCATCGCTCGACGAGGGCCCGGGACCGGCTCTTCGTCCCACCTGGTCTGGGAGCAGTGGGCGGTGCTCCGGATCAACCGATAATGAACGAGATGGATACATCCCGTGTGCGTGTCGGGACTCGACTTCGAGTCGACGCCCAGGGTGAGGTCACGGCATGGCCATCATGGCTCCTCACCGTCTGGGTCGTTCTGGTCGCGCTGACGGCTCTGGAGGCACTCGACGAGCTGCAATGGATCGGTGGACCCTCGGCGCTCTATCAGCGCTGGATCCATGACCTCGTGCTCGCCGCCGCGGCGCTCTTGGTCTTCGCTCGTGCTGCGTTCGAGCCGGTGGCACGGCGAGCATGGCTCGCCTTCGGGTTTGCCATGACCTCATGGTGCGCTGGCACCATTTCGTGGAGCGCCGTCTACGGGAGCCAGTCCAACCCGCCCTACCCCACGTTCGCTGACGCCCTCTGGCTTCTCTGGTACCCCTTCATGGTGGTCGGCCTGGTCTTCCTCGTCCGAGTGCGTTTCCGGAAGTTCGAGGTGCACCGCTGGATGGATGGAATCGGCGTCATGCTCATGGTGCTGGTCGTGGGCTTTGGCCTCGTCGTGCAACCACTGGCCGACAAGGCCTCCCAATCCTGGGTGGCCACCGCCGTGGATTTCAGCTATCCCGTGCTGGACATCCTGCTCATCGGCGCGATCCTGGGCGTCTACGGCCTCTTGGGCTGGCGGCCCGACTCCATGTGGATCTTCATCGGCCTGGGAATCGCGGCCTGTGCCGGAGCTGATGCCGCGTTCGCCGTCCAGCAGGCTCGAGGGGTTGTCGAAAGTGGTCACTACGACTTCGTGTGGACAATGGGTGCCGTCTTCATCGCTTACGCCGCATGGGTGCGATCGCCGACGGTACACGACGACGACCGGCAGGTCGCCGGGATGCGTGCAATCGCGCTCGCACTCCTCGCTCAGGCATTGGCCATCGCCATCCAGCTGATCGCCATCTTCAAAGAAGTGGGAAAGAGCGAACGCGTGGTGACCGCGCTCGTGCTGGTTGTCGCATCCGTTCAGATCGTCCTCACCCGCCCGAAGGCCAGCGCCGAGAGAAGCGCCCCGGCTGCGCCAACGGGTGGACCGCTGCCGGGCCCTGGTGACCACACGGAATGAGGGGGATGCTGCTGGCCGGGTTCAGCGGAGCAGCCTGCGCATGCGGGACGTGGCGATGGCCAGAAAGCCGACTGCGAAGGTAACCAGGACGGCCAGCTGAGGCAGGATCGATACGATCGTGCCACCGCGCGAGAGCAGGTCGGTCCAGGCGTCGACAGCCCATGCCTGCGGCGTGGCGTGCCCGATGTCTCGCATGGTCTGGCTGACGATGCTCAACGGCCACATGCAACCACCGAGCATGGCCAGGGCGATGCCGATGGCGGGACCGATGCTCGAGGCCTGCTCGGGTGTCCGGAAGAGCGATCCCGAGAGCATGCCTGCCGCGCCTCCCACCATGGCCCAGGCGAGGACCAGCGCGATCGCCGCCAGGGGGCTGCCCCATGACACACCGAAGATCAGTGCCGCCACGAGCACGATGAGCACAGCCTGGACCAGTGCGACGCAGAAATAGGTCAAGGCCTCGCCCGCGATGATCGTCCTGGTGTGGATGGGTGTTGTGGCCATGCGTTCGTACATGCCGAGCCGGCGTGTCTCGATGATGGTGGCACCACCGGCGAGTGCGTTGAGGAACACGAACAGCACGAGCATGGTGGGCGCGCTGTAGCTGAATCCCTCCGGCAGCGTGTTCGAATGGGAATCGACACGAGCCTGCTGCACGTCGACCTGTGCCACCTTCGGCTGTATCTCCGTGGCGCGCACGAGGTTCTGTTGATACGACCCGGTAACGTGGATCCGAGTGAACAGGGCTGCCTGGACGCGGCCTCCGACGTCCGTGACCACGGATTCCACCTCCTGTGCGGCCGCCTGTTGTGTGCTGTTCGCGGGTTCGGCCATCACAGCTACGGCCACCGTCTTGCCGTCACGGAGGTCGCTGTCCATATTCGCCGGGAGTATCACGGCCGTGCTGATCTCGGAACGGGCGACGGCTGTCGCTGCCGCTGTGGCCGTCGGGTACATCCGGACGTCGAGGTCGGGTGCCCTCTGCATGGCCGACACGAGCTGGGTTCCGGAAGGTCCTGCACCCTCGTTCACGACGCCCACCCGGAATGTGGAGAAGCCTCGCACCGTCGCGCCGATGATGAGGATGACGGCAATGGGGAGGACGATCATGAAGAACAGTGCAGTCCGGTCGCGCATGATCCGGCGAAGACCCACCGAGAGGATCGTGAGGGCACTCACGGCTTGACGGCGCGTCGCGCCAGGAGGGCAGCGAGAATGGCGACGATCAGGCTGAACGCGAGGATGGCCAGGACCGGGGTCACGACCGTACGGAGCCCACCACCCGTAGTGGAGAGGTCGGTGAACGCGCGCAGGGCCCATCCGTTCGGCGTGAACAGAGCGATCCGCTTCATGACGTCCGGTACCGCAGAGAGGAACACAAAGTTGCCTCCGAGCAAGGCCAGACCGAACACGACGGCGGCAGCAATGCCGTCGGCCTGGCGCTGGGTACGGGCAAGTCCGATGACCAAGGCGGTGAGGCACACGACCGCGATGACCATCGCCAGGCACACCACACCGGCCGCCAGGGGATCACCCCAGTTGGCACCAAAGGCGAGTGTGGTGACGAGGGCGATCACTCCCAAGCTGGCCAGGCCGAAGACGAATGCCGACAGCACCTTGCCCAGAAGGATCTCGACCGGCCGGATGGGAGCGGCTCCCATGCGCTCGATCATCCCGGTCGAGCGGTCGACGAAGAAACTTCGGGCCGTATAGCTGATCGTGAAGAAGAGGAAGAAGATGGCCATGGCCGGGCCGTAGTAGCTGATGACCTTGAGCGGCTGCGATCCGACGGGTCGCTGGACGAGTTGTTCGGGGATGTGTAGCCCGGCCACCACCGCCTGCAGGTCGGCGAGTTGCGCGGTGGTCGCACCGGCGTCCAGTGCAGTGGCGATGGAGAGGCGGTTGGCGTTCAACTGGGCGACGAACGACGAGGCAATGGCAGTCGTTATGCCGGCGGCGGGCTGGTTGTTGATGCTCGTGAGCGTTGAGAGCGGCAGCGGTCTCTGTCCTGTCACGGATTCCGAGAACCCCCTGGGGATGACAAGAGCTGCCTGAACCCGGTTCGCTCGCACGGCGGATGCAGCTGCCTCACGGGATCCGAGCTCGCGCACGGTGATGAGCTGGCTGAGCGATGAATCGTGAAGGATGCTCTTGAGGCCACTTGCCACCGGTCCGTTGTCTGCGTCGACGAGCCCGAGCGTGTAGTGGAACGTGTCAGCTCCCTTGAATGCGAAGCTCATGAGGGCCGCGATCACCAACGGAGCCACCAACCCGATCACCACGGCGGAGCGATCCCGGAGCCTCTGACGAAGGTCCTTGCCCGCTATCAGGAACGATGCGGGCATGCTCACTCCCGCAACGCCGTTCCGGTCAGGTGCAAGAACACCGCTTCCAAGTCGGCCTCTTTCACTTCCACGCTGTTGACCGATGCCCCGGTTCGATTGGCGGCCTCCAGCACGGCGGGAAGGACGTGACGGCCGTCATCGGCGATCAAGTGCACGGAGTCGTCTGCCACCGCGGCTTCGACCACCCCTTGAATGGCACGACATTCAGCGGCAACCCGTTGAAGGTCACCTGTCGCAGCGAGGTCGATCCGGTCTCGCTCTCCGAGGTGCGCGACAAGCTCACGGCGGGTTCCTTCGGCGATGAGTCGGCCGTGATCGATGATCCCCACGCGGTCACACACCCGTTCTGCCTCCTCCATGTAGTGCGTCGTGTAGAGAACCGATACGCCTCCGATGCCGAACGACCGGACGCGTTCCAAGATCGCGTGCCTGCTCTGCGGATCCACCCCGACCGTGGGCTCGTCCAGGACGAGCAATTTGGGATGGTGGAGGAGTCCAGCTGCGATGTTCAAGCGACGCTTCATGCCCCCCGAATACGAGTCGACGCGGTCGTGGCGCCGCTCGGTCAGGTCGGTCAACTCCAGGGCCTCTTTGATGCGCTCTTCGAGGAGTCCGCCACTGAGGCGGTAGAGCCGCCCGAGGAAGGAGAGGTTCTCCGAGGCGGTGAGGTCGGGGTACAGCGCGACATCCTGGGGCACATATCCGACCAGGCTCCGGGCCGCAAGGTCTTCCTTGGTCGAGCGCCCGTCCAACATGATGGAGCCGGAATCGGGTTGGAGCAGTCCGCAGACCATCTTGATGGTGGTTGTCTTCCCCGCCCCGTTCGGACCGAGAAGTCCGTAGATCTCGCCCCGGGCAAGCCCGAAGCTGACGTCGTCAACAGCGACACGATCTCCAAACCACTTGACCAGGCTGTTGCAGCGCAAGAGGGGATCGGAGCGTGCAGCCGCGGGCTCGTGCGCCATGGAAGAAAGTCTTCGGAGGCCTGGCGTGGCTGCCCAGAGGAATAGGTCACAGCCGTTGTCGAATGGGCCCGATCGTCCCCGGCCCCGGCCCGATAGACCCATTAGAGCAGACCGGGTCGCTTTCGCACCTAGGCGGCCTGGCGAAGACCGCGGTGTCACCATTTCTCCGGTCTTGTCTCCGGGTCTTGGCATCGAATCCGGCGGCGCTGGGTAGGGATCCGGGTTGAAGCGAGGCTGCAGAATCCGGCGTTCAACAAGTAGCGCGGTGCGTGATGGACCTAATCGGGGCTCCCCGACCATTCCGGGTGGAGATGGACGGCGACGAGCGGTCCCTGCGCGTCGCGGTACGAGGGGAGCTGGACATTGCGACGGCGCCACGGCTTCACGAGTGGCTCCGCAGAGCGGCCGAAGAGGGGGCCCCGGAAACGGTCCTTGATGCCTCCGGGATCGATTTCATCGATTCGACGGGCGTGGGCCTGTTGATCACCCACAAGAAGCGCGCGATGTCCGAGGGTCGTCGGTTCGTCATCGCCTCGCCGAGTAGTGCAGTGCTGCGGGCGATTGCGATGATGGGGCTGGTCGACTACCTCGGCCTCCAGTCCTGAACCGAACGCTCCCCGAGCTTGAACCGCGTCATCGCCCGCGGCACAATGGTCACGTTGCTCCGGGCTCTCAAAGCCTGTTGGTGCTTTCCTTCGGTCGGTTTGGTACTTCTGGAGGTGAGGATCCGATGGCGGTGCACGGCGAACCAAGGGTCGCATCGGAGAATTTCACGGTGGCCGTCCACGACTCCGACGGCCTGACGCTGATCGAGCTCGACGGCGAGCTCGACGTTTCGGCTGCGGTGACCCTACGGGACGCGCTCGTAGCCGCCGACCTGGACGAAGGGGTCGATGTCCGCATGGACATGACCGGCCTTCAGTTCCTCGACTCCTCGGGGATCGGCTTGGTCGTCGGTGCCTGCAAGCGGGTCAGAGCATCCGGCGGTACGTTCTCGGTGCGCTGCGATCCTGGGCAGGTGCGGCGCGCCATCGAGGTGACGGGCCTGGTCGAGTACCTGCAGCTCGATGAGGGCGCCGGCTGATCCGACCATTCCTCCCTCCACGCTGTGGAGTGGTGAGCATGCCCGCTACGACGCAATGCTGCTGTTCTCACGCTCGGCGTGCAAGGCGGACGAGCCGGTGGTCGGCCGTGAAGAGCCGCCGAGCCAGGGTCAGGGCCATCGTCGTGGCCGTGGTCGCCACGGCGCCGAGGATCAAGAACATGACCGCGGCCTGCACCAGCACGGCATCGATCGGCTTCTCGCCGGCCAGGATCAGCCCAGTCATGGCACCGGGGAGGAACACCAGGCCGACGGCCTTGGTCGATTCGATCTGGGTGATCATCGCCGTGCGCAGCGCATCGCGGACGTAGGGGCGTGCGGCGTCGTGGGAGGAATGGCCGAGGGCCAGCCGTGCCTCCACCTCAGCCCGTTTGTCCGAGAGCTCTCCAACCACGCGCCGCGCCGCGACGACCGTGGCGGTGAGCGAATTGCCGACCACCATCCCGGCGAGTGGCACCACGGTCCGGGCGTCGACGGGGAAGATCCCCAAGCCGAACAGCAAGGCCAGAGTCAGCGCCGTGGCGAGGCCCAGCGAAGTCAGCGCCAGGCGCCGGGCACCGGGGATCTCGGGCGCTCGCCTTCGGATGGTCTCGGCGGCGAAGAGCACCATGAACCCCACCCACAGCCATGACAGGAGCAGGGGCACATGCGGGCTGAGCACGACGGCCAACAGCGCTCCGACGGCCAGAAGCTGCACGATGGCCCGGACGGAGGCCCAGAGCAGGGATCCTTCAAGTCCGAGTTGTTGCCACAGCGAGATGGCGACGGCCAGGCCGACGAGGGAGAGCGAGGCCAAGAGGCCCAACCATCCGACGTAACCGCTCGTGCCGGACGCGGCGAGGATCATGGGTCCCTCCTGTCGTCACCACTCGGACTCGCCTCACGTCGGTCCGTGGGTTCCATGTCACGAATCGCGAGCGAGGTATCGGGAAGCCGGTTCCCCTGTGACGATGCTGCCGTCGATCAGGACGACCGTCTCCTCTGCGATCCGGCGCACCTGGGCGAGGTCGTGACTCACCCACACCACCGTCAGACCCTGGCGGACGAGGTCCGTTGCGAGCTCCTCGAGGATCCGGGTCGCTCGTTCGTCGAGAGACGATGTCGGCTCGTCCATCAACAGGACCTCCGGATCGGTCAGCAAGGTTCGAGCCAGACAGGCGCGCTGAGCCTCTCCTCCCGAGAGAGTGTCGCCCAGGTTGTCGAGACTGGCCGATTGCAGCCCGACACGGGCCAGCACCTCTTCATAGATCGAGTCCTCGGCTGGAAGGGCGGCTGCCAGATTGTCCCTGACGGTGCCGGCGAAGAGGGCGGGCCGCTGGAACACCATCCCCACTCGTTTGCGGAGCCCCAGCGGGTCGAGGCTCGACAGGTCAGTCCCGCGGAACGTCACGCGCCCGCTCGTCGGGACCTCGAGCCGGTTGCAGAGCCGAAGGAGGGTCGTCTTTCCCGACCCTGACGGACCAGTCAGGACCGTGACCCTGCGGTCCTCGATCGCCAGGCCGATGCCCCTGAGAGCCTCGTGCTCGTCGAAACGGACCCTCACATGCTCGAATTCAAAGACTGCCGTCACGCCCGGACTCTCCACTGCGGCGACTCTTCCCAGGGCTGCGATGCACGAGGAGGCAGATTACGGTATCCGATGTCGAGATTCGATATGGATGTCATCCGAGACTTTCTCCGGGGCGCCGTGCGCCTCCACGTGCTGCACCACGCCGCGCTCGGCGCGGTGAGCGGCGCATGGATCTCCGAGGAACTCGGCCGACACGGCTACGACATCTCCCCGGGCACGCTGTACCCGCTCCTCCACGACCTGGAGGACCAGGGACTCCTCGTTTCCACCCAGCGCAGGGAGAACGGCCGGGTGCTCCGGTACTACGCGGCCACCAGAGCCGGAACGTCGGTGCTGGACGATGCGCGGCACGCCCTGGCCGAGCTCGCTGCCGAGCTGCTCCCCCCTGATGTGTAATATACCCCGTGGGGTATAGATGATCGCCCCTCTTCTCGGAGGTACGTCGAAATGAGCTCCATCGAGGATTCTGTGGGCTCCGAGGTGGAGCAGATCGCCGCCAGCCAACTGGCGAGGCTGTTGGGTACCGAGGACGAACCCTTCCTCCTCGACGTGCGCCAGCCGGAGGAAGTCGCAGACTGGGCCATCGCGGGAGTCCACAACATCCCGCTGGGCGAGCTGCAGCGGCGGCTGCCCGAAGTGCCGACCGACCGCCCGGTGGTCGCGGTCTGTCGCTCGGGGAACCGTTCGAGCCAGGCTGCCGAGCAGTTGTCCGGCGCCGGCTATGCGGTCCGAAACCTGACCGGTGGCATGGGCGCCTGGGGTCAGGTCTACGACACTGCAACCTGGGACGTCGTAGGCGCGCAAGTCGTGCAGGTCCGTCGGCGCGGGAAGGGCTGCCTCTCCTACATGATCGGTTCGGGAGACGAGGCCTTCGTCGTCGATCCCTCCACCCACGTCGAAACCTACCGGGCCCTTGCGGAGGAACGATCATGGCGGATCACCAGGGTCTTCGATACCCACCTCCATGCCGATCATCTGTCGGGGGCCCGCGAGCTGTCCAGACGCAGCCAGGCGAGCCTCCACCTCAGCCCGTTCGACACCTTCGACTTCCCCTACGAGGCCGTTCAGGACGACCAGGTCTTCTCCCTGCCCGGCGGCACAGAGATATCCGTGGCTGCTCTGCACACACCCGGGCACACCGAGGGCTCGGTGGTCTTCGTGATCGGCGGCGAAGCCGTGCTGAGCGGAGACACGATCTTCGTCGACAGCGTCGGCCGTCCGGACCTGGCGGAACGTGCGGAGGAGTTCGCGCGCAACCTGCACCGTTCGCTCCGCCAGAAGGTCCTCGTCCTCCCAGACGAGACCGCGATCTTCCCTGCGCACTACGGCAGCAACACCCGAGTCGTCCCCGAACAGCCCGTGGCCACGACGCTGGGTCGGTTGGGCACCTCGGTTCCGGCACTTTCGCTCGACGAGGAGGCCTTCGTCACCTGGGCGGCCGCCACAGTGACTCCACGGCCGCCGAATTACGTCGAGATCGTTCGGGCGAACATGGGTCGCAGCCCACTCGGGCCCGGGGAGCTGGCCCAGCTCGAGGCCGGGCCCAACCGGTGTTCTCTCTGAACCAGCTTCGTGGTGTCGCCGTCGCTGGAGCGACCTCGTGACGCGCGTCCGTCGCCTCCTCCCCGTCGATTTGCATGTGCGGCATGTTCTTGATGAAAGTGACGCATATCAATAGATTTCGTTTCGAATTTGGCGTAGATGGCTAAGTTCTCGGCCATGGCCAGGCAGTTCCGCCGCTCGCTCGTTCCCCTGGTCGGAGGCGTTCTGGCGTTGGTCGCCGGCCTCGCCACTGCGCTGGTCCTCTACCCGGCGAGTGGTGCTTCTCCCACCGGCGGGTCCGTCGACGTGCTCTACGCCGGCTCGCTCGTCACCGTGATGCAGGCGCACCTCGATTCGGCGTTCCAACAGGCTTCGGGCTACACGGTGAACGGCGTGGCGGGGGGATCGAAGGAGCTGGCCTCGGAGATCAAGGCTGGGACACAGCAAGCGGACGTCTTCATCAGCGCTTCACCAGCGGTCAACGCCAGCCTCATGGGTCCTGCCAACGGCAGATGGGTCTCGTGGTATGCATCCTTCGCCCGCTCGCCCCTGCTCCTCGCCTACAACCCGAAGAGCTCCTTTGCGCACGAGCTCGAATCCAAGCCGTGGTACGACGTGATCGGTCAATCCGGGTTCCTGCTCGGACGTACCGACCCCGCCACCGATCCGAAGGGGGCCCTGACGGTTCAGGCGCTCAAGGAGGCGGCTCGGACGTATCACCGACCAGCGCTGACTGGCATCGCCAATTCGTCGAATGGTGAGTTCCCCGAACAGGCCCTCGTCGGGGAGCTCCAGGCCGGCCAGCTCGATGCCGGTTTCTTCTACGGCGTCGAAGCGAGCGCCGCTCACTTGGCCACGGTCCCACTGCGGGGGATAGGGACGCTCACCGCCACCTACACAGTGACCATCGCGAAGCGAGCGCCCCATGCCGCGGCCGCGCGGGCATTCCTCGCCTTCCTCCTCCGCCGGAAGGCCCGGGCCATCCTGGTGGCCAATGGGATGCAGCCCGTGTCACCGACCGAGGTGAAAGGCGTGCCACCGGCCAACCTGAACGGGGCGATCCCGAGTCGATGAAGGGCTTCTGGTGCCGCGGCCCCCTACCGTGGCTCGGGGCCGTTCTCGGCGTCTACCTGGCGCTACCGCTCGTGGCCTTCTTCGTTCGTCTCGCAGGGTCGGGCCAGCGAGGCTTCGGAGTCCCTGGTCTGGCCGGCGCGCTCTACGTCTCGACGGTGTGCGCCACGGTCTCCGTGGCGCTCATCGCGGTGCTCGGGATCCCACTGGCCTACGTCCTGGCGCGGTCCCGCCGGCGCATGGTGGGAGTGCTGGGTATGGCCGTTCAGCTGCCCTTGGCTCTTCCGCCGGTGATGAGTGGCATCCTGCTCGTCTACATCATCGGGCCCTACACGTTTCTCGGACGTCTCTTCGGGGGCCATCTCACGAGCTCGATGGTCGGGATCGTCTTGGCCCAGACCTTCGTGGCGGCACCGTTCCTCGTGGTCACGGCACGGGCTGCGTTCGCAGGTGTCGATCAGGGACTCCTCGACGTGGCGTCCACACTCGGCCACAAGGAATTCTCTCGATTCGTTCGCGTCGCCCTCCCCGTGGCGGCTCCGGGCATTCGTGCGGGTCTGACCCTGGCCTGGCTCCGAGCCTTCGGGGAGTACGGCGCCACGGTCGTGGTGGCCTACCACCCCTTCACCCTGCCCGTCTACACCTTCAACCAATTCTCGGTTGCCGGTCTTCCCACCACGCAGGCGCCCACCGCCCTGGCACTGCTGGCGGCGCTCGTGGTGACCGTGGTCGGACGGGCCCGTCTGCCGAGGCGATCGAGCACGCCTCTTCCGTCTGCGACGCCGCCGGCCAGGCTCGGCGTCCCTCGGGCCATGGCGTTCGATGTGCACGCCAGTGCCGGGGGCTTCCACCTCCGGGTCGGTTGCCAGAGTCAGTCCGGTCATCTCGCCGTCGTGGGGCCTTCGGGATCCGGAAAGTCAACGATGCTGCGCTCGCTGGCGGGCGTCGGAGCGGTCCATGCGGCGAAGGTGGCGATGGGCGGAAGGGAGCTCGAGGCGATGCCGCCCGAAGCTCGCAAGCTCGGCTACGTGGCCCAGGGCTTCTCGCTCTTTCCTCACATGCGGGTCCAAGAACAGTTGCTCTTCGCCAAGGGTGCTTCGCCGGGTGAGGCCGCATATTGGCTGGACCAGCTGGGTCTCACCGGACTCGAGACCCGGCTCCCCCATGAACTCTCCGGCGGACAACGACAGCGCGTCGCCCTGGCGCAAGCGCTCTGCCGGTCCCCTGACGTCCTGCTCTTGGACGAACCCTTCTCGGGACTCGACGTCCCGGTTCGTCGGGACCTGCGCAGAGAGCTGCGCAACCTGCAGCGTACGAACGGTGTCTCGACGGTTCTGGTCACCCACGATCCCGAGGAGGCTGCGATGCTGGCCGAGGAGATCGTCGTCTTGATCGACGGGCGACCGGTGCAGGCCGGACCACGTCCTCGTGTCTATGGAAATCCCGTGTCTCCAGCCGTGGGTCGTCTTCTCGGTGTGGCGAACATGCATGCCGGCACGGTCGGGGGGGACGGGTACCTTGTCTCCGAAGGTGTCCGCATCGTCGGCGGCCTCGAACGCTTCGACCCAGGGACGACGTTGTGGTGGAGCATCCGGCCGGAGCGCATCGAACTCCGTCCCGCCGGTTCAGCGGGACTAACCGCCTCCGTGACGGATGTCACCGATCTCGGCTCGGTCGTGGACGCCGACGCCGTGCTCGGTGATCATCTCGTTCTTCGCGTTCGTTCCTTCGAGCACGTGGAGCCCGGACCATGTTCGCTCCGCCTTCCTGCGGGCGCCATCGACGTCTGGCCGGCATCACCCGACGATCGATTGCCCCTCGAGGGACCTCGGCAGGAAGGGTTCATCCGGAGCTGAGGGGCAGCTCGACGCCGACGTTGGTGGCCTTGACGACGGCATCAGCCAGTATTCCGGGGCAGAGGTCGAGCTCGTCGGCTGCCTCCCGCGTGATGAGGGAGACGAATCGATGGGGTCCGGCCTGGATCTCGACATGTGCCATCACGCCGTCGCGTTCGACTCGGGTGACGATTCCGAGAAAGCGGTTTCTGGCCGAGACGCGTGTCCGCGGAACCGATGGCTTGTGCTCCGACGCGATCTCGACGGCCAGGCGCGCCAGATCCGCGCCGTCGACGAAGCGCCGGCCGTCGCGGACATCCGTGCGGACTCGACCGGCTTCGGCCCATCGGCGCATGGTGTCGGTGCTCACGCCCATCAGCTCCGCTGCCTGCTTGATCCTGTAGGCCGGCACAGGGCAACGCTACCGGCACATCTGGGGGGGTGCGCCCGACGGGGACCTTCGCCTCTGGCTGCGTGCCTTGCCGTCGTGCAGCCTGACAGATTGTGTTCGTGATGGCTGCTTCTCGTCGGGGGCGATGATGCCGTCGTGGCATCTCCTCGTGGTCGCAGGTTTCGGCGTGGGGCTGTGCATGGGGCTCTTCGGCGTAGGCGGATCGTCGGTGGCAACGCCGGTCCTGTCACTCCTCGGGATCCCGGGCCTCATCGCGGTGGCGTCCCCGTTGCCGGCGACGATTCCAGCGGCCGCCGTCGGAGCGGTGCCCTACGTGCGGTCCGGGGAAACTCGATCCCGGACGGCAGCCTGGTCGATGATCGGGGGAGTCCCGGGGACGATCGGGGGAGCGTACCTGTCGCATCTCATCGGCGGGTCGGTTCTGCTCGTGGCATCAGGGGTCGTGCTGATCGTCGTCGGACTTCGCGTCGTCCGTCCCATCCGGCAGGCCGCTCGTGAAGCCGGCGCTCTGCGTCGTCAGAACCGGGCACTCATGGTCGCCTCGACCGGTGCCGTCGGAATATTCACCGGCCTTCTGGCCAACGGCGGCGGATTCCTGCTCGTGCCGCTCTATCTGCTGGTGTTCGGACTCCGCATGCGCCAGGCGGTGGGGACCAGCCTCATCGTCATCGCCGTCCTGGCTTTGCCCACGTTGGGAATGCACTGGGCATTGGGTCACATCAACTGGGTAGTGGCGAGCGAGTTCGCCGCGGGCCTGTTGCCGGGAAGTGCCATCGGAAGCCGGCTGGCGCACCTTGTGCAAGGGCCGACGCTCCGCCAGGCGTTCGGGTGGTTCCTGGTCGCCTTCGGGCTGTCCTTCACCGTCTACCGGCTGGCCATCCGCGGATAGGCGACGTCGGGTGCGCGATCGGGGCTTTGCCCCGAAGACAGTGCCTCACCCCGAAGACAGAGCCTCACCCTCAGAGACAGAGCCTCACCCTCAGATGGTCCCGGTCGCTGCCTGCAGAGCGAGGCTGGTGAGCCCGACGGTGACCCACAGGATCGCTCCGAGGGCGAGCGGCCGCCCGCCCGCCCGCCGGAAGTGCCCGAAGTCGGTCGACAGGCCTATGGCGGCCAGGGCTGCAGTGATCATCCACGTTGCTCCCTGCGACAGGGCTCCGTGCCACGAGGGAGGGACAAGGCCCACGGTGTCGAGCAGCACCGCACCGGCAAAGGCGAAGACGAAGAGCGGGACCGTCCGGCGCAGTGAGAAACCGCCACCTCGGGTCGCACCCCCTGCCGTCCGTGCCGCGGTGCGTTGACGCCACACGGCGAGTGCCAGCGTGATCGGCATGATGGCCAAGGTGCGTGTGAGCTTGACGACGACACCGAACGAGGTGGCAGTGTGCCCATAGGTACTCGAGGCTGCGACGACCGATGACATGTCGTTGATCGCCGTGCCCGCCCACAGGCCGAAGGAGCGTTGGGACAGCCCGAAGAGGTGGCCCAACGCAGGAAAGGTCAAGACCGCGACCACGTTGAAGCAGAAGATCGTCGCCACTGCATAGCTCACGTCGGCCGGATCAGCCTCGATCACCGAATCGGTCGCGGCGATCGCAGAAGCACCGCAGATGGCAGTGCCGACTCCCACCAGTGTCGTCACGTCGGGACGGATCTTGAGCATCCGACCGACCACCCAAGCCATGGCCAGGGCGGCGAAGAGCGTACCGGCGAGGACCGGCAGCGAGCGCGCGTTGGCGGTGACCACCTCGTGGAAGGAGAGCTCGAGACCGAGCACGACGATGGAGGTCTGCAACACGGTGCGGCTCGTGAACCTGAGGCCCGGCCGGAGGTGAACGGCGGGACGGCGGACGGCGGCCACGAGCATCCCGGCCACGATGGCGATCACGGGAGCCCCGACGAGAGGGAGGATCGATCCGAGGACGGTGGCGAACACCGCGAGCACGGCTGCCGCGGCGAGTCCCGGCAGGAGAGCCCAAACTCGACGGGTCGAGTCTGGTGCCGCCGGGAGCGGAGGGGCGCTGGAGCGGACGGTCGTGGGAGCGGGATCTGCCATGCCCTTCACCCTCCACCGGAAGGGCGCAACGGGGAAGTCGGCATCTGGTTGGCAGTGTTCTAAGGTTTCCTTATGGCTCCGCTGGCCCAGCCGATCCCGGACCTCTCCTCGCTCGATCTGCTCGTCAGCGTGGGTGAGCTGGGCTCGATCAACGCCGCTGCCCTGGCGCACCAGATCTCCCAGCCGGCGGCATCCATGCGGTTGCGCACCCTCGAGCGTGTGCTGGGGCTACGCCTGCTCGAACGCACGAGAAGCGGGTCGCGCCTCACGGCGGAGGGTGAAGCGACGGCCCAGTGGGCCACGAGCGTGCTCGAAGAACTGCGCTCCATGCTGGCCGGAGTGGCGGCACTGCGCACCGCTGGGGCGCAACTGGCGATCGGCGCGTCCATGACGGTCGCTGAATACGTGATGCCGGAGTGGCTCGAGCGCTTGGCCGGGAAGGACCCGACACTCGATGTGTCGCTGCAGATGGGCAATACGACCGAGGTGGCGGAGATGGTGCGCGACGAGAGAGTGCAGATCGGCTTCATCGAGGGACCGCGACCACCGGGCAATCTCCGCTCCCGTGATCTCTGGGACGACGAACTCGTGGTCGTGGTTTCGCGTGACCATCCCTGGGTGCGACGCCGGAAGCGGGTCCGTGCACGGGAGCTGGCAGCAACCCCGCTGCTGTTGCGGGAGCGCGGGTCGGGGACGCGGGAAGTCCTGACCGCGGCACTGGCAGCCATCGGCCTCGAACCCCGCGTCGACATGCAGCTCGGCTCCACCACTGCCATCAAGGCTGCCGTTACAGCGGGGCGAGGGCCGGCGGTTCTCTCGCTGCTCGCGGTCGGTCCCGAGCTGCGTTCGGGATCCCTTGTGGTCATACCGCACGACGAGATCGAGCTGCGGCGCGTCATCCGCGCCATATGGCGTACGGGCAGAGCACTCACCAAGGGTGCTCATGAACTTCTCGATATCGCGCAAACCGTCCGGCCGCGGGTGGAGTGAATCCAGAACTGCGTTCCGGTCAGAAGCCGAATACCGAACCGAGCGCTTCGTATGCCAAGTCGACCGCGTATTCACACGTGAGAACGCACACATCATGTGGTGCCCTGTTGCGGAGCCGGAGCAATCGGCTGAGTGGACGGTCGGGGGTCTGTACTGCGATCCAGACGGTGCCCGGTTCCTGACCTTCAGCGGGTCCGGGACCACCGACGCCGGTCAGCGCTATCCCCACTTCGGAGTCCAAGAGATCCCGGGCCCCTTTGGCCATCTCACACGCGCACCGCTCGGAAACGACCGGCCCGTCCGAGATGCCGAGCAGCCGCTGCTTCGTGACCAGTTGATACGCGACGAATCTCCCTTTGAACCAATCGCTGGCACCCGGACCCTGCGAGATGCGTGCGCTTAGCAGTCCTCCGGTCAATGATTCCGCGACTGCCACCTTCCACTTCCGCGCCTAGAGCAACTCGGCGAGTCCCGAGACATTGTCGCCGGCCGCCCTTCGAGAAGGAGAGCTCACCGCTGCCTGGCCTTGCGTATGGTCATGCTGTTCCCGGCAAAGCCCTTGTGCAGTGGCCGCCGCCGGACCATCGCCAGACGGAGACCCAAGTAGAGCACTACGGCGGTGAGGAACCAGGCGACCGTGGCGAAGAGAAGCACGAGCGGAGCTGATCCGTCGCCCATGTACTGCCAGACGACCAGGGCGAACACGCCGAGCGCGGCAGCTCCGAGGACGGAGCCGACGTCGAGGTCTTCGGCCCGGCGGTCGCTCTCCTCCTTCTCGACCAGGGTCAGCGTGGCCGGCAGGATCGCCGGGAACGCCAGGAGGATCCCGCCGGTTCGGCTTCCGGCGAGGAGTGCCACGATGGCGGCGACGGCTGAGATGGCCGCTCCGAACCCGAAGCGGATGAGCAGGTCGGTGAGCGGCAAATGTCGCCACGACGGGAGCCGGATCCCTACCAGGGGTTCTGACTTGGCGCGCATTCAGCCCACCACCAGCAGGTAACTGCCCACGGCGACGAGGATCCAGACAAGACAACCGAGGGAGGTGGCGGCCACGGCGGGCGCCACGGTGAGGAGAGGACGGACGCACATGCTGAATGCGACGAACCCCGCCGCTCCGAAGAGCATGGCGTAGCCGGCAATGGCAGCGTAGGAGTTGCCCTTGTCGGCGACGGTCACGGCGAGGCTGGCGATGGCCACGGAAGGGGCGGCTCCGAAGAGGCCCGCGAACCACTTGGGCCGCAAGACATGGCCGACCAGCGCGAAGGAGGCGACCATGGTGCCCCCGACGACCGCCTTGATGGCAATGACCGCTGCGTCCCGTGCCATCAGCGGGCAATGTCGGTCCAGGCAGTCGTGCGGACCTCGTGTCCGAGCATTCTCATCAAGACTTCCGGGCGGTGGCGCGGCCCCCCTTGCGGCCGGCTGCCTTGTGCTGGGCGGTGGTGCCCCCCTGCTTGGCGTCGCCGCCAGAACCGGACTTCTTCCCGCCGTGACTCGAGGCTTGGGGCGAGTTGGCGATGCGGGCAGCACGTTGCTTCGACATGCCCTTGTCCTTGAGCGCTTCGTATTGCTTGTCGTTCTTCACATTTGCTCGCCGGGACGGCACGTTGACTCCTTTCTCGTGAGTGGCCGCTGCACAGCAGCAGTCATCCCTCGAAGGCGAGGCCGGTTGGCTCGGTCGGAGCGGAAGATACCCAGTGGAAGCCGAGGTCACACACGGGCTCGCCAGGGCGACCATTCGGATGGAGGATGATTGGGGCGATGCACGGCGTGGGGAAGATATCGGGAGCCTTGGCGGGAGGCCTGTTGATGGTGCTGGCGATGCTTGCCGTGGCGCTGACACTGCCCGCGTCATCGGCCGGAACCCCTGCCGGCGCGGCGCTGTCCCGCGGTGTCGTCGTCGCGCCGAGTCCCGTCCCGGCGTTCAGTCCCCCGGCGTGCGGTACCGGCACCCCCGCTTACAACTTCGCGGGGAGCGGGGATGCCGCAGATCCGCAGGTCGTCTATTCGGGTGGCACCTACTATGCGTTCACCACAGGCAACGCGCTCGGTAACCACATCGCAGCGCTCGTGTCAGCGGCGCCGAACTCGGGCTTCACCCCCTACAGCGGGAACTGCTTCGGCTCGTCGGCACTGCCCAACCCCTCACCCTGGGAGGCGACGAACACGCAAACGTCCCCTGGTGTGTTCGCCTATGGAGGGCATTGGGTGATGTTCTATGACGCCGCGACGGCAGGTCACGCCTCCGACAGTGGCTTCGACTGCCTGGCAGTGGCGACGGCCTCGTCGATCTCGCCGACGAGCGTTCAATTCTCCGATGTGGGGAACGCCCCGCTCGAATGCCAGCCCACCGGGTCGATCGATCCCGAGCCCTTCGTGGATCCGAGCACCGGCCTGGCCTACCTGGTCTGGAAGCAGAACGACGGCGGGTCCGCTGCTCCGGCCTACATCTGGTCCCAGCAGCTCGATGCCAGCGGGACTGGCTTCGCGCCCGGTTCTACACCGAGCCTCCTTCTCACCAACGACACCGTGTCGTATCCATGGGAAGCGACCGTCGAAGACCCGTCCATGGAGGCGGCCGGCGGCGGCTTCTACCTTGCATTCTCGGCTGGCGTCTACACGTCGGCGGCATACTCGGAGGGCATCGCTGCGTGCAGCGGTCCGCTCGGCCCCTGTGGCGCCCAGAGCCAGATTCTCACCAGCTACGGGTCAGCCCTCGGCCCCGGCGGCGGGGCACTCTTCGCGGACGCGAACGGATCGTGGTGGCTCGACTATTCGGCCTGGCAAGGTGGCTCGCCGGGCTGCACGAACTACTCCTGTGGCGCGGCCCGCCGCCTGTTCGTGACGCCCATCAGTCTCCCCAACGTGGATGGTGAGGTTCCGTGCTCCGCTCCGCGTCGACCGTTCGGCTACGACATGGCCGCCTCGGACGGTGGCATCTTCGACTACGGGAACCTTCCGTTCTGTGGGTCGATGGGCGGCCTGCCACTGAACAAGCCCATCGTCGGCATGGCCCTGACCCGGGACGGGGGCGGCTACTGGCTGGTGGCGAGCGACGGCGGGATCTTCAGCTACGGCGACGCCGGGTTCCACGGCTCGGCGGGCGGGCTGCCACTGAACAAGCCCATCGTCGGCATGGCCGCCACGCCCGACGGGGGCGGCTACTGGCTGGTGGCGAGCGACGGCGGGATCTTCAGCTACGGCGACGCCGGCTTCCACGGCTCGGCGGGCGGGCTGCCACTGAACAAGCCCATCGTCGGCATGGCCGCCACGCCGGACGGCAAGGGCTACTGGCTCGTGGCGAGCGACGGCGGGATCTTCAGCTACGGCGACGCCGGCTTCTACGGCTCGACCGGATCGATCGTCCTGAACAAGCCGATCGTCGGCATGGCCGCCAGCGGGCTCTGAGCGTTCAAGCGGTCGCCGGCTCCGGTAGCAGGTTCGCCGTCACCGCCGCATCGTTCGGCTCGGGAAGCGGCTTCTTGCCGCCACGGGTCCACGAAGCCGCCGCACCGAGGAGGCACATGACGATGCCGAAGTCGAAGGCGGTATGGAGACCCTTGCGGAACGCGCCGGTGAGCAGGCCCGGGAAGAATTGTTCGCCCGTCACCGTGGCCCGTTGGCTCGGCGCCATGTGGGCGAGCACGTGTGGGCCGAGGAGGTGGCTGGCGGGGTTGTAGCCCAGGAACGCGGCGAAGAGCGTGGAGACGGGAGGGAGCTTGGAGATCGAAACCGCGGTCTCCACCGGAACGCCGTGCGTCGTGAGCCCTTTGACCAGCGCGGCGGGCAGTGTGTCCGACAGGCCGATGATGATGAGCGTGAAGAAGATACCGATCGAAAGCACCTGGGCAGAGTTCTGGAAGGTGGTGTTCATGCCCGAACCGGCGCCGCGGTGTCTCGCCGGCAGGCTGTTCATGACTCCGGTGCGGTTCGATGATCCGAAGGAGGCCATGCACACCCCGGTCATGAACAGCAGCACCCCGAAGGACGCATAACCGAAGTCCACCGGGACCATCTCGAAGAGAGCGAAACAGATGGCAGTCCCGATCATTCCGAACGTCGCGAACGGGCGGGAGCCGAAGCGGTCGGAGAGGATGCCCGACACCGGTCCGGCCACCAGGAAGCCGCTCGTGAGCGGGATCATGAAGATCCCGGCCCACAGAGGCGTCACGCTGAAGGCGTAACCGTGTTGCGGGAGCCAGATGCCCTGGAGCCAGATGATCAGCATGAACATGAGGCCGCCCCGGCCGAGGGCACCGAGGAAGCTGGCGAACACGCCTGCCGAGAAGGCGCGGATCTTGAACAGCTGGAGCCGGAACATGGGTTCGTCGGTATGGAGCTCTATGACGCAGAAGAGGACGAGAAAGACCACCCCGAGGCTCAACTCGGCCAGCACGACGGGATTCGTCCATCCCATGGGATGGCCGCCGTAGGGCTCGATGCCGTAGGTGATCCCGACCATGATCAGGATGAGGCCGATGGCGAAGGTGATGTTGCCGGCCCAGTCGATCCGTGCCTTCGAGCCGCGCTCGATCTCGTGCAAGGCGAAGTAACCCCAGACAGTGGCGAAGAGTCCTATGGGCACCGAGACGAGAAAGATCAACCGCCAGTTGATCGGTGCGAGCAGGCCACCGAGGAGCAGGCCTATGAAGCTTCCGCTGATGGCCGCCGCCTGGTTGATCCCCAGCGCGAAGCCGCGGCGGTCCGGTGGGAAGGCGTCGGTGAGGATGGCCGCCGAGTTGGCCATCAGCAGGGCGGCCCCGATGCCCTGGAAGATGCGCATCACGATCAACCAGATGCCGCCTGCTGTGCCGGTCATCCAGGTGATGCTCAAGAGGAGCGAGAAGAACGTGAAGACGGCGAACCCGAGGTTGTACATGCGAACCCGTCCGTAGATGTCACCCAGGCGTCCCAGGCTCACCACGAGCACGCTGGTCACCACGAGGAAGCCGAGGATCATCCAGAGCAGGAAGAAGGTGTTGGAGGGGAGCAGGGGATCGAGGTGGATACCCCGGAAGATGGCAGGCAGGGCGATGAGGACGATGGACGAGTCGATCGTGGCCATCAACATGCCGAGTGTCGTGATGAAGAGCGCGATCCACTTGTGCCGCTCGTTGGCGGCATGTGGTGCCACCCCGTTCGTCATACGCGTGAGTTCCCCTCTCGCGATGGTCCATGGCCGATGACCGAGTTGGTGAGTCTCGCAAGGCTCATAGGGCTCGAAACAACAAGACTGCTATCGGGAACGTCTGCTTCCGCTTTGCTAGCCTAACCGGAACCCGGGATTCCGAGCTTGGGTTACCAGCGATGAAGAGCACGCACGACCGGCCGCGTCCCGGAGGAGGGCTCATGAAGCCGAAAGGGGTTGCCGTTCCCGCTGCGCCGAGGCTCGCGTCCTCCTCGCCGGGCGGTGACGATCCCCGACCGCTGCGCCGCGACGCCGAGGTCAACTTGAACCGCATTCTGGTGGCGGCGCGCGACGTCTTCGCCGAGGAGGGCTATGAGGCCTCCATGGAGACCATCGCGGCGCAGGCCCAAGTGGGGGTGGGGACGCTCTACCGGCGCTTCCCCACCAAAGCAGACCTGCTCGATGCGGTCGTCGAGGCCGCCAAGGAACGCAATCGTCAGATCGCCCGCGAGGTGCTCGCCGAGGTACCTGACGAGGACGCGGTGTTCGAGTTCTTGCGGCGCTGCATCGCCGTGCCCAGTTGCTGGCGGGCCACCATCGCGGCCCCACCCTGGAGAAGACGGCGGAGCGGGCTGGAGAAGACGGGCCCCCTTCTTCAGGCTTTGCTCGAGCGGAGCCAAGCCGCCGGGAGTATCCGATCCGACCTCAGCGTGTCAGACCTCGTGATGGCGCTCATGTCTGTCCGCGCCATTGCCGACGTGTGCGACACCAGGTTGTCGAAGCCTTCGCTGCGCTTCCTCGAGCTCGTGCTCGACGGGCTCAGGCCCGGCCACGAACCTGTGATCCAGCCGGCGCTCACCGTGTCGCAGCTCGACAAGATCCTCAGACACCGATAGGCGAGTGAAGCCCTGAAGCCCACCTCAGCGTACGAGTTCGGCGATCGCGAGACCCACCGGTGCCAGGAGCCATCCCCAGCGGACGGCGGCGACCACGACCTCTGAGCGATAGCCGTAGAGCACCGCCAGCTGGATCGGTTGGAACGACGGAGCGCTGAGCCCGCTGAGCACTGCCACCACGGCCAAAGCTGTCGACGAGGTCAGCGTGGCCACCGTCGCCACCACCACGTAGTACACGACCCTCACGGCGGCCAACCAGCTCCAGCGCCGAAACGCGTGCGACGAGCGCGGAACGGCAAGGTTGTGGGGATGCAGGACCGATCCCGCGAACAGGGCGGCGCCCGAGAAGGCCAGAAGTGGTCCGGCCAGCGTGAGCACGTCGGCAGTCCAGCCGGGGGCGGCTTCGAGGAGGTGGAGCAGCAGCCCCAGCAGTGAGGCGAGGATGGGGGACTGGTCGACCCAGGTCGTGGCGCGTCGCTGCCGGATGGGTGCGTCCCGGCGCATCAGGTGGATGGCGACCGCGGACCACGCGGTGGTGATGACGTTCGCCAACACCGCGATCATCGTCCCGGCCGATCCTGCGAAGGCGGTGGCTGCTGGTACGACCCAGAAGCCACTGTTCGGGCTCACGGCCCACGACTCGAGCGCCCCCTCGCCGGCAGTCCGTCCACCCCGGGTGACTTGGCTGGCGGCCATCATCAGCCAGAGCCCGGCCGCCAGGGCGAGCGGACCGACCAGCTCACCGGCCGAGGTCAGGCGCCAGGTTGCCACGAGCGAGAGGGTCGCCGACGTGGCGAGGATCTGCGCCCGCAGCACGATCGGCCAGATCCGTTGCACGCGCGCACCGCCTTGCGCGGCGCCCCAGCCCAGCACGCCACCAACCAGGAAGCAGACCAGGCTGAGCACGGCCCAGATTGTGCCCCGCGGGAGGCTGGGGGCCGCCAACGCTGCCGCGAGGCTCGCTGGTGGCCGTCAGCGCGAGGCTCGCTGATGGCAGTCCGCGGCGTTCCCGACGCAGCGGCAGGGATCAGCGGAGCTCGCCGTGGCGTGCCGCAGCCCGGGCGAACGCCTCGGCCCGGGCGCGGTAGTCGGCGAAGCGACCGAAGCTCGGAGCGGCAGGGGAAAGCAGGATCACACCTCCGGCGTGCTCCGCCCAGGCGAAGGCGATATCAACCGCCTCGTCGAGGCTCCCGGTGTCCATGACCTCGACGGCGCCGTGTTCCGCCTCACGCACGGCGGCGCCGATGCGCGCTCCGTTGTCGGGCATCGTGACCACGATCGTGGGCGCAGAGCGCGCAGCGACCGCCCGCCCCAGCGACGTGTAGTCGACACCTCGGTCGTGGCCACCCACCAACAGGGCAACCGGTCTGCCGTCGAAGGCGCGTAGGGCAGCCTTCGTGGGGAGCACGTTGGTCGAGAGGCTGTCGTCGACGAATTCCACGTCTTCGATGTGCCCGATTGTGTGGCATCTGCTGGGCAAGGCCCCGAAACCCCGCGCCGCCTCGGCGAGACGTTTCGGGTCGTCCGCCTCCGCGATGCCCATCCCCGCCAGCACGGCCCGTGCGATCGAGGCATTTCGGGCGTTGTGCGGGCCGGGAAGGCCGAGCGATGCGGCCCAGGCCGCGTCGCGGGTGACTTCGCCCGGAGTGACCCACTGCACGTGCGGACCGAGCAACGACCTCTGTGCACGCAGCTCGTCGTCGCTGCCATCGACCACGGCGCGGACCACGCCGGGCTTGGTGCACAGCGAGAGCTTGTCGGCGTAGTACCGATCGACCGTACCGTGCCAGTCGAGGTGATCGGGCGCCAGCGAGGTGACGGCGACCACGCGCGAGGCACGATCGAGATCTGGAATCTGGAAGCTCGACGTTTCGATGATCCAGTAGTCGGGTGGGGTCTCCCCGTCGGCGACGGCGTCGGGGTCCCAGGGGGGGAGGCCGATGTTGCCACCGGCCCGAGCCCGGTAGCCCAGACCGGTGAGGAGATGCACGGCCAGCGCGGTGGTGGTGCTCTTGCCCTTGGTTCCCGTGATGCAGGCCACACGGGCCGGATCGGCCTCCTCCATGAAGAGGCCCAGTCCGCCGCAGACCGCCACCGCCGCTTCTTCCAGACGACGCACCTCCGGCCGGTAGCGGCTGATGCCAGGGCTCTTCACCACGACGTCGCAGCCGGTGAGCGCCTCGAGTCCGCCGTCGTCGGTGGCCAGGACCCCGACTCCGGCGTGGGGCGTGTCGTCCACCAGCACCGGGTCGACCCCCATGGCACGCAGGCGGCGCACGCTGGCCTGGCCCTCGATGCCCAGCCCCCAGACGCCGACCGTGGCGTCAGCGAGCGCGGACCAGGAGATCGGCCGGTGCATATCGGTCGGGGACGCGGTGCGGACCCCTCGGCTCGAGTAGGGCCCGAGGGCTGGCTCGGTCCGGTGCTGTCCGAGTGACGAGATCCCGCAGTCGCTGCACGATCGGGTTCTGGACCCGGTCGTCTCGTTGTGCCGCCAGGAGCAGGGCGGCGCGGCTCTCGTCGAGGTCACCCACGCATTCGAAAGGCTTGGCGTCGGCGCGGAGCCCGAGAATGTTCTCGAAGCGTTCGACGTTCTCAGGGTTCTCGAGGGGTTCGTGGTCAGAGAACACGGCAGCCAGGGCAGATCGTGCCATGAACGGCGACAGGATCAGGTCGATGAAACAGCACTTGTCGCAGCGTCCGCACCAATGGTCGAGTCGCTGGGCCGGGTCCTGATGGAAGGCACGGTTGCAGCTGCGGAAGGAGTGGTGGTAGCCGGACAGTGCCGCGAACCGTTCTGCCACCCACAGCTCGCTCCGGGGTCGCAGGTACGAGAAGACCGAGAGATCGGGCCCGAGGGCCCGCCGCAGGAGTTCGCCGAAGCTTCGCTCGAAGTCCTCCCCTTTGGACCACTGGTGGTTGACGGCGTGACCGTCGACGACGAGCGTGGGCTCCGATGCGGATCGCTCGTTGGAGAGCACGACCGCGTCGCGGCGCGCCAGTACTGCGGCCACGACCGCAGCGGCGGTGATGATGGCTGTCACCGGGACGTGACCGTTGAGGAACCCGAGCTCCGAGGATCGCCGCACCCGGGGATCGATGGCCCGTTCCACACGGGTGATGGGCAGTCCGGTGACCGCAGCCGGATCCTCAATCGCCACAAAGCGGTCACCGGGAGGGTGGACGACGAACAGGGCGGCATCCAGCGTCGCGCCCGACTGCCGGGCGCGCGAGGACAGGCCCTCGACCGTCACGATCGAGTCGATGCCGCCGCCGAAGGGAATCAGCGGCCGGCCGATCTGGGGGTGATAGGCGACGGGCGACGCGCTGGGGGCGTCGGGCCCGGCGATCGTGACTCCGCTCAGGTCCAACCGGTTCAAGAACGCGAACTCGCCCAAGCCGTGTACGACGACGTCGCGGAGGAAGGCCCGTTCGGGCTGGGTCGTCGCAGTGTCGCCCAGGTCGATGAAGGGTGCAGCCGTCGTCTTGTAGTAGGACACGCCGGCAAGCAGGTAGAGGATGCGGACGGCGGTCACGACCGCGGCGTCGTCCCAGTCGCCGCCGGAGGCGAAGGTGAACTGCTCCGTGAAGTGGTGCTCCCCGGTGGAGTAATGGCAATCGATCATCGAACGCCCTGCGTCGATGGCGAAGCCGTCGTAGCGGAAGGTGGGGGTGGGAGCCATTCGGAGCCTGGTGCACGCCCCGCGCGGGGCGCACCCATGCTACGGCGGAGCGGGGAGTTCGGGAGTCAGCGGGTGAGGCAGGCGAGGAGTGCGAACCGCCCGCAGGGGCGTTGCGCACGGTCGCTGAAGAGCTCGGGATCGGCCGTGGTCAGACCGCTCTCGCCGATGCTGTCACCCGGAACGCCTGCCGAGCGGAGCTGCCGTCGGTTGGCCGCCACGAGATCCAAGAGCCAGTGCCCCGGGGCGTCAGGGCACAGGAGAGGGCGATCCCACGTCGCCGGGGAGGTCCTCTCGCTCACCGCCCGCGCCACGTGGTCGCTCACCTGGTAGCGGCGTGGGTCCACCGCCGGGCCGAGGAAAGCATGGATTTGGTCAGGGCGAGCACCGCAGCTCGCCATGGCGTCGAGCGCGGCCAGGACGGCTCCGGCGGCGGTGCCGCGCCAACCGGCGTGGACCGCGCCGAGCACGCGGGCCCGGGGGTCGACCAGGGCAATGGGCACGCAATCGGCCACCATGATGGCCAGCACGATGCCGGGTGTCGTCGTCACCAGGATGTCGCAATCGGGTACCGCATCCTCATCGGACCCGGTACCGCGCCCGAGATCGGCCGAACCGACCACCGCAGCGCGGACGCCATGGACCTGTCGTGCGAAGACCATGTCCCCGAGCGGCACCCCGAAGGCGGCCGCCGCCCTGGCCCGGTTCATGGTGACGGCCTCCGGGCGGTCGCCGACGTGCAAGCCGAGGTTGAGCGTGTCGTAGGGGGCAGAGGACACGCCACCCCGGCGGGTGGTCACGGCCACGGAGGCTCCGAGACCCTCGGCTCCATCCCAGCGCAGGAGCGGGACTGTGTTCTCGGCCATCGGGCGAACGCTATCCATGCCTGATCGGATGCCTGATCGGATGCCTGGCCGGATGGCCGGTCAAGCCCCGCTGTGTGGCCCCGCTGTGTGGGCCCCGGTTCCTTTCGAGCGGTCTCCAAGCCCAGTTCCATCGTGGTGTGTATGGTCGGTCATCGGCATTGGTCCGGCCTGTATATGGATCGGCGAACCGTCGCGTATACACCCAGCATCAATGTCCGGAAACGGACGTACACAGGCGGAAGAAGTAGGCAACGCCACCGGTGGTCTTCGACTGTTCGGCGGGTATCGGTCGGCGCCTAGGACGCTGCGCCCACGTCCCACACGGTCGTGGGGACGACGGAGAGGAGGGGCCGCCCCCATGCTCGCCTGCCGCGCCGCGCTGCTCGTTGTTGCAGCTCGGCGAAGCCATAGCGTTCGGCAGAGTCGAGCTCGGGGTCGCCCGGGAGCTCCTGCTCCGCTGGGGCGGACACGCCGAGTACCGAAGCCAGGCTCTCACCGGCCGCGAGCGCGGCGAAGAGGATTCCCAGGGACTCCAGCGAGAAGCCCTGATCCTGGAGCCGCAAGATGGCGGCCACCCGATGCAGGTGCGCCGCGCCATACACACCGGTCCGGCCGCGCAGTCTCGGGCGGGCCAACAGCCCCAGCGTCTGGAACGAACGGATCCGGCGGCTGGTCGTGCCGGTCGCTGTGGCCAACTGGTCGATGGTCAGTTCCAAGTGCCCGGGAGTGCTCACTTGACAAGTATTGCAGATATATATGTAACATTAAAAGACGATAACTGCTCGGCACAACGGGCGCTTGGGTGCTGCACGAGGCCTCGATCAGGCGAGTCGAATCGCCCGACGGAAACCCCAACCCCAACCTGGAAGCGACCGAAGGGAAGGACAGATGCCACTCAACCTCGATGCCGTGGGCACCAGGAGCGAGCCCGCCGACCGATCGTGGAGCCACAAGGACGCGTTGCTCTACGCCCTCGGGGTCGGAGCTGGTGCGCTCGAACCGGCAGGATTCGAGCTCGAATTCACGACCGAGAACTCGCAGGGGATCGCGCAGCGGGTCCTGCCGACATTCGCCACCATCGTCGGGCAGGGCGGAGGTGGCCGGCTGGCCATCGGTGAGTTCGACCCCGCCATGCTCGTCCACGGGGAGCAGGCGATCCACCTCCACCGTGAGATCCCGCCCGAGGGCACCGTTTCGATCACCAGCACGGTTGCCGGCATGTACGACAAGGGGTCGGCTGGGCTGGTCGTCCTCGAGAGCGAATCGCGTGACGCCGCGACCGGCGAGCTCGCCTTCACCACTCGAACCGCCCTGTTCATCCGCGGCGAGGGAGGGTTTGGCGGCCCACGCAATCCCGAGAACGACGAAGAGGCCAAGCTGGCGGCCGAGCCCTTGCCGGCAAGGGAGCCCGACGAGGTGATCTCGTACGCGACCCGTCCGGATCAGGCGCTGCTCTACCGCCTCAGCGGCGATCGCAACCCACTGCATTCCGATCCTGCTTTCGCCAAGCGGGCGGGCTTCGACCGCCCGATCCTTCATGGCCTGTGCACCTACGGCTTCACGGGACGAGCGTTGCTTCATGCTCTCTGTGGATCGGATCCTGCGCGATTCGGGTCGATGCGGGCGCGCTTCTCCAAGCCCACGATGCCAGGAGACACTCTGAACGTCTCTATCTGGGACATGGGCGCGAGCGCCGATGGCTTCTACCGGTTCCGTACCGAGACCCAGCGGGGCGAGACCGTGATCGACGCAGGCCTGTTCCAGCTCGCCTGAACAGCCGCGCTCAGCGGCAGTCGGCGCACACGCCGAAGATCTCGACCGTGTGCGTGACGTCGCTGTAACCGAGTTCGGCAGCCGTCGCCTCGGCCCAGCGTTCCAGGTCCGGCAGTTCGACTTCCGTTCCGCGACCGCACACGCGGCAGACGACGTGATGATGATGCCGATTGCTGCGACAGCGGCGGTAGACGAGCTCGCCCTCAGCCGTCTGCAGGGCATCGAGCTCGCCTTCTTCGGTGAGGAGCGCGAGATGCCGGTAGACCGTGGTCAGCCCGACGGCGTCACCTGACGCCCGCAGCTCGGCATGGATGTCCTGCGCGCTGCGGAAGTTGTCGGACGCAAGGACCGCGTGACGGATTGCGTCACCCTGCCGGGTGCGGCGCGAGGGCCGGTTCGACTGCGCGCTCGGCTCAGTCATGTTCCAACTCTGCCAGCTCAATCACGGACTCCTGCACACGACGCGGCGGCTGGAGCGCGGGGCCGAGGACGCGGGCGAGGACGTAGAGCCCGAAGCTGATGGCGACGATGGGCACGCTCGGCTCCACGGAGGTGAACTCGAAGCTCAACAACAGACCGCCGTCAGCGGCCGCGACCGCCATGGCCACGGAGAGGGCCGAGACGACGAGAGGGCTGGCACTCAGGCGTTGCGCCGCCGCGGCCGGGGTGATCACGAGGCTGAGCACCAAGAGCGTGCCGACGATCTGTGCCGCTTCCGTGACGGTGATAGCCAGCACGTAGAGGAAGAGGACGCCGAGGAGCCCGACACGCACGCCGCGGGCTGTCGCCACGTCGGGGTCGACCGAGGCGAACAGGAGCGGCCGCCACGCGGCCGCCAGGGCAAGGGCGATCGCCACCGCGATGACGGCGAGGACCAAGATCTGTCCCGAGCTGATGCCGAAGATGTTGCCGAAGAGGATGTTCAGCGCTTCGCTGGCGTACCCGTGGTAGTAGCCCAAGAGGAGGACACCCAGGCCGAGTCCGGCGGCGAGGATCACCCCGATGCTCGAGTCCCGCTCTCCGGCACGCTGCCCGAAGAGCCCGATGAGGGTGGCGACCACCACGGCGCCGACCAGTGCTCCCGCCAGCGGGTTGCTGGCGACGATGAGCCCGGCGACGGCACCGGTGAACGCCAGCTCGCTGGTCCCGTGCACGGCGAACGACATGTTCCGCGTGATCACGAAGGGCCCGATGAGGCCGCAGCTCAATCCCACGAGGAACGCCGCTTCGAGGGCGTGCTGCGCAAAGGGGAACTGGAGGTAGTAGCTGATCCCCATCAACCGTCTCCGTATCCGCGCTGGTGTCCCTGTGCCTCGCCCTGGTGGTCGTGGTGAAGATGGGGCTGCGCGCCGGGCTCGGTCGGCAGCTGGTCTTCGGCGCTCATCACGAGATAGCGGTCGCGGACCTTGAGGACGTCGACCTCGATCCCGTAGAGATCGCTCAACCGTTCGCTGGTGAGGATCTCCTGGGGTGTTCCGATCGCCCAGCGCCCGCGCACGAGATAGAGGATGCGATCCACGTAGGGCAGAACGGGATTGATCTCGTGGGTCACGAAGACGACGGGTGTGCCTGCTTGGCGGCGTCGCTCGTCGATCAGCCGCGTCACCGCCTGCTGACTGGCCAGGTCGAGGGCGAGCAGGGGCTCGTCACAGAGAAGGACCTTGGGATCGCCCAGCAGGGCCTGGGCGATGCGGAGCCGTTGTTGTTCGCCGCCCGAGAGGAGGCCGACCGGCACGTCGGCATAGGCGGCTGCCCCCACGGCTTGGAGCGCCGCCTCGACGCGGCGACGCGGCAGGCTGCCCCACGGCATGCCCCAACGATGGCCGTCGAGACCGAAGCGCACGAGATCGCGGCCACGGATGGGAAGCGAGCGGTCGAAGGCGTGCTGCTGGGGTACGTAGCCCAGCTCGGGGTTGCCCCGGCGTGGCGGTGCGCCCTTGACGCGGACGGTGCCGTCGGAGAGCGGCACCAAACCGAGGAGAACCTTGAGCAACGTCGTCTTCCCTGTGCCGTTGGGCCCGAGCACCGCCAGGAATTCGCCCTGGCGCAGCGTCAGGTCGAGTCCCGACCACAGGGTGCGCTGGCCCATCTTCACCGCCGCATCACGCAACTCGACGAGGACCGAGGCGGCGTGTGGTGCCGGGTCCGGCATTACTGGCGTCATCGATGGCTCGATTCGAGCGCACGGAGGAGCGCGGTCAGCTGGGACTCCTGCCACTGCTGGAACGTACGGGCCCAGGCCGGCATCGTCTCTGACACGCCGACCACGGGAATGTGCTGCTGGCGGGCCAGCGTGCGGATCTGTGTCGTCACGGGCGTCACCGTCTGGACGTTGTAGAGCAGGACGTCGACGCGATGGGCGGTGAGCAGTTGCCGCATGGCCAAGGTATCGGCTGCCGAGGGATCGATGCCGTCCTCGATCGCACGGGCGAACCCGGGCGGCGTCTTGACGGCGAGCCCGGCGGCGGCGAGCGCGTAGCCCGGGACCCGTTCTGTGTAGGCGACCGGCGCCTGACCGAACCGGTTCTTGATGGTGCGCAACGTCGTCTCGAGCGGGGCGAGCGACGCGTCGAACGTGGCCAGGTTGGCCCGGAACGTGGATCGGTCCGATGGTGCCGCCTTGGAGAGCGCGGCCGCGATGGCTCCGGCGACGCTGGGGATCTTCGGGAGGTCGTACCACAGGTGGGGGTTGGGGTTGTTGCCGCCGACGTGGAGGACGGACGCCGCGTTGACGAGGTGGGGACTGCCTCCGTCCGCGCCGAGGAGCTGGCTCATCCAGGTGTCGTAGCCCGCGCCGTTTTCGATGGCGACCTGAGCGCCGGCCAACGTGGCGGCATCGCGCGCGTTCGTCTCGAAGAGATGGGGGTCCGCCGTGGGGCTCGTGATCAGCGACGTGACGCGGGCGTCGCGGCCTCCGATCTGACGGGCGATGTCGCCCCAGAAGTTCTCGGCCGCCACGACGGGGACGACGGTGGCGGACGTTCGCGCCGGTCTCGGCTCGGAGGCCGCAAGGGCACCCCCCGCCGCACCGGCGCCGGCCACGCCCGGGACCGCCGCCGCGGCCGCTGCCCCGGCAGTCGCCCCGGCTGCCACGGCGAGGAGGGCGACGAGGAGCCGAGCCCCCGCCCGTGACAGCGCTGCCCGCACTCCCAAAATCATAACGGAAATCATTTCGGATAAGAGTATACAGAGGGGCGCCGGACCCGGAGCGGGGGGGCGGTCAGCTGCCGAAGAGGAGGGAGTAGTCGGCGCCCCGTCGCAGGTGGTGGCCGCCGTCGACCCCGAGCACCTCGCCGGTGACGAAGGAGGCTTCGGGCCCGATGAGGTAGCGGACGGCCGAAGCGACATCCTCCACCGTGCCCACCCGGCCGAGCGGCATCTGCGCCAGGTAGTCCTCGAGGAGGGGCCCGCCGGCGGTGATGAAGGCCATCAGCTCGTCGTCGATGATCCCCGGGGCCACTGCGTTGACGCGGATGCCTTGGGGCCCGAGCTCCTCTGCTGCCGTCTCGGTCAGGAAGCAGATGCCTGCTTTCGAGACGCCGTAGGCCCACAGGTGCGGGTGCGGGAAGCGCCCGGCCCCCGACGACATGAGGACGATGGAGCCTCCGCCTCCCTGGGCCTGCATGGCCGCGCCGCCGTGCTTCACGCAGATGACGGAGCCCATGAGGTTGAGGTCGATCGTCCCGCGCACCGCCTCGACGTCCGCCGTGAGCACCGAGCCGAGGTGCGTCGAGCCGCCGGCGCAGGCGAAGAGCCCGTCGATCCGGCCCGTGACCTCCGTGGCTGCGGCCACCGCCGCCGCCAGCTGCTCCTCCACGGTCACGTCGGCCACGGCGTAACGCACCGTGGCGCCAGCGTCGCCCGCCTCGGCCAACCCCGTGAGACGCGCCGTGGCTTCGGCGAGCCGCTGCTCCGTGCGCCCGCAGATGGTGACGTGCGCGCCGTCGGCGACAAGGCGTTCCGCTGTGGCGAGCCCGATGCCGCTGCCCCCGCCGGTCACCAGGACCGACCACCCGGCGATGCCGGGGCCGGGCCGGGTTGGGTCCGGGTGCACCGAGGGGTCGTCCGCCATCGGATCCCGGACTCAGGCCGCGCCGGCGCCGAGGGGGGCGCTGGGGCCGAACGTGACGGGCATCTCCTCGATCCCCGAGATGAAGTTCGCCTCGCGCCGCGCCAGGCTGGCGCGGTCCACGGCCAGCCGCAGGTCGGGCATCCGCGCCAGCACGCGCTCGACCATGACCCGGAGCTCCAGGCGCGCCAGCTGGTTCCCGAGGCAGAAATGCGCCCCGAACCCGAAGGCCATGTGCGGGTTCGGGCTGCGCGTGATGTCGAAGGACTGGGGGTCCTCGAACACGCTCTCGTCGCGGTTGGCCGACGGGTAGAGCAGGAGGATCTCCTGCCCCGCTTCGATCCGGGCGCCGCACAGCTCCACGTCGCGTGTCGCCGTGCGCGCCATGTTCTTGATCGGCGAGACCCAGCGCAGCATCTCCTCGACCGCTCCGGGCATCAGGGCGGCCGGGTCCGCTGCGAGGCGCGCCACCTGTTCGGGGTGGGCGAGCAGCTCTTCGACGCCGCCGCTGATGACGTGGCGGGTCGTCTCGTCGCCCCCGATGAGGATGAGCAGGGTCTCGTGCACGAGGGAATCGTCGTCGAGCGAGTCACCGTCGATCTCGGCGTGGCAGAGGACACCGACGAGGTCGTCCGTGTCACCCGTGGCGCGCCGGTCCTCGAAGACCGGATGGATGTACTCCGAGTACCCGGTGAAGGCATCGGCGGCGCGCACCATGGCCTCGGGATCGGGCGATCCCTGCCCCTTCAACATGTCGTCGGACCAGCGCAGCAGGTCGTCCCGGTCATCGGGCGCCACCCCCAGCATGTCGCCGATCATGATGATCGGCAGTGGGGCGGCGATGTCCTTGACGAAGTCGCAGCTGCCCTGGGCGCAGACCTTGTCGATGATGGCGTCGCAGACCAGGCGGAGCTTGTCCTCCATGGCCCGCACCCGCCTGGGGGTGAACCCCTCGGAGACGAGCCGGCGGCGGCGGACGTGCTCGGGCGCGTCGAAGTCGATCATCATCGGCAACGGCGGGAATTTGGGCCGGATGCCCCCGGCGTTGGAGAACGACTCGGTGTCGACGGAGACCTGCTTGACGGCGGCATAGCTGGCGGCCGCCCACAGGTCGTTGGCCTCGTCGTGGAACACGGGGGCGTTTGCTCGCATCCAGGTGAAGGCGTCGTGGGGCTCCCTGCCGAAGAAGGTCCCGCTCATGAGATCGATCCCGAGAGCCTCGGGGGCCGTGGTCACGGCCGAGACGATATCTCCGGGTGGGTAGGGTTGGCCCCATGGCAGACCAGGCGACCTTCACTGACGTCGCCATGGAGTACATGCCGGGGCTCTACTCGGCCGCACTCCGCATGACGCGGAACAGGGCCGACGCCGAGGACCTCGTGCAGGAGACCTACCTCAAGGCCTACCGCTCCTTCGGGTCCTTCACCGAGGGCACCAACCTGCGCGCCTGGCTCTACCGGATCCTCACCAACACCTACATCAACAGCTACCGGGCCGCCCAGAGACGGCCCGAGACGACGTCGGACGTCGAGGATGTGGAGGACCTCTACCTCTACAAGCGTCTGGCCGGAGCCGGTGGCAGCGACCCCGGGCGTTCGGCCGAGGACGAGGCGCTGGACCTCTTCACCGACGACGACGTGAAGGCTGCGCTCGAGTCGCTGCCCGAGGCCTTCCGCATCGCCGTCCTGCTGGCCGACGTGGAGGGGTTCAGCTACAAGGAGATCTCCGAGATCACGGACGTGCCCATCGGGACGGTCATGAGCCGGATCCACCGGGGAAGAAGGGCACTGCAAAAGACGTTGCACGACGTGGCAGAAGAACGGGGGCTCGTCGGAAGCAGCGCGCCGGGGGGTTGAACGACATGAGCACACACGCAGGCGACGACAACACACACGCTGGCGGCGGCGACGTGCGAGGCATGCACGCACGCAGCGACCGCGGGCACGAGGACGGGGCCGGGCCCGCGCCCGTCCTCGACGCCGGGACCTTGTTCGGTGCCTCGCTGAACTGCGAGGAAGCCGTGCACGAGCTCTACCACTATCTCGACGGCGAGCTGACCGAGGAGCGCCGGGAGGAGATCAGGATCCACCTCGACTGGTGCGGCCCCTGTGGCGGCGCCGCCGACTTCGAGGCCGAGCTGCGGAGGGTCATCGCCAACCGGTGCCGGGACCGGGTGCCCCAAGGTCTCATCGACCGTGTGGCGGCAGCCATCGACGAAGAAAGCCAGCAGCACGACGGCGGCCACTGACGTCACCCCGGCGGTCGAGGACGCCCCCGTGGGCGGGCCGGCCATGGTCGACTGGGTGCTGGCCCAGCGCGTCGCCGCTGGCGCCCTGATCCTCAAGCCGGCCCCGGCCTCGTATCGCTCGGCCGACCTGCAGAGCCAGTTCGACGAGCTGACGGTGCGCGCCGAGATGCTCGTGAGCGAGTCCACCGGCCTGCGTTCCGCTCACGGGACGGCCCGGGCCAAGGTCACCGACCGGCCGGGCTGGGCGGCGGCGAACGTGCGGTCCATCGAGCGGTTGGTGGGCCCCGCCCTCTTCGAGCTGCAGCGCAAGCGGGGCGCCAAGCTCGCCGGCCCCTCGCTGGTGATCGGCCGTGCCGTGGCCGGGACGCAGCTCGGTCTGATGCTGGCCTACATGGCGACGCGGGTGCTCGGGCAGTACGACCTGTTGATCGACGACGAGAGCCCGGAGGACCAGGACCTGGTCTCCTACGTCGGCCCCAACATCGTCGCCGTGGAGGAGCAGTACGGGTTCGTGCCCAGCCAGTTCCGCCTGTGGCTGGCGCTGCACGAGGTGACGCACCGGCTCCAGTTCACCGCCGTCCCCTGGTTGCGCGACCACTTCGTCGCACTGGTCACCGAATTGATCGGGCCCCTCTCGGGTGATCCCGGCGGGCTGGCCGAGGTGGTCAAACGTGTCGCGCACGAGGTGCGCAACGGGCGCAACCCCGCCCACGAGGCCGGCGTCATCGGCATGCTGGCCACTCCCGAGCAGCGGATCGCGCTCTCGAAGGTCTCGGGGATGATGAGCCTGCTCGAGGGGCATGGCGACGTGACCATGGACCGCGCCGGTGCCGGCGAGGTGCCCGGCGCCGCCCACTTCTCGAAGGTCCTCGCCGAGCGCCGCGCCCATGCCCGCGGGTTGACCAAATTGATGTCGAAGCTGCTCGGGCTCGATGCCAAGCTGCGCCAGTACGCCGAGGGGGAACGCTTCGTCGAGTCCGTGGAGGCCACCGGCGGGCCGGCGCTGCTGGCCCGGGTGTGGGAAGGTCCCGAGTGGCTGCCCACCGTCGAGGAGATCCGCGATCCTTCGTCCTGGGTGGCCCGAGCCGGTGCCTGAGGCGCCGGCGACGGAGAGGACCCCCGCCGACGCCGACACCGACACCGACGCCGACACCGACACTGCCGAGCTCCTGAACCGCTGCACCTTCCCGCCGCCGGGCAGCGCGCTGCCCTGCGCCGTATCCGGGGGTCCCGACTCGTTGGCCCTGCTGATCCTGGCCGTCGCGGCCGGCTGCGACGTCACGGCCATCCACGTCGACCACGGCCTGCGGCCCGATTCCGCCGCGGAGGCCGACGTCGTGGCCGACGTCGCGGCGCGTGTGGGGGCCCGCTTCGAGCGCCGGCGGGTCACCGTGGCGCCTGGCCCCAACCTCGAGGCGCGGGCGCGGGCGGCGCGCTTCGCCGTTCTGCCCCCCGGGGTCGCCACCGGCCACACCATGGACGACCAGGCCGAGACCGTTCTCGTCAACCTGCTGCGGGGGGCCGGGGCGGACGGGCTGGCCGGGATGCGCCCGGGCCCCCGCCACCCCCTGCTCGGCCTGCGCCGCCACGAGACCCACGCGCTGTGCGCCCACCGCGGGCTGGCGCCCGTGTGCGACGCCAGCAACGAGGACCCCGCCTTCGTGCGCAACCGGATCCGCCGCGAGCTTCTCCCCCTCTGCGCCGACGTCGCCGGCCGGGACCCGGTGCCGCTGCTCGCCCGCCTGGCTCGAGTCTTGCGGGAGGAGGTGGCGCTGCTCGATGACCTCGCAGCCTGGGCGCTGCCCGACGCCACCGACGCCCGCGCGCTGGCGCAGGCCGAGCCCGCCCTGGCCCGCCGCGCCCTGCGGCAGTGGCTGCGCCGAGAGGCCGGTGGGGCGCACCCACCCTCGCTGGCCGAGGTCGAGCGTGTCCTGGCCGTGGCCGCGGGGCACGCGGTCGGGACCGAGCTGTCCGGGGGGGCCCGGGTACGCCGGACGGGCGGCCGCCTCCGGGTGGAGGACCGGGGCTCCGGTATTCTCACGCCGGTGACCCGCGACCAGGCCGGAACGGGCGTGCCGTCCTGGGCCGAGCCCGACGTCGGTCCCGCCCTGGTCGACGCCGCCGATCTGTCCGCACGGGTGGCCGAGCTCGGCGCCCGGATCACCGACGACTACGCCGGCGAGCCGCCGCTCCTGGTGGCTGTCCTCAAGGGGGCGATGCTGTTCCTGAGCGACCTGTGCCGGGCCATCGAGTTGCCCGTGGAGGTCGATTTCATGGCCGTCTCGTCCTACGGGAGCGCCACCAAGACCTCGGGCGTGGTGCGGATCGTGAAGGACCTCGACTCCGAGCTCGAGGGGCGTCACGTCCTGGTCGTCGAGGACATCATCGACAGCGGGCTGACCCTCAATTACCTCCGCCGGTACCTGAGCGCCCGCCGACCCAAGAGCCTGGAGATCTGCGCCCTGCTGGTGAAGGAGGGGGAGCAGCGCGTCGATCTCGACCTGCGCTACATCGGCTTCACCATCCCACCCGAATTCGTCGTCGGCTACGGCCTCGACGTGGGCGAGCGGTACCGCAACCTCCGCGGCGTGCACCGCTTCAAGGGATCCGAGCAGTGAGGCCGGAGCGGTGAGCGTCGACACGGACCGGGTGCGGGCGGCCGTCGCCGAGCTGCTCGCGGCGATCGGGGAGGATCCGGCGCGTGACGGGCTGGCGGCCACGCCCGAGCGCGTCGCCGCCATGTACGAGGAGCTGTTCTCCGGCCTCCACGACGATCCCGCCCGGCACCTCGAGGTCACCTTCGCCGCAGAGCACGACGAGATGGTGATGGTGCGCGACATCCCGTTCGCCTCGCTGTGCGAACACCATCTGGTGCCCTTCCTCGGCAAGGCGCACGTGGCCTACATCCCCGCCGAGGACGGGCGCATCACCGGGTTGTCGAAGCTGGCGCGGCTGGTGGACGGCTACGCCCGCCGGTTGCAGGTGCAAGAGCGGATGACGACGCAGATCGCGGACGCCATCGCCGACGTCCTCTCGCCCCGCGGGGTGCTCGTCGTGATCGAGGCGGAGCACCTGTGCATGTCGATGCGCGGCGTGAAGAAGCCGGGCACGGTCACGGTCACCTCGTCGGTGCGCGGCCTCTTCCGCTCCGACGTGGCCACGCGGGCGGAGGCCATGCAGTTCATCCGGGGGCGCTGACGCCCGTGCGCCGGCGCCCGCTCGTGATGGGCGTGTTGAACGTCACGCCGGACTCCTTCTCGGACGGCGGCCTGTACGCCACGACGGAGGCGGCGGTGGCGCACGGGCTCGAGATGCTCGCCGGGGGTGCCGACGTCATCGACGTGGGCGGGGAGTCGTCCCGACCCGGGGCGCAGCCCGTGGCGGCCGACGTCGAGGTGGCCCGGGTCGTCCCGGTGCTCGAGGCGCTGGCCGGCCCGGCGACGGCGCGCGGGGCGCGCCTGTCCGTCGACACGGCCAAGCCCGAGGTGGCCCGGGCCGCCCTGCGGGCCGGCGCCGTCCTGCTCAACGACATCACCGCCTCGCTCTGCGAGGTGGCGGCGGCCGGCGGTGCGGGCTGGGTGGCCATGCACATGCTGGGCGAGCCCCGGACCATGCAGGCCGCCCCTCGCTACGGCGACGTGGTGGCCGAGGTGCACGGTTTCCTGCTGGCCCGGGCCCGGCACGGCCTGGCGGCCGGCGTGGAGGAGGTCTGGGTCGACCCGGGTATCGGCTTCGGCAAGACGACGGCCCACAACCTCTCGCTGCTGCGGCACCTGCCCGAGCTGGTGGAGGAGGCACGCGAGGCGGGGTGCGCCGGGGTGCTGGTCGGTACCAGCCGCAAGCGCTTCCTCGGGCTGCTCGCCGCCGGCCGGGGCGGGAAGCCGGCGGAGGTCCCGGCGCCGGTGGCCCAGAGGGCGGAAGGGTCGCTGGCCACGGCGGCGGCGGCGATGGTGGCGGGGGCGGGGATGGTGCGGGTTCACGACGTCGAGGCCGCGGTGCAGGTGGCGCGGCTGTATGGTCCAGCCACATGAAGGGAAAGTGGGCTGCGGGGATCCCGCCCCGCAACTTCACCTGGGTGATCAAGGACCACCTGGCGGCGAGCGAACGTCCCGGGGGCTTCTCGGTCAACCATCGCCGCGTGCGGCGCCAGGAGGAGATCATCTGGCTGCGGGTGCAGGGCTTCGGCCGCATCGTGTCGCTGCTCCCGTCGCCGCACAACCTGGCCGCCTACGAGGAGGAGGGGCTGGCCTGGGCCCACTACCCGCTCGAGCGAGGTGGAGACCCGCGTCCCGTCCTGAGCCAGTGCTACCAGGACATCGACGAGTCGCTGGCGTCCGGACTGCGCATCCTGATCCATCAGGACGAGCTCGGGGACCGGGTCATGGGAGTGCTGGCCGGCTATCTCGTCTGGTCCGAGCGCATCGCCAACCAGCCCCATGCCGTCGCGCTGATCGAGCACGTCGTGGGGCACGCCATGGGCGAGCCTGGCCGCGAGCTGCTGGCCGAGCTGGCGGGCATGCCGACGCGCGGCCGGGTGCAGTAGGGCCACGGCGGACGGCGGACGGCGGACGGCGGAGGGACGATGGCGGACGGACGGGCAGGGGAGCGCAGGTGAGCGACCGCATCGAGATCCGGGATCTGCGCGTGAGCGGGGTGCACGGCGCGCTGCCCGAGGAGCAGGAGCGCGCCCAGCCCTTCTCGCTCGACGTCGTGGCCTGGGTGGACATGACGCCGGCGCAGGAGAGCGACGATCTGGCCGACACCGTCGACTACGGGGCCCTGGCCCGGACGGCGGCGGACGTCGTCGGCGGGCGCTCCTACCGCCTGCTCGAGGCGCTGGCAGGCCGCATGGCCAGCGCGCTGCTGGTGAGCGATCCCCGGCTGGAGGCGGTCGAGGTCACCGTGCGCAAGCTCCGGCCTCCCCTTCCGCTCGATGTGGGCTCGACCGGGGTGCGGGTCCGCCGGACCCGCTGACAGGCCGTGAGGCGGCGAGCTTTCATCGGCCTCGGCTCCAACCTCGGTGACCGCCGGGCCTACCTCGAGGCGGCGGTGTCGGCGCTCGGCGCCGAAGGCGACGCCATCGCGGTGTCACCGCTCTACGAGACCGAGCCGGTCGGTGGGCCCGAGGGCCAGGGGCCGTACCTCAACGTCGTGGTGGCGCTCCTCACCGCGGACACCCCGCGGCGCTTGCTCCAGCGTTGCCAGGCGCTCGAGGCTGCCGCCGCCCGTGTGCGGCGGGAGCGCTGGGGGCCGCGCACGCTCGATGCCGACGTGCTCCTCGTCGAGGGGTGCACGGTCGACGAGCCCGACCTGACCGTGCCGCACCCGCGCCTGTGGGAGCGTCGGTTCGTCCTGCAACCCCTGGCCGACCTCGTCCCGGACCTGGTTCCCCCGGCCCGGTTGGCGGCCTCTGGTGGGTCGGTCCGCCGTGTGGGTAGGCTGGAGAGCACTCTCTCCGATCGTCTGTAGGCGAACGGCACCCGACAGGGGCTGGAACGCCGAAGGAGGTCAGATGTACTCCATCCGGATCATCGGTCCCGGCCGGGCCGGCACGTCCCTGGCTGCCGCGCTGTCGGCGCGGGGCTGGCGCTTCGCCGGCTTCTTGGGCCGCGACGACGACGTCGCCGCGGCGGCGCGCGGGGTCGACGTCCTCGTCATCGCCACGCCGGACGACGCCATCGCCGAGGTGGCCGCCGCCGTCCGACCCGAACCGGGCACGGCCGTGGTGCACCTCTCGGGCTCGCTCGGCCTCGACGCGTTGGCGCCGCACGTCCGGCGCGCCGCCGTCCACCCGCTGGTGCCCCTGCCCAACGGCGAGGTGGGGGCGGCCCGCCTCGGGTCCGGGGTGACCTTCGCCGTGGCCGGTGCCCCGGTGGCCCGCGAGATCGTGGCCTGCCTGGGCGGGCGCATGGTGGAGGTGGCCGACGAGGACCGGGCGGCGTACCACGCTGCGGCGTGCATCGCCGCCAACCATGTGGTGGCACTGCTGGGCCAGGTCGAGCGCGTGGCGGCCTCGGTCGGCCTCGACCTCGAGTCCTTCTTGCCGTTGACGCGGGCCGCGGTGGACGACGTCGCCGCGCTCGGCGCCGGCCCGGCCTTGACCGGCCCCGCCCGCCGGGGCGACTGGGCCACGCTCAGCCGGCACCTCGACGCGTTGCCCGAGGCGGAGCGGGCCGGCTACCAGGCCGGCGCCGCGCTGGCCACGCAGCTCGCCGCCGCCGCCGCCGCCACCGCCACCACCACCGCCACCACCGCCACCACCGCCACCACCGCCGTGGCGGCGGTCTAAGGACCGAGACCGGACGCGGCGTCATGGAGACGGTCGAGACCGCACGCGGCTGCACCGATCTCCTCGATCGCGCCCGGGCCGCCGGTCGCAGCGTCGCTCTGGTGCCGACCATGGGAGCGCTCCACGAGGGGCACCGGTCGCTCATGGTGCGGGCCCGCGCCGAGTGCGACGTCGTGGCGGTGAGCATCTTCGTCAACCCGCTGCAATTCGGCGATCCCGACGACATGGAGCGGTACCCGCGCACGCTCGAGCACGACCTGGCCGTGTGCGCCGAGGTGGGCGTGGACGTCGTCTTCGTGCCGAGCGCGCCCGAGATGTACCCGAGCTGGCCCGAACCTCCGGCGACGACGGTGTCGGTGCGCGGCATCAGCGAGCGGTGGGAAGGTGCGGCGCGGCCGGGGCACTTCGACGGCGTCGCCACCGTGGTGGCCGCGCTCTTCGCCATCGCCGGCCGCTGCCGGGCCTATTTCGGGCTGAAGGACTTCCAGCAGCTGGCCGTGGTGCGGGCCATGGCGACCGAGCTGGGGTTCCCGGTCGAGATCGTCGGCTGCCCGACCGTGCGCGAGCCCGACGGCCTGGCGCTCTCCAGCCGCAACGTGCGCCTCTCGCCCGGCGAGCGCCGGGCGGCGAGCGTCCTGTCGCGTGCCCTGGCCGCCGCCCGGGACGCCGTGGCGGCCGGTGAGCGTTCCGGCGACGCGCTGGCCGCCACCATGCGGGCGGTCGTCGCCACCGAGCCCGCGGTGCGTCTCGACTACGCCGTGGCCGTCGACACCGGCACGCTCGAAGAGGTCCGAACCCTGATGGATCCGGCCGCGGCGCGGCTGCTGATCGCGGCGCAGGTCGGTCCCGTCCGCCTCATCGACAACAGCGCACCCGTGGACGACCGCGCCGCACGGGACCCCGATTCGCACACAGCCCACGACGGGGCCGACGAGGCCCGCCGACTCGAAAGGACCGGGTGAGCCGATGCGCCGCCGCATGATGAAGTCGAAGATCCACCGGGCCACCGTGACCGACGCCAACCTTCACTACGTCGGCTCGGTCTCGATCGACACGGAGCTGATGGCGCTGGCCGACATCCTGCCCTACGAGCAGGTGACCGTTCTCGACATCGACAACGGTGCCCGCTTCGAGACGTACGCCATCGAGGGCGAGCGCGGCCAGATCTGCCTGAACGGGGCGGCCGCCCGGCTCGTCGCTCCCGGCGACAAGGTGATCGTCATCACCTACGCCGACTACGAGCGATCCGAGCTCGAGACGTACGTCCCCCGTGTCGTGCACGTCGACGGGCGGAACCGCGTGATCGACGAGGCGTCGGCCCGTCTCGACGCCGAGCTCACGCTGACCGACTCGCACTGACCGGAGGGGCGTGACCACGATGGCCCGCCCGGGACCGTTCGACGTCCTGGTGTTGGGGAGTGGCGTGGCCGGGCTGTCCGCCGCGGTCCGTCTCGCCGGGCCCGTACCGGCGGGCGGACGGTCGCAGACCCTCGGCGTGTTGACCAAGGGGGCGCTGTCGCAGTCGGCGACGCGCTGGGCCCAGGGCGGCGTGGCCGCGGTCCTGGGGGGCGACGAGGACTCGACGGACCTCCACCTGGCCGACACCCTGGCCGCCGGCGCCGGCCTGTGCGACGAGGAGGCGGTGCGCGTCCTCGTCGACGAGGGACCCGGCCGCGTCGAGGAGCTGATCGCCCTGGGAGCCGAGTTCGACCGTGAGGCGACCGGCTCGCTGTCGTTGGCGCGCGAGGGCGGTCACTCCGCCCCCCGCGTGCTGCACGCCGGCGGCGCCGCCACGGGCGCCGAGGTCGAGCGCGCCCTGGTGGACGCCACCTACCGCTCGGCCAGCGCGGTGCTCGAGGGCTGGTTCGCACTGGACCTGCTCGTCGAGGACGGACGCTGCGTCGGCGTGCGGGCTCTGCCGCCCGGAACGGCGCGCCGGGCCGGGCCCGGGGCGGCCGTCGAGGTGCGTGCCGCGCACGTCGTGTTGGCGACCGGCGGCACCGGGCAGCTGTTCTCGGTGACGACGAACCCCGGCGAGTCGACCGGTGACGGCGTGGCCATGGCGCTGCGAGCGGGCGTGCCGGTGGCGGATGTCGAATTCGTGCAGTTCCACCCCACCGCCCTGCACCACCCGGCCATGCCCCGTCCGCTGCTGTCCGAGGCGCTGCGCGGTCACGGCGCCCTGCTGCGTGACCGCGACGGCGCGCGCTTCGTCGACGAGCTCGCCTCGCGGGACGTGGTGAGCCGGGCCATGGCGACACGCATGACCGAGCAGGGCGTCGACCACCTCTGGCTCGATGCGACCGGTCTCGAGCGCTTCGCCAGCCGGTTCCCGACCATCGCCGCCTCGTTGTCCTCCATCGGGCTCGACCCCGAGCGCGACTGGCTGCCCATCGCCCCGGCGGCCCACCACCTCTCCGGCGGCGTCGTCACCGACCTGTGGGGTGCCACCGCGATGGCGGGCCTGTGGGCGGTGGGCGAGGTGGCCTGCACCGGCGTGCACGGCGCCAACCGGCTGGCCTCGAACTCCTTGCTCGAGGGCATGGTGTTCGGGGCGCGCCTGGCCGAGCGCATCTCGGCCGGTGCCGACGGGCCGGAGGGCAGCGGCGCGTTGCGGGCCACGCTGGGGGGCGAGCCGATCGACGGGATCGCCTGCACCGTGCTGGGCCGGCGCCCTGCCGTCGCCACCGCGCCGGCGAGAGCCGTCGTGGCGGCGGAGCTCTCGGCCGGCGCCGACGTGGTCAAGCTGCGCGACACGCTCCAGCGCGCCATGACCCGTGGCGCCGGGGTCGTGCGCAGCGCCGAGTCGCTGGCCGGGGCGCGCGCCGCGGTCGAACGGACCGCCGAGGTGCTGGCGGGCGTGGCGGACTCGGTCCAGGCCGGTGAGCTGGCGAACCTGTTGCAGGTGGCCGACGCGCTGCTCACGTCGGCCCTCGCCCGCACCGAGAGCCGCGGCGCCCATGTCCGCTCCGAGTTCCCCCAACCCGACCCGGCCTGGCGGCGGCGCCTGGTCTACGGGGACGTCCCCGTGGGGGAGGGGCGGTGAGCGTGCCGGAGGGGACCGACGCGGCGGGCGCCGCCGACGCCCATGCCGTGGCGGAGGCGGTCGAGCGGGCGCTGGCCGAGGACCTCGGCCCGGAGGGAGACCTCACGGCCGCCCTCGTGCCCGAGGACGTGACGGCGCACTGCGCGCTGCGGGCGCGCCGCGACGGCGTCCTGGCCGGGCGGGACTGCGCCACCGAGGCTTTCCACCGTCTCGCCCCTGCCCTCGTGGTCACGTGGCACGTCGCCGACGGCACGGCCGTGCGGGCCGGTGACACGCTGATGGAGGTGTCCGGGCCGTTGCGGCCCATCCTGACCGCCGAGCGCACGGCGTTGAACTTCCTCGGGCGGCTCTCGGGCATCGCCTCCTTGACGGCGCGCTTCGTCGCCGCGGCGCGGCGGTACAACCCGTCGGTGCAGATCCTCGACACCCGGAAGACGACGCCGGGCCTGCGGGTCCTCGAGAAGGCGGCGGTGCGCGCCGGCGGCGGCACCAATCACCGGGCCGGGCTGTCCGATGCCGTCCTGGTCAAGGACAACCACCTGGCCGGCACCTCCATCACCGACGCCGTCGGCCGGGCCCGGGCGCTGTGGCCGGGGCGCCTGGTGGAGATCGAGTGCGACACGCTCGACCAGGTCGCCGAGGCGGCACGCGCCGGCGCCGACGCGGTGCTGTTCGACAACATGACGCCGTCGACCGTGACGGAGGCCATCGCCGTCGCCCATCGCGAAGCGGCCGGGGCCATCCTCACCGAGGTCTCGGGCGGCGTGACGCTCGAGACGGTCGGCGCCTATGCGGCGGCAGGGCCGGATCGGATCTCGGTGGGCGCGCTCACCCATTCGGCTCCCGTGCTCGACCTGGGTCTCGACCTCGTCCGCACAGAGCGCGGAGGTGAGCCGTGCTCCTCGTGATCGACGTGGGCAACACCGAAACGGTGATCGGCCTCTACGTGCGCGACGACACCGACACCGTGCCGGTGGTCGACAACGGCGTGGGGGCAGGCATCGGCACCGAGCGGGACCCCACCGCGCCGGCCGGCCTCACCCACCACTGGCGCCTCTCCACCGTCCCCAGCCGGACGCCCGACGAGCACGCGGTGCTGCTCACCCAGCTCCTCGACCTCGAGGGCCTCGACATCGGCTCGTCCGTGTCGGGGATCGCCGTCAGCTCCTCGGTCCCGCACGTGACGGCGGAGCTGCGCCAGATGGCGAGCCGCTGGTTCTCCGACGTGCCCTGTGTCGTCCTGGGCCCGGGCACCAAGAGCGGCATGCCCATCCTCTACGACAACCCCAAAGAGGTCGGTGCCGACCGCATCGCGGACGCCGTCGGTGCCTACGACCTCTACGGCGGGCCCTGCGTCGTGGTGGACATGGGCACGGCCACCACGGTCGAGGCGATCAGCGCCAAGGGCGAGTATCTCGGTGGCGCCATCACGCCGGGTGTCGCCATCAGCCTCGACGCGCTGTACCAGAGCGCCGCCGCGCTGCGACGCGTCGAGCTCGTCGAGCCGCGCAGCGTGATCGGCCGTTCGACGGTGGAGTCGATCGAGTCGGGGACCCTCTACGGGTTCGCCGGCCTCGTCGACGGGCTGGCCCGGCGCTTCATGCAGGAGCTCGGGCCTTCCACCGTGGTGGCGACCGGCGGCTTCGGCTCGCTCATCGCACCGTATTCGGACACGATTGAGCACGTGGAACCCTGGCTCACGCTGCACGGCCTGCGCATCATCTACGAACGCAACGTCAACTCGTGAGCCCGGCATGAGCGAGCCCGAGCCGGACATCCCGTATCGCTTCGAGCGGAGCCACGAAGCATCGGCGGTGGTCGAGGCCTGGTCGTCGCTCGGCCCCGGGGAGGAGTCCGGCGTGACCGTCGGGGTGGCCGGCCGCCTCATGCTGACGCGGCCCCAGGGCAGGTTCGCCTTCGCCGAGCTGCGTGACAACTCGGGATCGATCCAGCTGTTCGGCGGGCGCGCCTGGACGGCGGACTTCGAGGCGTTCTCCAAGCTCAGCCTGGGGGACTGGATCGGTGCGCGCGGCGAAGTGGTGCGGACCAGGCGCGGTGAGCTCTCGGTCAAGGTGTCGCAGTGGGAGCTGCTCGCCGTGGCTCGGCGCAACTTCGGCGACAAGTGGCGCGGCGTGAGCGACGTCGAGATGCGTTACCGCCAGCGCGAGGTCGACCTGTGGGCCAACGAGCGCAGCCGCCAGCTGCTGCAGCTGCGCAGCCGCGTCGTCCAGCGCATGCGCGAGCGTCTCTGGTCGCAGGGCTTCGTCGAGGTCGAGACGCCGCTCCTGCACCCCGTCGCCGGGGGTGCCACGGCGCGTCCGTTCGTCACGCACCACAACGCGTTCGACTCCGACTTCTTCCTGCGGATCGCGCCGGAGCTGTACCTCAAGCGCCTCGTGGTCGGCGGGTTCGACAAGGTGTTCGAGATCGGGCGCATGTTCCGCAACGAGGGGGTGTCGCCCCGGCACAACCCCGAGTTCACCATGCTCGAGCTCTACCAGGCCTATGCCGACTACCGCGACACGATGACGGTCTTCGAGGAGCTCGTGGCCGGGCTGGCCCAGGACGTCCTCGGCACGACGCAGCTCTCCTACGGTGGGCGCGAGCTCGACCTGGCGACGCCGTGGCGTCGCGCCACCATGACCGAGCTCGTGGCGGACGCGACGGGGTACACGCTCCACGTACGCATGCCGCGCCCGGACCTGCTCAGGATTGCCGGCGAGGTCGGTCTCGAGGTCGAGGAGGGCTGGGGTGCCGGCAAGATCCTGCTCGAGATCTACGAGAAGACGACCGAGACCGCGCTGTGGGGCCCGGTGTTCGTCACCGACTATCCCGCCGAGGTCTCGCCGCTGGCCCGGCGCCACCGCGACGGCCCCGAGCTGGTGGAGCGCTACGAGCCCGTCGTGGCCGGGCGGGAGCTGGGCAACGGGTTCAGCGAGCTGATCGATCCGGACGACCAGCGGGCGCGCTTCGAGGAGCAGGCGGCGAAGGCGAGAGCCGGGGACGAGGAGGAGTCCGCCGTCATCGACGAGGACTATCTGCGCGCCCTCGAATACGGGTTGCCCCCGACCTCGGGCTTCGGGCTCGGCGTCGACCGGCTGGTGATGCTCTTCGGCGACGTGGCCAACATCCGCGAGGTGATCGCCTTCCCCACGCTGCGGCCCGACCGCGGCTGAGACGCTCCAGCTCCACCCCCGTGCACGCAACTCCGGTGCTCCCATGTCTACGACGCGTGGACGGGCACGTCTTCTCGTGTACACACCTCTGTACACACATCTCGGAGGTTGTTCCGGCGCTTTCGTATACACCTCGATGAGAAGATCGCCGAGGCGACCCACCGATTCTTCAGCCCTTCTTAGCCTGGAGGGACATTCCTGAAGCGGCCCTCACAGTTTCCTCACATCTCGCTCCGAGAGTGGGTGCACCGCCGACGGGGCGGCACCTGTGCAAGGCGCACAGTCGTCAAGGAGGACACAACATGTTTCGCAGGATCATCGCAGGGACAGCCGTCGCAGGGGCGCTGACCTTCGGCATGGCCGGCATCGCCGGCGCGTCGACCGGGCCCACGGGCAACACCGGCACCTCGCACGTGCAGATCACGCCGTCGACGACCGTGTGCTCGCTGCTCCCCCAGATCCAGACCCGCGTGCAGAAGGTCGAGGGCAGGCTCGCCACGGTCATCTCCAAGGCGCAGGCTCGGGAGACGAAGGCCAAGGACGCGGGCCACACGAAGCTCGCCGACGCGATCGCCAAGCGCATCACCCGGGTGCAGGACCGGGAAGCCAAGGTCAACGCGCGGCTGTCGAAGCTCAGCGCCGACTGCTCGACCAACGGCTAGGTCGGTCTAGGTCGGTCTAGGTCGGTCTAGGCCGGTCTAGGCCGGCAGGTCGTCCAGCAGTCGGGCCACCAGCCGGGAGAGCCCGGCCCGCAACGGCGGGCGGGTGATCCCGGCGGTGGCCTTCTGCGCGTCCGCCACGAAGGCGCGGGCTTGCGCCACGGACTGGGCGATGCCGGGCGACGCCATCACGACGGTGCGAGCCTTGTCCTGCTCGGGCTGGGCGAGGGGTTGCCCGAGCAGGGCACGCAGGTCGGGCCCGGCATCGGGGTCGTCGAGCGCCACCAGCGTGGGCAAGGTGTAGATGCCCTCGGCCAGGTCCTGACCGGCCGGCTTCTGGAGCTGGCCGTCGGTGGCAGTGACGTCGAGGATGTCGTCGCGGATCTGGAACACCATGCCGAAGCTGTGACCGAACGCCGTGCAGGCCTCCACTTCGCCCGCCGGGAGCCCACCGGTGAGCGCGCCGATGCGGCAGGACGCAGCGGTCAGTGCGGCCGTCTTGCCGCTGATCGCCGCCAAGTAGTCGTCCCGGGTCCGCCCCACCTGGAAGGCCGAGCGCACCTCGGTCACCTGTCCTTGGCACAGGCGTCCCAGGGTCTCGGCCAGCAAGGTCGCGATCTCGGTCCCCAGGCTGGCCGCGATGGCCGCGCTCCGCGCCAGGAGGTAGTCGCCGGCGACGATGGCGACCAGGTTGCCGAAGCGGCTGTTGACGCTCTCGACGTTGCGGCGCATCGTCGCCTCGTCGATCACGTCGTCGTGGTACAGGGAAGCCAGGTGCACCAGCTCGACGGCCACGGCGCCCATCAGGTCGTCCTCGCTCGCCTCCCGCTGGCCGGCCGTCGCGGTGGCCAGGGCCAGCAGCGGACGCAGACGCTTGCCGCCGGCGGAGATGAGATGGGTGGTGACCTCGTCGAGGAAGGGGTCGCCGGTCACCACCGAGGCCGTGAGCAGGGGCTCCAGACGCCGCATTCCCTCTTGCAGGCGGGGCAGGCCGAGGGCCTCGGTGGGGTTCACTGCCCAAGACGTTAGGGCACGGCCGTCGAAACACGACAACCTCCAGGTCGCAGGGGGCGCGGGCAAACGCCCTGCTGGGGGTTTCGGCGCTCCCCGCAGCGCCCCAGGCTGCGGCGTGTTCAACTAAGGCCACAGGTACACTGGACCGAGTAGCAAGGGAAACAAGGAGAGGCGGTCAGGGTGTTCGAACGTTTCACCGACCGGGCACGGAGGGTGCTGGTTCTCGCGCAGGAAGAGGCGCGGCTGCTGAACCACAGCTTCATCGGTACGGAGCACATCCTCCTGGGTCTGATTCACGAGGGCGAGGGCGTGGCGGCGAAGGCACTCGAGTCTCTCGGGATCTCGCTCGAGGCCGTGCGCGAGAAGGTGGAGGAGACCATCGGGATGGCCGGGACGGCTCCGAGCGGATCGCCTCCGTTCACCCCGCGCGCCAAGAAGGTCCTCGAGCTCTCGCTGCGTGAGGCGCTGCAGCTCGGCCACAGCTACATCGGCACCGAGCACATGCTCCTCGGCCTCGTCCGCGAAGGCGAAGGCGTCGCCGCCACCGTGCTCGTCAGCCTCGGTGCGGACCTCGGGCGCGTGCGCCAACAGGTCATCCAGCTGATGTCGGGCAATCAGGGCAAGGAGTCCGTCGGCGCCAGCCAGGGCTCGAGCGCCGGCGACAGCCCGTCGGGATCGCCCGTTCTCGACCAGTTCGGCCGCAACCTGACCCAGCTGGCCCGTGACGGCAAGCTCGACCCGGTCATCGGACGTGCAAAAGAGATCGAGCGCGTCATGCAGGTCCTGTCGCGCCGTACCAAGAACAACCCAGTGCTCATCGGTGAGCCCGGCGTGGGCAAGACGGCGATCGTCGAAGGCCTGGCCCAGCGGATCGTGGCCAACGAGGTGCCCGAGACGTTGACGGGCAAGCAGCTCTACACGCTCGACCTCGGCGCACTTGTCGCCGGGAGCCGTTACCGCGGTGACTTCGAGGAGCGGCTGAAGAAGGTCCTCAAGGAGATCCGTACCCGCGGCGACATCGTGCTCTTCATCGACGAGATCCACACGCTCGTCGGAGCCGGCGCGGCCGAGGGCGCCATCGACGCCGCGTCCATCCTCAAGCCGATGCTGGCGCGCGGAGAGTTGCAGACGGTCGGGGCGACCACCATCGACGAGTACCGCAAGCACCTCGAGAAGGACGCCGCCCTCGAGCGCCGCTTCCAGCCGGTCAAGGTGGACCAGCCGAGCGTGGCGCTCACCATCGACATCCTCAAGGGACTGCGCGACCGCTACGAGTCCCACCACGCGGTCAGCATCACCGACCAGGCCCTGGTGGCCGCGGCCAACCTGGCCGACCGCTACCTGGCGGACCGTTACCTGCCGGACAAGGCCATCGACCTCATCGACGAGGCGGGCAGCCGTCTGCGCATCCGCCGCATGAGCACACCGCCGAGCGCCAAGAAGCTGGACGAGGAGATCACGCGCCTGCGCTCCGACAAGGAGGCCGCCATCGAGAAGGGTGCCTTCGAGCAGGCGAAGAAGCTGGCCGAGCAGGAGAAGGAGCGCCTCGATCTCAAGGAGAGCCAGGAGGCCGAGCTGCGGGCCGAGGGCGTCGACCTCTTCGACGTCGTCGACGAGGAAGTGATCGCCGAGGTGCTCGCGGCGTGGACCGGCATCCCCGTCTACCGCCTCACCGAGGAGGAGACGGCGAAGCTGCTCCGCATGGAGGAGGAGCTCCACAAGCGGGTGATCGGCCAGGAGGAGGCGCTCAAGGCGCTGTCTCGTGCCATCCGTCGGACCCGCGCCGGGTTGAAGGACCCGAAGCGGCCGAGCGGGTCGTTCATCTTCCTCGGCCCGACGGGCGTCGGCAAGACCGAGCTGGCCAAGACCCTGGCCGAGTTCCTCTTCGACGACGAGGACGCCCTCATCCAGCTCGACATGTCCGAGTACATGGAGAAGCACACGGTCAGCCGCCTGGTCGGCTCGCCCCCCGGGTACGTCGGTTACGAGGAGGGCGGGCAGCTCACCGAGGCGGTGCGCCGCAAGCCCTTCTCGGTCGTCCTCTTCGACGAGGTCGAGAAGGCGCACCCCGACGTGTTCAACGCGCTGCTGCAGATCCTCGAGGACGGTCGACTGACCGACGCCCAGGGACGTTCGGTGGACTTCAAGAACACGGTGCTGATCATGACGTCGAACCTCGGGACGGCCGACCTGCGCAAGGCGAACATGGGCTTCGCCAAGACGTCGGAGGCCGTGACCTACGAGCGCATGAAGGCCAAGGTGGACGAGGCGTTGAAGCAGCACTTCCGGCCCGAGTTCCTGAACCGGATCGACGAGGTCATCGTGTTCCACGAGCTGTCGCGGGCCGAGGTCACCGAGATCGTGGACCTGCTCATGTCGCGCACGGTCAAGCAGCTGTCGGACCAGGGCATCGGCCTCGAGCTGACGCCGGCGGCGCGTGCCTTCCTGGCGGAGCGGGGCTACGACCCCCAGCTCGGGGCCCGCCCGCTGCGCCGGGCCATCCAGCAGCTCGTCGAGGACCCGCTGTCGGAGCGGATCCTGTGGAAGGAATTCCGCGTCGGCGAGACCGTGGTGGTCGACGTCGAGGACTCGCCGATCGAGGGTGAGGGCAAGCAGCTGAGCTTCCGGGCGATCGAGGGGCTCGAGCCCCCACCGCTCGAGCTGGCCGGCGCAGGCGCCGACCCCGAGTAGGCCCGGACCCGCCGGGACGCGCCGGGGCCCCGGTCCCGGCGCTGAGACACCCGCTGCGTAGGGTGCCCCGGCATGGCCACGACCCACGCCGGGCGCGCCCGGGCCGAGAGCTACCTCTGCTCGTCGTGCGGCACCGCATCGCTGCGCTGGGTGGGCCGCTGCCCGGCCTGCGGTGAGTGGAACACGCTCGGGGCCGCCCCGGCGAGGGGTCCCCGCCCCGTGGGGCGCGACGCCGGCGCGGCCCTCGACGTGGCCGCCGTCCCGTTGGCGGACGTGCCGACCGATGCGGCCCGCCCGTTGGCGACCGGCGTCGGCGAGCTCGCCCGCGTGCTCGGCGGCGGGCTCGTCGCGGGCTCGGCGACCCTGCTCTTCGGCCCCCCGGGCATCGGGAAGTCGACGCTGCTCTTCCAAGTGCTGGCCTCGGTGGCAGCAGGGGGCCTCGGCGTCGTGCTGGCCTCGGCGGAGGAGTCGCTGGTCCAGGTCCGGGCGCGGGCGGCGCGCCTCGGCCTCGTGCCGCGCACCTTGCTCGCGCTCGAGGGTCCCGACGTCGAGCGGGTCGAGGCCGCGGTACTGGGGCACCGGCCTGCGGTCGTCGTGGTCGACTCGCTCCAGTCCGTGTCGGATCCGGAGCTGCCTCAGCCCGCAGGGGGCCTGGCCCAGGTGCGCGCCTGTGTGGAGCGCCTGACCCGGCTGGCCAAGTCCAGCGGGGTGCCCCTCGTGCTGGTGGGGCACGTCACCAAGGACGGCGACCCCGCCGGCCCGCGGGCCGTCGAGCACCTGGTGGACACGGTGCTCTCCTTCGACGGGGACCGCCATCACTCCCTGCGGGTGCTGACCGCGGTCAAGCACCGTTTCGGCCCCGGAGGCGAGGTCGGCATCTTCGAAATGCGTGACGACGGCCTGCGCGCCCTGCCCGACCCCGGGCCGCTCATGCTCGGGGACCGCATGGCCGGTGTCCCGGGCAGCGTGGTGGTGCCGGTGCTCCAGGGGCGGCGTCCGCTGCTGGTCGAGGTGCAGGCGCTGCTCGGTCCGGGACGAGGCGGTGCCGCCATGCGCCCGCAGGCGCTCGGCGTCGACGCCGCCCGGGCCAACCTGCTGGTCGCCGTCCTGGCCTGCCGGAGCGAGGTGCCGGTCCCCGCGGCGGCCGAGCTCTTCGTGGCCGTGGTCGGCGGGATCGCCGTGTCGGAGCCTGCGGCCGACCTCGGGGTGGCGCTCGCCCTGGCCTCGGTCGTCACCGGCCGCCCCGTCCCCGCCGACCTGGTGGCGTTCGGGGAGCTCGGCCTGGCCGGCGAGGTCCGCACCGTGGCGGGCGCCGACCGCCGGCTGGCCGAGGCGGCACGGGCCGGTTTCACGCGGGCGCTGGTGCCGGCCTCCTCCATGCCGGTGGGCGAGGTCCCCGCCGGCATGGACGTGCAGGGGGTGCGCACCCTGGCCGAGGCGCTTGACCTGGTGGATTCGACGGCCGGGACGCGCGGTGTCCCGGGTACGATGCCCGGGTGGCCGACCCCGGCGGCAGCTGCGAGCCCTTGAACGACGCGCTGGCCATGGTTGCTCCGGGCACCACGCTGCGGGAGGGCCTCGACCGGATCCTGCAGGCCAAGCAGGGGGCCCTGATCGTCGTGGGCGACGACCCTGCCGTCCTCTCCGTGTGCACCGGCGGGTTCCTGCTCGATGCCGAGTACAGCCCGCAGCGACTGTCCGAGCTGGCGAAGATGGACGGGGCGATCATCCTGGCCTCCGACGCCTCGCGTATCGCGCGGGCCAACGTGCACCTGATGCCCAAGGCGAGCATCCCCACGTCGGAGACCGGCACCCGCCACCGCACCGCCGAGCGCGTCGCCCGCTCCATCGACGTCCCGGTCATCGCGGTGTCCGAGGCGATGGCCACCATCGCGGTGTACCGCAACGACCGCAAGCACACGACCCAGACCGCCGGTTGGCTCATCGACCGTTCGAGCCAGGCGCTGTCCACCCTGCAGCGCTTCCGGGCCCGCTACGACGACGCGCTGGCTGCGCTGACGCGCCTCGAGATGGAGGATGCGGTCTCGGTGCGCGACGTGGTCTCGGTCCTCCAGCCGGGTGAGATGGTGCGGCGGATCGCCGAGGAGATCGAGGGGCATCTCGTGGAGCTGGGTTCCGACGGCCGCCTCATCCACCTCCAGACCGAGGAGCTGAGCGCCGGGGTCGAGGAGAGCTTGACGCTGGTGTTGCGCGACTACACCGACGACGCCGGCATCGCGCACCTGCGTTCCCTCCCGGCCGACGCGCTGATGGACCTGCCCAAGGTGGTCAGCGCGCTCAGCCTTCCGGCCTCGCACGATCAGATGCACGCCGAACTGGCGCCTCACGGCTATCGCCTGTTGCACCGCCTGCCCCAGCAGCCCTCCGAGGTCCTGATCGACCGTCTCATCAAGCGTTTCGGCTCCCTGCCCGAGATCCTCTCGGCGTCAGCGGCCGAGCTCGAGGCGGTGGAGGGGATCGGTGCGGCCACCGCCCGCCACATCCGCGACGGTCTGGCCCGTCTCGTCGAGGCGAGCATCTTCGAGAGGTACGAATGACGGCCGCACGGATGATGGCCCTGGTCTGGTAAAATGTTCAGCCGTCGTCGGACGGGGCGGTCCCGTTTCGGCACCCTCCTCACCACAGCGGCCCCGCACGCCCGTCTGCCCGTGCGGGGGTACCCGATCCAGCCAAGGGAGTTCTGAGTCCTGTGTCCTTCAAGGTCGGAGACAAAGTCGTCTATCCCCACCACGGGGCTGCCGTCATCGAGAAGCGTGAGACCAAGGTCGCCTTCGGCGAGAAGCGGGAGTACCTGGTCCTGCGCCTGGCCTACGGCGACCTGATCCTGAACGTCCCGGCCGACAACACCGAGGGCGTCGGCCTGCGTGAGGTCATCAACGACGAGGAGGTGGAAGAGGTCTTCGCCGTGCTGCGCAAGAAGGAGGCGCGCATGCCGACCAACTGGTCCCGCCGTTACAAGAACCACTCCGAGAAGCTCCGATCGGGCGACATCTACCAGGTGGCCGAAGTCGTCCGGAACCTCTCCATCCGCGACAAGGACAAGGGTCTGTCGGCGGGGGAGAAGCGGATGCTGCAGCGGGCCCGTCAGATCCTGGTCTCCGAGCTGACCTTCGCCCTCAACGTGGACGAGGAGACGGCCGAAGAGCGTCTGAACGACGCGCTGACCTGAGCGGCCGATCCGGTCGCGCCGGGCCCGTGCCGAGCGTGTGGTCCATCGTGGTGGCAGGCGGTGCCGGGACGCGTTTCGGCGCCGCCAAGCAATTCGCCCGGGTCGCCGGGCGCCCGATGCTCGAATGGGCCGTCGACGCCTGTCGCGGTCGTTCCGAGGGCGTCGTCCTGGTGGTTCCGGCGGATGCCGGCCACCGCAGCGGTGAGGGGACCGATCTCCGTCACGGCGCCGACGCCGTGGTGCCGGGAGGGTCCACGCGGGCCGACTCGGTCCGCTGCGGTCTCGCTGCCGTGCCCGCCGCGGCCGAGGTCGTCGTCGTCCACGACGCCGCTCGCCCCCTGGCCTCGCCCGCGCTGTTGGCGGCGGTCGTGGCTGCGGTCGGTCGGGACGGGGTGGACGGAGCCGTGCCCGGGCTGCCCGTGAGTGACACGATCAAGGTCGTGGACGGGACGGGCCGGGTGACGCGCACGCTGGACCGCGCCACCCTGGTCGCGGTGCAGACGCCCCAGGCGTTCCGCGCGCCGCTCCTGCGCCGCGCCCACGCCGCGGCCGGGCCCGCTGGGGACGCCACCGACGACGCCATGCTCGTCGAGGCGCTGGGCGGAACGGTGCAGGTGGTGGCCGGCGAGCCCGAGAACCTCAAGGTCACCGCGCCGGACGACCTCGCCACCGCGGAGCGCCTGCTGGCGGCCCGGGAGCGCTGACGTGCGCATCGGGCAGGGGGTCGACATCCACCGCTTCTCCGACGACCCGCACCGCCGTCTGGTGCTCGGCGGCGTCGAGATCGAGGGTGCGCGCGGGTTGAACGGTCACAGCGACGCCGACGCGGTGTCGCACGCGTTGGCCGACGCCGTGCTCGGCGCCGTCGCGCTGGGCGACCTCGGTCGGCACTTCCCCGACAGCGACCCGGCCTGGGAGGGCGCCGACAGCCTGGCGCTGCTCGCCGAGGTGGTGCGCATGGCCGCCGAGCGCGGCTACCGCTGCGTCAACGCGGACTGCACCGTTCTGGCCGACACGCCGCGCCTCGCTCCCCACACGCCCGTCATGGCCGAGCGGCTCTCCGCCGTCGTCGGCGGCCCCGTCTCGGTCAAGGCGACGCGGGCCGAGGGCATCGGCGCCTTGGGCCGGGCCGAGGGCATCGCCTGCTTCGCCGTGGTGCTGATGGAGCCGGCATGACACGACGCGGCCGACCCGGGCCCGGCGCCGGCACCCGGTCGAGCCCGCGGCCCCGCCCGCGCCCCCTGAGCGAGCTCGGCGGCGACCAGGTGGAGGGCCGCCGCGCCGTGCTCGAGCTCCTGGCCGCAGGACGGCGCCCGGTGCGCCGGGTCCTGCTGGCGGCCGACCAGGACCCCTCGCCCCAGCTGGACCGGATCGAGGAGCTGGCGGCGCGCCGGCGGGTCCCGGTCGAGACGGTGCCGCGCTCCCGGCTGGCCACCCAGGCGCGCACGGAGGCGCCCCAGGGGGTCGTGGCCCTGGCGAGCCCCGTGGACCCGGTCCCCCTCGAAACGCTGTGCCGTCCGGACCGGCGGGGCGATCCTCCCTTCTTGTTGGTGGCGGCGGGGATCACCGACCCGCGCAACCTCGGTGCGCTCCTGCGCAGTGCCGAGTGTGCCGGCGTGACCGGCGTGGTGCTGCCGCGGCACCGCGCCGCCCGGCTCTCGCCCACGGTGGCCAAGACCGCCGCCGGCGCCATCGAGCACCTCCCCTTCGCCGTGGTGGGCGGCGTCCCGGCCGCGCTGCGCCAGCTGCGCGACCATGGCGTCTGGTCCATCGGCTTGGCCGGCGAGGCCGAGCAGTCCCTCTACGCGCTGCCACTCGGGGAGGGGCCGGTGGCGCTCGTGGTCGGGGGCGAGGAGAAGGGGCTGGCGCCGCTCGTGCGCGCGCGCTGCGATGCCGTCGCCGCCATCCCCCAACACGGAGCGCTGCCGTCGCTCAACGTCGGGGTGGCCGGTGCGGTGGCGTGCTTCGAAGTGGCGCGCCATCGCGCCCCGCGCTCCTAGCGCGCCCGGCTGGACCTATCCTTCGGCCATGGGTGGGACCGGCCCGTTCTCCCGCCGGCTCCGCGACCGGCCGGACGATCCGCTTCCGCTCGTCGCCGGTCCCGTGTCCAACGGCGAGTTCGTGCCCGCCGCCCCCACGACGCGCGACCGGTCGACGAACCGGCTGATCCGCGAGGCCGTCGACGACGCGGCGCGCCGGATCGGTATGGACCGCCGCCGCTTCCTCCAGGGCGCGGGCGCGGTGGCGGCGAGCCTGGCCGCGTTCGAGTTGGCCGGGTGCGGCTCCCCACCCCCGACGTCCAGGGGCGCCGCCGGCCGCGGCGGGCGTTTCACCGTGCCCAAGCCGCACGAGACGGCGGCGTGCGAGCACGCCCTGTCGGGGTCGGAGTTCATCTTCGACGTCCACACGCACCACGTCATCCCGAACGGCCCGTGGGTCCAGAACGCGCCCGACACGACCTCGCTCGTCCTCTCCATGCTGCCCGCGGGCTGCACCGACAACCCCCAGCTGGACTGCGTGGACCGTGCCAACTACCTGCACGATCTGTTCCTGGCCAGCGAGACGACGGTCGCCGTCCTCACCGACGTCCCCAACTCGGGGCCGTCCAACGCGCCGATACCCTTCGCCGAGGCGCTCGGCACGCAGGAGATCACGGCGGGGCTCACGAAGGGTGGGGCCGGCCGTCTCCTGGTGGAGAACGTCATCGCCCCCAACGTCGGCGCGGTGTCGGCCACCCTCGACGAGATGTCCCAAGCGGTGGAGGCGGGCCCACCTGCGGCGTTCAAGGTCTACACGGCGTGGAGCCCGACCGGAGGCGGCTACTCGCTCGAAGACCCCACCATCGGGTTGCCGACCGTGCAGCACGCGCACGATCTCGGGGTCAAGGTCTTCGTGGCGCACAAGGGCCTGCCCCTGGTCAATTTCGATCCCGCCTTCAACCATCCCGACGACATGGTGGCCCTGTCGCGCCAGTTCCCGGACATGGACTTCGTCGTGTACCACGCAGCCTGGGATCCGTCTCATGTCGAAGGTCCCTATGACCCCACTGCCACGATCGGCATCGACACGCTGCTGCGCGCGCTCGATGTGCACGGCGTGCCGCCCAACGCCAACGTGTGGGTCGACGTGGCGACGCTGTGGCGCCAGCTGCTGACCCAGCCCGACCAGGCCGCCCATGCCCTGGGCAAGCTGCTGGGTCGGGTCGGCACGGAGCGGGTCCTGTGGGGGACCGACGCCATCTGGTACGGCAGCCCCGAGCCACAGATCATGGCCATGCGCGCCTTCGAGATCAGCCCCGAATTCCAGGAGCGTTACGCCTACCCGGCGCTGACCGACGAGGTGAAGGCGGGCCTCTTCGGGCTCAACGCCGCGTCGCTCTTCGGCGTGGACGTCGGGGCCACGCGCTGCGGGCTGACCGAGGACCCGCTGAGTGCCGGCATCGAGGAGTCGGCACAACTGCGGGCCGACGGGGCGCTGGCCTCGCCGTGGACGGCACGCGGGCCGACGTCGCGCCGCCAGGTGCTCGGATGGCTGGCGTCACCCGCCACCCGTTGGACCCCCGGCTAGGCCTCCGTTCAAGGCGGGAGGGGAGCCGGGCAAGAGCCCGCTTGGGAGCCCGAGGCAGGAATCGAACCCGCGACGTCTTCATTACAAGTGAAGTGCTCTACCGACTGAGCTACTCGGGCGCAGGGTCAGACTACCCGCCGGAACGACCGGGAACCGCCTCACCAGGACAAAGGCAGCGTCTCACTCCATCGAGCGCCACGGGGAAAGGCTTGCGTCGGGCATGGCCGCACGGCAGGCTGGACCTGTAATGGACGGGGAGCAGCCGAATCACGGGGCGTCCGGCTCGCTCTCGTTCGGGCGGGCGGCCGTGGTCCTCGTGGGTTTCGTCATCGCCGTGGCGGTGCTGGTGGCGGTCGGGAGCCGGCCGACCCCCTCGAGCACTGCCAGCACCACGTCGACGACCGTGCCAGCTCCGACGTCCTCGACCACCGTGCCGACGACGGCCCCCGGGGGCGGTGCCCCCTCGTCCACCACGACGAGTGCCCCGCCGCGCACGACGACCACCGCCAAATCGGCGCACCGGGGCGGGACGACGACCACGACGACCACGGTGCCGCCGAGCTCGGTCAGCGTCGTCGTGGCCAATGCGACGAGCACCAGCGGGCTGGCCGCGCACTACACGACCACCATCGGCGCTGCCGGTGGCTGGTCGATGAAGACACCCCTCAACGCGACCACCCCCGAGCCCACCTCGGCGGTGTACTACGCGCCCGGCATGCAACAGCCCGCGCAGAGCATCGCCGCTTCCATCGGCGTGAAGCCGGCGGAGGTGGTGCCGATCTCCTCGTCCATGCCGGTGAACGGCGTCAGTGGCATCGATGTCGTGGTGGTCATCGGGCAGGATCTCGTCTCGGCGGCCTCGTCCGGCTCCTGACGTTGTCCGGGCCGGGAGCGGGCGACGGTGCGCCGGCGGTTCCGGCGCTGCTGCGACCCCTTGTCGCCGAGCCGGCGCGCAGCGCGCTCTTCCTCGACTTCGACGGGACGCTCTCGGGCATCGTGGCAGACCCGCGCGACGCCCGTCCCTTGCCGGGCGTGTCAAGGCTGCTGGCCGACCTGGCCCGGCACTTCGCCCTGGTCGCGGTCATCTCGGGGCGGCCGACCGACTTCCTGGCCGAGGTGCTCGGGTCGCCGACCGGCGTGACCCTGGCCGGGCTGTACGGGCTGGAGCGCGCCCTGCACGGTGCGGCGTACGAGACCTGGGCCGGCGTCATCGCGTCGGTGGTGGCCGAGGCCCGGGCGGAGGCGCCGCCGGGGGTCTACGTCGAGCCGAAGGGCCTGACGGTCACGCTGCACTGGCGCAACGCGCCCGAGCAGCGCGGGTGGGTGATCTCCTTCGCCCAGCGCCAGCAGGCGGCGCACGACCTCATGGTGCACGAGGGCCGGCGCGAGCGTGAGCTGCGCCCGCCGCTCCCGGTCGACAAGGGCACCGTCGTCCGGACGCTGGCCGCCGAGCACGCGGCCGCAGCCGCCAGCGGCCGCGTCCCCGCGTTGCGCCGGGCCGCCGCTTTCGGCGACGACGTCGGGGACCTGCCCGCCTTTGCCGCTCTGGGCGAGCTGACCGACCCCGACGGGCGCCTGCTCGAGGTGGTGCGCGTCGCCGCCGTCGATCCCGAGAGCCCACCCGAGGTGGTCGCACGGGCCGACGTCACGGTGGGCGGCGCCGCCGGCGCCGTCGATCTGTTGCGGGCGATGGCCGACGCCTGCTCGTCGTTCTAGAGGCGCGCCGCCACGGCCAGCTGGTCCTCCCACCAGTCGGCGGAGGTGCGCGAGCGCACGGTGTCGCGCAGGGCCGAGGCGCGCGCGCTGCGTTCGGAGCCGTCCATGGAGAGCGCGCGGTGCAGCGCGTCCGCCGTCTCAGAGACGTCGAAGGGATTGACCCCCAGCGCCCCCGCGCCGCCGAGTGCGAGCTCCTCCCAGGCTCCGGCCTGGCGCGAGAGCACGAGCACGCCGTCGGCGCCATTGATGAGCGGCCCTTCCTTGGCCACGAGGTTGAGCCCGTCGCGCACCGGGTTCACCAGGAGGACGTCGGACAGCGTGAGTGCGGCGAGCGAGCGGGCCCGGTCGTCCTCCACCGAGAGCACAATGGGTGTCCAGCCGTCGACGGGCGCACCGAAGGCATGGTTGATCCGCGCCGCCGTGTGCTCGACATCCGCGCCATAGGCGAGATACTCCGCCAGTCCCTGCCGGGAGGGATAGGCCAGGGCGACGTGGACGACCCGGCCGCGCCACTCGGGATGCGTGTGCAGCAGCTCCTCGAAGGCGAGCATGCCGCGCACGATGTTCTTGGAGGGCTCCATGCGGTCGGCCCGGGCCACGATCCGGCACGATCCGACCTGGGCTCGCAGCGTCTCGGCGGCGGCGCGGACGTCGGGGGACGCCACCTCCTCCTCGAGCACTCCGGCGTCGGGACCGAGCGGTGCCACGAACGTCGGGGGTGCGACGCGCCCGGCGGCGGCGTAGCAGGCCGTGAAGTCGGCCTCCCAGTTCCGGCAGTGGAAGCCGCAGGCGCCGTAACCGGCCATGCCGTCGAGCAGCTCGGCCGCCACGTCGTCGGGCAGGACGCCGAGCAGCGCCGGGGCGGCGAACGGCGTATGGAGGAAGTGCACCGTGCGCAGATCCGGTCGCTGCTCCGCCAGCATCCCGCCCAGGAGGGAGAAGTGGTAGTCCTGCACGAAGACCGTGCCGCCCTGGTCGGCCCGGTCCACCACGACGTCGGCCACGGCACGGTTGTAGGCCCGGTAACCCTCCCAGGCCGCACGCCAGGCCCGGTCGAAGCGCGGCCGGTGCGGCAGGTCGAAGAGGTGGTGGTGCACGTACCACAAGGTGGTGTTGGCCACCACGTCGTAGGCCTGCCGGTACAGACCGTCGTCGATCACGACCGGGACGAGGTCGAGGCCGTCCTGGCGGAGCAGGCCGTGGGCCACCGCCTCGCGGTCCGCCGCCCCCATCGTCACCGAGGCCCACGTCGTGCCGCTCCCCGCCAGGATCCTGTGCAGCGAGGAGGCCAGCCCGCCCGCCGCCGGCACCGGCTCGAGCCCGCCGCCGGCCCCGGCGCGGAAGGAGAGGGGGCCTCGGTTCGAGACGACGAGCGTGCTGGTCACCGTGCGCTCACGCCTGACGGGGCAGCGACGACGGGTCGGCGCGCTCGAGGGCGGCCCGCAGCACGTCGACCGCCTGGGGGCGCAGCTCGTCGAGCGGGCGGTTGCGGTGGATGCGTTCACCGAGGTCCACCTGGGCCAGGCGCTCGGACCCGAGCGTCTGGGCGACGTCGATCAGCAGCGCCAGCTCGACGCCGTAGCCCGCGGCGAAGCCCAGCTTCTCGAAGACCCAGCGGTGGGCCGCCGTCTCCCCGGCCAACGGCTGGCGGACCCATGCCAGCTCCGGGTAGAGCAGGTCGAGGACGGGGCGCGCCGTCAGCTCGGTGACGCGGCCCCCGCCGGTCGGCTCGCCGTGCAGGGGTCGGGTGTAGAAGCCCTTGACCAGCACGACCTCCTCGGTGGTCAGGAGCGGGCCCAGCAACCCGGTGACGAAGGCGGGGCTGGTGTTCGCCACGTCGGCGTCGAGGAAGACCACCACGTCCCCGGAGGACGCGGCGAGCGCGGCAGCCATGGCCCGCCCCTTGCCGCCCGAACCCCCGGGGCCGGCCACGACGCGGGCACCGGCGCCGTGCGCCTGCGCCGCGGTGTCGTCCTCGGACCCGTCGTCGACCACGATGACCTCGTCCACCAGCCCGTCGCCGCCGTGGGAGGCGAGGAAGGGTTGGACCACGGCGCGGACCACCGAGCCCACGGTGGAGGCCTCGTTGCGGGCGGGGATGCACACCGAGACCGTGCGACCCGAGCCGGCCTTGGCCCCGAGCACTGCATCGGGGGGGAAGTCCCCGTGGTGGAAGCTCTGCGGCACGCCCACGATTCAAGCAGCCGCAGCGCGTTGAGCCGACGCCCGGGGCAGGCTACGATGGCGGCCATCATCCAGAGCGACCGAGGGACGGGCCCGGTGACGTCGCGGCAACCAGTGCTCCCCTGATCGGGTGCACCTGGTGCCAATGCCCGATCGATGAGGAGGACCGATGGTCGATTTTGTCACCGGGCTTCGCTGCCGTGAATGTCAGCGTGCCTTCCCCGCCGAGGCACTGCACGTGTGCGACTACTGCTTCGGTCCGCTCGAGGTGGCGTACGACTACGAACGCATCGCCGGCGCCGTCAGCCGCCAACGCATCGAGGCCGGGCCGCGTTCCATCTGGCGCTACGCGGACCTGCTGCCCGTCCACGACGAGGCACCCGTGGACCTGGGCGCCGGCTTCACACCGCTCGTGCGCGCCGACCGCCTGGCCGCCGAGCTCGGGCTCGGGGAGCTCTGGATCAAGGACGACACCGCCAATCCGACCGGGTCCTTCAAGGACCGGGTCGTGTCGGTGGCGCTGACCAAGGCGCGCCAGCTCGGTTTCAAGGTGGCGGCCTGTGCCTCCACCGGCAACCTGGCCAACTCGGTCGCCGCCCACGCGGCCCGGGCCGGCCTCGAGTCCGTCGTGCTCATCCCGCACGATCTCGAGGACGCCAAGGTGACCATGACCGCCGTGTACGGCGGGAAGGTGATCGCCGTCGAGGGCACCTACGACGACGTCAACCGGCTCTGCGCCGAGTTGACGAGCGAGCGGCCCACCTGGGCCTTCGTCAACGTCAACGTCCGCACCTACTACGCCGAGGGCTCGAAGACCCTGGCCTTCGAGATCGCCGAGCAGCTCGGCTGGCGTGCGCCCGACCACGTCGTGGTCCCGATCGGCTCGGGCAGCCAGTTGACCAAGGTGGCCAAGGGTTTCTCGGAGCTGGGCAAGGTGGGGCTGCTCCCCGAGGAGCCCGCCGTGCGGATCTCGGGGGCTCAGGCGGAGGGATGCTCGCCGGTCGCAACGGCCTTCCTCGAGGGGACCGACGCCATCCGCCCGGTCAAGCCCAGGACGATCGCCAAGTCGCTCGCCATCGGCAACCCGGCCGACGGCTGGTACGCCCTCGAGGTGATGCGCCGCAGTGGCGGCTCGTGCGCCGCCGTGACCGACGACGAGGTGGTCGAGGCGATCGGGTTGCTCGCCCGCACCGAGGGCATCTTCGCCGAGACGGCGGGGGGCGTGACCATCGCCACCCTGGCCAGGCTGGCGGCCTCGGGGGCGGTCCGGCGCGACGAGCGTGTCGTGGCCCTCGTGACCGGGCACGGTCTCAAGACCGTCGAGGCGCTCAGGGGCACGCCCGGCAGCGGTCCCACGGCCACCATCGCACCCACCCTGGCGGCCTTCGACGCCGCCGTCGACTTCGACCACGACACCACCATCCACGAGGAGCCGGCCCGATGAGCCTGACCATCCGCATCCCCACCCAGCTGCGCACCCTGACCGGGGGCGCCGGCGAGGTCCAGGTCGAGGGAGCGACGGTGGGCGACGCCCTCAAGGCGCTCGACAGCACCCACGCCGGTTTCGCCGACCGGCTCTTCGACGAGTCCGGCAACCTGCGGCGCTTCGTCAACGTGTTCCTGGCCGACGAGGACGTCCGCTTCCTCGACGGGCTGTCGACGCCGGTCGAGGACGGCCAGACGCTGAGCATCGTCCCGGCCGTGGCGGGCGGCTGAGCGTGCCCGCCCTTGCGCACGGCGCCCTAAGGTGGTTGTATTAGCACTCACATGACGAGAGTGCTAATGGAGGAATAGACCAGATGGCCAAGATCATCGCCTTCGACTCCGAGGCCCGCCGCGGCCTGGAGACCGGGATGAACAAGCTGGCGGACGCCGTACGGGTCACCCTGGGCCCGAAGGGCCGCAACGTGGTGCTCGACAAGAAGTGGGGTGCCCCCACCATCACCAACGACGGCGTCTCCATCGCCAAGGAGATCGAGCTCGAGGACCCCTTCGAGAAGATCGGGGCGGAGCTGGTCAAGGAGGTCGCCAAGAAGACCGACGACGTGGCCGGTGACGGGACGACCACTGCCACCGTGCTGGCGTGGGCCATGGTCCGTGAGGGCCTGCGCAACGTGGCTGCCGGCGCCAACCCGATGGCCCTCAAGCGGGGCATCGAGGCCGCAGTCGAGACGGCGGTGTCCTCTCTCCACGGTCTGGCCAAGGAGACCGAGTCCAAGTCGCAGATCGCCCAGGTGGCGTCCATCTCGGCGGCCGACACCGAGATCGGCGAGATGATCTCCGAGGCCATCGACAAGGTCGGCCGCGACGGGGTCATCACCGTCGAGGAGTCGCAGACCTTCGGCATGGACATGGACCTCGTCGAGGGCATGCGCTTCGACAAGGGGTACATCGCCCCGTACTTCGTCACCGACCCCGAGCGGATGGAGGCCACGCTCGAGGACGCCTACATCCTCCTGGTCGGCTCGAAGATCAGCGCCGTGCGCGACCTGCTGCCGGTGCTCGAGAAGGTCATGCAGAGCGGCAAGCCGCTGCTGATCGTGGCCGAGGACGTCGAAGGTGAGGCTCTGGCCACCCTGGTGGTCAACAAGATCCGCGGCACCTTCCGTTCGGTGGCCGTGAAGGCGCCCGGCTTCGGCGAGCGCCGCAAGGCGATGCTCCAGGACATCGCCATCCTCACCGGCGGCCAGGTGGTCACCGAGGAGGTCGGCCTGAAGGTCGAGAACGTGACGCTCGACCTGTTGGGCACCGCCCGCAAGGTGGTCATCACGAAGGACGAGACGACGATCGTCGAGGGCGGCGGCACCGAGACCGACATCAAGGGCCGCATCAACCAGATCAAGACCGAGATCGAGAACACCGACTCGGACTACGACCGTGAGAAGCTCCAGGAGCGCCTGGCCAAGCTCTCCGGCGGCGTGGCGGTGATCAAGGTCGGGGCGGCGACCGAGGTCGAGCTGAAGGAGAAGAAGCACCGCATCGAAGATGCGGTCTCCACCACCAAGGCCGCCATCGAGGAGGGTGTCGTGCCCGGCGGCGGCGTCGCGCTGCTCCGAGCCCAGTCCGCCATCCTCGAGACGGCGGAGAAACTCGAGGGCGACGAGGCCACCGGGGCCCGCCTGGTCGGCAAGGCGGTGGAGGAGCCGCTGAAGCAGATCGCGGTGAACGCCGGCCTCGAGGGTGGCGTGATCATCGAGAAGGTCCGCGGCCTCAAGGGCGCCAACGGCCTGAACGCGGCCAGCGGCGAGTACACCGACCTCTTCAAGGACGGCGTCATCGACGCGGCCAAGGTGACCCGCTCGGCGCTGCAGAACGCGGCGTCCATCGCCGCGCTCTTCCTCACGACCGAGGCGGTCATCGTCGACAAGCCCGAAGAGGAGGCCCCCGCCATGCCCGGCGGCGGCATGGACGACTTCTAGTCCGTCCCGCCCCTCGCCGGCCGCCGTGCCGGTGGGTCCCGGACCCGAAGGATCCCACGAGCGCCCGGCCGCCAGGCCGGGCGCTCGTCTGTCGGCGGGGCTTCTCTACACTGACGGCGTGGCCCTCACCCCGACGACCGGCTGGGGCGTCCTCCATCTCTTCTGCCGGCTGGCCCCCGACCTCGACGCCGCCGCGCTGCGCAAGGCTGTCGCCGCGGCCGAGTCGGACGGTTACCAGGTGGTGCTCGTGGCCCTGCTCGGTCACAAGGCGGACCTGGGTCTCATGGCCCTCGGCCCCGACGTGTGGCGGCTGCGCCGGTTGCAGACCGAGGCGGGCGCCGCCGGCGCCGTCCCCATCCAGTCCTACGTCTCCGTGACCGAGGTGTCCGAGTACGCGGCGGGCATCCCCGAGGAGATGCGCCAGGCGCGGCTGTTCCCCCACCTGCCCCCCGAGGGCAAGGCGGCCTTCTGCTTCTACCCGATGTCCAAGCGGCGCGGCGAGGGCTACAACTGGTATGCGCTCGAGTACGAGGCGCGCAAGGCGCTCATGATGGGCCACGGGAAGGTGGGTCGCACCTTCCACGGTCGCGTGCTCCAGGTCATCACCGGCTCGACCGGGCTCGACGACTACGAGTGGGGAGTGACCCTGTTCGGCGTGCATCCCGACGACCTGAAGGACTGCGTCTACGAGATGCGCTTCGACGAGGCGTCGGCGCGCTACGCGGAGTTCGGGCCGTTCTACACCGGCATGGTCGGCACGCTGGACGAGGTGCTCGACGCGTTGGGCGTCCTCGGGGCATGAGGCCGGTCCGGCCGTGAGCGCCTCCCTCGAGGAGTTGCAGCATGGGCTGCGGGCCCTCGGACCGGTGGTGGTCGCCTTCAGCGGCGGGGCCGACTCGGCGCTGCTGGCCAAGGTGGCGCACGACACCCTCGGTGGCGAAGCGGTCCTGTGCGCCACCGCACTGTCCCCCTCCCTGGGGGCGGGCGAGGAAGTGGAGTGCCGCGCCCTCGCCGGTGAATGGGGCCTGCGCTGGGTCGGTGTCGAGACGTCCGAGATGCTCGACGCCGCCTACGTGGCCAACGGCGCCGACCGCTGCGCCCGCTGCAAGACCGCGCTGATGGACGCGCTGGCCCCGCTGGCCGCATCGGAGGAGGCCACGGTCGTCCTCGGTGTCAACGTGAGCGACCTCGGCGACCACCGCCCCGGGCAGGCCGCGGCGGCCGCGGCCGGCGCCCGCTTCCCGCTCGTCGAGGCCGGGTTCACCAAGGAGGACATCAGGCACTGGTCCCGCGTCCTTGGTCTGCGCACCTGGGACAAGCCCGCCGCGGCCTGCCTCGCCTCCCGCTTGCCCTACGGGACGCCGGTGACCCTGGGCCGCCTGGCCGCGGTGGAGGAGGCCGAGGCGTCGTTGCGGGGGCTCGGCTTCGCCCAGCTGCGCGTGCGCCACCACGGCGAGGTGGCCCGGATCGAGGTCGAGACGGACGCGTTGGCCGAGGTGCTGGCGTGCCGCGCCGACGTGGTGGCGGCCGTTCGTGGCGCGGGCTTCGAGTTCGTCGCGCTCGATCTCGAGGGGTTCCGCTCGGGAAGCCTCAACCGCACGCTCGGGCGCCACCGGCGGTCGGCGACGGAGTCCGGGGCCCCGTGAGCGCCGTCCGCGTCAAGGTCAAGCTGACCTTTCCCGAGTCCGAGGTCCGGCGGGCCGTGCTGGCCACCATGGTGAGACGGTTCGACGTCGAGCCCGACATCCGGCGGGCCAACGTCGAGGAGCACCGGGGCTGGATCGTCTGCGAGGTCGACGGCGAGGCGGCCCAGGTGGAGGCGTCCCTCGAGTGGCTGCGCGGCGAGGGCATCACCGTCGACCTGCTGGGGGACGTGCTCGAGGGATAGCCCGCGAGCGCTCAGCGCCGGTCGGGATCCTTGGGCACGTGCCAGCCGGCCGAGGAGACCTTGCGCGGCTCGTAGAACACGCAGCCCTCGGGGCAGGCGAAGGGCAGCGGCTCGTTGGCGTCCACCTTGCAGCGCTCGAGGCGCTCGCCACGGGGCGTCGTCCTCATGACGTAGTGGCGGCAATCCTCGTTGACGGACACGCCCCATTCTGGCGCACGGGGTGGGCCGCGGTAGCGTCACCGGCCGTGGAGCCCAGCGACGACCGAAGCGTCCCCCTCAAGACCCTGCTGCGCTGGAGCGAGACGCTGGCCGGCATCGCCCGCACCGGGCTCGGGTTCACCGAGAGCCTCTACGAGAAGGAGCGCTTCGAGGAGATCCTCAAGGTGGCCGCCGACATCCGGGTCGAAGCGGACGACGGCGGCGAGGACCCCGACCACGCCGGAGGGCTCGTGCAGGAGTGGATGGGCACCGTGGGCAAGGGGGTGCCCGGCTACGTCACGCCGAAGGTGGCCGTCGGTGCCGCCGTGGGCAACGACAAGGGCGAGCTGCTGCTCATCCAGCGGGCCGACTCGGGTATCTGGCTGTACCCCACCGGCTGGTGCGACGTCGGGTATTCGGCGGCCGAGGTCGTGGTGAAGGAGGTCGAGGAGGAGACCGGCATCCTGGTGGAGCCGGTGCGGCTCATCGCCGTGCTCGACGGGCTGCGCCTCGGCTTCACCCGCGTGCCGCTGTACTCGCTGCTCTTCTACTGCCGTGCCGTCGGAGGCGAGCTGGTGGGGCACCCGCTCGAGACGCGCGACGTCGGATGGTTCACCCGCGACACGATGCCCCAACCGCTGGTCGGCTCCGAGCGGTGGGGCGAGCACGTCTTCGCCGCCATCAACGGTGAGCGGCGCGACGTGCTCTACGACAGCGTGCGCCAACCGATGTGGCGGGGTACCTCGGCGACGTGATCTCGGTGCGCGTGGCCGACTCGGTCGACGCCGGCCTGGTGGCGGCGGTGACCGCCCTCCTGCCCCAGCTCTCCCGCTCCGCTCCGCCACCCACCCACGAGCAGCTGGCCCGGATCGTGGCAGACCCGGCCACCACCCTGTTCGTCGCCGAGGACGACGGCACCATCGTGGGATCGCTCACCCTCGCCGCCTTCGAGATCCCGACCGGTCGCCGGGCCTGGATCGAGGACGTCGTCACCGACACGGCGGCGCGGGGCAAGGGCGTGGCCAGTGCGTTGGTCAACGCGGCGCTGGCCCACGCGGCCGGACTCGGCGCACGGACCGTCGACCTCACGTCGCGACCCGACCGAGAGGACGCCAACCGCCTCTACGTCAAGCTCGGCTTCGAGCAACGGGCGACCAATGTGTACCGCCACACGCTCAGTGCCGGCGCCTGAGGTCCCGAGGGGCGCGGCGCGTCGCCGGTCGATCGGAGAGGCGCGGCCCCGGTCGATACGAGAGGCGTGACCCCGGTCAGTCCGGCAACGGGAAGGCGGCCGGCAGCAGGCGCATCAGCCGCGGGAACATCGGGCTGAAGCGACCTTCGCCCCATGGCAGCTCCGGTTCGTTGGCGATGGCCTGGGTGAGGACGCCGGCGATCAGCGCCGACACCAAGAAGACGGCGTCCTCTTCCAGTGCGCCCGGCCCGAGCTGACCCACGGCCACCGCGTCGGCCAGCGCGCCGCGCTGGAGCCGGACCATCTCGATGCTCGCGGCGAAAGACTCGGGAGAGGGGCGGAAGTTGGGAACCGGGCGCCAGAAGAGAAGTTCGGCCACGGCTCGGTTCGCCAGCGACCAGCGTCCACACGCCTCGAGGCCCGCGATGAGCGCCTCGAGCCCGGGGTCGGCGTCCGCCATGGCGGTGGTCATCGTGGCGACGACGTCGCGCTGGCCTTGCGCGAAGAGCGCGTCGTAGACCGCCATGAGCGAGGGGAAGTACTTGTACAGGGACGGCGGCTGGACGCCGAGGCGCCGCGCCACCTCCGCCAGGCTGAGGCCGTTGACCCCCTCGGCGGTCATGACGTCGCGGGCGATGTCGAGGATCTCGGCAATCGTCTCCTGGCGCCGCCGAGCCCTGCGGTCCGGCCGGGGCGGGCCCCCGCTGCCCGCCCTCGATGTGATGGCCTGGCCTCCTGTCATCGGGGTAAGCATAGCTTAAATACATCTTGACAGCTTTAGCTAATGATATTAGCTTTATGTTCGTCGGGCGGAGAGATCGGCACATGACCGGAGAGGTAGGCACGATGACCGGAACCGAGACGAGCACCAAGCCGAGCAGCCGTTGGTGGCTGCGCCACGATGCGCACTCGGTGGTGGTCGACGCGCCGGCCGAGCGCATCTACGCCCTCGTGGCGGACCTGCCGCGCATGGGGGAGTGGAGCCCCGAATGCCGGCGGGTCGAATGGCTGGACGACGCGCCGGGGCCGGTCGAGGGCGCCCGCTTCATCGGCCACAACCAGGGCGGTCCTCACGGTCTCATGAAGTGGTCGCGCCGGGGTCGGGTGGTGACAGCCGACCCGGGCCGCGAGTTCGCCTTCGTGACCGAAGAGGGTGGCCGCGAGGGGACCGAGTGGCGGTACCGCTTCGAGAAGGTCGACGGTGGCACCCGCGTCACGGAGTCCTATGCGGTCTCGTGGATCCCCGCGTGGGCCCGCCTCCTCGACGTCCCGACCAACCGGGCCGCCGAGCTGCGCCGCGCCCTGCGCGACACGCTGGCCCACGTGCAGCGGGCCGCAGAGTCCGCCCCGTCCGCCCCGTCCGCCCCGTCCGCGCGCTAGGCGCGCTGCTTCCCGCACAACGCTTCGAGACCCGAGGAGGTCCGTGATGCACACCTACCAGGCCATGGCCGGCGTCGACGTCGTGACGCAGACGGTCGACGTGGGCGGTTTCGGCAACCTTGCCGTCAACGCCTTCGTGATCCACGCCGAAGAGCCCGTTCTCGTCGACACCGGGTCGGTGATGGCCAGCGACGACTTCATGCACGCGCTGGGCGCGGTGATCGACCCGGCGGACCTCCGTTGGGTCTGGCTGACCCACACCGACTTCGACCACATCGGCTCGCTGCACCGTCTGCTCGAGGCCAACGAACGGTTGCGGGTGGTCACGAGTTTCCTCGGCGTCGGGATCATGGGCCTGGCCGCACCTCTGCCCATGGACCGGGTCTACCTGGTCAACCCGGGGCAGGCCGTCGACGTGGGGGACCGGATGCTGAGGGCCGTTCGTCCGCCCGCCTTCGACAACCCGATCACCATGGGCCTGCACGACGAGGGTTCGGGGGTCTTCTTCAGCTCTGACTGCTTCGGTGCGCTCTTGGACGAGGTGCCCGAGCGGGCCGAGGACGTGACCGAGGTGACCTTGCGGCAGGGTCAGGTCCTCTGGGCCACGGTCGATTCGTCCTGGCTGCACTCGGTGGATCGCGCGCGCTTCGCGTCCGCGCTGGAGCAGGTCCGGGTCCTCGAGCCCACCATGGTGCTCAGCAGCCATCTGCCCGCGGCGCAAGGCACGTCGCTCGATCGGCTCCTGGGCGCGCTGGCCGAGGTCCCCGACGCCTCACCCTTCGTCGGGCCGGACCAGGCCGCGCTGGAGCTGATGCTCGCCGATCTGACCGGCGCGTCCGGTCGATGAGACCGGCGTGCTCTCGGCAAGCCGGTCCGGTGCCGTTAGGGTCTGAGCGGGAGCCAGCGGGAGGCAGCCGTGAGCGAGACCGGGATGCAGGGGCGCAACTGGGTACTGGCCGCGATGATCTTCGCGGTCGCCATGACCTTCATCGATCAGACGATCGTGTCCATCGCCGTGCCCAACATCCAGCGGGAGCTGCACCTCTCCTCGACGGGCGTCCAGTGGGTCGTCAACGGCTACCTCATCGCGCTCGCCGCGCTCTTCGCGTTGGGCGGCCGGCTCTCGGACATCTTCGGCCACACCAAGATGTGCGTCGTCGGCATCGTCACCTTCGCCGGCGCCTCCACCCTGTGCGGCCTGACGCCGACCGGCTCGTTCGCCGAAGGGTGGATCGTGGCGTTCCGCGTCGTCCAGGGAGCGGGCGGGGCCATCATGTTCCCGGCGGCACTGGCCATCGTGGTCAACACGTTCCCGCTGCGCCAACGGGGTAGGGCCCTTGCTCTCTTCTTCGGCATCGCCGGGGGCCTGACCGCGATCGGGCCCATCCTCGGTGGCTATCTGACGGAGTGGACGTGGCGCGCCATCTTCTGGGTCAACGTCCCGGTCGCACTGATCGCGCTGGCGCTGATCGCCGTCTCCAAGCCCAAGACCCAGTACCGGCGCGCCCCGATCGACTACCGCGGAGCGGTCCTCATCGCGGCGGGGATCGGGCTGAGCATCTTCGGCCTCCAGCAGTCCGCCCTCTGGGGCTGGTCCAACCCCGCCACGTGGACCTGTATCGCTGCAGGCCTGGTCCTCATCGGGGTGTTCGTGGTGGTGGAGTTGCGCACGGCGACGCCGCTCATCAAGGTGGAGATCTTCCGGGTTCGGGCCTTCGCGGCGGAGAACGCCGTCCTGATGATCTCCATGATGGCCTTCATCCCGGTGTTCTTCTTCGCCAGCGAGTACGCACAGATCTCGCTGCACAAGACGGCGTCGGACGCCGGTGTGTTCCTCCTCTTCTTCTTCATCGGATTCGTCGTCCTGGCCCAGGTGGGTGGCCGCATGCTGGACCGCGAGGGAGCCAAGCGCGCCGTGGTGCTCGGCTGCGCCATCGCCGCCGTCGGCTTCGGGATCTGGGCCTCCAAGGCCACGACGCTGAGCTTCAGCAAGCAGCAGCTGTGGGTCGTCGTGACCGGTGCCGGCATGGGCATGATGCTCGGCCCGGCCAACACCGATGCCGTGAACCGGGCCGGCAACCTCTCCTACGGTGAGGCGACCGGCATCACCCAGACGGTCCGCAACCTGGGCGCCAGCCTCGGTTTGGCCGCGCTCGGGACCATCTTGTTGTTCGACTACCGGGCGCACCTGACGACGAGCCTGCTGGCCAAGCACGTCGCCGACGCGGCCGCCGAGGCCGACGGCATCACGCAGTCCCAGGGGGGAAGCGGGTCCGTGACCCACATCCCGCACTTCGTGTCACTGGACTTCGCCCACGCCACGCAGACCGTGCTCTACGTGATGTGCGGGATCATGGCGTTGGCCGGGCTGGTCGCGTTGATCGGCCTCGAGCGCGGGCGGCAGGAGGTGACGCCGGTGGAGCCCGGTGCCGGTGCCGTTGCCGCTCCGACGGAGCCCGACGAGGGTCTGCGCCTGAGCCCGTGAGCTCCGACACCACCTTCATCACGCGGGACGACACCGCCGGGCCGGGGATCCGCCTGGCCGTCAAGGAGCTGATCGACATGGAGGGCGTGCCGACCACCGCTGGTTGCCGGGCAGTGGCGACCCGCGCCGAGCCGGCGAAGCAGGACGCGGCGTGCCTCGCCGGTGCCCGGGCAGCGGGAGCGCGCATCGTGGGACGCACGAACCTGCACGAGCTGGCACTCGGCGTGACCGGTGTGAACCCGTGGTACGGCACACCGGTCAACCCGCTCGATCCGAGCCGGGTGCCGGGAGGCTCGTCGAGCGGGTCCGCCGTGGCGGTGGCGACGGGCGAGGCCGACGTGGCCTACGGGAGCGACACCGGCGGGTCGGTCCGCATCCCTGCCGCCTGCTGCGGCACCACCGGGCTGAAGACGACGTGGGGCCGGATCCCGCTCGAGGGCGTGTGGCCACTCGCACCCAGCTTCGACACGATCGGTCCGCTGGCCCGTGACGTGGCCGGCCTGGTGGCCGGGATGGAGCTGCTCGAACCGGGCTTCACCGTGGCCGAGCCGGGCGAGGTGACCGTGGGCCGCCTGGCGGTCGACGCCGACCCGGCGATCACCGGAGCGCTCGAGCGGGCCCTGCACCTGGTCGGGTGGTCGTGCCACGACCTGGAGCTGCCGGCATGGGGGGAGGCCTCGGTGGGAGCGGGTCTCTTGCTGGTCGTCGAGGCGTGGCAGTCCAATCGGGCGCTGCTGGGCGAGGATCCCGGCGGCATCGGCGCCGACGTGCGCGGGCGGCTCGAGCTGGGTGCCGCTTGCGACGACGCCACGGTCGGGCGCGCCCGGGAGGCCCAGGGCCGGTGGAAGGCGAGCCTCGACCGCGTGTTCTCGCGCGTCGACTTCGTGGTCACACCCACCCTTACCGTCTTCCCACCAAGGCCCGAGGACGGGGACGACCTCCTGGTCTCGCGCTGCACGCTGCCGGTGAACCTCGCCGGGGTGCCCGCCCTGGCGCTGCCGGTGCCGAGCGGCGGTCCCTTTCCCGCCAGCCTCCAACTCGTCGGGCCGGCATACAGCGAGGAGCGCCTGCTCGCTGCGGGAGCCGCTCTGGAAGCGGCGGTCGCCGCCGGCTGACCGGACCGTGCCCGCGCCGGGCTCGCCTCTAGGGTGGGCCGCGCATGCAGATCGACGTCTGGTCCGACTTCGCCTGTCCTTGGTGCGCGATCGGCCTGGCGCGTCTTGAGATGGCGCGGGCAGCCTTCGAGCACGGTGAGGAGGTCACCGTGGTGCACCGGGCCTTCGAGCTGCATCCGCACGCGCCGCCCCGACGCCGGGTCGCGGCGGCCGAAGCCGTGGCGGCGTCCTATGGAGTGGACGTGGCATCGGTGCGGACCGCCCAGGCGCGGCTCACAGCGCTCGGGACCGAGGCGGGGATCGCGTTCGACTTCGATCGGGTGCAGCTGGGCAACACGTTCGACGCCCACCGGCTCGCTCGGTCGGCGCGGGGCACCTCGTCCGAACAGGCCGTGGTGCGGGGCCTGTTCGCGGCGCACTTCGCCGAGGGGCGGCTGTTGTCGGACCATGCGGTGCTGGGCGACGTCGCCGTGTCTGCAGGCCTACGGCGCGCGTTCGTCACCGACGTCCTGGGTAGCGACGAGTATGCCGACGCCGTGCGCGACGACGAGGCCGAGGCGGCTGAGCGCGACGTGCTCGGCGTCCCCTACTTCCTGATCGACGGTGCCTGGCCGATCCCGGGCGCGCAGGACGTCGAGACGATGCTGATCATCTTGCGGCGCGCCTGGTCACGCGCCGGCCATTGAGGCCAGGATCTCGTCCACCATCTCGATGGTCGTGTCGGGGTGCAAGAAGGCGAAGCGAGCCACGGTCTCGCCCTCCCAGGTGGTGGGCGTGACGAAGCCGATCTGGTCGTGCAGGAGCCGGGAGGACCAGGTGTCGTAGTCGGGTTTGGTCCAGCCGGGCCGGCGGAGGAGCACGATCGACAGGCCGGGTGGCCGCACCAGCTCGACATGGTGTGCCGACGTGATGCGCTCGGATGCCCGCCGCGCCACCTCGAGCCCGGCCTCCACGGCGTCGCGATAGGCGTCGAGGCCGTTGACCGCCAGGGAGAACCACAAGGGGAGGCCACGGGCTCTGCGCGTGAGGTGGAAGGCGTAGTCGGAGGGATTCCATTCCCCGGGATTCTCGTGCAGGACCTCGAGGTATTGGGCGTCCTGCGTGTGGACGGCCTTGGCCAGGTTGGGCCTGCGGTAGAGCAGCGCCGCGCAGTCGAAGGGGGCGAACAACCACTTGTGCGGGTCGACGATGAACGAGTCGGCCCGCTCGAAGCCGACGAAGGCCTCTTGCGCGGAAGGAGCGAAGAGGGCGGCCGCACCTCCGTAGGCGGCGTCGATGTGGAACCACAGTCCCCGATCGGCGGCGACGTCGGCCACTCCGGCGAGATCGTCGACGATCCCGGCGTTCGTCGTCCCGGCTGTGGCCACGACCCCGATGACGTCGTCGCGGCGGGGGTCGTCGCGCAGCACCCCCTCCAGGGCTCGGCCGGTCAGCCGGTGCTCGACGACCGGCACGGTCAGCATGCCCACGCCGAGCACGTGCAGCGCTTTGCCCACCGAGGAGTGCGCGTCGGCGCTCACGGCCACGAGGGGTCGCAGGGGAGCGACGCCTCCGCGCCGGAGGGCGGCGGTGTCGCGGGCCACCATGAGCGCGGACAGGTTGCCGGCCGACCCGCCGGCGACGAAGCAGCCGCCGGCGCCCTCGGGAAAGCCCGCCTGCTTCGCCAGCACACCCAACGCCTGGTTCTCGGCTACGACGACGCCGGCCGCCTCCAGCCACGAGGTGCCGTTGAGCGACGAGCACGAGACGAACATGTCGAACAGGAGGGAGGCCTTGGTCGGCGCTGCCGGGATGAAGGACAAGAACCGTGGACTGTCGCACGACACGACGGCGGTGGCCAACCGCTCGACGAAGAGGCGGAGCACCTCGGCGGCGTCGTTGCCTTCGCACCCAATGAGGCCCGAAAGCTCCGCACCGAGCGAAGGCGCCAGCCCACCGAAGTCCAAGGGGACCGGATCGACCGAGAGCCGTTCCCGGCACGCCGAGAGCACCAGGTCGGCCATGGCCTCGTCGTAGCGGAACATGGCGCTGGCCATCAGGCGGGGTGATCCTCCGGGGCCGACGCGGACGGCGGCATGTCGCGCCACGCCGCCTCGGCCCGGCTGGCGACGTCGCGGACCGGGGCACCCGTCTTGGCTGCGATGCGGGCCACGTCGTCGAATTCGGGCTTGGCCCGGCCTCCGGTCACCTTCATGCGCACGGGCAACCCGTCGACCGACACCTCGCTCATCGTGCGCGCCACGGGCCAGCGCTCGACGGTCGTCGCCCGAATGCCCATGGTGCCCGTGACGCGCTCGACCACCTGGCGAAGCGCGCCGGCGCGGGCGGCATCGGCCAGGACGTGCAGCACGTGACCGGGCCGGCCCTTCTTCATCGTCACGGCGCTCAGCCAGGCGTCGAGGGCCCCGGCATCGAGGACCGCCGCCAGCGCGTGCCCGAGCTGCTCTCCGGTCACGTCGTCGAGGTTGGTCTCGAGCTCGAGCACCGGCTGACCCGGACCGCTCCGGCGGGGTGGCGGGCGGCGGCCCACGACGACCTGGGTGCAGTTGGGCAGGTCCTCCAGCTCTCCCGCACCACCTCCGAAGCCCGACGCCGTGATGGTCATGGTGGGCAAGGGTCCGAAGGACGTGCAGAGTGCCGACACCAGGGCCGCGCCCGTCGGCGTGGTCAGCTCCAGGCCGACGTCGCGGCCGTAGGTGGGAACGCCGCCGAGCAGGCGGACGGTGGCCGGGGCGGGATTGGGCAGGAACCCGTGCGCGCTGCGCACCATGCCGGTCCCCGTCGCCACGGCCGACGACGTGACCTCGTCCACCCCCAGGACCTCGAGCGCGGCCGCCGTCCCGACGATGTCGACCACGGCGTCGTGCCCGCCCACCTCGTGGAAGTGGACCTGGTCCACCGGGCGGCGGTGGAGCGCCGCCTCGACCTCGGCCAGATCCCGGAACACGGCCAGCGAGCGGGCGGTGACCCGGGCCGGCAGGGCGGCCTCCTCGATCAAAGCGACGATCACACGGTGCGGGCGAGCCACCCGGTCCTCGCCGCGGACCGAGACGCGGGTGCAGGCCACCCCACCGCGGAGCGCCGTGTCGACCTCGAGGCCCCAGCCGGGCAGGGCGAGGCGCTCGAGCAGCGCCCTGACCTCGTCGAGGTCGGCGCCGGCGTCGAGCAGCGCGCCGAGCGCCATGTCGCCCGCGATGCCTGCGAAGCAGTGGAACCAGGCAACCGTCGCGCCGCCCTCGGTGTCCTCGGTGTCCTCGGTGTCGGTGACGGCGGCGGGCGTCACGGCAGCAGGCGGGCGATGGCGCACGCGGCGCCGTAGCCGTTGTCGATGCCCACGACGGTCAGCCCGGACGAGCAGGCCGACAGCATGGTCAGCAAGGCCGTGACTCCCTCCAAGGAGGCGCCGTAGCCGGTGCTGGTCGGGACGGCGACGACGGGCGCCGGCGTCAGTCCTCCGACGACGCTGGCCAGCGCGCCCTCCATGCCGGCGATCACGACCACGGCGTCGGCCATGGCGATCGTGTCGACTTCGGACAGGATCCGGTGCAGCCCCGCCACGCCGCAGTCGGTGAGCAGCGCGGGATCGAAACCGAGCGCAGCGAGGACGGCGGTGCACTCCGTCGCGACGGGGAGATCGGCGGTGCCCGCCGTGACCACGACCACGGCGCCGGTGCGGCCCGAGCCGGGGCGGAAGGCGAGCGTGGCGAAGGTTCCGCTGTCGCTGACGCTGCCCGGTCCGACCCCGAGCGCGGCGGCCGCAGCCGACGCTGCCTTCACCTGCTCCTCGGTGGCCCGGGTGAGCAGGACGGGCCCGTCGGTGCCGCTCAGGAGCTCCGAGACGACGGCGGCGCAGTGCTCGGGGGTCTTGCCCGGCCCGTAGACGGCCTCGGGCAGGCCGACACGCAGGTCGCGCTGGAGATCGACCCGGGCAAATCCGATGTCGGCGTAGGGCAGGCGCCGGAGCCGACGGACGGCGTCGTCGGGCGTGCACTCGCCCGCGGCAACCTGATCGACGAGCGCGCGAAGCGTCGAAGCGTCCATGACCTGCTCTATCCTGCCCAACTGTGACCCCGACTGCGAAAAGCGTCGCCTACTTCGGTCCGGCCGCCACCTTCACGCAGGAGGCACTGCTGACCCAGCCGGACCTGGCCCGGGCCGAGCTCACGTCCCTCGGCTCCATCACGGCGGTGCTCGACGCGGTGGCCCAGGGCTCGGCCGACCTCGGGTTCGTGCCGATCGAGAACGCCATCGAGGGGACGGTGAGCGCCACCATCGACGGCCTGATCCACGACGTGGACCTCCATATCCAGCGCGAGGTGGTCATGGACATCCACCTCCACCTCCTGGCGCGACCGGGGACGTCGCTGGCGGACATCCGTTCCGTGTCCTCCTATCCGCACGCTCTGGCCCAGTGCCAGAAGTACCTCGCCCGGGAGCTGCCCGACGCCGAGCAGGTCGCAGCCAACTCGACCGCCGACGCCGCCCGTGTCCTCGGCGAGGCGGGCGAGGGTCACGAGGCAGCCATCGCCCCCAGGCTGGCCGCCGAGCGCTACGGGCTGGTGGTCCTCGCCGAGGACGTCGAGGACCACCCTGACAACCAGACCCGCTTCGTCCTGGTGGCCCGGGCCCGCATCCCTCGGCCGACCGGGCACGACAAGACCAGCATCGTGTGCTTCCAGCGGGCGGACCACCCCGGCAGCCTCCACGGGATCCTCGGGCAGTTCGCCGCACGCAACATCAACCTGAGCAAGCTCGAGTCGCGTCCCACCAAACAGGGGCTGGGCGACTACTGCTTCGTCATCGACCTGGCCGGGCACGTCGGCGACGAGGTCGTCGCCGATTGCCTGCGGGACCTGCACGCAGGCCTGGCAGGCGTCAAGTTCCTCGGGTCGTATCCGGCCGCCGGCGAGCACGGGCCCGAACGGCGGCGCCGAGCCGACGCAGCCTGGCAGGCAGCCGACGAGTGGTTGCGGGCCCTCCGGAACGCCATCGAATGAGGGCACGCTCGGCCGAACGCGTGACGGAGTCCGGCGGCGTTGCGTCCCCGCCCCGTCCCGGCGAGACTGGGAGCCTGTCGTGACCACGCCGCGGCGGGAGGGACCATGACAACACTGCGGACGATCGACGTGGACCAGCACCTCTTCGAATCGCGCACCACGTGGTCCGAGTACATCGACCCGGCACGGCGCGATGACGCGCTCTCCATCACCGACGACGAGAACGGGTGGCCCTGGCTGACCTGGCGTGGCGACCGGCTGACACCGCTCGAGGTCCCGATCCCGGAGCACCCGGCGCTCGTGGGCGAAGACCGCCTCCGCCGTCTCCGCGGTGAGAGGGCGCCCGCCTCGTTCGACGACCTGGTGCCCGACTCCTATCGCGCCAGTGACGCCCGCCTGGCATCCCTCGACGACGTCGGGTTGGATGCGGCCGTGCTGTTCCCGAACTTCGGGCTGCTCTGGGAGCAGCGCCTGGCGTCGGATCGACCGGCGCAGCGTGCCAACGCGCGGGCCTACAACCGCTTCGCCGCCGAGCGGTGCGGTCAGGGAGCCGGCCGTCTCTTCGGCGTGGCACACGTCCTGCTGCACGACCCCGACTGGGCCGTCGAGGAGATCAAGCGGGTGCGCGCCGACGGTGTCCGCCTCGCCATGATCGCGCCGGCTCCGGTGGACGGGAAGCCCCTGTCGCACCCCGACTTCGATCGCGTGTGGGCGGCTTTCAGCGACGAAGGTGTGGCGCCCGTGTTCCACGTGTCGGAGTTCGAGAGCCCGCTCCATCCTGCGTGGCGTCAAAGCGAGCAGGAGGACGGCGACCAACTCTTCGACTCGATCTTCCTCTACCTCGCCCCCGCCGTGGCGCTGGCCAATCTCATCCTGCACGGCGTGCTCGAGCGTTTCCCCCGGCTCCGCATCGGCGTGATCGAGCTCACCGCCAGCTGGGTGCCGCACTTCCTCCTGCACATCGACGGTGCGTCGGACTTCTACACGGCGCGCCACGGGGAGCCCTTCCGCAGACTGGCCGAGCGCCCGTCCACCTACTTCCTGCGCCAGGTACGCGTGGCGGCCCTGCCCTACGAGATGCCGAACCGCCTTGTGCCCAAGGTGGGGGGAGAAACGTACATGATCGGCAGCGACTGGCCGCACGCCGAAGGCGTGGCCAACCCGATGGCCCAGGCCGAGCGCGCCGTGGCGGGCCTGGCAGAGCCCGCCCGGGGGAACCTGTTGGGAGCCAACGCTGCATGGCTCCTCGGCCTGTGACCATCGACCTCGAAGCGGCCGCCGCCGAGCGGGAGCGCCTGCGCAGGGCCTACCTGCGCGAACCGGCTCGGCGTCCCGCCTCGACGGCGCGCGGCGTCCACCACCTCGCCCTCCTCTGTTCCGACGTCGAGCGCACCATCCGCTTCTACCAGGACCTGCTGGGCTTCCCGCTGGTCGAGCTCTTCGAGAACCGCGACTACAGGGGTTCGACCCATCTCTTCTTCGACCTCGGTCACGACAACACGCTGGCTTTCTTCGACTTCCCCGACCTCGGGCTCGGTCCCTATGCCGAGGTGCTCGGCGGTTTTCATCACCTGGCCATCTCGGTCGACCGGCAGCAGTGGGACGCGGCCAGGGCCCGGCTCGAGGCTGCGGAGATCCCGACGCAGATCGAGAGCGAGATCTCGCTCTACTTCTCGGATCCCGACGGTGTGCGCCTGGAGCTCATCGCCGAGGACCTCGGGTCGCTCTACGGCACGCCACTGCACTGATGGCCGTCACCGGCCTGGCCAACCTGGCCGTCAAGGTCGCCGACCTCGAGGCTGCCTGTGCCTGGTACCGCGCCGCGGGGGCCGCCGTCAGCGACCCGGTGGAGTGGGAGAACGGGCGACGCGCCGACGCGCAGCTCGGCGTCCTCTCCCTCACGTTGTTCACGCATGCCATCTACGAGGACGCCTGCGCCTTGCCGGACGAGACCTTCTTGCACCCTGCGCTGTTCGTGGACGACCTCGACGCCGAGCTGGCGCGTCACATCGTCCTGTGGGGTCCCCGCACCGTGCAGGGGACCTTCGGGACACGCCGCATCGCGTTCGTCGAGGCGCCCGGCGGCATGCGGCTCGAGTTCATGGAGCAGGTCGAACCTCCGCCCGGCTGAACGGTCCCGCGCCGGCCGCACCCTCCCGGAGCGCGGTCCCACGTGGTGTGACAATGCTTCCACACCCATTGCACAGGAGGACGCGCATGAGCACCACTGACGCTGCGGCGCCGATCACGCCCAGGCACGGTTACACCAAGGACGGGACGCCCGTCTACGGACGGACCCACCACTTCGCCAAGACGGACACGGCTGCGCAGCGGGTCAACGCAGCCGTGGGCCTCAGGATCACGGTGCTCGTCGGAACGATGTGGTGCGCCTACGTCTTCGCGGCGATCGCGCTCATCTCGCTGCCCGACAACATCCATTCGACGCAGCTCCTGATCCTGTGGATCAGTTCGAGCTTTCTCCAACTGGTGCTGCTGCCCATCATCATCGTGGGCCAGAACATCCAGTCACGCGCTGCCGACGCGCGGGCCACCAAGACCTTCGAGGACGTCGAGGACGCCCGCAACAAGATCGAGCATGCGATCTCGCTGCTCGACATCCACACCGAGGGCGGGCTCCACGACGCCGTGCAGGTCATCGTGGACGCCATCAACGGCCAGGCGAGCCCCGCCGGGGCCGGCGCCACCACCTGACTGTGGCCGACCCTACGCGTCCTCGAGCTCGAGGGCCCGTGCGGCACGCTCGCCGCCCTGTGCCGGGGCCCGCAAGTCGCGCAGGGACGGCAGGGTGACGAGAGCGACCGCCGTGGTGACGAGCAGCACGATGGCCGCGATGGTGAAGGAGAGGGCGTAGCCGTCGGTGAGCGCGGCGGCGTTGCGGGCGGGCGTCACCGCGAGGTGGCCGAGAGCGCTCGAGGTCCGGTTGGCCGCCACCGTCGCCAGTGCGGCGAGCCCGATGGAGGCGCCGACGGTTCGCGACGTGTTGAGCAGGCCGGAGGCCAGACCCGCCTCCTGGCGCGCCACCCCCGCTGTCCCGGCGACGGCGATCGGCGTGACGGCGAGGCCCATTCCGAGACCGATCAGCACGAACGGACCCAGGAGGTCACCGACGAAGGTGCTGCTCGGCGTGATCAGCGCCAGCCAGGCCAGCCCGGCCGCAGCCGTCAGCGTCCCGAGCAGGATCAGCGGACGCGGTCCGAAGCGGGGAACCAGTCGCGAGGTCACCTGCGCCCCCGCCGCGATCAGCAGGGTCTGCGGCAGGAACGCCAGTCCGGCCTGCAGCGGGCTGTAGCCGAGCACGCGCTGCATGTAGAGCGTCTCGAAGTACCAGGACCCGAACAGGGCGCCGAACATCATGAACATCACGACGTTGCCTCCGGCCACGGAGCGCGAGCGGAAGATCCGCAACGGCACGAGCGGTGCCTTCGAGAAGCGACCCTGGAGGACGAGGAAGACGGCCAGGAGCGCCACGCCGAGAGCGAGGGGGGCGAGGACCTGCGGCGAACCCCACGAGTAGGTCTCGGTCCGGACGAGGGCGAACACCACGGCGACCAGCCCGGCGGTGACGGTCACGGCACCGGCCAGGTCGAGGTGCCGATGGGCCATGTCCGCCCTCGACTCGGGCAGGTGGCGCCGGGACAGGGCGAGGGCCACGACCCCGACGGGCACGTTCACGAAGAGGATCCACCGCCAGGTCAAGAAGTCCGTCAGGACGCCACCGAGCAGAGCGCCGGCCGAGGCGCCGGCCGAGGACACCGCGCTCCACGCTCCGAGGGCCCAGGTCCGGGCCGGCCCTTCGGGATAGGTGGCGGTCAGGATGGTCAGCGTCGCCGGGGCCAGGATGGCGGCGCCGATGCCCTGGAGGGCCCGCGCCGCGATGAGCCAGGCTTCGTTCTGCGACAGACCTCCGAGGAGGCTCGACGCGGTGAAGACGGCAAGGCCCAGCAGAAAGATGCGACGGCGTCCGAACAGGTCGGCCGCCCGGCCACCGAGGAGCAGGAACCCGGCAAAGGTCAGGGTGTACGCGTTGACGACCCATTGCAGGTTGGTGGAGCTGAAGTGCAGGTCGCGCTGGATGGACGGCAGCGCCACGTTGACGATCGACGCATCGAGCACGACCATGAACTGCCCGATGCAGACAAGGGCAAGGACGAGCCACGACGGCACCCTCCTGCCGTCGTCGAGCTCGAACATGAGGCCGTGCCGGTGGTGGTCGGTTTCCATGGATCTCCTCGGACGAACGCGTGCGGACTCGGGGCCCCACTGGCGAAGGCAACGTCTACCGGCGGTGCGCTATTCCCACCGTACGAGCGGGCGTGGCGCTCGTCCGGCGGGGATCGGACGTGGGATTCCGAGCTGCAGATGCGGTTCTCTCGGTCTAGTCGCCGGGTGTGACGATCGTGACCGCCGGGCCGGGACACCTGGTGGTGGACGAAATCGGTCCCCCGGACGATGACAGACTCGGGGCCGCCATGAAGGTCCATCTCGTCGACGGCACCTACGAGCTCTTCCGCCACTTCTTCGGTGCTCCACCGCACCGCAACGAAGCCGGCATGGAGGTAGCCGCGGTGCGCGGTGTCGTGGGCTCGGTGCTCCAGCTGCTGGGCGAGGGGGCGACGCACGTCGGCGTGGCCACCGACCACGTGATCGAGTCCTTCCGCAACGAGCTCTGGCCGGGGTACAAGACGGGCGAGGGCATCGACCCCGACCTGTGGTCGCAGGCATGGCCTCTCGAGGAGGCCCTGACCGCACTGGGCGTGGAGGTCTGGGCGATGGTGGACCTCGAGGCCGACGACGCCCTGGCCAGCGCGGCGGCGGTGGCGGCCGACGACCCGACCGTGGAACAGGTGGTGATCTGCACGCCGGACAAGGATCTGGGGCAGTGCGTGCGGGCCACGCGGGTGGTGCAATTCGACCGCCGCCAGGGAGTTCTGCTCGACGAGGAGGGCGTGGTGGCGAAGTTCGGCGTCCCCCCCGGATCCATCCCCGACTACCTGGCCCTGGTGGGCGACAGCGCCGACGGCTTCCCCGGGCTGCCGGGGTGGGGCGCCAAGTCGGCCTCGAGCGTGCTGGCCCGCTGGGGGCACATCGAGGACATCCCGCCCGACCCTTCCCGATGGGAGGTGACGGTCCGAGGCGCGGCCAAGCTGGCGGCGACGCTCGACGGGGCGCGTGACGAGGCGCGGCTGTTCAAGGACCTGGCGACGCTGCGTGTGGACCGCAGCCTCCTCCGCACGGTGGGGGACCTGCGTTGGGAGGGGCCGACCGCAGACTTTGCCCGGGTCTGCGCCGATCTCGACAGTCCGGGTCTCAGGCGCCGCGCCGAGGCCCTCGCCGCCGGTCGCTGATCGACGCCCTCCGCCCCTCCGGCGGCCACCGCCGGGTCACCGCGCTCTCTCCGGGGTTCTCGGTCGCGGTCACGTCGATCCCGAGCGAGCACGAATGGTGCCGGAGGACCCAGGAGCGAAAGCGGAGGGAGTGGGATTCGAACCCACGGAGGCTCGCACCTCGCAGCTTTTCAAGAGCTGTGCATTCGTCCGCTCTGCCATCCCTCCGGACACGTTCATGCTAGGTGACGGTCCCGTCTCAGGACCGCCTGGGCACCGGCTCCTTCGCATCCCGGGCGCGGCTGCGTTGCCGGCCCCGGGTCGCCTGGTCGAGCACCACCTTGCGCAGCCGCACCGCAGCGGGTGTCACCTCGACGCACTCGTCCTCGGTGATGAACTCGAGCGCGTGCTCGAGCGAGAACCGCATGGCGGGCGTCAGGCGCTCGAACTCCTCGGCGGTCGAGGAGCGCATGTTCGTGAGCTTCTTCTCCTTGGTGGGATTGACGTCCATCTCCTCGGCGCGAGCGTTCTCGCCGACGATCATCCCTTCGTAGACCTCCTCGGCCGGGCCGACGACCATCGTCCCGCGCTCTTGGAGGTTCATGAGTGCGAACGTCGTGGTGACACCGCGGCGGTCCGCCACCATCGATCCGTTGCGACGCGTGCGCAGCTCGCCGTGCCACGGCTCCCAACCGTCGAAGACGTGATGGAGAATGCCGGTGCCGCGGGTCTCGGTCATGAACTCGGTGCGGAAGCCGATGAGGCCGCGGGCGGGAACCCGGTAGTCGAGGCGCACCCAGCCCGTGTTGTGGTTGACCATCTCGAGCATGGTCCCCTTGCGCAGTGCGAGCAGCTGTGTCACGACACCGAGATACTCGTCGGGCACGTCCACGCTCACGCGTTCCACCGGCTCGTGCACCGTCCCGTCGATCTCACGCGTCACGACCTGCGGCTTGCCCACCGTGAGCTCGAAGCCCTCCCGGCGCATCGTCTCCACCAGCACGGCCAGCTGGAGCTCGCCGCGGCCGAGGACCTCCCACATGTCGGGACGCTCGGTCGGCCCCACCCTGATGGCGACGTTCCCGATCAGCTCGGCGTCGAGGCGTGCCTTGAGCAGCCGGGCCGTCAGCTTGGTCCCGTCCTGCCCGGCCAGCGGCGAGGTGTTGATGCCGATGGTCATGGCCAGGCTCGGTTCGTCGACCGTGATGGCGGGAAGTGCCCGCGGCCGCTCGGGATCGGCCAGAGTCTCACCGATGGTGACCTCGGCCAGGCCCGCGACCGACACGATCTCGCCGGGGCCGGCCTCCTCGGCCGGCACCTGGTCCAGTGCCTCGGTGACGTAGAGCTCGGTGATCCTGGCCCGCTCGACCGAGCCGTCGAGCCGGCACCAGGCAATCGCCTCTCCCTTGCGCAATGTGCCGTTGTACACGCGACACACGGCGAGACGGCCGACGTAGGGTGACGCCGAAAGGTTGCACACCAACGCCTGAGTCGGCGCCGCATCCTCGAAGGACGGAGCCGGCACGTGCGCCACGATGGCTTCGAACAGCGGCTCCACGTTCTGGCCGGCGACACCGGGCTCGGTGCTGACCCAGCCCGCCTTGGCGTTGGCGTAGAGGATCGGGAAGTCGATCTGGTGCTCGTCGGCATCGAGGTCGAGGAACAGCTCTTCGACCTGGTGCACGACCTCGGCGATGCGGGCGTCGGGCCGATCGACCTTGTTGACGACCAGCACGACGGGGAGGCGCGCCTCGAGCGCCTTGCGCAGCACGAAACGCGTCTGGGGGAGCGGCCCCTCCGAGGCGTCGACCAGCAAGAGGACGCCGTCGACCATGGTGAGGCCCCGCTCGACCTCGCCGCCGAAATCGGCGTGGCCTGGGGTGTCGACGATGTTCAGCTTCACACCACCCCAGCGCACAGCCGTGTTCTTGGCCAGGATCGTGATGCCCTTCTCCCGTTCGAGGTCCCCCGAGTCCATGACACGGTCGGTCAGCTCCTGATGGGCGCCGAAGGCGCCGGTCTGACGCAACAGCGCGTCGACCAGCGTCGTCTTGCCGTGGTCGACATGGGCGACGATGGCGACGTTGCGGATGTCTTGGCGGATTCCCATGGGGGAGCCAACGATAGAGGACGCCGAGCCGCGGTCAGGCCGCCCGCCGGATCCCTGGTCCCGGCACGGTCAGCACCGTGGCAACGGCGCGTGCGGCGAGGACGAGCACCGCCGGCTCGGGTTCCATCCGGACGACGTGGCCCGATTCGGGCCACCAGCCGACCACCCGGCAGGGCGCCGCCGCTGGGGCGCGCAAGGCCTCGACCAATGCCACGAGCGCCAGCTCGGCCCGCACGGACTCGCGTCGTGGCCCGGTGAGCACGACCAGATGGGCACCGTCGACACGCACTTCCGCCCTCCCGCGCAGCGCCAAGAGGGCCGAGTGCGGGCTGTCCCACCAGTGATCGCGCCCGATGACGGGAGCCTCGGAGAATGCCGCCCAGTCGAGCGCGCACCACAATCGGGTGGCCCAGGTCACCGCCTCGGCGCCGACGGCGGCCACGGCGCCGGGCGGCAGGCCCGCCAGCCAGTGATCGAGCCGCGAGGTGCCGGCTGCACCGTCTCGGACCCAGGCCGACGCCTGCTCCAGACGCTGGCGCACGGCGTCGAGAGGAGTGCGCGTCCGCGCCTCGGCCAAGGAGCGGACGGCGGCCACCCCCAGCGAACGGCGTGCCGTGCGCGCCGTCCAGGCGAATGGCTCGACCACCGACGAGGACCCCGCCTCGGGACCGTAGGCCAGCCGCACGTCGTGCTCCGTGACGCGGAAGCGGCCCGCGCCGGCGCGGCGGACGGCCACGTCGGCCAGCACGGCGCGGGCGTCGCGCTGCGCCGCGGCCCACGCGGCAGCGTCGGGCGACGGGTGGGGTGCCAGCAGCATCTCGCTCAACGACTCACCCACCTTCGACGTCCCCCAAGCCGGCCAACCAGGCCGCCACGTGCCCAGCCATGGCGCGGAGATGCTCCTCTCGGACGTCCTCGACACCGTAGAGACCGGTCGCCGGCTCGAGCAGGGCCAGGCGGAAGGGAGGTGCGCCGCCGCGCAGCGTCTCGAGCAGTGCCAAGAAGTGCAGGGACCTGCGCTGCCGCGCCCGGTCACCCATGGCCAGACCGAGCGCGCACAACGACGCGGAGCCCGGACGGGGCAGGCCGACCAGGAGGTCGAAAACCCCGTGGAGCACCACGCGCCCTCCGGCCAACGGTATGGCGACGTACTCGTCGGTGCGGGGGAACCAGGCAGGGGCGAAGCTCGGGAGGAGCGCGGTCAGAGCTCGCACGTGACGTCGCAGTGCGTCGGCCAGGGCGCCTCGCTCCGCGTCCTCGAGGGACGCCACTTCCTCCGCCACCGATCGATCCCCTGCCGCGACGAGCGCGTCCAGCGCGTCACGCAAGGGAACGTCGCCCGCTCCGGTCTGGACCAGCTGGCGGAACGCTGCGTGCACCACCTGGTGGAGAAGGCGGTCGACCGGCGTGCCCATGGTTCCGCCGCCCTGCCCTTCGGCGTCGGACCCGAGCAGCCGCCGGGGGCCGAGGAGGACCGGGGCGCCGTGGGGCATGCCGCGTGTGGCCTCGTAGGCCGCGTCTTCGAGCCACGCCCGGAGTCCGCCGGCCAGGCCGGGGTCGAAGCGGGGCCGCGCCCGGGTGTCACCGCGCAGCCGGGCCAGCAGCTCACGCCCGCCGCCGGCGTCCCCGGTCGCCCTGTCGCCGGCGGGGGCTTGCCGGCACGGTCCGGGCGGCGCGACGAGGAGCATCGGGGCACTCTGCCCACGGGGTGTGACACCTCCTCTACCCTGACTGGTGCATGACCGCCGCCCCCGCGCTTCTGGCATCGGCCGGCAACGCCGCCTTCTTCGTGATCTTCGGCCTCTTCGTCGTGGCAATGGTGGTCCTGGTCGTCGTCGTCGTCGTGTGGGCGGTGCGCCACGACCTCGCCGGGCGTCGCGAGTGGCGGAGTCGCCACGAGGGGCGCCTGCCGTGGCACGACGACCCCGAGCAGGGTCACCGATGAGCGACGCCAGGGCCGAGGAGGACCGTCCGCTCTCCTGGGCGCGGCGGGTGCGCGGCCGGTGGGCGCGGACGCGCCCCACGGTGGACGGGCGGCACCGGGCGGCCCCGCAGCGCACCGCCTTCGTGCTGGCGGGCGGTGGCAGCCGCGGCGCTGTCCAGGTCGGCATGCTCGAGGAGCTGATCCGGCGGGGGATCCGAGCCGACCACGTCTTCGGCGCATCGGTGGGCGCCATCAACGGCGCGGCGTACGCCGGCGAACCCACCCAGGCCGGAGCCGAGCGCATGGCCGACGTCTGGCGCGCGGTGAAGGGGACCGACATCTTCCCGCGCGGCACCTTCGACGGCCCGTGGGCCTTCCTGCAGAAGCGGGCCGCCGTGCACGCCAACACGGGGCTGCGGGCCATCATCGAGGCCGGGATCGACTACGAGAACCTCGAGGACGCCACCATCCCGGTCGAGGTCGTGACGACCTCGCTCACGGACGGACGCGAGCGCTGGATCGCCCGGGGTCCCGCCGTCGAGGCGATCCTCGCCTCCTCGGCCATCCCCTCCATCTTCCCGCCGGTGACCATCGGCGAGGACGTGCTCGTCGACGGCGGCGTCGTCAACAACGTGCCGATCAGCCGGGCGCTGGCGGCCGGCTGCGACCGCATCTACGTGCTGCTCTGCGGCCCGCTGCACTATCACCCGCCGCCACCCAAGCGCCCGGCCGAGGCCGCGTTGACCGCCTTCTTCGTGGCCGTCCACGCGCGGTTCGTGCGGGAGCTCGCCACCCTCCCGCCCGGCGTCGAGGTGGTGGTCTTCAGCGGCGGTGGCGAGCCGTCGGGGCAGTACCGGGACTTCTCCGCCACCGCAGCGCTGATCGACGAGGGCCGGGCCGAGGTGGCCGACGTCCTCGACCGCTACGCCGGCACCACCCACGACCTGGTGCCGGCACCGGCGGTGGTGGTCGAATGACGGGTAGGTGAGACGAGGGGGTCCGCCCTCCCGGCCGACGAGGCCCGCGGACGCGCCCGTCACGACATCCTGGTGGAATAGGACCGTGCAGTTCCATCCGGCCGTCGCAGCCTGGTTCTCCCGCCGCTTCCCCGCCGGTCCGACCCCGCCCCAGGCCGCGGCCTGGCCGCACATCGCGGCGGGCAGCGACGTGCTGGTCGCCTCGCCCACCGGCTCGGGCAAGACCCTCACCGGTTTCCTGGTCGCCATCGACGCCGCCTACAGGGTGGCCGAGGCAGGTGAGCGGGCCGGCGGCACGCCCGAGGTCCTCTACATCTCGCCGTTGCGGGCCCTGGCCGTCGACGTGCACGAGAACCTCCACGTCCCCCTGGCCGAGATCCGCGAGGAGGCAGCCCGGCTGGGCCACCCCGATCCGGGCCTGCGCGTGGCGGTGCGCACCGGTGACACGCCTGCCGCCGAGCGGGCCGCCATGCGGAAGCAGTCCCCCGACCTGCTCGTCACGACGCCCGAATCGCTCTACCTGCTCCTCACCGCACCCTCGTCGCGGTCGTTGCTGCGCGGCGTGCGCACGGTGATCGTCGACGAGGTGCACACCTTGGCCCGGGACAAGCGGGGGAGCCATCTCGCGTTGAGCCTCGAGCGCCTCGACGCGCTGGTGAGCGCGGACGGCGGCCGTCTTCAGCGCATCGGCCTTTCGGCCACGCAGAAGCCACTGGACCTCGTGGCACGGCTGCTCTCGGGCGTGCATCCGGGCCGGCCACCGACGGTCGTGGTCGACTGCGGCCACGCGCGGGACCTCGAAGTCGCCATCGAGCTGCCCTCGACCGAGCTCGAGGCGGTGATGAGCGGCGGGCAGATGTCCGACATCCTCGACCGCATCGCCGAGCACACGCGACACCACCGCACGACGCTCGTCTTCGTGAACACGCGCAAGATGGCCGAGCGCGTGGCCCATCAGCTGGCCGAGCGCCTCGAGGGCGACGAACCGGACCGGAGCGGCGACGTCGACGCCTCGTTGCTCGTGGCGGCGCACCACGGCAGCCTGTCCGCGGCGCGGCGCCGGATCGTGGAGCAGCGGCTCCGGGCGGGCGACCTGCGCGCCCTGGTGGCCACGGCCTCGCTCGAGCTGGGCATCGACGTCGGTCCGGTCGAGCTGGTCTGCCAGATCGGCTCGCCCCGCGCCATCGGAACCTTCCTCCAGCGCGTCGGCCGGGCGAACCACCACCGCGACGGCACGCCGGCGGGACGCCTGTACCCGACGACGCGCGACGAGCTCGTCGAATGCACCGCCCTCCTGGCCGCGGTGCACCAGGGCGGCCTCGACCTGCTCGAGCCGCCGGTGGCCCCACTCGACGTGCTGGCCCAGCAGCTGGTGGCCGAGGTGGCGGCCGCCGGCGAGGGCGAGGTCGAGGCGCTCTGGACGATGACCCGGCAGGCGGCGCCCTATGCGGATCTCTCCCGGCAGGACTTCGACGACGTGGTGGCCCTGGTGAGCTGGGGGATCGAGACAGGCCGCGGTCGCCGGGGGGCGCACCTGCACCATGACGCCGTCAACGGGCGCCTCCGGGCACGCCGGGGCGCGCGCCTGGCCGCGCTGACCGGTGGCGGTGCCATCCCCGAGACCGGCGACTACCGGGTGGTCCTCGATCCCGACGGGGTGACGGTGGGATCGGTCCACGAGGACTTCGCGGTCGAGGCCACGGCCGGCGACATCTTCCTCCTCGGGACCCACTCGTGGCGGGTGGCCAAGGTCGAGGTCGGCACCGTGCGGGTCCACGACGCCGGCGACCTCCCGCCGACGATCCCGTTTTGGTTGGGAGAGGCACCGGCGCGGACCACCGAGCTCTCCGAGGCGGTGAGCGACCTGAGGGCGGGACTCGAACCGCTGCTCCGGGCCGGCGACGGCGACGGGGCGCGCTCTTTCGTCCGTGCGGCGGCCGGCGCCTCGGCCGAGGTGGCGCAGCAGGTCGTGGCCTACTGCGCCGCCGGCCTCGACGCCTTGGGCCACCTGCCCACGCGGGAGCGGATCGTCGTCGAACGCTGCTTCGACGACAGCGAGGGATCGCAGCTCATCATCCATGCACCGTTCGGCGGCCGGGTGAACCGGGCCCTCGGCCTGGCGCTGCGCAAGCGCTTCTGCGTGTCCTTCGACTTCGAGCTCCAGGCGGCGGCCGACGACGACACGGTCGTGCTCTCGCTGGGGCCACAGCACAGCTTCCCGCTGACCCGCGTGCAGTCCATGCTGTCGAGCGCGGCGGCGCCGCAGGTGCTGACCCAAGCCGTCCTGCCGCATCCGATGCTCGGCGCGCGCTGGCGCTGGAACCTCACCCGCGCCCTGGTGCTGCCGCGGGCGAACGGTGGCAAGCGCCGTCCCATCCACCTCCAGCGCATGGAGGCCGACGACCTGCTGGCGGCGGTCTGGCCGGGTCTCGCCGCCTGTCAGGAGAACGCACCGCCGGGTCCGGTCGCCGTGCCCGACCACGTGCTGGCGCGCCAGACGGTGCACGACTGCCTGCACGAGGGACTGTCGGTCGAGGGCCTCGTCGAGCTGTGGGCCAAGGTGGAATCGGGTGAGATCGCGGTGCACACGGTGGAGTCGTCCGAGCCCTCCCCGTTCTCCCACGCCATCCTGAGCGGCCGGCCCTTCACGTATCTCGACGACGCGCCCCTCGAGGAGCGCCGCACCCGGGCGCTCTCACTGCGCCGGGGCCTGGGCGAGCTCGGTCCCGACGGGCTGCCGGTACCCGCGCAGGAGCTGGCGGCGCTCGATCCCGAGGCGGTGGCGGCGGTCCTCGAACAGCTGCGTCCCCGCCCGCGCGATCGCGACGAGCTGCACGACCTGCTGCTCTCCCTCGTGGCCGCACGCCCCGTGCCCGAGTGGGGGGTCTGGTTCGAGGAACTGGTGGCCGAGGGGCGGGCCGCCCTGGTGGACGGGTGCTGGGCGGCGACGGAGCAGCGGGGCCCGGCGGAGGGGCGGGGCAGGGACGACGAGGCCGCCGCCTGCATGGCGGGCCATCTCCAGCTGGCCGGACCGGTGACAGTCGAGCAGCTGGTCGGCGAAGGGCCGCTCCCGCCCGGATCCCCCCTGGGGGCCCCCCTCACCGCGGCGCGGGCGCGCACGGGGCTGGCCCGACTGGAGGCGCAGGGCTCGGCGATCGAGCTGCCCGACGGCCGCTGGTGTGCCAGAAACCTGCTGGTGCGGTTGCACCGGGCCAGCCGGCGCCGCCGACGGGGCATGGTCGACCCCGTGCCGATCGCAGACTTCGTGCGCTTCCTCACGCGCTGGCAGCACGTGACACCCGAGAGCCGGGTGGAAGGCCGGGGGGGACTGCTCGAGGTGCTCGAACAGCTGCAGGGAATCGAGGCGCCGGCGGCGGAGTGGGAGGCACAGATCCTCCCGGCCCGCGTCGAGGGCTACGACCCGCGCTGGTTGGACGAGCTCTGCCTGTCGGGGGAGATCGTATGGGGACGCCTCAGCCCGCGCGCCGAGCGCCCGGGCCGGAGCGGCTCGCCGTCGCCGTCGACCCCGCTCGCTTTCGTGGTGCGTGACGACCTCGTCACCATGCTGCGCGCGGTGCGGGCGGGCGCCGCCGCGCCAGAGCCGCGCGCCGGCGCGCCGGCCGACGTGCTGGACGCGCTCCGCAGCCGCGGCGCCTGCTTCCGCCCCGAGCTGGCGCCGGTCACGGGCAGGCTCCCCGCCGAGGTCGACGAAGGACTGTGGGACCTCGTGGCGCGCGGCCTGGTGACGGCCGACGCCTTCTCCGCGGTGCGGTCGCTGCTCTCGGCCCGTGACCGCTGGCGCACCCGCACGGTGCGCCGTCCGGCCGGCCGGCTGGCGCGGCGCCGCGCGCCGACCGGCACCGGCATCGGCGAAGGTCGCTGGTCGCTGCTCCCCGGACCCGAGGTCCTCGCGGCGCAAGCCGGTGGTGAGGAGGTGCTCACGCCGGGCAGCGAGCAGCTGGCCGAGGCGGTGGCCCAGCAGCTCCTGCTCCGCTGGGGCGTGGTGGCCTGGGAGCTGTGGGGGCGCGAGTCGTTCAAGGTGCCCTGGCGCGAAGTGGTGTGGGCCCTGCGGCGCCTGGAGGCACGCGGTGTGGCACTGGGCGGCCGATTCGTCGCCGGTCTCTCCGGTGAGCAGTACGCCCTGCCCGAGGCCTTCGACGCGCTGCGCGCCGCGCACCGCGAGACGACGGACGGCGAGGAGGTGGTGGTCGCCGGCGCCGACCCCTTGAACATGACCGGCAGCATCGTGGGCGGTGCGCGCGTACCGACGCGGCGCAACCAGCGCGTGGTCTACCGCGACGGGGTGGTGGTGGAGCGGCTCGAGGCAGGATGAGGCGAGGCGGGACGAGACATGGCACGGACGATCGATCTCAACGTTGACGTGGGCGAGGCCGAGGACCCCGCGGCGGTCGAGGTGGAGCGCGCCCTGTTGCCGTTGGTGACGACCGCGCACGTGGCCTGCGGCGGTCATGCGGGAGGCGAGGAGTCCATGGCCGCCACGGTGGAGGCAGCCCTGGCGCACTCGGTGCGCATCGGCGCCCATCCTTCGTATCCCGACCGCGAGGGCTTCGGCCGCCGCCCCCTCGACATCGACCGCAGCGAGCTGCGCAGCTCGCTGGCCGATCAGATCGGCGCACTCGACGCCGTCTGCCGACGGGCCGGCACTTCGGTGCGGTCGGTCAAGCCCCATGGCGCGCTCTACGGCGAGGTGGCCAAGGGCGGCGCCGACTACGAGGCTTTCCGCGACGCAGTGCGCAGCTGTCTGGGCGACCGGGCCACGGTGGTCCTCCCGTCGGGCTGCCGCGCCACGGCGATGGCGCTGCGCGACGGGATGACGGCATGGGAAGAGGGCTTCTGCGACCGGACCTATCGCCCCGACGGCGGTCTGGTCGAGCGGATCAGCGCCGGGTCCGTGCTCGAGGATCCCGAGGAGGCGGCGGCACAGGCCCTGAGCCTGGCCCACGGCGCGGTGGCGGCCAGCGACGGCAGCGTGCTCACTCTGTGGGTCGACACGCTGTGCACCCACGGCGACTCGCCCGGAGCGCCGGCGATCGTCGCCGCCGTGCGCCGCGTGCTGGCAGGCGCGCGCATCGGGGTGGCTGCGCTCCACCCCGCATGACGCGCGCGGTTCCGCCCGGCGAGGTCCGGCTCCTGGGCGACCGCGGCCTGCTCGTCGGCGTTGACGACACCATCGCCGCCCGGGCCTTGTCACGACGATTGGGAGACGAATTCGAGGGGCGCGGACTGACGGCGGCCGAGGTGGTCTGCGGCTTCGCCACCGTCGGGGTCGTCCTGGCCGGCGCCGGCGCCGACGATGGCGCCACCGCCGGCGGCGCCGCTGCCGACCTGGACGAGGTGCGTGACGTCGTCGGGCAGGTCCTCGCCGGCGGGGTCTCCGCGGGAGCGGACGCGGGGACCACCCGCGAGCTGACGGTGCCCTGCGCCTTCGACGGCCTCGATCTCGGCGACGTGGCCGAGGCCGCCGGTTGCTCGACGGCCGATGTGGTGGCCCATCTGACGGCGGCGCCGCTGCGCGTGTCCGTGCTCGGCTTCGCACCGGGGTTCGCATATCTCGAGGGGCTCCCGAGCGCTCTGGCGGCGGTGCCCCGACGGGCGGTGCCGCGGCCCAGCGTGCCTGCCGGGTCCGTCGCCCTGGCCAACGGGCACGCCGCGGTCTACCCGACGGCCACGCCCGGTGGCTGGCAGCTCGTGGGACGCACGGGCTATCCGCTCCTCACGTCCCGTCCGCCCTATGCGCTGTTGGCGCCGGGCGACCGCGTGCGCTTCGTCGTCGCCGGCGCGGGCGATCCGGTCGACCCGCCGAGCCCCGGGACGGTCTCCTGGGCGCCGCCTTCGTCGGCGCGGCCCGTGCTCACGGTGGCGGCCCCCGGGCTTCGCGCCGTGCGGCAGGACGGTGGTCGTACCCGGACCGCCCCGGCCGGGATCCCGCACGCGTCGGCTGCAGACCCCGTCTCCTTCGCCCTGGCGAACCTCCTCGTCGGGAACGCGCCTGATGCCACCGCGCTCGAGCTCACCGGTGGCGGCACGCGCCTGCGCTGCGAGGTCCCGTGCCACGTCGCCCTGGCGGGAGCCGACCCCGAGCTCCGGGTGGACGGCGCCACCGTGCCCGGAGGGCAGGTGCTGCCACTCGAGCCGGGCCAGACGCTGGCGGTCGGCCCGCTCCGGCGGGGCTGCCGGACCTACCTGGCGGTGGCCGGAGGCCTGCTCGGCCCGTCGACCTTCGGCAGCACGGCCAGCGACGAGCTGTGCCGACTCGGTCCGGGCCCTCTGGCGGCGGGCGAGACATTGTGGGCGGCGTCGTGGGAACCGCCACTCGGCGACCATCTGCGGAACGGCGCGGCGAGCGAGATCGGTCCCGGTGAGACCGCGACCCTGCGGGTCCTGCCGGGACCGCACCCCGAGCACTTCCGGCCCGACGCGCTCGACGTGCTGGCAGACACGGTGTTCACCGTCCATCCCGACAGCAATCGCGTCGGGTTGCGCTTGCAGTGGGGGAGTGGCACGGTGCCGCTGCGGACCGGAGCCGACATGCCCGAGCTCGATTCGCACTGCGTCGTCACGGGGGCCGTGCAGGTGCCCCCGGGAGGGGATCCCGTGGTGCTGTTGCCCGACCACGCCACCCTGGGCGGCTACCCGGTGGTGGCAGTGGTCACCTCGGCCGACCTCGGGCTGCTCGGGCAGTGCGCGCCGGGCACGGCCGTCCGGCTGGTGGCAGTGTCGGCCGAGGAGGCCGATGCAGCGCGGCGGCTGGGTCGGCGGCAGGCCGCGTCGGCGGTCGTGGGTCACTACCCGCTGCGCGCGGGCTGAGGTGCGGGGCGCGGGCGGGTCGCGGGCGGGGCGCGGGCGGGTCGCGCTCAGGCCAGCAGCTTGACGGCCGTGCCGAGACCGATCACCACGACAACGAGGCGGAGGACGGGCGCGGGCAGGGCCAGCGCCAGGCGTGCGCCGAGGTAGCCACCCGCCAGGCTGCCCAGGGCCAGCCACCCGACCGCCTCCCACGCCAGGCCACCGTGGACCAAGAACACGATGGCGGCGACACCGTTGACGATCATCGACAGGACGGCGCGGAGCCCGCTGGTGTGGGCCAGCGAAGCCGGCACCGCCAGCCCGAGCACCGCCAGGAACATGACGCCCATGGCGGCGCCGAAGTAGCCGCCGTAGACGGAGGCGACGAACACACCGGCCACGAGCAGCACCGGACGGGTGCGCGGGTGGACGGAGCCGCGGTCGAGGCTGCGTCGCAGGACGGGCTGGGCGGCGAAGAGCGCGGAGGCTCCCAGGACGAGCCAGGGCACCACATCGTCGAACAGGGCGGGAGAGGTGGTGAGCAGGAGGACGGCGCCGGCGATCCCGCCGGCCAGAGCGACCGGAGTGAGCCGCAGCAGGCGGCGCGACTGGTCGCCGACCTCGCGGCGGAAACCGGCGGCCGAAGCCACGTAGCCCGGCCAGATGCCGATGGTGTTGGTGATGTTGGCCGTGAGCGCCGGATAGCCGAGCGCCAGCAGCACCGGGAAGGAGACGAGGCTGCCGCCACCGGCCACGCCGTTGAAGACGCCCGCAATCAGCCCCGCCACGACGATCAGCACGACATGGGAGGCGGACATGACCGCCACAGAGTACGGGGCGACCGCCTATGGTGCGGGCCCACCGGGCGCGCCCAGCGCCGGTCCTCGACACCACAGGAGGTCCCGATGGTCAGATTGACGTGCCTCCTCCGGCGCAAGGATGGCCTCACCCCGGCCCAATTCCACGCCCACTGGCGTGACGTCCACGGACCGCTGATCGCAGCCAGCCAGAGCGGCAGGCACGTGCTGCGCTACGAGCAGCACCCCCGGCCGCTGGCGGACTACGACGGCGAGGCCGATCCCGGCTACGACGGCGTGACGGTGCAGTGGTTCGAGAACATGGACGCCTACCGCGCCCACATGCGCGAACCCGACTTCGGCGACATCTGGGCCGACATCGAGCACTTCCTCGACACGAGTCGGCTGCACTTCGTGGTCACGGAGCACCCCCGTCTCGTCATGGGCGACGACGGCGGCTCATTCCCCCTCGGCTGAGGGGGGCGGCGCCAACGCGGCCAGACCGGGCGTGGCGGCGGTCGTCTCCCCACTGCCCGCCGGATGCGCACTGCCCGCCGGATGCGCCGGGTGCGTCCCGCCCGACGGATGCGCGCTCAACGGCGGCAGCGGCGGGACGACGGCATCCGCCCCCGGCTCCGCCATGAGCACCGCGTCGCTCGTCTGGTCGGCCGAGCGTGCGGCGCCGAGCGTTCCTCCCGTTGTCCCCGACGCGCCGGCATCGGCCGAGGGCTCCGGCGAGGGCACGGCGCGCAGGGTGTTGCGGATCGGCGGACGGGCGGCTTCGGCAGCGCTGCGCCGCTTCTCCATGAGCGCCCGCAGCTCGCGCCAGGCACGACCGTCCACCCGTGCCAGCTCCTTGGGGAGCCCTCGCAGGAGCCGGTGGACCTCACGCCGGTGCCGCTCCGCCATGCCGCCCATGACGAAGACCGTCGACGCCGGCAGACGAGACGTCCCCGTGGCGAGCTCGGCCAGACGCAGGCTCGCAACCTCCGCGTCCTGCATCAACCCGAGACGGTCCTGGAGTGCCACGAGCTGACGGACGTAACGGGTGGTGCCGGAGTCGTAGACCTCGGACCCGAACTCCAGTGCGTAGCGCAGTCGCTTGCAGCGGATGCGCAGCCGGTGGTAGTCGGGTACCGCACCGGTCCTCTTGGCCCGCTTCGCCGCCTTGGTGACCGCGCCATGCCGTTGCTCGATCAGAGGCGGGAGGCCGACAGCGGCGGGCTCGCGAGTGGCCAAGGAGCGTCGTGCCGGTCCCTGCTGGACCATGGCGGACAGGCCACGCTCGAGGCGGTCCCAGCGGATGGAGTCGAGCGCGCCGACCATGTCGGCACGCGCCGTCACGCGCTCGTTCTCGAGGAGCGCGATCAGCTCGTCGAGCGGGTCGCGCCCTGTCACGTCCGCGTCACCGGTGGTCGACGGTGCACTCCAGCCGCGCTCCGCTCCGTCTTCGCCGGCAAGGCCTTCGAGTTGGACGTCGAGATCGCGCACGGCGCCCAGCAGTCGGCCCATCCAGCCCAGCTCCTCGCGGAAGACCTGGGCCCGGACCGGTAACACCGGGGCGAAGAGTGCCAAGGCGGCACGCAGGCGTCGGGTCGCCACCCGCATCACATGGAGCTCCTCGGGGTCCTCACCCAGGCGCGTCCCGGGCTCCTTGTCGCGCAGGACGGCGAGCTGACGGCGGAGCACGGCGAAGGCGAGCTCGCCCATGGTGCTCTCGGGGTCGATCGCCGTCGGCCCGAGGTCCGGAGCGCCCGGGATCTCCTCGCCCAGAGCCAGCAGTCCCGCCTCGAACTTGGAGAGCGTGGCCGGCTGGAGGCCACACGACGAACGCAACTGCTCGACCAGCGGCTCCAGGGCGCCGAGCCATTCGGGGCGAACTTCCACCTCCACCCGCCGCAGCTGCATGGGACGCTGCCCGTTGCCGACCACGATCACCGTGTCGTCGAGCGCGAGCTCGGCGGCATCCTCGCCCCCCACGCGCAAGGCGAACGGACGGCGGCGGGTGCGCACCTGGAGCACCTCGCGGATCCCTCGCGTGCCGACGATGGCGCGCAAACGGCGCCCGACAGGTCCGTCGGGGCCGAGTGCTCCGATTCCGGAGGGCGGGAGAGGCTCGGTCACCTCGAGTCGTTGGCGGAGCCCGCTCGCCTCCGCCGGCCGCGTGTCCTTGAGCGTGACTTCGTCGTGTCGGCCGCGACGACGGGTCCGGGCGACGAGGCCGGCGCGCGCGATGCGCCAATCGTCGGTGTCCACGTACGAGTCGACAAGACGGCGCGGCGTCCGTGCCAGCGCCGTGACGGTACCGACGTCCCCCGTCTCGGCGGCCAGGCTGGGCAGCGCGGCGAGCCACCGCTCCACAGGCCGGAGGTCCAGCGCGTCGAACTGCCATTCGACCTCGACCGGGTCCTCACCCGGCGCTCCCGGCTCCGTCACATCGGGCACGGGGTCAGGCTACAGCGAGGCCCGCGTCTGCATCCCGGGTGCCATCGGGATGCCGCGGATCCTCGTGCGGCCGGCGGTAGTGTCCGTGCAAGTGGCGCGAAGAGGGATGACTGCGGAGCTCCCGAGATCGACCGATGTGGTCCAGGCGGCCGGTGGGCTGATCGTCCGCCGGCCGGAAACGGCTCTCGAGGTCGTCCTCGTGCACCGGCCGGCCCATGAGGACTGGTCCTTCCCCAAGGGGAAGCTCGAACCGGGCGAGACCTTCGAGCTGGCGGCGCTCCGGGAGGTGCAGGAGGAGACAGGCCTGGCCTGCCGGCTGGTCCGCTTCATCGGGCACACCGAATACCTGGACCGAAAGGGTCGTCCGAAGGCGGTGGCCTACTGGGTGATGGCGGCCGAGGGCGGGGTCTTCACGCCGAACGCCGAGGTCGACCAGGTGCGGTGGCTGAGCCTCGAGGATGCCGGCGAGCGACTGACCTATCCGAGGGATCGGGAGCTGCTCACCGTGATTCTGGCTTCTGACCAGGTCGAACCTCTGATCTAAACCCTTTTCACAATTTACGCGGTTTTTGCGTTTCGCCGATTGCGGATCGGGAATAATGGGCTGTAGCGATCTACCGCCTGATCGCACTGCCGGCGTGCGTGCCCCAGTCGAGAGCTCCAGGACCTATCGCCAAGGGCCCTGTGACAACGTTGAGACGTCAATCGGCTGGGGCACCGTCGGCGTCTCCTCTGTGGCGCTCCGCTCCCGTCGACTTCCGCTCCTCGCCCCGGGCCTGGTCGCGTTGGTCTCGTTTCGGCCCCGGTCAGGTCAGCCTGGTGTCACGGGACGAGGACGGCTGCGCCGTTGACCCTGTCGTGGGCCAGATCGCGCAGAGCCGCGTCGGCGCGGTCCATCGGGTAGGGGACGGCGGAGACCTCGATGCCGATGCGGGCCGCCTCGGCGAGGAAGGCCTCTCCGTCCTGACGGGTATTGGCGGTCACGCTCTGCAAGGTGCGTTCCTCGAAGAGGTGGCGGGCGTAATCGAGAGCGGGCACGTCGGTCAGGTAGATCCCGGCGATTGCGAGGGTGCCGCCCCGGTCGAGCGCGGCCAGCGCCGGCGGGACCAGCGTCCCGACCGGGGCGAAGAGGATGGCCGAATCGAGCGGCTCGGGCGGCGGGTCGTCCGACCCGGCGGCACTGTGCGCGCCGAGCTCGAGCGCCAGCTGCTGCGCGTGGCGCGACCGCGTCATGACGTGCACGCGCGCACCTCGCGCCAGCGCAACCTGCGCGACCAGGTGAGCCGAGCCGCCGAAGCCGTAGATGCCGAGCCGTCCACCCTCGGGCAGATTGGCGCGCTCGAGCGCGCGGTAGCCGATGATCCCGGCGCACAGGAGGGGTGCCACCTCGAGGTCGCCGAACGCGGCGGGCAGCGCGTAGACGAAGTCCTCGTCCGCCACCGTGTAGCTGGCATAGCCCCCGTCGAGGTCCCACCCGGTGAAGCGGGGGTGGGTGCACAGGTTCTCCCGGCCCGAGGTGCAGAAACGGCAGACACCGCAGGTGTGGGCGAGCCAGGGCACGCCGACGCGGTCACCCAGGCGCCAGCGGGTCGCGCCGGGTCCGAGCTCGTCCACCACACCCACCACCTCGTGGCCCGGGGTGATGCGACGGCGGCGGGGCGGCAGGTCACCCTCCGCGAGGTGTAGATCGGTCCGGCAGACGCCGCACGCCGTGACGGCCAGGCGGATCTGGCCCGCTCCGGGGCGGGGCGTGTCCTTGGCCAGCCGCACGAGGGGTCCGCCGTCGATCGGGCCCGGCTGGTCGACCACCCAGGCGTCCATGCGCGCCACCATCGTGCGCAGCGTAGGGCGGCCGTGCTCCCCGTGCGACACGGCTGGACCGGTCCGCAGGCGATAGGCACGTCTTGTGACTCACTCATCATCACCGACTCCGTCGCAGCGCGGTGTGCATCATGCCGACGACTTCGATGCCGTCTACGCAGCGGAGAAGCCTCCTGCCTGGGACATCGGAAGATGCACGTGCCCTTGCTGATCTCGACGAGCATTTCGACACGGTGCTCGATTGTGGTCTCTTTCATGTGCTTGGAGACACCGACCAGGAACGCTACGTGAGGGGCCTCACCGAAATGGTTCCCTCAGGGGGACGATTTCACATGCTTTGCCTCAGCGATCGCCAGCCGGGTGATTGGGGTCTCACCTGGAATCCCGAAGGCGCACTCGCTTGGCTCGTGACGGCGACCCGTCATTGAGTGTTCCCTCGCCGCACCGACTCGATCGGATCAGTCATTCAACGCGAGCATTGGTCTATGAGAGAGAACTACTTCGGTGAGGATGTCGCTGCTCGCTATGACGGTGGACCAATGTTCAGCCCCGAGGTGCTCGGTCCGACGGTCGACTTGTTGGCAGATCTGGTTGGCGATGGACGGGCGCTCGAGTTCGCCATCGGGACGGGCCGAGTGGCCATCCCGCTCGCTGAGCGCGGCGTCCCGGTCTCGGGAATCGAGCTGTCTGCGGCGATGGCGGACCGCCTGGCAGCCAAGAACCGGACGAATCGGATCGAGGTGACCATCGGCGATATGACAACCGCGCGAGTCGAAGGCCTGTTCCGCCTCGTGTACCTAGTCTGGAACTCGATCGGGAACCTTCTTACCCAAGACGACCAGGTCGCGTGTTTCGCCAACGCTGCGGGCCATCTCGAACCCGGCGGTTGTTTCCTGATAGAGGTCGGGGTCCCGGACTTGCGCCGGCTCCCTCCCGGTGAGCAGGCCCGAGTGTTCTCCCACGCGCCCGGGTATGTTGGTTATGACCGCTACACCGATCTGGTTGCCCAGCAGGCCACGTCCCACCACTTCCTGGCCAACGACGCCGGGATTGCCGAGACCAAGACTCCCTTCCGTTACGTCTGGCCTTCCGAACTTGACCTGATGGCCCGGCTCGCGGGCCTCTCGCTCGTCGAGCGCTGGGCGGATTGGGACCGTTCGCCATTCAGTGGTAACAGCATTTCCCACGTCTCGGTCTGGCGGAAGCCGGAGGAATCTGTCTGATCAGGCGACTCCGTCACCGGCGGTCGGTGCTACTTGGATCCCTCTGGATTGTCAGGCAGTAGGAACCGGGAAGGTCTCCAGCGAATCGGACGGGATTCCGAGGGTCCCGTCGATCAGCCGGACCCGCGGGACCTTCTTCTCGTACATCGCCTGAATCACGACTCGAGTGGGGACGCCGAGACGGCGCGCTGCCTCAGACGGCCGAAGCACCTCTGACTCACTCATCCCACACCTCCTTCGTCCAGACCAAGCCTAACGTGGAGTAGTCGGATCACCGTCGCCAGCTCGTCTCGGAGGCCGGGCGCCGCATTGCTCTCCTCCATGGTCAACAGTGCATCCTCGAGTGCTTCCAAGACGCGGAAAGCCTCATCGAGACCGAGATGCAGTCCAGGAGGGACAGGATCGTCATTCTGACTCACACTTGAAGGATGTCGAATGGGTGTGACGAACCCGGTTTCGCGATCTCCGCGGGGTGTCTCCGTTGTGCCTGCTTGAGAACGGAGACAGTCGCGAACGCCTGATACCGGGTGTACTGGGATACCCATCTATGGACCAGCGGCTGGGTGGAGGGCAGACTTGGTCCCCTGTGAGGAGCGGTCGAATACGCCGCGCCAGGGTGGGCCTCATCATGGCGATCTGTCCGCTGGTTGCTGCTGCGTGCTCTTCGTCTCCGGGTGAGCCTGAGACCTCCAAGGCCGCGAATCCCTCGACGACGATGGCTCCGTGCGCCTCTACCACCCTGCCAAGCCTCACTCCGAAGACGCCGATCATTGGATGTGGGTCGGTGACTCCCTCGACCGCAGTCGTGCAGTACCCCAACCCGTACGATCCCGGCTACACCACCATCGACCAGCTCGTCCGTGATTCGACCTTTATCGTCCTCGGGTCGCTCAGACCGGCCGGGGCCGCAAAAGACCAGAACGGCAACATCGTCACCGTCTATCCGATAGCCATCCAACGAGACTTTGGGTCGAATCCTCCGATCTCGCTCAACGTCAGCCAAGCCGAGGTCAATGCCGCGCACCTGACCACTGGGGGCGACTACATCTTCTTTTGGGGCGCTGACACCTCCGAGAAGACCGCGTGCATAGTCGGTGGCGTTCGTGGGGTGATGGCATACGACTCTTCGACCGACACCGTGACACGGATCGATCAGAGCACTGCCTCCCAGGTGCCCAGATCACAATCGCTCCAGCAGTTTGCCGCTTCGGTCCAAGCGGCGCAGAGCCAGCTCAGCTCCGAACCAATCGCGAACCAACCTCCGATCTGCGCCCCGTCTGCTACTGCGCTGCCCTCCTAGACGGATTCGACTCGGCCCGTCACAGTGGTCTGGACCGGGCAGACAGGTACCCCCGATGTTCCGGAGTGTGGCCCCGGAGCCGGGCGATCAGGGTCAGCACTCTTGACCACCGTCGCACGTCAGGGCATCATCAGGCCGAACCTATCCAGAGGATCCGAGGGACCTGGCCCGACGACGGTCCGGCAACCTGCCCAGCAAGGTGCCAATGCCAGGAACGATGAGGTGGCCACTGTGGATGGTGCGTTCGATGTTCCCGTGCTTGAGGGTTCACGCGTCCTGCTGGTTCCGCTCGCGCACCAGCATGCTGCGGACCTGGCCATTGCTGCCGAGGAAGATCGCCGTACCTTCGCCTTCACGAAGGTGCCGAGGGCGGGTGAAGTGACTGAGTACGTTCAACAGCAGCTCGACCGGCGTGATCAGGGGCGACTTGCACCGTTCGCCCAGATTCGCAGGTCGGACATGCGGGCGGTCGGGTGTACCGCGTACTGGGATCCTCGCTATTGGCCTGACCGCGATGAGCTGTGTGCCGTAGAAATCGGATGGACCTGGCTCAGCGCCTCTGCGCAACGTACGGGCATCAATGTCGAGTCCAAACTCCTTCTGTTCACGCACGCATTCGAGGGGATAGGCGTCGCGCGAGTCGATCTCAAGACTGACACTCGTAACGAAAGGTCGAAAGAGGCGATCTCCCTACTGGGAGCCACTTTCGAAGGAACATTGCGTCAATGGTCACCATCTCATGCTCCTGGGGAGCAGGGTCGGCTACGCGACTCGGCGATGTTCTCGGTGATCGCTTCGGAGTGGCCCGTCGTGCAGTCAACCCTTATGAACAGATTGGCCCGCATCCGCGGGTAGCGCCTATTTCCAGGGTGGTCTGGGGCATTCCTCCCTGGGGCGAGATAGACCCCTTCAGCATGGCCCGGCACGCGCCCGTCTACATCTGGAACGATGCGTCGAGCTGTGCAATCAGAGAACAGAAACACGCAGCGAGGAGGTTCGCCCGTAGGGCCCGCTTCAAAGGGCCAGGCAAACGCGTGGGAGATACCTTCACCCCGCAACCCACCGCAGTTGAGCTTCCGCGGGACCGAAGGAGTACGGAGCAGCGGGGGCCCTGAAGTCGCCGTTGCCCACCGTCACGAGCTGGTCGGGATCGGGAGAGGCAGGATGCGTGGCTCTCGGCTCGACCCCGTGCTCATCAGCCGCGGACGTGTACTCGTTCCGTGCGCGATCCTCCCGTCCACTCCAATCGTCGGGATACACGAATACGTGCGTGACTGCCACCGTGAGCGTGTTCCACCGATCCGTGTTCCACCGATCTGAATGGTGTTCGGGGGCACGCGTGTTCCCGCTTCCGTTGGTGCCAGCGGCTATTGAATCGTCAGATCAGTGACGGCCTCGGCTGCCCGGAGCGTGTCGCGGCCGAGAGGCTGCAGGTGGATCTGAGTGCAAAGCAGGCCCGTCGATAGCCGCTCGACAACACCCCACTCCCAGGTGGCGACGGGATCGAGCCCGGTCCGAGCGGCGAGCCAATGGGCCCGATGGAGGGGGTCGTCACCCAGCAGCTCGACGGGGTCGCCCCGCATGAGGACACCCAGGTCGTACTCGGCCTCGGCAAAGAGACCGTCGGGATCGATCAGCTTGAAGCTGCCGTCGCTCTGGAGGGCATTGAGTTGGTGCACGTCGCCGTGCACCAGCACGGCTCTCTCGTCACGGTGCGCCTCCTCACGCCGGCGGGCAGAGGAGAGGGCGTGGTCGACCACCTTCTCGGAGCATGGGTGATCGAGTTCCTCCCAGAGCGTCACGATGAAGTCGGCGAGCCACCGGGCCTTGTCGGCACCCGTGGGCAGCCCGCAGTCTGGAGCGGGCCGCCAGATGCGCGCTGCGGCGGCGGAGAGGATCTCGAGTCGGCGCGGCGGCGGCAGGCCGAGCTCAGACATGGGCCGGCCCAGCCGTTCCATGAGCAGGGCGCCGCGGCCGGCATCGAATCGGTAGAGCGTCGGACAACCCTCCCCTTCGGCCAGTCGGAGCACCGTCACTTCGTTGGAGGCGTCGTTCCCGGCGCCGGGTACCAGCACCTTGAGGACCGCCAAGGTCCCGTCCGCTCGGGTCGCTTCGGCTACGAAGGCCTCAGACCCGCCCTCGTATGGGTTCCCCACGGCGATCGACCAGTCAGATTCGAGACTCGAGACGAGCGCGGGCAGGTGCTCGAGCCAGTCTTCGGCGCCCCCAGTGCGAGCTTTGTCGCGCACAACGGCCGGCACCTCAACCACGCCCTGCAGTTTCACATCAAGCTGTAGGAGTGACCAGTTCGCGTCGACACAGTGGCTTGACAGCCAGCACAAGTTCCGGAGGGATGCGAAGGGAACGCAGATCCGGTGTGCCGGGACAGGGTGGTGGCCCGGACCTCAAACACAACATCTTGTGGGCGCAGCAAAGGGCGCAGCCCTTTAGGATCGCGGGTGAATGACGCCATTGGTACTGGCCGGGCCCGTCGGCCTCGTCGAGCACGACGGCGGCACGGGTCACCCCGAGCAGCCGGCGCGCCTTCGAGCGGTGATGGAGGGAGTGCGCGCGCTCGACCTGGCCGACGCGCTGGTCGAGGTACAGGTCCGGGTGGCCACCAGCGAGGAGCTCCAGCGCGTCCACGCCTCCGAGTACCTGCTTGAGATCGAGGCCTTCTGCGCCGGCGGAGGTGGCGACCTCGACCCCGACACCTACGCCCGCCCCGACTCGTGGGATGCTGCACGCCGCGCCGCCGGGGCGGGTATCGAGGCACTGGCCGAGCTGGAGCGGATGGGCGAGGGCGTCGCTTTCGTGCCCGTACGCCCGCCGGGGCACCACGCCACCGGGGCGCGCGCCATGGGGTTCTGTCTGGTCAACAACATCGCGGTAGCTGCCGCTTCGCGCACGGCTCTCGGCGAGCGCGTCGTCGTGGTCGACTGGGACGTGCATCACGGCAACGGAACGCAAGCGATCTTTTGGGACGACCCGGACGTGTTGTACGTCTCGACCCACCAGCATCCGCTCTACCCCGGCACCGGCAGTGCCGCTGAGGTCGGCGGCCGGAGCGCCCCGGGGCTGACGGTCAACCTGCCCCTGCCACCGGGGGCAACCGGCGACGTCGTGCGGGCCGCGCTCGACGAGGAGGCGCGCGGGGCCATCGAGAGCTTCGCCCCCGACTGGGTGCTCGTCTCCGCCGGTTTCGACGCGCACCGGTCCGACCCGCTGAGCAACCTGCAGCTGTCCGAGGGTGACTTCGCCGAGCTTGCCAGCATCGTGCGCTCGTTCACGCCCCGGCCGGGACGCCTGGCTCTGTTTCTCGAAGGTGGCTACGACCTCGTCGCGCTGCAGTCGTCGGTGGAATCGACGCTGGCGGCGCTGTTGGAGCTGGGCCGTCCGGGGACCGGTGGTCTGACGACGTCGGGCGGCCCGGGCCGGCGCGAGCTGCAGGCAGACCGCGCCGAGCGCCGCCGCGCTCTGGACGACCTGGACGACCTGGACGGCGGTTCTGTTCCCTGAGCTCACTGGGGCGCGGCGGCGAGGGCGGTCCCCGTCGCCGGGACCTCGGGAGCGGTGGCGCTCAGGCCCGGGAGCGGTGCACCAGGACCGGGCAGTGCGCGTGGGCGGCGCAGTGCTCGCTCACCGAGCCGAGCACCATTCCGACGAACTCGCCGTGACCCCTGCTGCCGACCACGAGGAGGTCGGCTCCCTTCGACGCCTCGACGAGCACCGGGGCGGGGTGCCCCGCGATGACGCGTGCTTGCACGGACAGGCCGGGATGGGCCGCCTGAACCGACTCGACGGCCGCGTCGAGGGACCGGCGGACGTCCGCCTCGGGATCGAAGTCCTCCGGCACGGGCATGGCCCAGCCGAGGCTCGAGGGCCACTCCCACGTCGTGACGACCTCGAGGGCGCTGTCCGTGAGTTCGGCTTGGCGGGCGGCCCAGGCGAGGGCAGCGAGCGAGGACACGGATCCGTCGACGCCGACGACGATACGGCGGGCTCCCGGAGCAGAGGTCTCAGTCATGCGGTGAGCCTAGACATGGTGCCGGCATCACACAGGAGGAGCCGGCGGGTCCGTTCGGCCATCGGCCAGGACGACGGGCCTCAGCCGACGTCGATGCCGCGGGCACGAATGGCGTGCTCCAAGCGGGCACGTTCCCGCCACGGCTGCTCGAACCGGCTCGGATCGGTCTCGATCCCCAGCGCGGCGGCCAGGTCGAGCAGGGCCACGTCGTAGCCGATCTGGCGTGCCAGGGTGATCGGGACGAAATCGGCGCCCTCGGGGCACAGGGCGGTCAGCTCTCCGCGGCAGCGCAGCACCTCGTCGACGGCGTCCTGCGTGCTGGCGCCGAGCTGACCGCACCGGCCATACGCGACGTCGAGCAGCTGGGTGTACATGGACATGGCGAAACGCTCCGTCTGACCGGCCGGTGCTCGCTCGCACGACCCCGGCACCGAGGCTCAGGATGTGCCGCCCGGCCCGTGATGGGCAGGGACCAAGGTCACAAGCCGGCGCCGGAGTGGTGGGGCCGTGACCCGGTGGGGCCACCGTGACCCGGTTGGTCCGCCGTTGTGCCGCGACCTGTCCGGAGCCGGAGACTTCCCCGGAATTGGAAAATGGCGACCGAGGGGGGTGGCCGCCATTCTCCAAGCACCGACGTCTGGGAAGAGGAGGGTGTACCGGACATTCTGCGGGACCGCTCTTCAACGAGGGTAGAGCCGAAAGTCATTGATTGAACGGCCCTTTCGAGGGCACCACCAGGGCGGATGGCGCAATGCGGGGAGCATGAGAGAGTAGGTCCCGATGCCGACCATGTGCACGGCGGCGGAGGCCGTCGCCCTGATCCGGCCGGTGGACGCCATCGGCTTCGGGCTCGGTCCCGCCAATCCGGACACGTTCCTGGCGGCGCTCGGGGCGCGGGACGACTGGCAGGATCTCCAGCTGGGTGGCGCGCTCTGCCTCAACCTGTACTCGGTCTTCACCAAGCCCGGTGTCACGTACCGCTGCGGCTTCTTCGGGCCGGCCGAGCGCCTGCTGCACGGGCAGGGACACCGGATCGAGCTCGTGCCCGGGGGATTCCGCCAGTTCGCGCCGATCCTGGCCCGCTTCGCGCCGCGGGTCATGGTGGTGCAGACCGCGCCGCCCGATGCCGAGGGGAACATGAGCCTCTCCCTTCACGTCGGGGCGACGAGACCTGAGCTCCTCCGTGCCGGCGCCGATCCCGAGCGACTGCTGATCGTCGAAGTGAACCCGCAGCTCCCCCGCACCAAGAGCCTGCCGCCGGCGTACGAGAACACGATCCCGCTCGACCTTGTCGACGTGATCGTCGAGGCGACGTCGCCTCCTTTCGCCCTACCCGAGCCGCCCACCGATTCGGTGGACGAGGCCATCGCCCGTCATGCGCTGGCATACGTACGGGAAGGTTCGACGCTCCAGACGGGAATCGGCGCCATTCCAAACATCGTGGCTTCGGAGCTCGCCCGCGGGCCTCTCGGCGGGTTCGGTGTCCACTCCGAGATGTTCACGACGGGTCTGATGAGATTGCACCAAGCGGGCAAGGTGAGCAACGACGCCAAGGGTGTGTTCGACGGGGTGTCGGTGACCACGTTCGCCCTGGGCGCGACCGAACTCTACGAATGGCTGGACGACAACGACGAGGTCGCCTTCCTCCCGGTCGAGACCGTGAACGACCCGACCGTCATCGCCGGTAACGCCAATCTGGTGTCGATCAACGGCGCCCTCGCCGTCGACCTCTATGGTCAGGTGGTGGCGGACACCGTCGAGGGCCGGCAGATCTCGGGTGTCGGCGGCCACGAAGACTTCGTGGCAGGCGCCGAGATGCATCTCGATGCGCACTCGCTCATCTGCATGCGCTCGACGGCGATGCGCGACGGCGAAGTCGTGTCCCGAGTCCTCGGCCTTCTCCCCGAGGGTGGCGTCGTCTCGACCCCCCGCCACCACACCGGTGTGGTGGTCACCGAATACGGCGCGGCGGAGCTGATGGGCCGCACCGTGCGCGAGCGTGCCCACCTGCTGGTCGACATCGCGCACCCCGATTTCCGGGCCCCGCTGCGCAAGGTGGCCGACACGCTCGGTTCGCGCTGAGTCGGGCGCCCTCCTCGCTGCTGCCCCGGTCCGTCAGCCCGCCGGTACGGGCGCCGGTTTGTTGGGCCATTGGCGGAACGTTGCGCCGTGCCGCCCGATCTCCTCGATGATGGCGTCGATGTACACCAGCTTGCGGATCATGTAGGAGCGTGTCTCTTTCGGATCGAGGTACAGGTTGTACAGACGCCCATAGCCGTAGCGCTGGACGACGCCGGTGAAGCCGCCGGGATTGTGCACGTCGGTGTCGTCATCGGAGATGGAGGACATCACGTACTTGTACTCGCCCACCCGCAGGGCGGAATGGGTGCCGGTCAACCAGTAGTGCTGGAACTTCCGGTTGGACACCGACTCCCGGTCGTCGGGTGCGATCAGGAAGCCGAGCTGGTCGACGGCATCGATGTAGCGGTCGGTCGGTATGCGGTCGTCCGCCCCCGCCATGGAGAGACACGTGGCGAAGAGGTCGAGCAGGTGCACCAGGCCGTCACTGACCCGCCCGGGCTCGATCATGCCGGGCCAGGTCACCACGGCTGGCACCCGGACGCCGCCCTCCCAGGTGGATCCCTTGGCGCAGCGGAACGGCGTGAAGGCGGAGTCGGGCCACGTCTCCATCTCCGGCCCGTTGTCCGAGGAGATCACCACCATCGTGGTCTCGAGTTGCCCCGTCCGCTCCAGCGCGGCGACCAGTCGACCACAGATGCTGTCGAGCTCGACGATGGCGTCCTTGTAGGGATGCCGTGCCGGCGAACGCCCGAGGAAGTCAGGGTGCGGGTAGTTGTCGAAGTGAGCCCCACGGGTGCAGTGGTAGAGGAACCATGGCTGGTCGCTTCCGGCCATCCGCTCGATGAAGCCTTCGGAGTACGCGCACCACTTGTCGTCGAGAAGAGAGAGAACCGGTATCGTCACCTCCTCCACCTCCTCGAGTGGACCGTTGCGGACAGCGTGGACGAAGCATTTGTTGAACGGGATGTTCTTGACCCATTCGGTACGCGCCTCGCTGTAGACGACCTCGGGGAAGAAATACGGGTCCCGCCATTCCGTGTACATGTCGGACACCGAGAGGAATCCATAGAAGTCGTCGAAGCCCACGTTCTGTGGCTGACTCTCGGTGTTCTCTCCCATGTGCCACTTGCCGACGGCCTGCGTGACATACCCTGCCTCCGAGAGCAGCTGGGGGAGCGTGATCTCGCCGCTCAAGCCGCCTGGCATGCCGTACATGGGCGGAATCAGCAACCCGTGCCGCATGGGCAGGCGTCCAGTCATGATGGACGCCCGTGTGGGCGTGCACGACGGCTCGCTGTAACACGAGGTGAGCAGCAATCCCTCGCGGGCAAGGCGGTCGACGTTGGGTGTCGGCGCGCCCACTGCGACTCCGCCGCCGTAACACCCGAAGTCACCCCACCCGACGTCGTCCATCAAGATGACCACGATGTTCGGTCGCCGGCCGGAGCGGTCACGGAAGGCCTGCATCTTCTGGGCAGCCGCCTCTTCCCGGTTCGGCACCACGAAGGCGGGCTCCCGGTTTGCCGCCGGGAGGTACGTGACTCCGGTGACCGGGTCCACACCCTCCACGGGCCTCGTGTCGCTCATCGCCTCTCCTTTCTCTGCATGGTCGAGCATCCGGAACTCCTCAGCGATCGATGCCGAGGAGTTCGTGCAACGGCGCCACCGGCAAGGGCGCGTCACGCACGATGTTGTGAATGAAGGTCCGTACCCGGCGATAGACGTCCCGGCTGTCGTCCGCCCACGGCATCAGCATCTGGAAGACATGGAACATGCCTTCGTACTCGCGCGCCTCGGTCGGGATACCGGCCTCCAGCAGGCGTTGCACGTAGCGCCGGATGGGATCGCGGAACATCTCGTTGCCGCCCCAGGAGACGCAGGTGGGAGGAAAGGCGGTCAGATCAGCCGTCAGCGGCGAGACCGACGGGGTGGTGGCGTCGAAGCCATGAAGGTAGGACGCCGTCGGGATGTTCCAGGGCAGGATGTCGTGCTCTGCGTTCTCGGTGACCGAGGGCTCGTCGAGCCGCAGGTCGACCTCGGGGGAGAACAGCACCAATCCGGCAGGACGCACGGGCGCGATGCGAGCGGGGTCGGCGAGCAACAGTGTGTTGGCCAGGCCGCCGCCACCGGAGTCGCCGGCCAGGAAGATCCGCTCACGGTCGATTCCGGCTGCGAGCAGAGCCTGGAACACGGCCGAGGCGTCCAGAGCGCCGGCCGGGAACGGGAATTCAGGAGCGAGGCGGTAGTCGGCGACGAACACCGCACACTCCGTCTCGCGACAGACGCGGCCGGTGAAGAAGGCATACATGGTCGGTGAGGTGCCGATGTAGCCGCCGCCGTGCAGGTAGAGGATGAAGCCGACCGGCGGGACTTCACGCGGGAGGTACAGGATTCCCGGCACGCCGCCGAGGGAGGTGTGGTGCCCGTCGACTTCGAGAGTGCGCACCATCGGCGGCATGATCACCTGACAGATCTCGTCGACGACGAGTTCGAGTGAACGGAATTCCGGTATCTGCAGGGACGAGGCATAGCCCATGAAGGCCCGGATGACCTCACGCGTCACCGCGGTGCCGAGGTTGGAGAGTGGGGACGACCGGCCGGAGAACGGGTGGCGGAACGGTACCCTGGCCAGCGCCGTCGCCAGCTGTTGTGCCAGCAGGCCGATGTCGAGCGCAACGATCGCCGCCGGTGCCGTCTTGACCTCCGGCCGGTTTCCCATCGCCATCGCGTTCCGTGCTCCCCGCTGCCGCCGACCGGCCCGCGGCCGTCCTGTGTGACCCGGAAACTACCCGGTGCCGCCGCGGTCGCCCCGTGGTATCGTCACCGCCGCCGCACGGCAGCAGTGTCGTGCGGCGGCAGCACTGCCCGAGAGGGGAAGCCGGTGAGAGTCCGGCGCTGGTCCGCAACCGTGAGTGGCTCGTCCGGAACGATGTGCCATGCAGCCGGGATGCCTCAGAGGCAGATGAGTTCCCATCAGTCGAGACACGTGGACTGGGGCTCGTGTGACCCCGTATGTGATCGGAGTTCCCGGGCCGAAGTCCGGGAAGCGAGCACGCATGCAGATCACCGGTCGAATCACCAGGGGCATCGGTACCGCCCTGAGCGCCGTCGTCCTGGGCCTCCTCTTGTTGGCATCGAGTGTCGCCCTCCCACAGGCGGCACCCCTCGCCGCGGCGGCCACCCCCACGCTGCCGCAGGCGCCGGTGGCGGTGGCAGCGGCGCAGTGGCTGGTGACCCAGCTGACGCCGGGCGGGTACATCGCGGGCAGCTCCCCGGGGACTGCCGACTACTCGGGAACCGTCAACGCGCTCATTGCGCTGGCCGCGGCCAACACCGACATCCCGCTGGCCCGCCGCGGCCTCGCCTACATGGCGCAGCCGGCCAACACGGCGGCGTACGTGTCGGCACAGGGCAGCGACGGGCCCGGTCAGCTTTCGCTGCTCATCCTGGCCACCCACGCCCTCGGGGGTGACCCGACGGATTTCGGTGGCACGAATCTCGTGAGCCGTCTCCTGGCCACGGAGCAGACCAGTGGTCCCAATACGGGCCGCTTCGGCACCGACGCCCAGGTGCCCGACTTCGACAGCGGACCCTACGACCAGGGCCTGGCCTTGGCGGCGCTGGCCGCGGCCGGGGTGACGGCGGACGCGGCGGCGGCGGCGTGGCTCGTGCAGGCGCAATGTCCGAACGGAGGATGGACCTCACCGGACCCCGTCGACAACCCGTGCACCGGGGACCCGGCGAAGGGTGAGGGTCCGGATACGAACACGACCGCGCTGGCGGTGGAGGGACTCGGGGCTCAGCACGCGCTCTCGCCGTCGGTGCGTTCGAGTGCACTGGCCTTCCTCGGTTCGGCGCAGAACGCGGACGGGGGCTGGGCGTACGAGCCCAATGCCCCCGACAACAAGCAGACGAGCGACCCCAACTCGACGGCGGTGGTGATCCAGGCATTGCTCGCCCTGGGCCTGTCGCCTGACGGCGCACCCTTTGCCATGGCCGGCGGACACACGCCCACCACCGCGCTCTTGTCCTTCGTGGTGTCGTCGGGCGCCGATACCGGCGCCTTCTTCTCGCCTGCCGGCAGCCCCACGGTCGGTGACCTGCTCGCGACCTACCAGGCGATCCCGGCCGCGGCGGGCTTGCCCCTGCCCTTCGGGCCCCAGGGCGCGGCCTATTGGCTCGCCTCCGCCACGGGCGGCGTCTTCTCCTTCGGGGGAGCGGCCTTCCACGGGTCGCTCGGCAACACAGTGGTGAACCGGCCCGTCGTGGGCATCGCTCCGACGCCCGACGGCGCCGGGTACTGGCTGGTGGCCTCCGACGGCGGGATCTTCTCCTTCGGCGCTGCAAGCTTCTCAGGATCGGCGTCCGCCCTCGGGGTGCGGAACGTCATCGGCATGGCGAACGCGCTCTAGCCCATGGGAGCACGTGCGCGCACCTGCCTGCTCACTGCGGGCCTGCTCACCGGAATCGTCGTCGCCGTGACGCTTCCGGGCGTGTCGACCGCCGCCACCAGCGGCGTGTGCGTGGGAGTGGTCGTCGACGACGGGGGCGGCGGGGCTCCGACTGTCCAGGCGGCCCAGGTCCCTTCGGGTGCGACCGATCTGCAGGTGCTGGCTGCGGCGGGCGACACGGCTACCCAGAACGATTCGGGGCTCGTCTGTGCCATCAACGGCGTTCCGGCGAACGGCCTGCAGAACTGCACGTCCATGTCCGGAGGGCAGTACGACTACTGGTCCTATTGGCAGGGTGATCCGACGACGAACACCTGGACCTACGCACAGCTGGGGCCGGCGTCGCACACGGTCAGCGCGGGACAGACCTACGTCGAGGGTTGGCGCTACCAGAACCCCGGACCGGACAACGCCAGCGCGCCCAAGCCGACGGTCACGCCGGCGGCTGCCTTCGCCGCGGCCTGTCCCGGCGGGGGGACCAGCGCAGGGAGCGGTGCAGCGGGCGGCGGCTCGGCGGGCGGCGTCGCAGGGAGCGGTGCAGCGGGAGGCGGCTCGGCGGGCGGCGTCGCGGGGAGCGGTGCAGCGGGAGGCGGCGCAGCCGGCGGCGGCTCGGCGGGCGACGGCGGCATCGGGTCCTCGCCGGCCTCCTCCCCGGGCGTGTCGGGTGCGGGCGCGACACGCCCGCCCTCGACCGTGCCGGCGAGCGCACCCTCGCCGGCCGGTGCAGGTGCTGGGACGGGTGCAGCCCATTCCGGCGGCGCACGCGCCACGACGTCGAGCGGGCCCGGCGCAGTGGGCCGGGGCCGTCCCGGTGCGACGGTGACGAGCGGTCCGCGCGCCAAGGGCTCCGAGGGCCGCACCGCCGCTGCTCTGGCCAGCTCGACACGCCACGGCGGCTCCGGAGGGGAGCCGATCCTCCCCATCGTCGTGGTGACCATGGTGATCGCGGCGATCGGCGGACTGTCGTGGTACCGGTGGCGACGCCGACCGGCGGAGGAGTGAAGGTGTCCTCGCCGGCGCGGTCCGTCCACCCGCTGGCGTGGTGGCTGTGGGGAGGCGCACTCGCCGCGGCCGCGATGCAGACGAGCGCCCCGAACCCGTTCCTGCTCCTCCTCATCGCCGCGGTGGCCTGTTTCGTGGTCGCCACCTGCCGGGGAAACGCCCCGTGGTCACGGTCGCTGGGTTTCTTCTTGAAGCTGGGGACGGCGGTGGTCGCCATCCGCATCGCGGTCGAGATCCTCTTCGGTCAGCGCGGTGTTCCCGGACACGTTCTGTTCACCTTGCCGCGCGCGCCGCTGCCCCCGTGGGCAGCGGCGGTCAGCATCGGTGGAGCGGTGACGCTCGAATCGGTTGTCACCGCGGCCGTCCTCGGTCTGCAGATCGCGGTGATCCTGGTGTGTTTCGGCGCGGCGAACTCGCTCGTGAGCCCGTACCGTTTGCTGCGCTGTCTTCCCCCTGTCCTCTACGAGGCCGGTGTGGCGGTCACCGTGGCCCTGTCCTTCACCCCTGAGCTGATCGAGACCATCGGCACCGTGCGCCAAGCGCGTCGTCTGCGCGGAGTCCCCTCGAGAGGCCTGCGAGGGATGAGAGGAATCGCGGTACCCGTACTCGAGGGTGCCCTCGACCGTTCGCTACAGCTGGCCAGCTCCATGGACGCCCGCGGGTACGGACGGCGCAGCGAAGCGGGCAACATGATCCGGGTCCTGGCCACCGTGTCCGTCGCCGCCGGCTTGCTCCTGGCGGCAGTCGGCGTGTACGGAGTCGTCGTGGCAGGGTCCCTCTTCGGTTTGGGCCTTCCCGTCCTCGCGGTGGCCGTCGCCCTGTGCGCATCGGGGCTCGCGCTGGGCGGCCGCCGGGCGCAGCGGTCCAGGTATCGGCCCGACCGGTGGGGGGGCGCGGAATGGGCCATTGTCACGTCGGGCCTGGCCGCCGTCGCCGCCATGGCGCTGGCCCATGCGCTCGAGGTGCCCGGGATGGTGGTGTCCTTCGTCCCGCTCGGCGTCCCACCCGTACCCGTGCTGCCGGTCGTGGGGATCCTGTTGGCCGGCACGCCGGCCTTCGTCGCGCCGGCGAGGAGGGCGGCCCGCGCCGTTTCGCAGCCCTCGGTCGAGGCGGTGCCGGTGTGATCCGTTTCGAGGGCGTGTCCTTCACCTACAGCGGCGCGGCGCGGCCGACCCTGGCGGACCTCACCCTGGAGGTCCCCGAGGGTGAGCTGTGCGTCGTGGTCGGGGAGACCGGGACCGGGAAGTCGACGTTGCTGCGGGCCGTCAACGGTCTCGTCCCGTCCTTCAGCGGCGGGGCGCTCGCCGGCACCGTCACCGTGGACGGGCGCTCGACCCGGGACCATCGCCCTCGTGACCTGGCGGACGTCGTCGGGTACGTCGGCCAGAACCCCCTGAGCAGCTTCGTGACAGAGCGCGTCGAAGACGAGCTGGCCTACACCATGGAGAACCTCGGGATCGATCCCAGTGCCATGCGCAGACGTGTGGAGGACACGGTTGACCTGCTGGGCCTCCACGAGCTGCGCGACCGACCGCTCCGGTCGCTCTCGGGCGGTCAGCAACAGCGCGTGGCCATCGGGGCCGTCCTCACGGCTTCCCCGCGCGTGCTCGTGCTCGACGAGCCCACCTCCGCGCTCGACCCAGCGGCCGCCGAGGAGGTCCTCAACGCGTTGACCCGCTTGGTGCAGGATCTCGGTCTGACCGTCGTCATGGCCGAACACCGGCTCGAGCGCGTGCTCCCCTTCGCCGACCGCATGGTTCTGATCCCCGGCGACGGTGCGCCGGTGGTCGTGGGCCGGCCGGCGGAGATCATGCGCACGGCCACCGTGGCGCCACCGCTGGTCGAGCTCGGGCGTCACGTCGGGTGGGATCCGCTGCCGCTGACCGTGCGGGACGCACGTCGCAAGGCATTGAACCTCCGCACTCGCATCGCGCCACTGTGTCCGGGGAGGAGGCGGGAACCCGAGCAGCCACGCCGGGAAGTGGCCCAGGCGAGGAAGGTGGGTGTTCACTACGGATCCGTGGTGGCGCTGGGGAGAGTGGACCTCGCCATCCGTCGCGGGGAGGTCACCGTGCTGATGGGACGGAACGGATCGGGGAAGTCGACGCTCTTGGCCACGCTCTCGGGTGGAAGGACTCCAGACCGGGGCTCGGTGACCGTCGGAGGCCTCGATCCGCGTTCGCTGCGGCCGGCCGCGCTCATTCGGCAGGTGGGGCTGGTCCCCCAGGATCCGGCCCTGCTCCTCTACGGGGAGTCCGTGTCCGACGAGTGCCACAGCGCGGACCGCGCGTCGGCGCTCGAGACGGGAGCGACGCGCAACGTGCTCGACCGCATCCTGCCGGGCGTACCGGCGGATCGCCACCCCCGCGACCTCTCGGAGGGCCAGCGCCTGGCCCTGGCCCTGGCCGTCGTGCTGGCTCCTGCACCTCCCCTCGTCCTGCTCGACGAGCCGACGAGAGGCCTCGACTATCCGAGCAAGGACCGCCTCATCGCGGTCCTCCTCGAGCTTGCCCGGGACGGCCACGCCGTGGTGCTCGCCACCCACGACGTCGAGCTCGCGGCGAGGGTCGCCCACCGTGCCGTCGTCCTCGCCGACGGCGAGGTCATTGCCGACGGTCCGGCCCACGACGTGGTGTGCCACTCGCCGGTGTTCGCCCCCCAGGTCGCCAAGGTCCTCGCCCCCGACGAGTGGCTGACTCTCGACGAAGTGCGCCTCGCTCTCGAAACCGTCCCGGCATGACGGATCCGCCGGTCCCGTCGCAGCGGCCCGTGCGGCCCTCGGCGCCCGGGTCCGTGCCGGTGCCGCACCGACCCGCCATACGGCTTCGACGGCGGTCGAGCGTGCTGCTCGCGCTGACCAGTGCCTTCGGGCTCGTGGCGTTCGGGTGGCCGCTCCTCGTCCACCGGGCCGCGGGGCCGAACGCGGCCCACAGCGGAGACGCACCATGGATCTTCGTCGCCCTCGTGCCGCTCCTGCTCGGCATCGTCATGGCGGAGCTGTCCGAGGGTGTCATCGACGCCAAGGCGATCGCCCTCCTGGGCATCTTGGCCGCCTGTTTCTCCGCGCTCCGGATCGCCAGCCCGGGGATCGACGGCTTCGAGCCGGAATGGTTCCTCTTGATCGTCGCGGCGCGCGTCTTCGGTCGCGGCTTCGGATTCGTCTTCGGTGCAGTCGCTCTCTTCGCGTCGGCCTTGATCACGGGTGGCATCGGGCCTTGGCTGCCCTTTCAGATGATCGCCGCGGCGTGGGTCGGTTTCGGTGCGGGCTGCCTGCCGCCGGCGACTGGGTCTGCGGAGAGGATGGAGCTGGCCGCCTACGGCGCCGTGGCGGCGCTCGCCTATGGCGCTCTGATCAATTTCTGGTTCTGGCCCTTCGTCGGAGGCTCGACGACCTACCAGTTCGTTCCCGGTGCCGGCGTCCTGGCCAACCTGCACCGGTTCCTCTTCTTCGACCTCACGACCTCGATGGGTTTCGATCTCACCCGGGCTGCGACCTGTGCCGTGCTCATCCTCGTCCTCGGCCGCCCGGTGCTCGCCGCGCTTCGGCGCGCCGCCCGGCGCGCCGTCTTCGAGCCCCAGGTGGAGTACGCCGATTGAGCTCCGCGTCGGAGCACCGCGTCGGAGCTCCGCGTCGGAGCTCAGCGTCGGAGCTCAGCACGCGCGCAGCCCCGAAGGATCACGCACGGCTCAGGACGCGGTTTTCTCGCCCCGCAGCCCGCTCCGACCCGAACGAATGATGCGATCTCGAACCACCGACGTTTGGTCCGAACCGGCGTTGGGAACGCCAGGTTGCATGATACTGATCCTCTTTCTCTTGCTCGTCCTGTTGTTCTTCGGACTCGGCTTCGCCGTCCACCTCCTGTGGATCCTCGCCGCCGTCTTCGCCATCGTGTGGGTGGCTGGCTTCGCCCTCGGTCGGGGTGAGGGCGCAGGCCGCCATCGCTTCTACCGGTGGTAGCCGAGGAGCGGTGAAGGCGTCATGAACGCGGCCACAGACACCGACCGGATCCACGGCGGGCCAGACAGCTCGGTCGAGACGGACGTCCCGGGGCGCCTCGACCGGCTCCCCTGGTCGCACTGGCATTGGCTCGTCCTGATCGGGCTCGGAACGGTGTGGATCCTCGACGGCCTCGAGGTCACCATCGTCGGGGCGGTCGGCAGCACCATCACCAAGTCGGGAAGCGGCATCACGATCACCACCGCGCAGGTCGGCGACGCCGCGGGCATCTACATCGCCGGCGCCTGCGTCGGCGCCCTGTTCTTCGGGCACCTGACCGATCGCCTGGGCCGCAAGAAGCTCTTCTTGGTCACGCTGGGCGTCTACCTGCTGGCGACGGTGCTCACCGCCACCTCTCGCAATGCAGGGATGTTCTTCATCTTCCGGTTCTTCACCGGCATGGGGATCGGCGGGGAATACGCCGCGATCAACTCGGCCATCGACGAGCTGATCCCAGCCCGCGTGCGCGGCACGGTCGATCTCCTGGTCAACGGGTCGTACTGGCTGGGGACCGCCGTCGGGGCCGCAGCCACCCTGGTCCTGCTGGACCCGGCGCTCATCCCGCTCGATATCGGATGGCGTCTGTGCTTCCTCATGGGCGCCGTGCTCGGACTGGCGATCCTGCTGGTCCGTCGCAATCTTCCCGAGAGCCCGCGCTGGCTCTTCACCCACGGCCGCGCCGAGGAGGCGGACCGCACCGTCTCCGAAATCGAGGAGGAAGTCGAGGCGGCGACTGGGGAGGGACTCTCTCCGGTCGACGAGAGCATCACGATCGACAGCTCGGCCAGGGTCGGTCTGTGGGACGTCGTCCGGACGGTGTTCGCCCGATACCCGCGTCGGACGGTCCTCGGGCTGTCCCTGTTCGTGGGACAGGCCTTCCTCTACAACTCCGTCTTCTTCACGTTCTCATTGGTGCTCGGGACGTTCTACGGGGTGGCGTCGAACGACGTCGGCTACTACCTGATCGCGTTCGCGGTCGGCAACTTCGCCGGACCGCTCCTGCTCGGCCGGCTCTTCGACGTGATGGGACGCCGCGTCATGATCGCCGGCACCTACCTGCTCTCCGGGGCGATGCTCGGGGTGACCGCCTACCTGTTCGACCAGGGCGTGCTGACGGCCATGACGCAGACCATCGCCTGGGTCGTGATCTTCTTCTTTGCGTCAGCCGGCGCCAGTTCGGCCTATCTCACGGTCAGTGAGATCTTCCCCATGGAGACCCGAGCCCTGGCCATCGCCTTCTTCTACGCGGTCGGCACCGGACTCGGCGGGATCGTCGGTCCCGTGCTCTTCGGCAACCTGATCGCGACGAAGCGGCCCGGGCCGGTGGCCTTCGGCTACCTGCTCGGGGGGATCTTGATGCTGCTGGCCGGGCTCGCCGAGGTGTTCTTCGGCATCGACGCGGAGCAGCGCTCGCTCGAGGACATCTCGTCCCCGCTCTCCGAGGTCGGAGAGGCCGAACCCGCGGCCGACGTCAGCAAGGCTCCACCCGAGTCGCTGCAACGCCAGACCGGGCCCGCTCCCGTCCCACGCCGCTGGCGTGGCGCGAGCGCATGGGCGCCGGCCCCGCTGGCATCGACCTATCCTCCGGGGAACCCGTACCTGGCGGGGGAGGTCGACCGCCTGGTCGCGGCCCTCGAAGAGCGGAGTCCCCAGTCGGTGACGGCGCTCGCCCGCGCGAGCTCGGCGCGCTCGTGGGGTCCCGGCCGGCTCCGTCAGGCGCTGCGTTCTGGCGTCGCTTCCGGGCGGATCCGCCGTGTCGGCTACGACCGCTACGCCGCCGGGCGTCGTCTCGAAGGCCCTGCTGCCGGCACTCAGGCCCGGTCCGGGGAGTGAGCGGCTCGCCTGCTCAGGTGCCACCACCCGAGGTGCGCCTGAGCAGGCTCAGAACCACCGAGGCGCCGATGGTCACCGCGATCACGGCCAGCGTGACCGCGATGGGGAGTTGGACCACTCCCTCGAGGAGGAGCTTCACGCCGATGAAGACCAGGAGCACCGCCAATCCGTACCGGAGATAGGCGAAGCGGTCCACGATGTCGACGAAGACGAAGTAGAGGGCTCTCAGGCCGAGCACGGCGAACGCGTTCGAGGTGAAGGCGACGAAGACGTTGGTCGTCACTCCGAAGACGGCCGGGATGGAGTCGGTGGCGAAGACGATGTCACTCGACTCGATCGCCATCAGGACGACGAGGAGGGGGGTCGCGATCCAACGTCCGGCGTCCCGCACGACGAAGCGGTCTTCGTGGTAGCCGGAGGCTACCGGTATGACGCGACGGGTCGTCCGGACCAGCAGGTTCCGGTTCGGGTCCACTGCTTCACCTCCTCGGACCATCCGTAGCCCGGCCAGGACGACGATGGCGCCGAAGAGGAAGCGCACCCAGACGAAGTTCTCGAGGAGTGCCGCCCCAGCGCTGATGAACGCTGCCCGCAGAACCAGTGCACCGACCACTCCGTAGTACAGAACGCGGTGCTGATACGCACGCGGCACCGCGAACACGCTGAAGATCACCACGAAGACGAAGACGTTGTCGATGGACAGGGACTTCTCGAGGAGATAGGCCGCGAAGTACTGACCGGCCACGGCCGAACCCTCGATCGCCCCGAGGACGACCCCGAAGACGATGCTGATCGTGATCCAGCCCGCGCTGGCGATGAGGGCCCAGGTGAGGGTGGGAGGCCGGATGCGGTGTGTGCGAATGTCCAGGGCGAGGAGTGCGAGGATCACTCCTGCCACGGCGAACCAAGCCCAGAGCGGGACCGGAGCTGCCATCGTCGCTCGAGTCTGGTCGACCGGTGGCCCGACGTCGGGTCAGGCCGGTGGGTCCGCCCTGATCACGACCGGTCAGCTCGGCAGCGCCCCGGTGGTCGTCGGGGCGAGGCCCTGCTGCTGCGCCATGATGGCCGCCTCGACCACCTGCAGGTCGGACGGATCGATGGCGAGCGGACCGCCGGCGACCGGCACCTGCCAGACGTGGGTCATGAACGGAGTCGTGGGGTCGGCGTGCGATCCGGGACCGCAGGGCCGGAGACCGTCGATCTGGCCTGTCTGGTTGCTGCTGCAGAGATTGGTGTGGGCGTGCCACTGCACCAGGCAGCCGTAGGGCATCGGACCGTCTCCGGAGCCCGGCATCAGGTACATGGCCGCCACCAGCACCGGCCCGTACGGTGTGGTCGCGTAGACGAGCGAGTCCACCGCGTTGGGGTTCATGATGTCCTTCTTGTTCATGTAGCGGGCGTTCAGGTAGTGGACCACGGGATAGCTGGTGGTCGTGATCGGGACGTAGCCGTCGGCCAGCGCAGTGCTGAGATTCTTGTACTTGGCGACCGCGGCGGAAGTGGCCTGCACGTACGCGGTGGCACCGAGCATCTGCTGTGCGGTGGGCTTCGCCGCGCAGCCCGGTGTCTGCATGAGGTGGCCCTTGTCCTGCTCGTCGCTGGCGACGGTGAGCTCGTTGACCTCCGCCGCCGGGAGCGACGGCCCGGTGTACTTCCAATTGGAGACGGTCACCCCCAATCCGGCCATGCCGGCCATGTTCATCGTGCCCGACGATCCACTCTTGGCGGACCTCGTCGGACCGCCCATCGCCATTCCGCTCATGGCGTCAGAAGCCGATCCGGCAGAACGGGACGCCGAGACCACGCTCAGTGACGTGCCGTTGGAGGACGATCCGCTCGGCGCGGCGACCGCGGTGATGTCGTTCGAGACCGGTACCACCGCGGCGACCAGCGGGACGAGCACGAGCGCGATCACCGTGAGCACGCCCGCCATGGGCCGAGCCGCCAGGAGCTTCGCCGCCGGGGTCGGATCGTCCGCCCTGGCCGGTACGAGTGGCAGGAGACAGAGCCCGAGGAGGGCGAGGATCGGCCCGTTGTTGGGATCCGTGGCACTTCCGGTGAGCAACCCGCCGAGTGCCTCCCCCGTGATCCAGTAGGCGAGGCTGAGCCCGATGCCCAGCCCGATGTAGAGCTGGGACCTGTTCGAGACGAGGGGTCCGAGCGCGATGAAGACAGACGCCGCGGCAAGGATCACTGCAACCCAGACGCCGGCTCCGACGAAGGCGTGGCCGAACGAGGTCAGCAAGTGTGCGTACCAACCGGGTTGACCGTCCGCCGCGCCGGCCATCCCGTTCGCCATGCCCGCCATCTGGTTCACGACGGCGTCGCCGTTGCGGTTGAACGGGAACATCCAGACCACGGCCTCGAACATCCAGATCGCCGCCCATGCGATGAGCGAGCCCGTTCCACCGAGGAGGCCCCGGGCCGCCACCGACGAATCGATGCCCTCGGCACGCTGCTCGGAGCTGACGTCCGACTTCGGCCACACCATGACGCCGAGGAGCATGTAGAAGCACACGGCCCCCGGGGCACCCATGAGGGGCGACGTCTGGCCGGTGAGGACCATTCCGACGCCCTCACCGAAGATGTAGATCCCGACGCCGCAGGCGAAGGAGACGACGAGCGCCGTCTTGACGAATCTCCGGACGAGGAGGCCGACGCCGATCCCCATCTCGACGAGACCGAGCACGACGACCCACATGCCCGCCTCGTGGGACAAGAAGTTGGCCATGTGGTTCATGGCCGAGCCGACCAGCGTCGGTTGCCCCTGTGCCATGGGCCGGATGAAGTTCGGCAGGAATTGGTTCCCGAAGTGATGGGGCTGGAACTTGAGCAGCCCGTCGAAGATCCAGAAGACGCCGAGCGCGATCTGCAGTGCGCGCTGATTGAGGTGGAGCCGAGTGGCCACGGACCGCGAGAGGGTCGGTGTGTCGGTGCCAGGTTCCATCAGGTGCCCCTTTCGCCGAGGAGGTTCGACTGTGGGGGCGGAGGCTACCGCGGTCGAGCCGCCGACGGCGGGTGCGATCGAGCGAGGCCCGCCGCCGCCTCGGTGAGCGGGAGTCCGGTGGCCTCACCGGCCCGGCGCAGCGCCTCGAGGATGGCCCGCTCCGTGCTCGAGGGCTGGACGAACTCGATACCGATCCGAACCGATCGCAAGGTCGCCCTCTCCACGTTCTTGACCACACCCTCGAAGTGGATGTTGACCGCCTCCCCGATCGCGGGTAGATCGACCGAGATGCGCCGGCCCATCAGCTCGTCGGGCTTCGGGTGCTGCATCCGCAGCCCGAGCCCGAGCAGCGAGATGTCGACGATCCGACAGTCCCGCCAACCCGCGGCTTCCTCCCCCTCGACGTGACAGAACCCGGTCCAACCCGCCGTGTGACGTGATGCACGCCTCCGGTCGTCGATGGAGTCGCCGAGACCCATGTCCGTCGAAACGTCGTCGGCGGCCGATCCTTGCGGTGAAATTTCGATCTATGCCTTCAGGCATGCAATCGGCGCAACCTGGATTCAGGCGTTCGACCGAGGCGCAGTCAGCGATCAGCGCACTGCGAGCACACGCCCGAGATGGCGAGGTGGCGGGGATCGACCGCGAAACCGAAGGAACGCAAGGCCGTCCGGGTCAGATGCCCGAAGAGCTCGTCGGGTGCGTGGATGCGCGTACCGCAGCGTTCGCAGATCAGATGCGGGTGAGCCCGGGACGCCAGCTGGTAGATGACCGGACCGTGTCCCATGTGGGCGTGGGTCACCACGCCCATGCGCTCGAGCTCGTCGAGGTTCCGGTACACGGTCGAGATGTGCACCTCGGGGGCTCGTGCCGCGACCTCGCGCCCGAGGTCTTCGGCCGTCCGATGGCCACTCCCCCCGAAGAGGACCTCGAGCAGGACCCGGCGTGACGTCGTGGCCCGGCCACCGGACGCACGGATCATGTCGAGAACCTCGTCGACCGTGTCGGGTTCGGCGAGGATCGCGTGCGAACCGTGCACCGCGCCCATAGGCCCAGCGTAGACCCCACCCAAGCCCGACCGGTGCTAGCCAGCCGTAATTGCGATCAACTCGCAAGTAGCATGACGACCATGTGCTCCCTCGCTCCGGGTGCGGCCACGTCGCGACCCGGGCCTGATCGGGTGCGCCAGGGACTCAGCCCGACGGAACGGGCTCGGTTGGTGGCGATGGCCGTCACGATCGTGCTGCTCTTCGCCGTGGGTCTCGGGCTCCTCTTCGCGGCGGCATCCCACCACTACCGGTTCTCCAGGACCGAGATCTTCGGGGTCGGAACGGGTGCGTTGGCGTTGACGCTGGGCATCCGGCACGCCTTCGATGCCGATCACATCTCCGCCATCGACAACACGACGCGCAAGCTCATGGCGGAGGGCAAGCGACCGCTGAGCGTGGGGTTCTCCTTCTCGCTCGGCCACTCGACCATCGTCTTCTTGCTGGCGATCGCCCTCAACTTCGGCATCAGGGCGCTCGACGCGCAGGTGGCGAACAGAGGCTCGATGCTCCACAGCGTGACCGGAATCGTGGGTACATCGGTCTCCGGGGCGTTCCTCTACCTCATCGCCCTGCTCAACGTGGTCGTCCTTCTGTCCATCCTCAGGGTTTTCGGCGACCTTCGCTCGGGACGATTCGACGAGGCCGAGCTCGAGAAGCAGCTCGACCAGCGCGGATTCATGAACCGCTTCTTCGGGCCACTGGCACGCCGAGTCGACGCACCCTGGAAGATGTACGGGGTCGGGCTTCTCTTCGGTCTCGGCTTCGACACGGCGACGGAGGTGGCGCTCTTGGTGCTTTCTGGGACCGCTGTGTCGAACGGGCTGCCCTTTTGGGCTGTTCTTTCCCTTCCCATTCTGTTCGCGGCAGGGATGTGCCTTTTCGACACCCTCGATGGTTGCTTCATGAACTTCGCCTACGGATGGTCCTTCTCCCATCCGATTCGCAAGGTGTACTACAACCTGATCATCACGGGTCTGTCGGTCGCCGTCGCGTTGCTGATCGGGACGATCGAGTTGCTCGGACTTCTCGGCTCGGAGCTCAAACTCCAAGGTTCGTTCTGGCACGCGGTCGCGAACTTCAATGTCAACACGGCCGGATTCATCGTCGTCGGACTGTTCCTCGTGACCTGGGTCGTCGCGTGGTCGGTCTGGCACTTCGGCAAGCTCGAATCCAGATTGAAGGTCGAGATGGTGGAAGACCTGGGCTCGCACCGACCCTCCGGATCGAAGCTTCGCCAGCCCTGATCGAAGATTCGACTGCGGGACCCGTCACCGGGGCGGGCGGAAGGGTGTTTCGGTCCCCGGACCGGTGGGCAAGACACCGCGCGAACGCATCGTGGCCGAACGAGACCGCTTCGGTCTCGATCATTCGGAGAAGGGATGGATCGATGTCGGAGACCACAACCACCAAGGACATCGTCGAGCTGTTGCTCGAGGATCACGAAACCGCCAAGGCATTGCTGACAAAGATCTCAGCGGCCGCGCCGGAGCAACGCGAAGCCCTGTTCTGGGAACTGGTGCCCGAATTGGTCCGTCACGAGGTGGCCGAAGAGGTGGTCGTCTATCCGACGATCCGGTCGGAAGCCCCGGATGGGGAGCGGGAAGTGGAGCCTCGGCTGCACGAGCAACAGGAAGCGGAGGAGCTCCTGGACCAGATGGAGGGGCTGGACCGCTCCAGTGCCGAATTCGGAGCGAAGCTGGCGAAACTGCAGGCGGGTGTCCTCGAGCATGCACACGCCGAGGAGCAGAACATCCTTCCGCTGCTGCGGGCGCTCGAGGTCACGAAGAAGAGAGTCGAGCTCGGCGCCCGCTACGAGAGGGCCAAGTCGGCCGCCCCGACCCATCCGCATCCGAACGCCCCCGACACCCCACCGGGAAACAAGGTGCTCGGGCCCATCACGGGGCTCTTCGACAAGACCCGCGACGCGCTCAAGGGGATGTAGGGGTCGAGAGCAGGATCCGCCGGACCCGCACATCGGACCCGCACATCTCGGACAAGGAGTGGTCTGTTGAAAGCCGTCGTCTACAAGTCACCGCGGACGGTCACCGTCGAGAACCTCGACGACCCGCGCATCGAGCAGCCCACCGATGTCATCGTCAAGATCACGACGACGAACATCTGCGGGTCTGATCTGCACATGTACGAAGGCCGTACGTCTGCGGAGCCCGAGATGGTGATGGGACACGAGAACCTGGGTGTGGTGCAAGACGTCGGTCAGGCCGTGTCCCGCATCGCTCCGGGTGACCGTGTCTCCGTACCCTTCAACATCGCCTGTGGGACCTGCCAGAACTGCAACCGCGGCTGGACCTCATTCTGCCTCCGCACGAATCCGACCGACGGCGTTGACGGTGCTGCCTACGGCTACGCCAACATGGGCCCCTACCGGGGAGGCCAGGCCGAGTACCTCCGGGTCCCGTTCGCCGATTTCAACCTCCTGACACTGCCCGAAGGCGACGAGCACGAGAACGACTTCGCCATGCTCTCCGACATCTTTCCGACCGGGTTCCACGGTGCGGCGCTGGCGAATGTCCGTGCGGGCGACAGGGTGGCCGTCTTCGGCGCCGGGCCCGTGGGGCTGATGGCGGCGCACAGCTCGCTCCTGCGCGGGGCGACGGAGGTCTTCGTCGTCGACAAGGAGAAGGACCGACTTCGCCTCGCCGCTGACGTGGGTGCGATTCCCATCGACTTCGGCGAGGTCGATCCCGTCGAGGCGATCCTGGAAGCGACCAACGGTGTCGGCACGGAGAAGGGCATCGAAGCCGTGGGATACCAGGCCCACGACCCGACCGGCGAGGAGCATCCCGAGCTCGTGCTGGACAATCTGGTGAAGGTGGTGAGGACCGCCGGTTCCATCGGGGTCGTCGGTGTCTACATGCCCGAAGATCCCGGTGCGACCGACGACCGGGCCAAGGAGGGGCGAATCGGCTTCGACTACGGGACGTTCTTCACCAAGGGCCAGCGGATGGGTACTGGCCAGGCGCCGGTGAAGCGCTACAACCGGGAACTGCGCGATCTCATCATCGCCGGCCGGGCGCGCCCGAGCTGGATCGTTTCCCACGAGCTCTCCCTCGACGAGGCGCCGAGCGCATACGAGCATTTCGATCGCCGTGACGACGGGTGGACGAAGGTCCTCCTGCATCCGGCCGCCTGAACATTCGGTCGCTCGGCGATTCCGTCGCCTTCTTGATGCTGGGCATCGCTGTTCTGGCGGCTTGCATTGGTCTGCCGCTCCACTGAGATCAGCGATAGATGCGCGCGACGGACACCATGTCTTCGTCTCCGAGGCCCATCTCGACGGCGGACTCGTACGCTGCTCTGATCACCGGTCCGAGCCGGAGCATCGTTCCGTTCGAGGCAGCGACGTCGACGGCCAACCGCGCATCCTTGGCTGCCAAGGGCGGTGGCCACCACGTTTCACCTGAACCGGCGAAGACGCTGTCGAAGCGGTTCGACAGTCCCGGTGCAAGCATCGGCGTTTCGCCGAGGAGGTCGCGGAGCTGTCTGTCGTGGAGGCCACCAGCGCGGCCGATGGTGATCGACTCGGCCAGCGTTACCACGCCCGACAGCAACAGCAAGTTGACCGCCAGCTTGCCGACCAGTGCGTGAGCCGGACGTTCGTAGCGTTTCACACTGCCCCCGAGCGCGTCGAAGACGGGCGCCAGCCCGTCGACAAGTTCAGCTCGGCCTCCCGCGAGGTAGATGGCGTTTCCCGATCGGACTGCCTGTGGGGCACCGAGGATCGGGAGGGCCACATACCGGGGGAGCGCCTCCTCGATCCGGTCGCTCATGGAAGGTGAGATCGTCGATGCATCGACGAAGACCGAAGGCGTGGGCAGCCTCGACCCGACGTCGGCTTGACCGAACAGCAGATCATGGACCGCCTCGTCGTCGGCCAGGCTGGTGATGACGACCTCGGCATCCTCGACCGCCTCGGGGGCGCTGTCGGCACTGCGCACGCGGGGACCAACGAGGTCCTTGGCCTTCTCCGGCGAGCGGTTCCACACCACGAGGTCATGGCGCCCGGACAGGCGCTCTGCCACGGAGTGGCCCATGCGGCCCAGCCCGAGAACGGCAATCCTCATCGACGCACTCCCTTCGTTCCATCGGCCGTCTTGTTGCCACCGGACGTCGCTCCCGCAGCTCGATGGCCCTCTCGAGCTGCCCTGTACCCGGTGGCGACCCGTTTCACACCGGTGTCTCGTCGGTCTCGCTCACGACCTCTTCGCAACGGACCCTCACGGGGGTTTGAGCAGCGCAGAAGCGGGGCAATGAGCTCTCGGAGACCATCGGAGAGAGGTCGGAATCCGGAGCGGTCCTGGGCTTCCCGGCCCCGGCTTCCGACCATGTGCTGCTGAAAGGTTCGAACGGGTGACCCCTGCAGTGGACGACGCCTTCCAGGGACCGGGCTCCGTCCCGCGCGCATTGCAGGTGGCTCTCCGTGGTGCCGGGAGCTTCGGGCGCTTGCTCGCCGGCTATCCGTGGTCCTCCACGTCGCTCGGTCCCATGGACGGTTGGCCCGAGGCGCTCCGGAGCGCCGCCTCCATCTGTGTGAGCTCCCGCTTCCCGATGGTGCTGTTCTGCGGGAGCGATCTCGGTCTCTTCTACAACGAGGCCTATCTCCCCATGTTGGGCGTCAAGCACCCACGGGCGCTCGGCCGGCCGGCACGCGAGGTCTGGGCCGAGCTCTGGCCCGTGATCGGAACCATGCTCCGTGGGGTGCTCGACCGAAGTGAGTCCACCTGGTCCGAGGACCTCGAGCTCAACGTGACTCGGCGTGGATTCGCTGAAGAAGCCTATTTCACCTTTTCCTACAGTCCGATCGTCGAATCGGATGGCCGCGCGTCGGGCGTCTTCTGTGCCGTGACCGACACGACCGATGCCGTCTTGAGCCAGAGGCGCTGGAAGCTGCTCCAGGAGTTGGCGCGGGCGAGCAGCTCGAATCCCAATCCACGTGACACCGTGAGGGTCGCTCTCGAGACCCTGCGAGGAGACGCCGCTGACGTACCGGCGGCCCTCGTTCTCCTGGCCAACGACGAGGGCCGACTCGAGGTGGTGCCCGGAAGCGATGGCGACCTGGCCCTGGACGGCCTCGACCCCAACGCGTTCGAGGAGGTGTTGGCGGACGCCTCGTCGCCGGTCGCCTTCCTGCCGACGTCGTCCTCGGGCGCCCAGCCGGCGAAGTTCGCCCTGGGACCGCTCGGCCAGGGGGAAGACGGTCGGGCGCTCGGCCTGATGGTCCTCGGCCTCAGCCCGCGGCTGGGACTCGACGCCTCGTACCGGAGCTTTCTCGAGCGGGTCCTGGCGCAGGTGTCGACGGCCCTGAACGAGTCCCGGGTGCTCGAAACCGAACGCGCCCGGGCCCGCGCCTTGGCCGAGCTCGACCAGGCCAAGAGCGCGTTCTTCGCCAACGTGAGCCACGAGTTGCGCACTCCGCTCACTTTGCTCCTCGCTCCCCTCGAAGAGGTCATCGGAGATGTCGGGGTGAACGCCACGCAGCGCCAACCACTCGAACTTGCACACCGAAACGCACGCCGGCTCTTGCGCTTGGTCAACAACCTTCTCGCCTTCTCCCGCCTCGAAGCCGGGCGGCCACACGCAACGTTCGTGCCGGTCGATCTCGCCGGGGTGACCGTCGACCTCGCATCGACGTTTCGGGCGGTGGTCGAGGCCGCGGGCCTTCGCTTCTCCGTCGACCACGACCCACTGCGGGAGCCGGTGTGGCTCGACCTGCCGAGTTGGGAAAGCGTGGTCCTCAACTTGCTCTCGAACGCCTTCAAGTTCACCCTGGAGGGCTCCATAGAAGTCTTCGTAGGGGAGAAAGGGGGAACTCCGTACCTCCAGGTGAGGGACAGCGGCAGCGGGATCGCGCCGCAGCTCCTCCCGCGGATCTTCGAGCGCTTCCAACGCGCAACGAACGACGACGCACGAACGTACGAAGGCACGGGGATCGGCCTGGCACTCTGTCACGATCTCGTTGCGGTGCACGGCGGAAGGATCGAGGTGCGGAGCGAGGTGGGGACGGGGTCGTGCTTCACCGTTTACCTGCGTTACGGGACCGACCACCTGCCCGCGGACCGGCTCGGCGAGTCCAGTGGCCCGACGCCGGTGCTCACGGCGTATGCAGAGGAAGCGGCAGGTTGGTTGATCTCCTCCGGGCCGCCGGTCGGCGCTCCCGGAGACTCGCGGCTGCGGATCCTGGTGGTCGACGACAATGCCGACATGCGCGCCTATCTCGAGCGCCTCCTCTCTGGGTCGTGGACGGTGCTCAGCGCGCCCGATGGCCACGCGGCCCTCCAGGTGCTCAGATCCGACCCGGTCGATCTGGTGATCACCGACGTCATGATGCCCAGGATGGACGGCGTCTCCCTCATCGCTGCTCTGCGGGCCGATGACCGGCTGCACGAGATCCCCGTCCTCATGCTCACGGCCCGGGCCGGACCCGAGGCTGTCGTGGAGGGGCTCGACAGCGGTGCCGACGACTACGTGGCCAAGCCCTTCGCGGCGTCCGAATTGCTGGCACGAATCCGCACCAACCTCGAGCTGGCAGCCTCCCGGCGCCATTCGGCGCGCCAGCGCACCTTGACCAGACTCCTGGCCAGAGCCGGAGAATCGCTCGTCGGCACGACCGATCCCGACGAGGCGCTCAGGGCCGTGACCGACCTCGTCGTCCCGGAGCTGGCCGAATGGGCCTGCGTGCACCTGCTCGAGGGGAGGGAGCTGATGCCGGTCGTCGCGCGCACGGAGGAGGGAGACCTCGGTCCGGCGCTCGATCGGCTCATGGCCCGGTACCGACCGAATCTGGGTGACCCGGCGGGGCCCGGCGCGGTCGTGGCCTCAGGCATGATCGAGGTGCTGGACCGGATCCCGGGCGAGATCCTCGAGGACCTCAGCGACGACGAAGCGGACGACGGGGTCCTTGCCACACTTGCCCCCCGTTCCGCGGCGATCGTGCCGCTGCGTGGCCAAGACGGCCCCCTCGGCGCCCTGAGCCTGGTCCGGACCCGGAAGGAGCGCTTCTCGCCGGCCGAGATCGAGTTCTTGGAGGAAATCGGTCGGCGGGCGGGGCGAGGGCTCGAGTCCGCCCTTCTCTACGAACAAGAGCGTGACATCGCCTGGACCCTTCAGCACCAGCTTCTACCGAAGACGCTTCCCGAGCTCGAAGGACTCCGGACACATGCCGTCTACGAACCCGGGACGGCAGGCGCCGAGATCGGAGGTGACTGGTATGACGTCATCGACCTCGGGAACCATCGTGTCGCCGTCTGCGTCGGTGACGTGGTCGGCCACGGGCCCGAGGCCGCGGCGGCCATGGGGCAGCTCAGAGTGGCACTGCGCGCCCATGCCCTCGAGGGACACGTCCCCGCCGTCGTGGTCGCTCGGCTCTCGGAGCTGACGAGCGACCTCGGGATTCCGCTGGTCACCCTCTGCTACAGCGAGCTACAGCTGGTCGAAGGCATCGTGGTGTCCGTCAGCGCGGGCCATCCGCCGCCCGTGGTGGTGACCGACGACGGGGCTGAGTTCCTCGAGGTCTCCTCCGATCCCGCGCTCGGCGCGCGTCCAGACTGGCGCTACCGCGAGCTGACGAGCGTGTTGGAGCCAGGTTCGTGTCTTCTCTATTACACCGACGGCCTGGTCGAGTCACGTCTCGCCGGGATCGACGAGGGCCTCGAACGGCTCAGAGGCGCGGCGCGCCGCTCTGCCGGCGACCCCAGGGTCTTGGTGGATTCGGTGCTCACGGCCATGCGGCCGCAGATGAGCGGACTCGACGACACCGTGGTCTGCGCCGTCTGCCCCGAGCTCGGAGCGGTGACGCGTACGGCGACGAGGCTTGTCTCGGGGCACCTCGCCTCCGTCGGTTCCGTTCGCCACTGGGCGCGAGCGGTGGTCGCTTCGTGGGGTCATGACCGCTCTCTGTGCGAGGCGCTCGAGCTCTTGCTCTCCGAGCTCGTCACCAATGCCATCACCTACTCGGCCGGCGCTGTCCGGATCCATCTGCAGAGTCTCCCCGATGCGATCGAGGTCGCCGTGAGCGATCGCAGCCCGCGGCCACCGCGCTTTCAAAACCCCACCCCTTCGACCGAGTTCGGTCGAGGCCTTCAGATCGTTCATCGGCTCAGCTCTTCGGTGGACATCGTCGAAGAAGAGGGCTTCGGCAAGACGATCCGCTGCCGTATCGAGCTCGGCGCCTCGCCGAGGAGACCTTCGGCCGCGGCTCCTGCTGCACGCGGAGTGTGATCGCCTTCGCCCACCTCGGTCGATCGTCTCCGCCCGGTGCGCGCTCGGCGCAGAGGCAGGGTGGCATACTGGACCGGTGGAGGCCTGCCGTGCGTCGCCGGGTCCTCTGGGACCGTTTCAGCCGGTTCCTTCCGAAGTCGACACCGAGCACCGGCAAATCCCACTTCCGTCGGATGCCGTGCCGGTGATTTCGTACCTGAGGCGATAGGGTGGTCCTCGGACCTGTGGGCACTCTGGGAAGATGCGCGCCAAGACCCTCGGAGGCGGCTGATGGTCCCGCCCACCAGGGTCGACGCGGGCGGGCCAGGGTCGACGCGGGTGGGTAGGGGTGTGTGGCACGCGTCGGGGCCCATGCGACGACGTCCGCCCATTTCGGGCGAACCGGCGTCTCGAGGCGGGCCGGGGTCACGGCGTGAGCCTGTGGCCGCCATCAGGCACGAGCGACATGACGGCGGTAGCGGTGTCCGATGTTGAGCGTCTCGCCTGATACCGCCCAGAGGGAGGCCCCGGAGCCTTCCGCGCCGACGCCGCTTCCGCCCAGGCACAGCGCACGTTGGTCCCAGGATCCGGTGCACCGACGCCGACGACGCGTGGTCGGGACGGTGGCTGCCGTGCTGGCGATGGTCATCCTCTGGTTCGGGATCTCGTTTGGCACAGCCCTGGCCAATCCGGCCCTGGGGAGCTCGCTCGGGGCGCGCGCGGCCGAGTGGGTGCGTGAGCACGGCGGAGCATCCGTGGTCGTCTGGGCCGAGAACGCGTGGTACTCGCACCACCAGCCCAAGGTCGGCGGCGCCCTTCCGCGCGGCACGATCCATGTGCCGAAGACCACGACGACCGATCCGAGCGCGGCTGCCACCGTGTCCCATCTCCCTCCGCCCAGCCCCATCGTGCCGCTGGCCAGCCCCCCGGTGGCGGGTGAGGGTCAGTGGTCACCGGCCGGTCGGCTCGTCCACGGCCTCCCCGCCGTGTACACGACCGTCCTGCGTCCCAGCGCCATCCACACGAGCTATGTGGTGGGGGTGGCCTGGATGGACCCGAAGCTGCTGCGGGCACGGTTGTACTCGGGGAGCCAGATCCCGGGCGGGGGACCGTATCGGTACACGGCGCCGATCGAGCCGACCGACGCCGCCAGCCTCGTGAGCGCGTTCAACGCCGGCTTCCTCATGTCCGATGCCAACGGCGGCTATTACACGGACGGCAAAGTGATCATTCCCTTGCGCAACGGTGGCGCCTCGTTCGTCGTCTACAAGAACGGCCAGGCGACGGTGGGGCAGTGGGGCCGGGACTTCACGAGCACGGCCGGAATCGAATCCGTCCGGCAGAATCTGGTCCTCCTCGTCGACGGAGGGCGTGTCGCGCCGAGCGTCTCCGACGCCAACTCGGCGCAGTGGGGAGCGACCGTCGGTGGCGGTCTCTACGTCTGGCGGTCCGCGCTCGGCGTCGCCGCGAACGGAGCGCTGGTCTACGTGGGAGGCCCGGGACTCGACATCTCCGATCTCGCCAATATCATGGTGCGCGCCGGCGCCGTCCGGGCGATGGAGCTCGACATCAACGTGGACTGGGTGAATTACAGCATCTACCAGCCATCGACGCCCAACGGGCTCGCGACACCGGCGAACGGGACGACGCTCCTGCCGAACATGACGGGCGGGACGGGCCGGTACTTCGCGTCCTGGTGGGCCCGCGACTTCATCACCATGTCGGCTGCTCCGTGACGGCATCGGACGCGCGTTCCGAGGAGACTGGTGACGTGGCGCCGGTCGGACTCCCCGCCGACCTTCCGAAAGGCCGCGTCGCGAGCGCCACGCTGATCCTGCGGGGCATGCGCCCGCAGCAGTGGACGAAGAACGTGTTGATCTTCGCCGCCCCCGCGGCTGCCGGGGTCTTGGGGCACTGGAACGTCGCACTGCGCCTGTGCGCCGCCTTCGCCGCCTTCTGCCTGGCCGCGTCAGGCACCTATCTCGTCAACGACGTCATCGACGCCGCGGCGGACCGGCAGCATCCGGTCAAGCGCCTACGGCCGGTGGCCAGCGGATCCCTGCGGCCCGCCTTGGCGCTCTGGTCCGGCCTCGGCCTCCTGGCCGCGGCAATCGTGCTGGGTCTCCTGATCGGGCCCTGGGGTTTCGGGGTCCTGCTGGCCGTCTACGCGGCGATCAATGCCGCCTACAGCTTGCGGCTCAAGCGCGAGCCCGTCGTCGAGCTGGCCGTGGTCGCATCCTGTTTCGTGTTGCGCGCCGTGGCAGGCGGTCTGGTGGCCCATGTCCCGCTGACCAACTGGTTCTTGGTCTTCACCTCGTTCGCCGCCCTCTTCGTGGTCACCGGAAAGCGAGCCGCCGAGCACGTCCGGCTCGGTGAGTGCCGGGGAGAGCACCGCCCCGTGCTGGACCTCTACACCGAGACCTTCTTGCGCTCCACTCTCGTCCTGGCGGCGACGGTGACTGTCGCCTCGTACTGCCTGTGGGCGTTCGACCGGACCGGCCTTCTGTCCCATGCCCGCCACCACCCGCTGTGGGTGGAGCTGACGGTCATACCCATGGTGCTCGCCGTCTTGCACATCCTCCGGCTTCTCGATGCCGGTGAAGGAGGTGAACCCGAGCAGCTGGCTCTGCACGACCGCCTCCTGCAGAGCTATGCGATCGAATGGATCGTCCTGATGTGCATCGGTCTCTACGCATGAGCGGATCTCCTGCGCCCCCGACGGCCACGCTCGAGCAACTGTCGGGCTGGGGCCGCACTGCGCCCGCCATGACACTGGTGGACCGAATCGCCACGAGCGGATCGCTCGAAAGCCTGTTCCGTACACAGCAGAGCGGGCTGATCGCCCGTGGTCTGGGTCGCAGTTACGGCGACGCAGCCCAGTGCAGCGGTGGCCTCACTGTCGACGCCACGGGGCTCGGACGCATCGGCGACATCGATCCCGTCACGGAAACGGTCTCGGTGGGGGGCGGGGTGAGCCTGCACCGGCTCATCCGGCACGTCGTGCCTGCCGGCTGGTTCGTGCCCGTGACGCCAGGGACGCGCTATGTGTCGGTGGGAGGCGCGATCGCAGCTGACGTGCACGGGAAGAACCACCACCAGGACGGGAGTTTCGCCCGCCACGTCACGGAGCTGACACTGGCCACACCGACGGGCACGTACACGGTCTCGGCCGCGCACGACCCTGACCTCTTCTGGGCGACCGCCGGTGGCATGGGGCTGACTGGGATCGTGGTCAGCGCCACACTTCGTCTCCGTAAGATCGAGACCTCCTGGATCCGTGCCTTCAGCCAACGGTTCGCCAGACTCGAAGAATTGATGGTGGCGATGGAAGAGACCGACGCCCGCCATCGTTACAGCGTGGCGTGGCTCGACTGCACTCGTCGTATCGGCGACGATGTGCGTTCTGTGCTCACCTGGGGTGACCACGCCCCGTCCGACGCCCTTCCCCCTTGCCTGCAGAGCCGGCGGCTCGAGGCTCCGAAAGACCCGAAGCTCGCCTTCCACCGTCCGCCTCCCGTGCGGATGGTCAACCGACTGACGGCCCAGGTCCTGAACGAGGGCTGGTTCAGGGCGTCGAGCGCCAAGCAGGAGCGGATCCAGCCGATCGGGGCGTTCCTCCATCCCCTCGACGGAGTGGCCGGGTGGAACGTGCTCTATGGCCCGTCCGGATTCGTCCAGTACCAGTTCGTGGTGGCGGCGGAGCGTGGTGACGTCCTCGAGTGGGCTGTCGGCAGCATCCTCGAGTCGCGGGTGCCGTCGTTCCTGGCCGTGCTGAAGCGGTTCGGGCCTGGAACGCCCGGACCGCTCTCCTTCGCCCAGGCAGGCTGGACGCTGGCCTTGGACTTCCCGGTCGGGCCGCCGGCGCTGCCCGCCCTTCTCGATCGCCTCGACGAGCGGATCGCCGCGGCAGGCGGGCGGGTGTACCTGGCAAAGGACTCGCGCCTGAGGCCGGACGTGTTCCGGACGATGTATCCCCGGGCCGAGGACTTCGCCGCCGTACGGCGGCGCGTGGACCCCGAGGGGCGGATCACGTCGGACCTCGAGCGCCGCCTGGACATCCCGCGATGATCGATGCGTTCGGCAGGCCCCAGTCCGTCGTCGTCCTGGGCGGAACCTCGGAGATTGCGAGAGCGATCCTCAGCCGCCTGGCCAAGGACGGTTCTGTCCGCACGCTCGTCCTGGCGGCGCGCCGGCCCGAAGAGGTGGACGTGGCCACGCTCTTCGATGTGCAGCCACCCACGCGATTGGCCTCCGTCCGCTTCGATGCGAGCGAAGGTGAGACGGCGGATCTCGTCGTGGCGCGCTGCTTCGAGCACGCGGTCGAGCCGGTCGATCTCGTGATCATGGCCGTCGGCGACCTGGGTACGCCCGAAGTCGACGAGTCCGACCCGCGCCGCGTGAACCAGATGATGACGGTGAACGCGACTTGGCCCGCCGCGGCTCTGTCGTCCGTCGCGACGCGACTGCGGGCCCAGGGGCGCGGGCGCATGGTCGTCCTCTCCTCCGTCGCCGGGTACCGGGTCCGCCGTGCCAATTTCGTCTACGGCGCCGGCAAGGCGGGCCTCGACGCCTTCGCCATCGGGTTGGGCGAGGCGCTCCGGGGATCTGGGGTCTCCGTGCACGTGGTGCGGCCGGGCTTCGTCTCGACCAAGATGACGGAGGGACTGCCGGCCGCCCCCTTCGCCGTGGACGCCGACCGCGTGGCGGACGACATCGTGCGTGGGATGGCCAGGGACCATGCGGTGATCTGGTCACCGGGCATCCTGCGCTGGGTCTTCGGTGCCTTACGGTTGTTGCCGCAATCGATCTGGCGACGGCTCCCGGGCTGACCCGCGGAATCAACCGGTACGGCGACGGGCTCGTAGCACGACGTCCTTGACGTGGTGGGCGACAGAGGCGACCGCTCCGGGCGGGCGCGGCCGCGTCGTGAACGCCTCGAGGTCCCAGGCCGGCGAGCCGGTGAGAAAAGCTGCGAAGTCGTCCACTCGGACGTAGGCATCGGGGTCGTAGGGCCGGCTCTCGGCGGCGGTGTCGATCTGTGTGCGCATCGGCTGGAGATCGTGGCTCACGACGAGCAGCGTGCCACCCGGAGCCACCGCGTTGACGAGAGTGCCGACGGCCCTGTCATCGGGCGTACGCGGGATCGATGCGTACATTGCCGAAACCAGGTCGAACGCGCACGTCTCGAACGCACCCCGCTCGTTGGCGTCCGCCCGGTGGATCCGCAGCCGGACCCCGCGCCTTTCGGCCTCGGCCCTGAGGCGGTTCAGCGCACGCTGCGAGATGTCGCTCGCGGTCACGCGCCAGCCCCGTTCGGCCAGCCACAGCGCGTCAGCGCCTTCGCCGGCTCCGACATCGAGGGCGCGGCCGGGAGCGAGGCTGCTGACCTCGTCGACGAGGGTGCCGTTGGGGTTCCCGCTCCACATCTGGTCGGCCCCATAGCGATGATCCCAGTCAGCCTGGTTGGCCGAGGGTCGGAGGGCGGATCGGTCGTCGCGGGCGAGACCGGCACCGATGGTCGCACCGACCCGGTCGCCGTGGTCCGCGGCACCCGGGTCGTCTCGGGCCGGGTCGGTGACATTGCCCGTGGCATAGAGGCCGGGCACCACCGTCTCTCCGCTCGTGTCCGTCTCGAGGAGGAGATCGACGCCGCCGGGGCGCGTCGTCGGGCGCAGTCCGAGCGCCTCGAGCGGCTCGAAAGGTGCCGCGAGCTCGCCCGCCGGACCGGCGGCCACCAGCACCCGACGCGCCAACACGGAATGGCCACCGACGAGCTCGAGGCGAAAACCCTCGGCCCCGGCAGCTGCCACGCGATGTACTCGCCCCATGACGACTTCGCCGCCATGGCGCCGTACCGCTTCGCGACCGGCCGCCAAATGCTGATCGCCGGCGTCGAGGACGATCACCGACCACCGCTGGCGCACGAGGTGGAGTGCAGCGGCCAACCCGGGCGTCGAGGCTCCGATGACGGCAACGTCGCAGTGCCGCTCAATGGGACGGGGAGTGTGGTCGTGGCCGCTCACGTCACCGTGAGCGTGGCCGCCTCGGTCGCGGTCGTTCCTCTCTCGTTGGTGAAGACGGCCCTGAATTGCCAGCCGTTGACGAAGGGTACGGCGATGCCGCTGAAGGATCTCGAGGTTGCACCAGCGATGTTTATCCACGTGTTCCCACCGTCGACGGACACCTGCCATTGCACGCGCGGCCAGGGAAAGCCGTAGGCACGCGCGCTGAATTTCACCGGCGCCCCGGCCGGAACGCTCTCGCTCGCGGGCTGTGTCGTGACGACGGGGGACCAGGGGAGAGGGTTGTACGAGCGGCACGGTTCGCCGCGCAGGGCACCGCAGGCGGGGAGTCCCGGCGTCGGGGTCACGCCGCTCACCTCGTTGACGACCAGCGCCGACGGTGTCCACCCTCCCAGACCGATCGTCGCGCGTTGGCCGTTGTCGATCGTGTCGAATTGCCACACCGGGCGATCACCGCCGGGTGCGGAGATGACTACCCGGAGCGCGGTTCCGGCCCGGAACGTGTGCGCGATCGGGTCGATCGGGATCTTGACCAGCGAATACGTCCACGGAGACAAGTTGCGAGCCTGCGCGCCCAGGTACGTGGGGTCGGTGAAGAGCGCGGTCGAATCGGGCTTGTCGACCTGGTTCGAGCTGCGGAGGAAGCCCGAGGTGACGTACTCCTCCTGGGCGGTCGGCCGGACCTCGGTGACGGTGGCCTGGAAGTCCTCGACGGGTGACGACGAGCGGACCCAGAGATCGAGCGTGGCGGGACCGACGATGGTCGTGTCCGTCCGGAAGGGCGCCGTCTGGAAGGCCAGGCCGTCCCCGGCCGGAACCGGTGTCCAGTTCCACGCGGGTTGGGCCGCCCACGCGTTGCCACCGGGTGCCAGGCTGGTGGCGGGTCTCGCCGCCTGGTTCAAGGTGAACGTGGCGTCCCGATGGAAGAACGGATCGGACGGGTGCATGGTGCCGTCACCGCCGAGGTACAGCGTGGAGACCTGACCGGAGGGAGGCCAGCTCGAGAAGCCGGCGGAGTAGGTCGATTGGATGTGTCCCACACCGGCACTCCCGGCACCGTTGTCGAAGAGCACCTGGACCCTGGGTGTCTGCGCGGCGAAGTCGGCGCGGGCGGTGGCGAGATCGGGCGCCTGGGTGAAGCGGATCGGCGGGAGCGGCGCGGCGCCGCTTATGCCCGAGGCCACGCTGGCGAAGAGATCCAAGAAGGCAGATCCGACCGCACTCGGTTGGGTGGGGACTTCGTCGGCGACGTACAGGTCGAGGAACTCCAGCCAGCGAGAGAGGATCTGCGGATCAGCCGAATCGATGTGGTCGCCGTTGACCATGTTGGCGTAGACGGGCGTCGACGCCGGGAAGGCGTTGATGAGCGCAGGCCACTGCGGTCCGGTCTGCTCGTCCTGGAGGGCACCGGAGAGGAAGACGGGCACGTCGACCGACCCGGCCCAGACCGACATGGAGCGCCGGTCGAAGAGGGACGGGTCCCGTCCCGGTCCGGACCCGGGCGCAACGAGCTGTGGTCCGACCAGGCTCTCGAGACCCTCGGCCTCGTTGTGGAGCGCTTGATTGGCCAGGCAGGTCGACGATGCCCCGCTGCTGCTGGCGAGCTCGGCGTCGATCTCGTAGTAGGTCCAGGGTTGGCCCACGTTGGCGACGGGCGTGGTCGCCAGCGGGGCCAGACGACCGTTGCTGTACTGGGCCGCTGCCATGGCGTCGTGGATGCGCGAGGTGATCCAGCTGGCAGCGAAGCCGTCGTTGTAGATGCCGCCGGGATATCCGGTGGAGAACAGGTCGTCGGTAGGGCTCATCGGCGCGATGGCGGCGAGGTCTGGCGGGTCAGTTCCGGCCGCCGGCAACTGCGACAGGCCCGAAAAGCTGATCCCGACCATGCCGACCTTGTGGTGCGCCACCCATGGTTGGTTGGCCACGATCTCTATGGCGTCGTAGGCGTCGTAGTCGGACGGGTAGCCGAAAAGGTCGAAGGCGCCTCCCGAACAACCGGTGCCGCGCATCTGCAGACTCACCGTGGCGAACCCGACCATCCGTGCGAGTACGGAACCGACGGCCGTGGCGCTGTCGGGAAGGAGGTTCGGATCACCGCAATTCGAACACGTGGTGCCGAGTGCCTGAGCGAGGTACGAGGGAATGGGGTCGGTCGGGCCCGCCGTGCCGTAGCCGGAGTACTCGATCACCGTCGGACACGGAGCAGTGGCAGAACAGGTTTCGCCGAAGGGAAAGCGGACCGTAGCGGCGAGGGAGATGCCGTCGCGCATGGTGATGTAGTTCAAACCCTGCTGCATGGGCTGGTCGGTGTAGAGCGCGGCGTTCGCGGCCGGGTTCTGCCCTGGGGCCAGGACCACGAACGGGGGAGTTGTCTGGCCGGTCGTCGTGTCTTGCCAGGAGTAGCCGCCCCCGGGTGTCAGGTTCCGAATGATCAGTGAGCCCAGGGAGTCTGCCGTCGCGGGATTGCCGCTCACCCCAACGGCCGCGCCGTTCTGCATGAGCGTGATCTGATCCCCGGGGCCGGCTCCGGTCAGCCAGGCCTCGTCGACGGACCCGTTCCCCTTCAGGGCAGGGGTGGGGGTCGGCGTCGGCGTGCTGGCGCCGACCGTGGCCGAGGAGGTCGCTCCCACCGGTCCGACCGCCGGCACGGTTCCGCTCGCCGTCGCGGCGGCGCTGGCGCCGACCGGGCTCAGGGCCAGGCTCGTGGCTGCGACGGCGAGGAGCGCTCCGAGCCCTTTCGCGATCCGGTGCCTGCTTCTCACTTGTCCTCCCCCGTCCTCTCCGACGTCCCTGCTCACCCTACTGCTGGGCTTCGTCCCGGAGCGAGGTCCCCGGGCGGGTCCGGTGTCGTACCGGGCACTGTCTCGATCGAACGGATCGCCACGAAGATGATCTCGCGCCTTCAGTGACGTCAACGACCCGAGAAGCCTCGCGACGTCGAAGGAATCGAGTGGTTCACCTCTCCACGCGCGGCATCAGTCGGGCTCTTGCCGGCACATTTCCAACTTGTCACATTCTCGACATCTGACTACTTTCCCGGGCGGGCGAAACCTCGAGGGTTTCCCGGGCGGGCGTACCTCAAGGGGGTTGACATGGGCGCACGGAGAGGTCCGACAGGTCGCACGGCCGCAGTGAAGCGGTGGCTGCCCGCGCGATGGGTGGTGCCGGCGTGGGCGGCCATCCTCGGTCTCGGCGTGCTGTCGGTCATCGGAGCGCCTGCCACGACGACCACCTCGTCGGCGGCCACGCCGAATGCCGTCGCCTACACGGCACCGAACGGTTACTGGTTGATGGCGTCCGACGGTGGTGTCTTCTCCTACGGCAGCAGCGGCTTCCACGGCTCGACGGGTGGCGTGAAGCTGAACGCCCCCATCGTCAGCGCGGCGCGTACGCCGTCCTCCAACGGGTACTGGGAGGTGGCGGCCGACGGCGGCGTCTTCGCTTTCGGGGATGCCGGTTTCTACGGTTCGATGGGTGGCCAGCACCTCAACGCCCCGATCGTGGGCATGGCCGCCACCCCCGACGGACAGGGTTACTGGCTGGTGGCCTCGGACGGCGGGATCTTCAGCTTCGGCGACGCGCCCTTCCGTGGTTCGATGGGCGGCCGACCGTTGAACGCGCCCATCGTCGGGATGGCGGCCACCGGAACGGGCAACGGCTACTGGCTGGTGGCCAAGGACGGGGGCATCTTCAACTTCGGTGACGCGACGTTCCACGGCTCCATGGGTGGGCAGCACCTCAACGCCCCCATCGTCGGGATGTCGGGCACGCAGCTCAGCAACGGCTACTGGCTGGTCGCCGCCGACGGTGGCGTGTTCACCTTCGGCACGGCCGCCTTTCTCGGCTCCATGGGCGGCACCGCTCTCAACTCGCCTGTGGTCGGCATGTCGGCGACCTCGAACTTCGGGGGCTATACGCTGGTCGCGGCCGACGGCGGTGTGTTCACCTTCGGCAACGCCCCCTTCGAGGGATCGGCGGCGAAAGTGCACCTGAACGCCCCGGTCGTGTCGATGTCGCAGATCGGACCCACGGTGGGAGGGCGGGTTCTCCTGGTGGGAACGTTCGACGGCATTCCAGGCCAGTACTCCACCGTCCAGGCCGCGGTGAACGCGGCGCAACCCGGTGACTGGATCCTGATCGCCCCAGGCGACTATCACGAGAACAACGACATCACCAACCCGCCGACCGCGAGCGAGGCTTCAGCCGGATGGTTCGGAGGTGTCGAGATAGACACCCCGTACATCCACCTCCGTGGGATGAACCGGAACTCGGTCGTCATCGACGGAACGAATCCGGGCTCCCCGCAGTGTTCGAACAACCCTGCGGACCAGAACCACGGCGTTTCGATCCCCGGCTACGGCGGGGGCAATCCGATCGGCCGCAACGGCATCTTGGTCTGGAAGGCCAACGGCGTGTCCGTCGACAACCTCACCACCTGCAACTTCCTCACCGGCTCGTCCGGAGGCGGGAACGAGATCTGGTGGGACGGGCAGTCCTCGGAGGCCACTACCGGTCCACTCGGCCTCGTGGGCTATTCGGGCAGCTACCTGACGGCCACCTCGACGTACTACGACTCGGCGAGCAATACAGGCGGTGCCTACGGCATCTTCTCCTCGGCCTCGTCGGACGGGGTCTGGAACAACATCTACGGCAGCAACTTCAATGACTCCGGCATGTACATCGGCGCCTGCCGGGACCTGTGCGACGCCTGGGTCCACAACGCCTGGATGCAGTACAACCCCCTCGGATACTCGGGCACCAACTCGGGCGGCACGCTGGTCGTCTCGAACTCGCAGTTCGACAACAATCAGGACGGGTTCGACACCAACAGCCAGATCGCGAGCGATCCGCCGCCGATCCAGAACGGTGCCTGCCCGGACAACGGGGTCAGCGGCTTCACCAATACGCATTCGTGTTGGGTGTTCATGGACAACTACCTCCACGACAACAACAACCCGAACGTGCCCGGATCGGGCGCAGGCTACGCGGGCGCCGGTCCGGTCGGGACGGGCATGACGGTCTCGGGGGGACGGAACGACACGGTCATGAACAACACCTTCGCCAACAACGGCTCGTGGGGGGCGCTGTTCCTGCCGTTCGCCGATTCCGATACCCCGCCGGCGGGTATCAGTTGCTCGGGGCTGGGGCAGACGGATCTCGGTGGGTTCCTCAAGCCCGGGCCGTTGTGCATCTACGACGCCTTCGGTGACGCCATGATCGGGAACACGTTCAGTCACAATGGCTTCTTCGGCAATCCGACCAACGGTGACGCCGGGAACCTCACGGTCGCCTCCGGCCTCCCACAGAACTGCTTCTCGGGCAACGCCATGCCCGACGGGACCTCACCGGCCGATCTTCAGACCACGAACGCCGTCTGTGGACCGCTGACGACCTCGGGGAACTTCTCGCTGACGAAGGGAACGCTCGCCGCGGAGGTCCTGTGCAACACCGGGTTGCTCGGGAGCGGGTACTGCCTGCCGACGGACAACTACCCCCGCTCGACAGGGGTGACGCCGCAACCGCTGCCGTCCAACCTGCCGACCATGCCCAACCCGTGCGTCGGCGTCCCGGCCAACGCCTGGTGCAAGGGCGGGACGCCCGGCTGAACCGACACGGCGGCGGCCGGCGTACCGAGGAGGTGCACCGGCCGCCGGCCTGGCCATGACGCCATCAGCGAGCGCGGATCCCCATTGCTCAAAGGTGCGGATCGCGGTGAGAAGTTCGTCCGTGTAACCAGCTTGCCGCAATGTAGATGCCGATGGCGCCGATCACCGCTGCTATCGAGAATCCAAGGTCCAGTTCTTCGGATCCGCTCGTCGGCCGGGTTATGCCTTCGAGAAACGTCACGGCCAAGATGAGGACCACCATCGAGAGTGCCCGATTCTTCAGGACGTCGACCGTTTCGGTCTCCTGGTCGAGCCAACGTGGAGTAGAAGGCGTGCCCTGCGGCTTACTCATGAAGGTCATGAGGGCGTCCGCAGCGATCACCAGGGCCGCGATCCCGATCAGGCACACATCGACGACCTGCAGAGCTCTGACGACATTTTCGGAGACCTCGCTCGACGCCCAGGACGTGGTGAAGACGAGATGAATCGTCAGATAGCTGGCATAGACGAAGGAACCGGCGGACACGGTGAGTAGGATGACCACGGGAAAGACGACGAGAACCTGCATACGCCGAAGGAGCGCGGGCAGAGTCACCGTTCGTACGCCATGCGGGCGAATCATGTGATCCGACCGAGACCGAGCGCGTGCGGCGTCCATGTCGGACACCGGCGGCTCTGGTGGCTCTCCAGGGGGCATTCTCCCAACCTCGCGCGTTGCTCGCGCTTTCGATTGAATCCCAAGAGACCGAGGCGCCGGAAGGGACCAAGGTCCCGGCGCTGCTCTGGCCAGGGCCTCGAGCGGCCACTGGAGCGCCCAAGGGGGAGGCTGATCCCGCCCGCTCAAGGTGGCGGGCGCCGCCTATGGACTTATGGCCCTACGGCGGCCGAGGCCACCGAGCCATGATCGAGCCTGCGGCCGATTTCGTCGGTCTTGGATTGAGAGGAGCTGGCTGGTGGCAGGTACGGTCATGATCTTTCCTCCGAGCCACCGGCTCTTCGTCGTGTTCGACGATTCCAAAGAGGGTCTCGCTGCGCTCCAGGAGGCCGATGGGGCCGGTCTCACCGATTCGGACGATGCCTGGATCTTCTCTGGCGAAGAGGGGATGGCGTACTTCGATTCAGGTCTGAGCCGACATGGCATTGCCGTCGATGTCGTCCGGGTCTTCCAGCGCTTGGCGACGAGCGACTGCGAGTACTGCGACGGGGTGTCCGAAGCTTTGCGAGCCGGTTCTGTCGTGATGGCTCTCAAGGTCGACGACGAAGCGATCGACGATGTGAGCGAGCTGCTGCGCCGGCACGGTGGGCATTCAATGGCGCACGGAGCGCACTGGAACTTCGTGCCACTTCCACACGCGACGCACGCCATCGATGCCATCTCCGATTTCGTGGGCGGTTCCAACAGCGAATGAGAGAGGGCGGGCGGCACCGGAAGATCCCTCGGATGCCGGTGTCGTAGATGTGGGACGTGCTACTCAATGGGACCCGCGCCGGGACCCGCGCCGAAGGTGCTTCTCCACGCTCACGACTGTGGTCGCGGCGAGAGCGACCAGCGTTATGCGCCCCCATGCGGCCGCGCTGATCGGGGCGGTTCCGAACAGGCTCTGCATCCCAGGAACGTAGGTGACGAGTAACTGGGCAGCTCCCTGAGTCGCGCACCCCGCCAGAAGCCAGGGATTGGAGACAGGGCTGAGCCGCCACGACGGGCCCGAGAGAGATCGGCAGCTGAACAGGTAGAAGGCTTCGACCATCACGAACGTGTTGAGCGCCGTGGTGCGGGCCTCGGCCAGGCCGGCTCCATGTGCCCGCTCCCATTCGAAGAGCCACCAGGCACCCGCAACGAGAAGACCGGAGACGAGGAGGGTGCGTACGATGAGGTCCCACGTCAGCAAGGGGCGAGTCGGCTCACGGGGATGTCGGTCCATGATTCCCGCCTCCTTGGGTTCGAACGCGAGGGTCAGGCCGAGGAGCACCGCCGTCGTCATGTTGATCCAGAGGATCTGGCTGGGAAGGATGGGCAGCGCTGTTCCCAGGACGATGGCCACCAAGATGACCAGCCCCTCTCCCAAGTTGGTGGGGATCGTCCACACGATGAACTTGAGCAAATTGTCGAAGATGCCTCGCCCCTCTTCCACCGCAGCCTCGATCGTGGCGAAGGAGTCGTCGCTGAGCACCATGTCGGCGGCGTCCTTGGCCACCTCCGTCCCCACTCGACCCATGGCGATCCCGATGTCGGCCTGGCGCAGCGCCGGCGCGTCGTTCACGCCATCTCCCGTCATCGCCACGACTTCGTGATGTCCCTGGAGCGCCTTGACGAGGTTCAGCTTCTGCTCGGGTGAGACACGTGCGAAGACCTCAGCCCTCTCGGCCACCTCGGCGAACTGCTCGCTTGTCAGCGCATCGAGTTCGGTCCCGGTGAAGAGTCGTCGATGTCCACCGTTGTGCAAGATCTGCAGTTCGGAGGCAATGGCGGCTGCGGTAGCGGCGTGGTCTCCGGTGATCATCTTCACGGCTATCCCGGCGTCCTGGCACGACCGTACGGCGGAGTAGACCTCTGGACGAGGCGGGTCCTGCATGGCCTGGAGCCCGGCGAACGTGAAGTCACCGCTTCCGAGTGCCCGCTCCTCGTCGAATGCGCCCTCATGCCGAGCAACGGCAAACCCGAGCACACGCAGCCCGTTCCGTGCGAGCTCGTCGGCCGCGTCCATCACCAGCGTGGTGTCGAGAAGGACTTGGGATCCGTCTGGAAGCATTCCCGAATGACAGAGTTCGAGCACCTGCTCCACCGCACCCTTGACGAGCACGAGTGTCTCACCGGGGACATCGGAGCGATGGAAGGTGGCCATGATGCGCCGCTCGGAGTCGAATGGGATCGACCCGAAACGTGGCAGGTCGGCCTCGAGGTCGTCCACCGGAAGGCCGCACTCGAGCGCGGAGATGAGGAGCGCGATCTCCGTCGGATCACCGCTCGCTTCCGAACTGCCACCACTTCGAACCAAGCTGGCATCGTTGCAGAGCGCTCCCGTCGCCAGGGTCCACCGGAGATCATCCCGGAGCGCGCCCCGCATCCGATGGTCGCCGGCGGCCGTCATCGGCACCGCTCGTCGGTTCCCTGAGCCGGGGAGTTCGAATGATCCTGCGATTGTCCACAGGACCCGTACGGTCATCTCGTTGGTGGTGAGGGTTCCCGTCTTGTCCGTGCAGATGACCGTCGTGCTGCCCAAGGTCTCCACGGTCGGGAGCCGCCGGATGACGGCTCGACGATGCGCCAACCGGCTCACCCCGATGGCCAGCGTGATGGTCACGGCGGCAGGAAGGCCCTCTGGAATGGCCCCGACAGCCAGAGCGACCGCTGCAGTCAGCATCTCGGATGGTCGCTCACCTCGAGCTACCCCGACGACGAATGCGAGGCCGGCCAGCAGAAGGATCCCGACGGTCAGGAGCCGTGAGAAGTGGGTGAGCTTCCGGGTGAGAGGCGTCTCGAGGTTCTCGGCACTGCCGATGAGGCGGTGGATCTCGCCCAGCTCGGTTTCGGTGCCCGTCGCGACGACGACACCGGCTCCTGCTCCTTTGGTCACGAGCGTGCCGGAGTAGAGCATGTTGCGCCGATCCGCAACGACAGTCGGAGCGGGCAGAACGAGCTCATCCTTCACGACCGGTGAGGACTCACCCGTCAATGCCGACTCGTCGACTTCGAGATCCGTCTCCTGAACCAGTCGAATATCGGCGGGCACCCTGTCGCCCGCCGCGACCAGGACGAGGTCCCCGGGGACCACACCGTTCGCGTCCTCGGTGCGCGCCGATCCCGCTCGCACCACGCGCACCGTCGTCTTCACCAGGGTGCGGAGCGACTCGAGCGTGGACTGCGCGTGGGTCTCCTGGACGAAGCCGACGACTGCGTTGACGAGGATCACTCCGAAGATCACGACTGCGTCGACGATCTCCCCCAGGACCCCTGCAACCAATCCGGCCCCGAGCAGGACGTAGACGAGGGGATTCCGGAACTGCTCGATCATGCGCCGAAGCGGTCCCCGGGGCTCCGCTGCCGGCAGGACGTTCGGACCGTAGCGGAGGAGGCGGGTCGACGCCTCGGAGTCACTCAGACCCGATCGGGGGTCGGTGTCGAGCAAGAGCACGACCTCATGGGCCGAGAGCGCATGGTGTGCACTGACGTCCATCGGTGAATGGCCCTTCTCGCGCAAGCTCGTCCCCGGCTGACCAGCCGTTCACGCCCAAAGTACTGACCATGTCATCGGAGGCACCAGGGTCAAAGGTCTCATGCTCTACGGCGGTCCGGCGACGACGATCGATCCCCGTGAAATGGACCTTCTCCCCTGGATCCCGACACCGCGAGGGCGTGGGCTTGAGGGATGAGCGAGACGTCCCTGGTCGGATCATCGACACGGCTCCGTACCTACAACCTGACGGCAGCGATGCTCCATGCCGCACAGGCCATCGCCGTCGTCGTCTTCGCCAACGCCTTCGCCTTGCCGGTGCGCGCCTCCTACATGACCGGTCCGCCCGGACCCGGTGTCGGCACACGTACCGTCACCCTCTTCGACATCCGGTTCGCCTGGGCGATCGCCGCCTTCTTCGCCTTGTCGGCCCTCGCCCATCTCGTCGTCGCCTGGCCGGGATGGGACTCGTATACGGCACACCTGGCGAAGCGCCAGAACCCCTATCGCTGGCTCGAGTACTCGCTGAGTGCATCGATCATGATCGTCCTCATCGCCATGCTCGTCGGGATCGACGACATTGCAGCCCTCATCGCGTTGATCGGCGTCAACGCTGCCATGATCGGCTTCGGATGGCTCCAGGAGCGTTACGAATCTCCTGGCAGCAGTCTCGGCCCGTTCTGGCTGGGCTGCCTGGCCGGCGTGGTGCCCTGGGTGGCGATCGGGGTCTATCTTGCCGGGCCCGGCACCGATCTTCACCCTCCTGCGTTCGTCTATGCCATCTTCGGGTCGTTGTTCGTTGCCTTCAATTGCTTCGCCCTCAACCAGTGGCTCCAATACCGACAGGTGGGACGGTGGCGCGAATACTTGATCGGCGAGCGTTCCTACATCACATTGTCCCTCGTCGCCAAGAGCTTGTTGGCCTGGCAGATCTTCGCGTCGACGTTGGCGTCGTCAGCGGCGCATTGATCCTGAGCGGAGCCGGCCGATCTGACGTCCTCTTGACCAAGCGAATGCAGGACGACTCCCCGCAAAGGTCCGATGGGACCTTCGACCCTGGTCCAGGTATTGGAGTCCGACGAGATTGAAGGTGCATCGTTCACCGAAGGCGTCTTAGTTCGAAGGGTGTGCTCTGCTCATGTCCGATTTCGCACCACCACCACCACCACCACCACCACCTACGAGTACGGCCGGCAGACCCGACGTGTCGGCACCGTATCCCGCGCGCCTGGAGATCACCTACTCGGACCGGCTCAACCGAGTGACGAGCGCGTTCCGGCTCGTCCTGGTTGTCCCCATTGCGATTGTGAGCAGCATTCTCACGGGTGCAGGCACGCAAAGGGTCGAGTCAGGCGGTGGTACGTGGGTCACGACGACATCGACAGGCATCGCCGGTGGACTCTTCGCCGCGACGCTGCTCCTCATCCTGTTCCGCCAGAAGTACCCTCGCTGGTGGTTCGACTTCGCACTCGAGCTCACCCGTTTCACGACGCGGATCGGAGCGTATGTGGCGTTGCTCACTGACAGGTATCCATCGACGGTCGAGTACCAGGCGGTCTCACTCGACTTGGACTACCCAGACGTGCAGCGAGATCTGCATCGTGGACTGCCCCTCGTGAAATGGTTCCTCGCCATTCCCCACTACGTCATCCTGTTCTTCCTCGGCGTGGCCGCCCTTGTGTCCGTCGTCCTCGCCTGGTTCGCCATCCTGTTCACCGGTCGATATCCCCGAGGGCTGTTCGACTACGTGGTGGGAGTTGCGCGATGGGCCCTGCGCGTCAACGCCTACGCGTTCTTGCTCATCACCGATCGGTACCCGCCGTTTTCGCTGCGATAGGGCGGATGAGACCGCATTCGCCTGCGCCCGCGCCACGACTTCCACCCCGCTGGTTCATTCGCTGGTTCTGGTTCGCCCATCGCCGTCTTTACCGCCTGACGGGTGGTCGTTTGGGGCTGTGGCGTCCAAAACCCAACGGCTGGGGCGCTATGCGTCTCACCACGATCGGCCGACGGACCGGCCTCGAGCGATGCGTCATCGTCGGCTACTTCGAAGACGGACCGAATCTGATCACCATGGCCATGAACGGCTGGCACGAGGGCGAACCGGCATGGTGGCTCAATCTGCAGGCGTGTCCCGAGGCTTCGGTGGACCTTGTCGACGGCCCGCGTCGAATCAGGGCCCGTGCTGCTCGGGGGGAGGAGCGGGAGCGACTCTGGTCACGGTGGCGCGCGATCGACAAGAATCTGGATGCCTACTCGGCTCGGCGCTCGGCAGAGACCGCAGTCGTCATCATGGAACCCCTGCATGATGGTCACCGGCGTGACGGTGATTGTCGCGTTCCTGTGCGGTGACCTGGCGGCGATCGCTTCCTACCTCGTCCTGCGACGCCCGTTTCGCCTAGCGGATGGAGCCCTCGAGCTGCTCGGTCAGGAGCTCGAGCGAGCTGTGCAACTGCGCGAAGCGACGTGGTCCGAGGATCTCTTCGATCTGCAGTTGAGCTGCCCCTGCCGCGGCGTAAATGGTCTCCGCGAGCCGCCGTCCCTTGGCGGTGAGTCGGATCACACGAGCCCGACCGTCGATCGAATCGGGGACGCGCGAGAGGTATCCGTGTGCTTCGAGATGCCCGAGCAGGTCATTGACCGACTGTTTCGTGATACCCACGTGGTCCGCAAGTTGGCTTGGACGTACGCCCTCGAGGCCCGGATAGCGCCAGAGCCCGACATGCGCTGCGCTCAGATCGTCGAAGCCCGCCGCAATGACGCCCGCGTACAGTTGATCACGGACCCACTGCCAAACGACACGGAGCATGGCGCCGATGTAGGGGGTTCGTTCCTCGCTGACTTGGTCCAAGGAGTCACGTGCCATAGGTCGTAAGGCTACCATACGATATACGTCATACGGACTCCTGACGATCTGTCCGGGTCAGGTGCTCGATGACGTCGTCCATGGGCGGTTGAGACAGAGCGCGCGCACTCGATTCGGCCCCACAGGGTGTGACGAGACGGGTTGTCCCCACCCGCCAAGGCCGCGCCACGTCGTGTGCGGAGAACAGCCGAGGTGTCTCCGAGCGTCCGATCGTCGCCGACCTTGGAGGATTCGAAGAGGTTGCGCGAGGCCTCGAAACCGGAGCCTGGCCGTCCCTGTGCGACCCGGGGTTCACGTAGGCTTGTCCAGCACAGGATTTCACCGGCGAAGAATGGACAGAGTTCCGAACGGCGCAGGCGAAACTCCTGCTGGAGAGGTGCGAGAGCGGCCGAATCGGACTCACTGCTAACCCGAGCAAGCAGGTCTGGTCTGTACCCCTCCGTCCGTAGAGGCCGCTCCTACTTGGGCCTCTGTCCACTGCGCCTGAAGCCGTCCCTAGTGTTTCGTTCGCGTATATGGACAGGATTATGGACACCCGTTTGGGACAATGGAGCCCGTGACGCTGGTCGAGGTGATTTCCAGGCGCAGCAAGATCCTTGAGCTGGCACACGCCAGGAAGGCAAAGCGCGTCCGGGTATTCGGGTCCGTCGTCCGCGGGAGGACGGGCCCGGGGAGTGACGTCGATTTCCTTGTGGACTTCGAGCCCGACGCTTCGGCACTCGATCATGTCGGGCTTGTCCACGACCTCGAGGTACTCCTTGGAGTCGACGTGGAGGTCGTCTCAACCGGCGGATTGCAGCCGAGGCACGAGGGCATCCTTCGCGAAGCCATCGAGCTCTGATGGCGCGGAGGCTGTCGGACCTCCTGGCCGACCTCGACGAAGCTATCGGTGCTGCCGCGGAGCTCGTTGCCTACGGTCAGGATCGCTGGGAGACCGAGCGACCCTTGAGGTTGGCTGGCGAAGCCATCATCGGACGCATAGGTGACGTGGCCTCGAAGCTGCCCGACGAAGTCATAAGCGAGACCACCGATGTTCCCTGGGACGAAGTCCGTGGCATGCGTATCGTGGTCGACCACGTCTACCACGCAGTCGACTACCGAATCGTATGGCAGACCCTGCGTGACGACGTGCCGATCCTAGGATCGGCGATGGAACGATGGCGCTCGCGCCACCCGGAGATTGGCATCGAGATGGAAGGCCCCGATCTCGGCCTGTGAGGCATCGCGACTGTCAACTGGTCCGCTTGGGTATGTGCCTTCGCACCCGGACGAGCATCCGCACTAGTTCCTCCCCGATCTCCCCGGACTCGGCGCGAGGGTTGTTGTAGATGACGTATTCCTTGGCCACGAGCGTGGCCAGGTAGTCGAGCAGCATCGCCTCCGCGTCCTTCACCAACAGGTAGTCCGGATGGGAGTCGTTGAAGAAGACGATGCCTGCGTCCGGATCGAAGCGGCTCCTTGCCTCGCCCGGTTCCGGGTCCGGCAGGACGGTCGGGAGCCTGCTGTTCCCAGAGCCGGCCGATTGGCCGGTGTCGGGTCCAGTCGCTGGAGGAACCGGATCTGCCGGTGGGGGCAAGAGCTGTCCGAGGTCCGGCGGGGCCTCGCCGGCGCTTCCGTTGGAAGGACTGGGCCCGTTCGATTCGACGCTTTGTGGCAACGGGCCTTCGCCGGGTCCGCTACCTCCACCCGCAGACCGCATCGGGTTGTCGAGGTCGTCGAGCTCCTTGAGCACGCGTCCGAAGATCTTGCGAATGACATCCGAGAGGCGGTCGGCTGTCTCCGCGTCCACCTCTCGAGCGACCCGTTCGATCGTCTGTGCCACCGCAGGCTCGATCGCCTTGACAGCTTCGACGAACAAGGGGAATGCGCCGCGGTCTCGCAGTATCGCCCGCCGCCCGGCTGTCTGCTGTAAGGAGCCGAACACGATCCGGCCGGACACTTGATCGCTGTCCCATGGAGGACCCGCGAACTCGTCCAGCTCGGCAAGGTCGTCGAGGATGTTCGTTCCGGCTCGACCCACAACCGATACCCGACGACGTCGTCCGTCGGCGGGTGAGACATAGAGCGCGAACTCGATTCGGCCCCACAGGGTGTGACGCGTTGGGACCGAGAGCTTGACGCCATCGGGCTTCTCGGGCAGCACGAGCTCGGAGGAGCGGCCCTCGACCACCTCGATCTCGTAGTCCCCACCCGCCAACGCGGCACCACGACGGGAGCGGAAATAGTCGACCATCCGCCGCTGCGTGAGGACTCGGAGGACGTCTGGATCGAGATCGCTCAGGTACACGGTGGTCCCCGGTTCCTGCCGCACCCGGCGCTTCTCCCGCTGCAGCGTGGCGGTCGCCTTGCCCCGCTCGAGGCGAAGCACCCAGGTGTCCTGGTTCGATGCAGCTCGGGATACGACGTCGCACCTGCCACAGAGCTGCTGGAAGGCGAGGATGCCGATGGCCTTCTCCCCGAGCGTCCGGTCGTCGCCAACCTTGGAAGATTCGAAGAGGTTGCGCGCCACCTCGCGCAACCGTTCCTGGCTCATGCCTCGCCCCGAGTCGTCGACGGCAATGACCGGGTAGCGACCCTTTCGCCGGAGGAGGATCCGGATCCGTTCGCCTCGCCTCCCCGCCTCGACGTACTCGTCGGCGGCGTTCGAGACGAACTCGTTCAAGGCATCCTTGGGGTCCTGGTAGGCCTGGCCACTGACGAGGACGGCCTTGGCCAGGTTCCCGATGCGAAGGCGGACCCGCTCGGCCGGCACGCCCGAGATGGTAGAGGCCTCTCGCAACTCGTCTCGAACATGTGAGTTGCGAAACGTCCAGCGGGTCGCCGCCAATCAGCGGTCAAATGAAGAATGTCCCCGGCCAGGGGGTTGCGACCGGAGCTTGACCGCCCACCTGCGAGCCGGGGTTCACGTAGGCTTGTCCGGCACAGGATTTCGCCGGCGAATTATGGACAGGGTTCCGGACAGCGCACGCGAAAACCCTGGGAGAGGTGCGAGAGCGGCCGAATCGGACTCACTGCTAATGAGTTGACCTGGGTAACCGGGTCCGAGGGTTCAAATCCCTCCCTCTCCGCTCGGGCGTCCGGCGCACTGCCGGCCGGCCGCAGAGCGGTCCGCCACGGTGACGGGCCTGCCGTCCCTCCCGCATCCTCGGGGGGACGGCCCGGTGCGAGGAGTGTGCGAGAGAGGCGTGGGCCGGTACTGGTTGCAGACCCTGGGCTGCCCCAAGAACCAGGTGGACTCGGACAAGCTCGAGGGGCATCTGGTGGCGCGTGGTTATGGCCCCGCGCCCGATCCCGGCTCCGCCGACCTCGTCGTCGTCAACACCTGTGCCTTCATCGACGCGGCGCGGGAGGAGTCGATCGAGACCGTGCTCCGTCTGGCCGGGCACCGTCCGCCCGGTGCTCGCCTGGTCGTCACCGGTTGCCTGGCCGAGCGCTACGGCGAGGAGCTGCGCGCCGCACTGCCCGAGGTCGACCTCGTGGCCGGGTTCGGGCATGCGCTGACGGAGGACGCGGCGGTGCCCTCGCTCGATGCGCCTGCAGCGGTTCCGGTCGCCCTCGGCGCCCCCCGCGTCGCTCGGACCATCGCCACGTCGGGATTCGATCTCCTCGAGCTGCCCCGCCCCGCCGCCCGCGCTCCTTGGGCCTACGTCAAGGTGGCCGAGGGCTGCGACCGCACCTGCGGCTTCTGCGCCATCCCCTCCTTTCGCGGCAAGCAGCGCTCCCGGGAAGCGCGCCACGTCCTGGCCGAGGTCGACGCCTTGCGCGCCGCGTCGGAGGGCCCGGGTGGACCGCCCTTGCGCGAGGTCGTCCTCGTGGCACAGGACCTGGCGTCCTACGGGCGCGACCGCTCGGGGTCGGGCCGGGCGCACCGCGGCAGCCGCGGGCCTTCGCCCATCGCCGAATTGACCCGGGCCGTGGCGGGGCGGGTCGACCGCACCCGGCTGCTCTACCTCTATCCGTCGCGGCTGACCGGTGAGCTGGTGGACGCCATCCTCGAGACTGGCGTGCCCTACTTCGACCTCTCGCTCCAGCACGTGTCGCGGCCTTTGCTCGCCCGTATGCGTCGTTGGGGCGACGGAGACCGGTTCCTCCGTCGCATCGAGGACATCCGCTCCATGGAGCCCAACGCCACGTTCCGCTCCTCGTTCATCCTCGGCTACCCCGGAGAGACCGAGCGCGACCACGATCTGCTGCTCCAGTTCCTCGAGGCCGCCCAGCTCGACTGGGCCGGGTTCTTCCCGTTCTCGAGCGAGGAGGGCACGCACGCCGCCGGCCTGCCCGGTCAGGTGCCGGCGGAGCTGGCCCTCGAGCGTCTGCGCGAGTGCGGCGAGGCCCAGGACGCCATCACCGCGGCGCGCCGTGACGGCATGCTCGGGGAGCGGCGAACCGTGCTCGTCGACGCTCCCGGGCGGGGCCGGACCGTGCACGAGGCACCGGAGATCGACGGCGTCGTGCGCGTGCCCGGGCACCTGGCGGTGGGCAGCCTCGTCGACCTGTGCATCATCGGCGCGGAGGGCCCCGACCTGATCGCCGCCGGCGGAGGGGGAACGGCGTGAGCGGCGCCACCCGGGGGCATCCGGCCCAGGCCGGCTTCAGCTTCGGGCCCACCGCGCTCGTCACGCCGGCCAACGCCATCACCGTGGCCCGCCTTCTCGCCGCGCCGGTCTATGTGGTGATGCTCGTGGTCTGGGGGGCTTCGTGGATCAACGTCGTGGTCGGGTTCGTCCTGGCCGCCAGCGACGGGCTCGACGGCTACCTGGCCCGGCGTCACGGCACCACCCGGTCCGGGGCCTTCCTCGACCCGCTGGCCGACAAGGCGGTCGTGCTGGGCGCGCTCATCACCCTGGCCGCCCAGAGCCGACTGCCGTGGCTGCCCGTCGTGCTCATCACGGCCCGGGAGCTCGGCATGCAGGCCTACCGTTCCTGGGTGGGTCGCCGCGGCGTCTCCATCCCCGCCCGCAAGACGGCGAAGCTCAAGACGCTCGTGCAGGACTTCGCCATCGGCGTGTGCATCATCCCGCCCTTGGCGCACCAGCACGACCTGCAGCTCGCCATGATCTGGTTCGCCTGCGCGTTGACGCTCTACACCGGTGCCGAGTACCTGCTCGACGGGCGTCGTGCGCTGCACAGGCCCACGGCGCCGTCCGGCTCCTAAGGTCGCACCCGTGAGAATCGAGATCGTGGCCGTGGGCACCGAGCTGTTGTTGGGGCAGATCGCCGACACGAACTCGGCGTGGCTCGGCGAGAACCTCGCGGCCAACGGGGTGGCCTCCCATTTCCACCAGGCCGTCGGCGACAACCACGACCGCATCACCCTCGCCCTGCGCACGGCGCTGGCCCGCAGCGACGGCGTCATCATGTGTGGCGGCCTCGGCCCGACCCAGGACGACATCACCCGAGAGGCGATCGCCGAGGTCATGAACGTGCCGCTCGATCGCGATCCGCGGATCGTGGACGTGATCGCCGCGTTCTTCGAGAAGCGCGGCCGCCAGATGACCGAGAACAACGCCCGTCAGGCCGACGTGCCGCGGGGTGCCAGGGTGATACCACAAGCCGGCGGCACCGCTCCAGGTCTCGTCTGTCCCGTGGGCAACAAGGTGGTCTACGCGGTCCCGGGTGTGCCCTACGAGATGGCCGAGATGTTCGAGCGGGCCATCCTTCCCGACCTGCGCGACCGCATGGCCCGAGCGGGTGAGGAGGGCGTCATCGCCAGCCGCGTGCTGCGCACGTGGGGTGCGAGCGAATCGAGCCTGGCGGAGTCGCTTCAGGACCGGATCGACGCGCTCGATGGTGCGCCCGACGTCACCTTGGCCTTCCTTGCCTCGGGGATCGAGGGCATCAAGGTGCGCATCACGGCTCGGGCCCGCACGCTCGACGAGGTGACCGCGCTGCTCGACGAGGAGGACGCGGCGGTCCGCCACACCATCGGTGAGCGCCTCGGCGACATCGTCTTCGGAGTCGACGACGAGTCGATGGAAGTCGCCGTGGCGGGCCGCCTTCTGGGTCAGGGACTGACCTTCGGCGTTGCCGAGTCCCTGACCGGAGGCCTCATCGCCTCCCGCCTCGTGAACGTGCCGGGCGCATCGCGGTGGTTCAAGGGCGGTGTGGTGGCGTACGACACGCAGGTCAAGTTCGACGTCCTCGGTGTGCCTGCCGGTCCCGTGGTCACCGAGCCCGCCGCGGGGGCGATGGCGGTGGGCGCTGCCCGGGTGACCGGCTCGGACGTGGGGCTCGGGATCACCGGGGTCGCCGGTCCCGACGAGCAGGAGGGCGTGGCGCCGGGCACCGTCTTCGTCGGCCTGGCCCTGCCCGGACACCCCGTCGAGACCCGCCAACTGCGGATGCCTGGCGATCGGGAGCGTGTGCGCCAGTACGGGGCGATTTCTGCTCTTGACCTGCTCCGACGGGCGCTCGATGCCCGCTCGGCCTGACAGGCCGCGCCCACAGCCGGCCCACAGCCGGGTCACACTGGAGCGGCATCCTCGGGTGCGAGCTTGCTGGGCAGGGAGGTATGGAAGTGAAGACCGAGAACGGACCGCGGGTCCTGGTGGTCGACGACGAGCCTTCGATCGTCGATGCCGTGGCGACCTCGCTGCGCTACGAGGGGTTCACCGTCGACGAGGCCATGACCGGACGCAAGGCGCTGGCCCGGGCGCAGGAGGACCCTCCCGACCTGTTGATCCTCGACGTGATGTTGCCCGACCTCGACGGGCTCGAGGTGACGCGACGGCTGCGCGCCGACGGCGTCCGTGTGCCCGTGCTGTTCCTGACGGCACGCGACACCTTGCAGGACAAGCTCGCCGGGCTGACCGTGGGCGGTGACGACTACGTCACCAAGCCGTTCGCCCTGGCCGAGGTCATCGCCCGTGTGCACGCCATCTTGCGCCGGACCGGGTACGAGCCCGAGGACGACGGGGTCCTCCGCTTCTCCGACCTCGAGCTCGACGAGAGCGCGCACGAGGTTCGCCGCGGCGACCACCCCATCAACTTGACGGCGACCGAGTTCAACTTGCTCCGCTACTTCATGCTCAACCCGCGGCACGTCCTGTCCAAGGCGCAGATTCTCGACCACGTCTGGCACTACGACTTCGGGGGCGACGGCAACGTGGTCGAGACGTACGTCAGCTACCTGCGCAAGAAGCTCGAGAAGTTCGGTCCACCGCTCATCCACACCATCCGCCTCGTCGGCTACACGCTGCGCGAGGCCGAGGCGGCCAACGGGGCTGCCTGAGTGTCTCTCCGGCTGCGCCTCCTCGTCGCGGTCGGGCTGATCGCCGTCGTGGCGTTGGTGGTGGCCGACTTCGCCACCTACTCCGCCCTGCGCTCCTCGCTCTACCAGCAGGTCGACCAGAGCCTCGACCAGTCCTTCCCGGGCGTGCACCATGCGGTCGACGTCTGGATCGAGAACGGTGCGGTGAACTGCTCGACCCCGTTCGGCTTCCCCGGCGGGGGCCCGGGGGGTGGTCCGGCCAACGCCCTCGGCTACAACTACTTCGCGCTCACCGACCAGGGCGGACAGGTCGTCCAGGGTCTCGAGTGCCCGGCCTACGTCGGGAACCAGCCGTACCGGCCACAGCTCCCGAACCCCATCGGAGGATTCTCGAGCCAGCCGGACGGGACCCAATCGGCCTACTTCACCACAGGGTCGATCGCCGCCGGTGGACCGTCGTTTCGCGTCCGGGCCGAGAAGGTCCAGGTCGTCGGCAGCCCGACGGTCGACGTGCTCGTCGAGGCACAGCCGCTCGTCAACCAGAACAGCACCTTGCACACTCTGTTCCTCACCGAGCTCGCGGTGACGGCGGCCGCGCTCGTCCTCGCGCTGCTCGGTGGCTGGTGGCTGGTCCGGCTCGGCCTGCGCCCTCTCGCGGATGTGGAGCGGACGGCGGATTCGATCGCCGCCGGCGACCTCGACCAGCGCGTCCCGGGAGCCGAGGAGGCGACCGAGGTGGGGCGGCTCGCCCGGGCGCTCAACGTCATGCTCGAACGGATCCAAGCCGCGTTCTCGGCCCGGCTGGCCTCCGAGTCGCGTCTCCGCGAGAACGAGCAGCACTTGCGCCAGTTCGTGGCTGACGCGTCGCACGAGTTGCGCACGCCGATCGCCGCCGTCTCGGCGTACGCCGAACTGTTCGAGCGCGGCGGTGCGGAGCACGCCGACGACCTGCCGCGGATCGCGGCCGGCATCCGGACCGAGACGGCGCGCATGGACCGGCTGGTCAGCGATCTCCTGACGCTGGCGCGTCTCGACGAGGGCCTGCCGATGGAGATGGCACCGGTCGAGCTGGTCTCGCTCGTCTCCGAAGCGGTGCGCACCGCCACTGCGGTCGGCCCTGAGTGGCCCGTCCGCTTCTGGGCATCGCGGCCGATCGAGGTGGTGGGGGACAAGGACCGACTGCGCCAGGTGATGGACAACCTGCTGGCCAACGTGCGGGCGCACACCCCGTCGGGCACCTCGACCTCGGTACGGGTGGAGGAGGTCGACGGCGAGGCCGAGATCGAGGTGCGCGACAGCGGGCCCGGCATGCCGGCCGACCAGGCGCGCCGCATCTTCGAGCGCTTCTATCGTGCCGACCCGGCGCGAGCCCGTACCCGGGGAGGCAGCGGTCTCGGTCTCTCCATCGTCGCCGCGATCGTCGAAGCCCATGCGGGTACCGTCTCGGCCACGTCGGCTCCCGGAGCGGGCATGGTGATCACGGTCCGGCTTCCACTCGCCTCCCCGCGTCCCGTCCAGCCTGACTCCGACGTGACCGGCGATTCGACCCCTCCGGCCCCGCCGGTGAGCTCGGAGGGTCCGCCGGCCAGCTCGCCCGGGACCGATGTCCCCGGGCATCTGGTCGGCCCCGAACGGCCGGCGCGCTGATCGGGGGCATGTCGCCCGGTCGCCCCTACAACGGCAGGAGACCCGCGCAACGGCAGCGGGAAGACCCGATTCACATGGAGCGCACAGCCCGGCTTCACTGAGTCCGGAGACGGGTGCTGCAGCATCCTTGCCATGACGACCCTCGCCCCGGACCCTACGGGCGTGCAGCCGCGTTTGGCACCGGTCGACGTCGAGATCGTGGTGCCGGTCTACAACGAGGCAGTCCAGCTCGCCGAGAGGATCCGAGAGCTGCGTGGCTATCTGGACGCGTCCTTTCCCTTCCGGAGTCTCGTGACGATCGTCGATAACGCAAGCACGGACGACACCTGGCCGGTGGCGCGTGCCCTTGCGGGCTCCGTCCAGGGCGTCGCCGCGCTGCACCTGCCGCGCAAGGGACGGGGCTACGCGCTGCGTACTGCCTGGTCCACCAGCCGGGCGCCCGTGGTGGCCTACATGGACGTGGATCTCTCGACGTCGCTCCCGGCACTCCTTCCGCTCGTGGCCCCCCTTCTGTCTGGTCACCGCGATGTCGCCATCGGGTCGAGGCTGGCGCGAGGGGCCCACGTGGTGCGTGGACCGAAACGTGAACTCATCTCGCGTGCGTACAACGTGTTGCTCAAGCTGACGTTGCGAGGACGATTCAGCGACGCCCAGTGCGGGTTCAAGGCGTTGCGCCGTGACGCCGCCCTGCGGCTGCTGCCGCTGGTCGAGGACGACGAGTGGTTTTTCGATACGGAGCTCCTCGTCACCGCCCAGCGTCTCGGTCTCCGCATCGGTGAGGTCCCCGTCGACTGGGTCGACGATCCCGATTCCCGCGTCGACATCGTGACGACCGCCGCCGGCGACCTCCGCGGTATCTGGCGCATGCTGGTTCACCGCCCCGGCGGCGTGCCGCGCGGCCGCTCGAAGGAGGTGGCCGCCGACGAGCTGCTGCGCTTCGCCGGGGTCGGCGCCGTGTCGACTCTGGGCTACCTCTTGCTCTACATGGCCTGGCGACCGCTGGCAGGACCCTTCGGCGCCAACGCGGCGGCGATGGCCATCGCCACCCTCTTCAACACCGCCGCGCACCGTGAGCTCTCGTGCTGGGTCGACGGCCGGGCGCGCCGTAGCCGGCTCTTCGCTGTCGCCGGTGCGCTCTACGCCGTCAGTCTCGTCCTGACCACGCTTGGGCTCCTTCTCGCGGAGTGGATCGCCCCGTCGGCGCTGTTGGTGCAGCTGGTCGCGCTGACCGTGGCGAATCTCGCTGCCGCCGGCGCCCGTTTCGGCGTGCTGCGAGCGTGGATCTTCCGGCCCAGCACACGAATCGAGACGGCACCGGCACCGTCTCTTCGAGAGGAGATCCGATGACGAACCTCCCGCCGACGCCACCCGAGTCTCCCGTCGGGCTGCTCGATCCGCCGGTGGTGGTCGTGTCCGACGCCTCTCGCATCGGCTCGACGCCGGCCGGAGACGCCGAGGGCCGGCCCCCGGGTCCGCGGCGTGGGTGGTTGGGTCGCTTCGTCCGCGGCAACGAGAGCGATGCCACCTGGGTCCGGTCGGCACTGCTCGTGCTCTTGGTCGGCACCGCGTTGCTCTACATCGTGGACCTCGGCGCCAGCGGTTGGGCCAACTCCTTCTATTCGGCCGCCGTGCAGGCAGGGACCAAGAGTTGGAAGGCCTTCTTCTTCGGCTCGTCGGACTCGTCCAATTTCATCACGGTCGACAAGCCGCCGGTCTTCCTGTGGCCCATGGAGATCTCCGCCCGGATCTTTGGGGTCAATTCCTGGAGCATCCTCGTACCCCAGGCGCTCGAGGGCGTGGCGACCGTCGGTCTCGTCTACCTCTCGGTGCGGCGATGGTTCAGCGCCCAGGCGGCGCTCCTGGGCGGGCTGGTCGTCGCCCTCACTCCGGTGGCGGCGATCATGTTCCGATTCAACAACCCCGATGCCTTGCTGGCGCTGCTGTTGACCGCTGCGACCTACGCCATGATGCGCGGGCTCGAGAAGGCCCGGACGAAGTGGTTGGTCCTTGCCGGCGCTCTCATCGGGTTCGGCTTCATCACGAAGATGCTGCAGGCTTTCTTGATCCTGCCGGTTCTGGCCGTGGTCTATTTGTTGGCGGCACCGACCGGCTGGTGGCGTCGGGTCTGGCAACTGGCCGTCATGGGTCTCTCCATCGTCGTCGCCGCTGGGTGGTGGGTGGCGGTCGTCGCGCTGACACCTGCGGCCGACCGGCCCTATGTGGGTGGTTCGCAGGACAACAGCATCTTGAACCTGATCTTCGGTTACAACGGCTTCGGCCGGCTGACCGGGAACGAGAGTGGCAGTGTGGGCGGAGGCGGGGGCGCCGGCGGTGGGGGCGCCGCCATCTGGGGTCCCACCGGTTGGACGCGCCTGTTCAACGATTCCTTCGGCAACATGATGTCGTGGTTGCTGCCGGGCGCCTTGGTGATGGGGGCCGTGCTCCTCGCGTTGACGATCCGGAACCGTCGTACCGACCGCGAGCGGACCGCCCTTCTCCTCTGGGGTGGCTCGCTGGTCGTCACCGGGCTGGTCATCAGCCTGGCGCAGGGCATCATCCATCCGTACTACACGGTCGCCCTCGCGCCGCCGCTCGGCGCACTCGTCGGCATTGCCACGATGGGCCTGTGGGAGCGGCGCGGGACATGGGCCGGTCGGCTCGGCCTCGCCGGCGGCCTCGGCGCGACCGTCCTGTGGAGCGCGGTCCTGCTCGGTCGCACGCCCGATTGGTTCCCGGCACTGCGCCCGTTGGTCCTGGCGGCCGGGGTGCTCGGCGTTGTGGCGATCCTGGCGCTGCCGCTCCTCCAGTCCATCCCCAAGCTCGCCATGGGGTTCGTGGCCGCGATCGGCTTCGGGGCCTCCCTTGCCGCTCCTCTCTTCTCCACGGTGGCCACGGCCGCCACACCGCATGCGGGTGCCATTCCCTCCGCCACCCCTTCCCCGGCGGGGGGCCAGGGCCCTGGCGGTGGCTTCCCCGGTGGCGGATTCCCCGGTGGCGGTGTGCGTGGCGGCGGATTCCCCGGTGGCGGCGGGGCCTTTCCCGGCGCAGGTGCCGGCACGGGTACCGGCCGGTTTCCGGGCTCGAGCTCGGGCTTCGGCGGGCCCCGCCCTGGAGTTCGGGGGCAAGGTGGCCCCGGCGGCGGCTTCTTGAAAGCGAGCCGGTCCGACCCGGCGCTCGACAAGCTTCTCCAGGCGAACGCCGCCCGGTACACCTGGGCCGCGGCGGCGGTGAACTCGAACAACGCGGCGGGCTACCAGTTGGCCAGTGGGGAGCCCGTCATGGCCATCGGTGGCTTCAACGGGACCGATCCGGCGCCGACGCTCCGCCAGTTCGAGCAGTACGTCGGGGCCGGGAAGATCCACTACTTCATCGCCGGTGGCGGCGGCTTCGGGGGCGCTGTGGGAGGGCCCGGGGGGCGCTCGGGCGACGACGCGTCGGCCATCACCTCGTGGGTGGAGTCGCACTTCACGTCCGAGACGGTCGGCGGGGTGACGGTTTACGACCTGAGCTCGTCACACTGAGCGGGCGTGGGGCGCTCCGCTCCCGGTTCCCTACCCTGCCGGGGTGGAGCTGGACCCAGACCGCGCGGAGGGAACGAGCTTGAGCAACGAGACGGTGTGGCTCGGCGCCTTCTCGGTCGTGGTCTGGCCCCAGTTGGAGAAGATCACGGTCCCCGAGATCGAGGACGAACCGCCGGACTTGCCCGGGTTGGTCACCTCTTCGATGGGGAGCGGCTTACCGGTCGCCGCCACGTAGAGCACGACGGGGACCGTGCCCCCGCCGCTGGCGTTCACCTTGCCCGTGATGGCGATGGCGCGTTGCCCCTGCACGGTCGCCGACTTTGCGTAGTGGTAGGGACCTGTCATCGCCACTTCCGTGGCGATCTCCTTGTTCAAGAGACCGCTGACCAGAGTGCCCAACGCGCTCGAGGTGGGGAAGGAGAGCCACTTCCCGGCGTACTTGGACGACTGGGCAGTGGTCAGGCCGATGACGTCGTGGAGCGCGGCGTCGTTGGCGTTCACATAACCGGTCGAACCCACGACCATGGCGGTCATGTGCTCGAGCGTCTTCCCTCGGCGAAGGGTGATGTCCTGGGACCCCGACGTGGCGCCGGTGTCACCCGTGATCTGCAGGTGGATGCCGTTCTGCACCGCGGTGGAGGTGAAGTGGACGCCCTGCTTGCTCACAGCAGCCAGCGCCGCCTTGTACGCGGCCTGCGGGTTCTGGGCCGAGGGGGTGGCGCCGGCGACCGGAGCGGGCCCGGTGGCCAGGCTGGTCAACCCCAACCCGGTGCCGACGGCCACGGTGGCGATGCTCGCGGCGGCAGTGTGCAGCGACGAAGTACACCGACGACGCGGCGACGTGCGTCGGGAGAACGGGCGGATGGGCGGCATGAAGGTCACTCTCCTCGGAGGCCGGTGCCGCGGCCGCGCTGCGGCGGGCTCGGCCGGATCGGAACGCCTTCAGTCTCGCATGCCGGTCCGAGCAGGCGGCATCGGCCCCGGCTCAGACCGCGCTCACGGGACCGATGGTGACGGCGGCCTGCGGCGCTCTCGGCCGTACCTGCTCCCCCCACTTCGAGTAGGCGACGTGCTCCGCCGCGGTGGGCCGACCCTTGGAATCGACTGAGTCCTCCTCGACCGGGACGTGAGATCCGCGGGCACGCACGTAGAGCACGACGTGCAGCGTGGACTTTCCGAACTTCTGCGTCCCGTCGATGGCCTCGACCTTGATGCCGTCGACGGTACGTGAGCGTCCCAGGGTCAGGGGCCCCTTCAACGCCAGCTCCTGCGCGACGTCCTTCGAGCGGACCCCCACCACCACCTGGGAGAAGGCGGCATTGCTCGTCGAGAACTGGATCCAGTGGCCGGCCGTCTGGGCGGCCTGCGACGCATCGAGGCCGACCAGGGTCTCCAGCCCGCCCGCATTGCCCTTGACGTAGCTCAACCCCCCGATGACGACGATGGAGATCGTCCCCTTTCCCAGCAGCACGGTCTGGCTTCCCGATGCCGGGCCGGCGTCGCCGCTGGCAATCAGGGTCTTGGCGGACTGCGTCGACGAGGAGGCGTAGTGCACGGACCACGAGCGGGTCGTGGCCAGGGTCTGGTGATAGAGGGCCGACGCGTCCGCCCCGCCGGATCCCCGTGTCGCCGCGGCCGCGGGCGCTGTGGGCGCGGCCAGCGTCGCTGCCGCGCTGCCGAGCGCCCCCGCGAGCAGGGTGCCCGACACCAGCCATCTCGCGCTGACCACCTGGGTTCCTCTCTCTCCGCTCCGAGCGGCGGTGCGGCCCGTCCCGCCGTTCCGTGCTCTCCGCCCCGGTCGGCGGGAGGCCAGCTTCTCACGGCCTCGGAGCGCCACCGGGTCGCCCGCGCCGCGACCGTTCCCCTGTGCCCGGGCAGGGCCTGGCAGCCGGCCATGGGATCCGCCATCTGCGAACACATGTTCGTTAGGCTGCCGGGGCAGGCAGCGAGAACAGGCGGCGGGGTCGTTCGTCACACCCTCTTCGTAGGGTCGGGCGGGCCGAGCGAGGCCGAGCGACGCGAGCAGGGCCACACCGGGCGCAGGGCCACACCGGGCGAAGCGGAGAGAGAAGAAGCAGCGGAGAGAGAGGAAGAGGGATGGCCGAATCGGAACGGGAGAAGGCGCTCGACGTCGCGCTGGGGCAGATCGAGAAGCAGTTCGGCAAGGGCTCGATCATGCGCATGGGCGACAACGTCGGCATGAACATCGAGTCCATCGCCACTGGCGCGCTCTCCTTGGACCTGGCGCTGGGTATCGGCGGCCTGCCGAGGGGCCGGGTCGTCGAGATCTACGGCCCCGAGTCCTCGGGAAAGTCGACCCTGGCCATGCACTGCGTGGCCGAGGCGCAACGGAACGGTGGCATCTGTGCCTACATCGACGCCGAGCACGCCATGGATCCCGTCTACGCACGAGCCATCGGCGTGAACGTCGACGACCTCTTGATCTCCCAGCCCGACACCGGGGAGCAGGCGCTCGAGATCGCCGACATGCTCATCCGGTCCGGGGCGCTCGATGTCCTGGTCGTCGACTCGGTGGCCGCGCTGACACCGCGGGCCGAGATCGAGGGCGAGATGGGTGACACCCACGTCGGGCTCCAGGCACGCCTGATGTCCCAGGCGCTGCGCAAGCTGACGGGCACACTCGCCAAGTCGAGCACGATCGCCATATTCATCAACCAGCTGCGGGAGAAGATCGGGGTGATGTTCGGTTCGCCCGAGACCACTCCTGGTGGCCGTGCGCTGAAGTTCTACTCGTCGGTGCGGCTGGACATCCGCCGGATCGAGGCCATCAAGGACGGTGCCGACGTCGTGGGCAACCGGACCCGCGTCAAGGTCGTCAAGAACAAGTGCTCGGCGCCCTTCCGCCAAGCCGAGTTCGACATCATGTACGGCAAGGGCATCAGCCGTGAGGGATCCCTGCTCGACGTCGCGCTCGAGCTCGGATTCGTCAAGAAATCGGGTGCCTGGTTCACGTACGAAGGCGAACAGCTCGGGCAGGGCCGTGAGAACGTGAAGACCTTCCTCTCGGAGAATCCACAGCTGATGGCCGAGATCGACGATCGCGTGCGTGACTGCCTGACGCCCAAGGACGCCGAGGGCGACGAGGGTGCTGAGACCGTGCACCCCGACGACGTCCCCATCGCGCTCGACTCCTAGGCGACCCGGCGCCGGCACATACCGCCGCCGGCACATACCGCCGCCGGCATGCAGTACCGCCGGCACACGGCACAGAGAGACCCAGAGAGCAGGCTTTCGCCGCTCTCGGTACCGAAGCCTCCGGGCACCCCCCGCCACTCCCACGGGTGACTGCCCGGAGCGCTTCGCGTCCGGGATCGAACCGCACCTACCCCAGCAGCCACAATGGGGTCCATGCCGGGCAGAGCGTGGAAACGACGGATCTATCGCGTCTTCGACCGGTTCGTGCCGACCGTGCCGTTCCGGTATCTGCCGCCGAAGCAGTCCGTGCGTCTCGCCTTCAACGTGATCCTCGACCGCGAGCCCGATCCGGTCGGCGGGGCCGACTACGTCGAGAAGCTGGCCACTGGGGAGCTGTCGCGGCACGGGGTCGCCGAGGCACTCGCCCATTCGGAGGAATTCCGCCGCCGCCTGCCGATCGGCAACGTGCTCCTCTCCATGCACGTGAGCCGGAGCGAGTTCGTGGCTGGGCTGCCCCGGGCCTCCCGTATCTTGGATCTGGGAGGGACGCACCAGGGCCTGCCCGACGGAGCACTCGTCCACCTCGGCTACCCCTATCCCTTCGAGCAGCTGGTGGTCGTCGACCTTCCCGTGGACGAGCGCGACGAGATCTACCAGGGTGGGTCGGCTGGAGAGTCGGTGCTGTCCGAGCTCGGCCCGGTCGAGTTCGCGTTCCATTCCATGACCGACCTGAGTCGGTACGCCGACGGCTCCTTCGATCTGGTCTACAGCGGCCAATCCATTGAGCACGTGAGCGAGTCCGACGGCGACCAGGTGGCGCGCCAGGCCTTTCGCGTCCTGGCGCCGGGTGGCTGGTTCTGCCTGGACACCCCGAACGGACCCGTCTGGCGTCTGCGCTCGGACGCCCCGATGAACCACGACCACAAGATCGAGTACGCGCCGGGCCAGCTGGTGGCCAAGCTCGAGCGCGCCGGCTTCGTCGTCACCGAGTGCAAGGGCCTGAACCTCATGAGGCACGGCGCGGCCACCGGTGTTTTCGACGAGGTGGAGGCCAGTGCCCACCCGGGGGTCTTCGCCGACGCCTCGGCATGCCTGCTGCTGGCGGTGGTGGCGCGCAAGCCGTTCTGACCCGATTGGACCACCGCCGTCCGTCGGCCTCCCTGAACGGTCCGGTCCCGCCTAGGGGGTCGTGGTTGCCATGATGGTGTTGGGCACCAATTCGACCCAGGTGGTGCCCGGTTCGAGCGGGATGGGCACGCCGAACGCGTTGTCGAACTGGGTCGGCGACCCCAGGGCGCCACGGTGCCACGTGGCCTGGAAGGCTTTGCCGTTGCGGTACACGACGGCCGTCCCGCTGGCGTTCGGGTAGAGGTCGGCCTGTACCTCGAGCCCGCCCAGGTCGTTCTCGTACCAGGGGCCATAGCTGATCTGCACATACTGCACGACGACGTTCGGCGTCTGGTTCTGGGTTCCGTCGGCCAGCATGTCCGGTGTGGTGCCGTTGTAGAAGCGTTGGAACGTGTTGGTGGTGGGGTTCCATTTCCACGTCACGTTCGAGGTACCCGAGAAGTCGATGTTCACGCTCGACACGGGTGTGCCGCCGGCGGGTATGGCCGTCGAGTAGGGGAAGAGCGGCTGGGGCGGAGTCGTCATGGTCGGATGCGTCCCGTAGACGATGGCGCTTGAGGTGTAGTCGGCGTCGGGCGACACCTTGCCGGGCGGGTGGATCATGAGCGAGTTGCTCTGGCCGATGTCGACGTTGACCAGCGGCGAGGCGTTGATGTTGGCAAGCACCGGGTTGATGCCCCCGACGTGGGCGAGAAGCGGGCTGCCCAGCTGGCCCAGGATGCCGATGTCGATGTTCCGGGCCGAGCGGACCGGGCCGATCAGGGACGAGCTCTGGCACTGGAAGACCGCGACGTAGCGGGTGATGCCACCTTCGACGGGCTCCTCGAAGACGATGTCGGCCTTGTCGAGCGCGGACTGCGGGCGCGCCGTCGGGTAGTTGTCGATCTTGACCGCCATGGCCGGGCGCTGCGGCACCGTCCCGTCCGGGGCGGGAAGGCCCGTCAGCGGACAGGTCGGTTTCGGTGTGGTCGACGTCGTCGAGGTGGGCTTGACCCTCGACGCGGCGTCATGGTGTGCCGGGCTCGAGGAGCAGGCGGCCAGCAGGAGACCGGCCAGTCCGGTGCCCGCCAGGGCGTACCAGGTGAAGGGCCGGCGCGCCCGGGAGCGTTGATTTTCGGAGGTCCCCATCGCTTCGGGCACGATCGTAGGGGGGTTGCGCCCGCGAGTGGTGTCATCCCTCGGGGACGGACCGGCGCGTCGCCTCAGGCCGATGGAGTTGCGGGTGCCGTGCCGGCTGCGGCCGAGGCGCCGCTGTAGTACTGGGTCCAGTTGCCGCCCGAGGCGCCAAAGGCCGTGGCCGGCCCCAGGCCGAAGCGGCCGTACACGTTCTCCATCGCCCGGCGGAGGACGTCGGTGATGCCCGGGAACGGGCCGGGGATGACGAGGGAGGGGATGTCCCCGGTCGTCGAGAGCATGGAGACGAAACTGGCCGACCCGCTGGCGAAGACGCCGCCACCGTTGCCCGGTGCCGTGTAGTAGGTGACGTCGGACCAGTTCGACTGGCCGGGTACCGGTGAATGGGCCAGGACGTCGAGGTCGCGCGGACCGGGCAGGGAGGGGACGTAGCGGTCGTACTCGCCGAGAATGATGTTGGGGAACGAGTACCCGTCGGTGAGATTGCAGCCGTCGTAGAACCACGACGAGGCGTCGGTCACGACCATGTTGGCCTTGGCGCCGATGGACTGGTACATGTCGCCGATGAGCGTTGACTCGGGCTGGTTGAGTGGGGGCTGTTCCCAGTTGACCGTGGTGAGCTCGGGCTGCTGTGTCGACATCGGGTCCTCGGCGGCGTCCTTGTAGCAGACCTCCAGCCGGTTCGGTCCGACCGAGCTGGGCTGCATGCGGATCTGGCGATAGCAGGCGTTGGCGCCCAGGAAGGCGAGGTTGACGCCGGCGACGCTGGCCTGCGTGGCTCCTTGGCGCATCGGTTGAGACCAGTACTCGTCGTGTCCCAGGCTGAACAGGCACTTGTGGTTCTTGAGCAACTGGGGTCTCTCGTGCAGGTCGACGTCGGTCCAGTACGTGAGGTCGAGCCCCAGGCTCTCGAGATGGAGGAGCACGGGCAGCTCGTTGCCGACGAAGTCCGCCGCGCCCGATGCCCAGGTCTGGGGGTAGGGCCGGTCGAAGGACACGATGCGCGCGCGGTTGGCGAAGGACTGACCGCCCGCGGTCCGCCCGTAGTAGAGGCTGTAGCCGCCCCAGAGGTTGTAGGCCTGCCAGGTCGTGACGCAGTTCTGGATCACGTAGGCCGCCCGCGAGGCGTCGTCGCGCACGGTCAGCGGAACGAACTGCTCCTCACCTCCGTTGCCGACGAGCTTGATGAGGTAGCAACCCGGCAGCCATTCCTTGGTGATGCTCAGCGTCATCGTCTGTTTCCACGGGCAGCTGACCGTGTTCAGGGGCGCCGGTGCGATCACCGGAGGCGGCTGCGCGCCCGCGGCCACGAAGTCGGTCTGCATGAGCAGGCGACCCCCGAGCCCCTGGTAGTACCCCATCCGGTACACCTGGGCCTGCACCGCCGACGCCGTCGTGTTCACGAAGAGCGCCACGTCGTCGCCGCGCACGGCGCTGACCTGGCTGGCGAAACCCTCGAGCGCGTGATCGGGCTGGACGTGGTTGCAGATCCAGTTGAGCGTGCCCTTCTTCTTGTTCTCCTCGATCAGCCAGGCGGCGGTCGGCACCACGACACCGCTCGGGAGCTTGGTCCGCTTGACTCCCGGGTCCGGCGCCGGACGGTGGTGGCGTGCGTGAGCCGGTTCCTTCTTTCTCTGCGCCGAGCTGTGCCGGAGGGCGCCGGTGCCGGCGACCCCGGCCGCCCCCAGGGCGGAGAGCTGCAGGAACCGGCGGCGGTCCATCGGGCCTGGTTGCGGCGCTGCCGGTGACGGCTGCCCCGAATCAGAGCCGCCATCCGGGGGGAGGGGCTGCACGGGGGACGACTCTACCGGGGGGCCCTTGCGCGCCGGCGTCACCGAGCACGTCGCGCCGTCGTCGCGACGTGCTCCCGGCACCACCTACCATTCCGACGTGAGCTGGGCCCGTTCCCTTCCCGGACCGCTGCGCCGTCCGCTGTCCCGGCTCGTGCACGCCGCATGGGAGGGCGCCAGCGAGCTCGGGGCGATCGGGCCGGACGACCCGCGGGGCCGGCGCTTCGGGCGTCTCGGCCCAGGGTCGTGCCTCTTGTTCCCACAGGGCGCCGTGTACAACGAGCATCTCGTCCACATCGGGGCGGAGACCATCGTGGGCCCGTATGCCTCCATCTCGGCCGGGATGGCGCCGGGACAGGACATGCCGACCGATCCGGTCGTGTCGATCGGGAGCCGCTGCCTCATCGGGCGCGGGTCTCACATCGTGGGGCACTGGGAGATCATCGTGGGTGACGACATCCAAACCGGCCCCTACGTGTACATCACCGACCAGAACCACAGCTACGAGGACCCCGTCGCACCCATCGGCCGCCAGTGGCCGACCGAGGCGCCGGTCCGGATCGGCTCGGGGAGCTGGCTCGGGGCCAACGCGGTCATCCTGCCGGGGACACAGATCGGCGAGCACGTGGTCGTGGCTGCGGGTGCCGTGGTGCGCGGCGAGGTCCCCGATCGCTGCGTCGTGGCGGGCGTCCCGGCGCGCGTCGTCCGACGCTGGATCGAGGGGAAGGGCTGGGTGACCGAGAAGGACCTGTCCTTCCCGTGACGGTGCAGGCGGGCACGCCGTCGCCGTTCCTGGTGACGGTGAGCGGTCAGGACGCGGCCGGAGTGGCCCGCCGGCTCTTCGGCGCGCTGCGGGCGCAGGCCGTCGCGGTCGAGGACGTCGAACAGGTGCGGGTGCACGGCCGTCTGCTGCTGTGCACCGAGGTCGAGCTGTCGCCCGCTCAGGTCGACGCGGTGCGCCATGCGCTGGTGGACGGCTTGGCCGGGTCGGGTGTCGAGGTGCACCTCGACGCCATCGCCGAGACCGTTTCCGAGGACCGGTCCGAGCGCTTGCTGGTCACGGTGTTGGCCCAGGCCGTCGACGCCGCCGCGCTCGAGGGTGTGACCGGATGTGTCACGCGCTGCGGGGGAAACATCGAACGAATCGTCCGCCTGTCGTCGTACCCGGTCCACAGCTACGAGCTCGTGGTGGCCGGTGCCGACCTCGATCTGCTGCGGCGCGGTCTGGGCCGCGAGGCGGCCCGGCTCGAGGTCGACCTCGCCGTCCAGCAGGCCGGCCTGCACCGCCGGGCCAAGCACCTCATCGTGCTCGACGCCGACTCCACGTTGTTGCAGGGCGAGGTCGTCGACCTCCTGGCCGCGCGCCGAGGATGTGGTCCGGAGGTGGCGGCGGTCACGGCGGCGGCAATGGCCGGTGCTCTCGACTTCGCCGAAGCGTTGCGCCGCAGAGTCCGTCTGCTGGCGGGGCTGAAAGAGGAGGACCTCGGGGCGGTGCGCGAGGACATCGTGCTGACCCCGGGCGCGCGAACGCTCGTGCGGACGCTCAAGCGCCTCGGCTACGAGCTGGCGGTGGTCAGCGGCGGGTTCGTCGAGGTGATCGCCCCGCTCGCCGGCGCGCTCGGCATCGACCACGTGGCGGCCAACAGCCTCGTGGTCGAGGACGGCGTGGTCACCGGGGCGCTGGCCGGACCGATCGTGGACCGCGCCGGCAAGGCCGACGCGCTGGTCCGCTTCGCCGAGGTGGCGGGTGTGCCACTGGCGCGGACGATCGCCGTGGGTGACGGCGCCAACGACATCGACATGCTGGCCCGAGCCGGCCTCGGCATCGCGTTCAACGCCAAGCCCGCCGTGCGCGACGCCGCCGACACGGTCCTGAGCGTCCCCTACCTGGACGCCATCCTCTTCCTGCTCGGCATCTCGCGTCACGAGGTGGAGCTGGCCGACCGGCTCGACACGGAGCGAGCGCAGTGAGCGGGGCGGGCCAGAGGGAGGGGCGGCCCGGGGCCGGCGACCGGGAACCTCGCCCGCTCCTGCGGGGGTGGCTGCACGTCGGTGCGTGCGCGGCCTGGCTCATCGGTGGCCCGTTCCTGATCGCGGCGGGCCCCACCATCGGTCCGACCGCAGCTCTGGCCGTGTACGTCGGCGGCATGGTCGTCCTGTTCGGGACGAGCGCCGCCTTCCACCGCGTGCGCTGGTCGCCGGCGGCCTGGCGACGCATGCGCCGGGCCGATCACAGCTCGATCTTCGTCGGCATCGCGGGCACGACGACCGCGGTGTCGATTCTGGCGTTGCGCGGCGGGGCAGAGATCCTGCTGCTCACCCTGGTGTGGTGTGGCGCCGCCATCGGCATCACGTTGCGCCAGATCTGGCTCGACGCGCCCCAGTGGGTCGTGGCCGTTCCCTACGTCGTGGTGGGTTGGAGCCCGCTCGTGGTGCTGCCCCAGCTGGTGCACGGTCTGGGGTGGCTCGGCTTCTCGCTGACGATCGCCGGCGGCCTCGCCTACACGGCGGGAGCCGTCGTGTACGCACTGAAGCGGCCCGATCCGTGGCCACGCGTCTTCGGCTTCCACGAAGTCTTCCACGCCTGCACTCTCGTGGGGGCCGCCCTGTTCGCGGCCGTGGTCGTGTTCATCGCCCTCCCGCGAGTGGAGGGCGCGGCGCGGGGCTCAACCGATGATGCTTCGCGCGTGCAGGTCGGCCAAGGTGCCGGCGTCGAGCCCGAGCTCGGCCGCCAGCAGCTCGTCGGTGTGCTCGCCGAGCCAGGGCACGCGCGACTCGGGACCCTCGGCGACCTCGGCGAACTTGACCGGTAGGCCCGGTATCAGCACGGGCTGCTCGACGCCGTCGCTGCGCGGGTGCTCGACCAGCATGTGGCGGCCGGCGAGGTGGGTGTCGGCGACGACGTCCGCGTCGGTGGCGACGGGCCCGGCCACCAGCCCGGCCGCGTTCAACGCGTCGCAGGCGTCGCGCTTGGTCCGCCCGCCCGCCCAGGACTCGATGGCGGGCCGCACCTCGGATTCGAGGTGCTCCAGCCAGCCCTGCGGGGTCTCGAAGCGTGGGTCGTCGGCCCATTCGGGGCGACCGATGGCCCGCGCCAGGTCCGGCCACTGGTGCGCCCGCAGCACCTGGAGCATGAACCAGCCATCGGCGGCTCGGAAGCCGTGGAGGATGCCCGGCCACGGTGTCCCCATGGGCATGCCCATCGACCAGAAGTTGGGCACGACGTCGAGCACGGCCACCATGGCGTCGAGCATGGCGACGTCGACGCGCTGGGGCCGGCCCGTGCGGTCGCGTTGGCGCAGCGCGGCCAGCGTTCCGATCACGGCGAAGAGCGCGGTGGCGATGTCGCCCAGACCGCCCATGGGCGCGCCGACGGGTGCCTGGCCCGCCGGGCGCTTGAACTCGTAGGCGCCGCTCATGGCCTCGACGATGGCGGCCAGGGCCGGCCACCCGTCGTAGGGCGAGGCGGGTGTGCCCGGCTGGACGGGCCGGCCGAAGCCCGAGATCGAGAGGTACACCACGCGCGGGTGCACGGCGACGACGTCGTCGAAACCCAGCCCCAGGCGCTCCGCCGCGCCGGCTCGGAAGTTCTCTGCCACCACGTCGAAGCGCGGTGCCATCCGAAGCAGGAGATCGCGACCGGCCGGCTGCTTGAGGTCGATCACCACGGAGCGCTTGGAGAGGTTGTTGCGCATGAACGTGGCACCGACTGGACGGCCCTCGGGATCGGTCATGGCGGGGGAGGCGCTGCGGCCGAGGTCGCCGGTACCGGGTGCCTCCACCTTGACGACGTCGGCTCCGAGCCGACCCAGCAGCTGGGTGGCGTAGGGGAGCGCCTGCATCTGCTCGAGCGCCAGCACGCGCACCCCGGTGAGGGGCTTGCCGAACGGCACGGCTTCGGGGTTGACGACCTCGCCCAGCCTCACGCCGACCTCACGCCAGCACATCCGGTCGGGTCGCTCGGGCTCATGTGAGGTCGAGGCCGAGCATGCGGATGGCGTTGCCGCGCATGACCAGGTACACGTCCTCGTCCGAGAGGCCCTGGACCATCTGCTCGGCCACCGCCTTGGTGTCGGGCCAGGTGGAGTCGGTATGGGGGTAGTCGGTCTCGAAGGTGATGCGATCGTGGCCGATGACGCCGAGCGAGTCGAGCCCGTGCTGGTCCCGGAAGAAGCAGCCGTAGACCTGTCGGTGGAAGTAGGTGGACGGCGGCTCGGGCACGATGTCCTTCACCCCACCCCAGGCGCGGTGCTCCCGCCAGACGTCGTCGGCCCGCTCCAGGAGGTAGGGGAGCCAGCCGATCTGTCCCTCCGAGTAGGCCAGCACGAGCCGGGGAAACCGGATCAGGACGCCCGAGAAGAGGAAGTCGGCGAGGGAGGACATGGCATTGCCGAAACTGAGCGTGGCCGCCACGGCTACCGGTGCGTCGGCCGACGTCGCCGGCATCTTCGACGACGACCCGATGTGCATGCAGACGACCGTCCCGGTCTCCTCACAGGCCGCGAAGAAGGGGTCCCAATACCCGCTGTGGATGCTGGGCAGGCCGAGGTGGGGCGGGATCTCGCTGAAGCACACGGCGCGCACACCGCGTGCTGCGTTGCGCCGCACCTCCGCTGCGGCCTTGCCGGCATCCCACAGTGGCACGATGCAGAGCGGCAGCAGGCGTCCGCCGCTGTCGCCGCACCACTCCTCGACCATGAAGTCGTTGTACGCCGTGACGCACGCCTCTGCGAGCTCCTTGTCCTTGGCCTCGAGAAAGGTCTGGCCGCAGAAGCGTGGAAAGGTCGGGAAGCACAGGCTGGCCTCGACCCAGTTCGCCTCGTTGTCCGCGACGCGGGCCTCGGGGTCGTAGCAGCCGGGTCGCATCTCGTCATAGGTGATGGGCGACATCGTCATGTCGTCGCGGTCGAAGCCGACCGCGGCCACGTGACGCTTGTTGATGTAGACGAGGTCCTCGTAGACCCAGCAGTCGGCCTGGGGCCCGTCGGGATCGAAGCTCTGCCGGTACGTGCCCCCGCCGATGTGCTCCATCTCGCCGATGCCGCGGCGCTCCGCCTTGGGTCCGCGCTCGCGGAAACGGGCGGGCAACCAGGTGTCCCACAGGTGCGGGGGTTCCACCACATGGTCGTCCACGCTGATGATCTTGGGCAGCGGTGTCGTGCTGCCCGGCCGAGGCGTGGTGTCGTCGATCCGCTCTGTCATGACTGCTCCAGTGTGGCGGCGAAGGGAAGGAGGGGAGCGAGGGACTCGAGCTGGGCCCGCACGCCGGCCTCGTCGCCGGCCCGGATGCGCAGGACGACCTCGGTCACACCGAGTCCCGCGAAGTGGGCGAGCTTGCCCTTCTCGGCGATGGTGCCGAAGGGGACGACGCACAGGGCGGAGGGGTCGCGTCCGGCCTCGGCGGCCAGCTCCCGCAAGCGGGGCAGGGCGCGGGCGAGTCCGCTGCCGCCGATGGGGATCCAGCCGTCGGCCCGTGTCGCCACGGCGCGCAGGACGGCCTCGCCGGCGGCCCCGCCGATCAACGTGCGCACCCGGGGCTGCTGCACAGGCTTCGGCCAGGACCACGTGGGGCCGAATTCGACGAACTCACCGTGGAACTCCGCCTGCTCCGCCGACCAAAGGGCCTCGGCGGCGGCGAGGTGCTCGTGGACCACGGCCCGCCGGCGGGCGAACTCGACGCCGTGGTCCTCGGCCTCGGCCCGGTTCCAGCCGTAGCCGACCCCGAGCGAGACGCGGCCGCCGGAGAGGTGGTCGAGGGTGGCCACCTGCTTGGCGAGGAGTATGGGGTCGTGCTGGGCCGCCAGCAGGACGCCGGTGCCCAGCCCGATACGCCGTGTCGCCGCGCCTGCGCTGGCCAGCGCGACGAGAGGATCGAGGCAGCGCCTGTAGTCGTCGAGCCTCACCCCCTCGACCAGTGCTGGGGGTACGTCCTCGCGCAGGGGGAGGTGGGTGTGCTCGGGCAGCCACAGTGAGGCGAACCCCAGCTCCTCGACCGCGGTGGCCAGCGCGGCCGGCGACAGGTCGCGGTCGGTCAGCGCGGCGGTGATCCCGAGCTGCACGGTCAGTCCGGTGACGTCCTGGCCGCGAAGTCGGCCAGCGTGCCACTGCGGGCGGCGCCCGAGAGGAGCTCCTTGAACCCGAGCTGCTCACGCCGGTTGGCCTCTTGCACGGCGTCGCGGCGCGCCGCTCGCATGAGCGACGTCACGGCACGGGTCGACGAGCGCGACAGGGCCGCGATCCGGGCGGCCAGGGCCACCGTCTCCGCCCGTACGGTGCCGGGCTCGCACACCTGGAGGGCCAGGCCGAGCTCGACCAGTCCCTCCGCGTCGACCCACTCCGAGGTGAGCAGGACGCGTGCGGCGCGCTGCCAGCCCATGGCGGCGGGGAACAGGAAGCTGCTGGCCGCCTCGGGTGGCACGCCGAGCTCGGTGAAGGGGACGCGCAGGCGGGCCTCGCGGTCGACCAGCACCAGATCGCAGTGGGCGAGCACCGTGAAGCCCAGACCGACCGCGACCCCGTTCACCGCGGCCAGCAGCGGGACGGCGATGGCGCCCAAGGTCTCCATCAGGCCCTGGAAGCCGCGGTCGGAACCATCGACCTTGGCGCCGGTGGCGATGGCCGCCATCTCGCCGAGGTCGGCGCCGGAGGTGAAGGCACCGTCGCCCCCGGTCAGGACGACGGCACCCACCGCCTGGTCGGCGTCGGCGTCACGCAGCGCGGCGGTGAGCTCGAGGTACATCGCCGTGTCGAAGGCGTTTCGCACCTCCGGGCGGTTGAAGGTCAAGAGGCGTACGCCCGGCGCGGCGTCCTCGCTCTCGATGCGGGTCACGGCTTTCCGGCTCGCCTAGCCGCGCGCGTCCGAGGCCTTGGCCCGTCGGGCGATGACGTTCTCCGCCGTCTGGTTCAGCCCGGTCGAGAGCGGCCAGCCGATGTAGTGGGTCAGGTGCACGACCACCTCGCGGACCTGGTCGACGGTGAGCTCGCCCCGGCTCAGCGCGCTGTCGAACTGGATGTCGAGCAGGTCGCTCTTGCCGAGCGTGGCCAGCACGCCGATGGTCATGAGACGCCGGTCACGGACGTCGAGCTCGTCGCTCGTCCACACCGACCCGAAGAGATGGTCGACCGTCATCTCGGCGTAACGCCCGGGGATGGTGTCGGGGTCGACACTGAACCCGTAGACCTCCTGCATCTTGGCGATACCGGCGGCGCGCCGGTCGGCCGGCTCGGTCATGGTCGGGTCTCCTTGGTCGTGGCGGTACCGAACGGTACGCCGAAGCTCACTCGCCGGGGAAACCGAAGATCCGGTCGGTTCGGCGCTCCGTCATCTCGGCCAGCGGGAGCGCGACCCCGAGCTCGCGGCCCAGTTCCCGGATGGCGGCCAGGTCCTTCAGCGCCGTATCGGCCCCGGCCCGCATGGCGCCCAGCAGGCCGGCGTCGGTACCGGCGGGCCACGGTGCCGCGGTGGTGCGGAACATGAGGCGGGACGCGCCGCCGATCCGCTTGTCGCTCTCGCGGGTGGCCTCGCCCAGCTTGACGAGGTCGATCCCCGCCGCCTCGGCCAGCTCCTGGGCCTCGAAGGCGGCCAGCCACGAGCCGTAGGTGATGAGGTTGCGGGCCAGCTTGGCGGCCAGGCCCGCACCCGGGGGACCCATGTGGAGGACCAGGCAGCTGATGGCGTCGAGCACCGGGCGCACGCGGTCGACCTCTGCGGCGGAGCCACCGATCATGCAGACGAGCTCCCCGGCGGCCGAGGCATCGGGCCCCCCGCTCACCCCGCAGTCGAGCACGCTCACGCCGTGCTCGGCGCCGGCAGCGCGCAGCTCGAGCACGCTCGCCGTCGGGATCGTGCTGATGATCACCACGACGCTGCCCTCCCCGGCCCCGGCGAAGACGCCCTCGGGCCCTTCGAGCACGGCTCGCACCTGGGCGTCGCTGAAGACGACCACGAGGACGACGTCGGTCGCGGCGGCCAGGGCGGCGGGCGTCGCCGCCACGCGGGCCCCCTCCCGGAACGGGGCGGTGGCCTCCTCCCGGACGTCGCACACGGTCACGGTCGCCCCCGACGCCACCAGCGAGGACGCAATCCCTCCCCCCATGTCACCGAGGCCGACGACCCCGACACGAGGGACCGCACCGGCTGCCCCGCCGCTCTCGTACTCCGGCACGCGGGCCTCCCTCGGATGGAATCGGACAAGTGTCTGGACTATAGTCTGGACGTATGACCGAGCGCAAAGGGGTGGCAGCGGCCGGAGGAGTGACGGCGGCCGGAGGGGAGGCAGGAACGGGGGGACGTCCCGACTACGCCGGTCCGTTCGACCCCGGCTTCGACTACGAGGACCTCTCGAAGGAAGCGCTGGTGCGCCTGGTGCGCGAGTACGCGCTGATCGTGCACCTGCTCGACCGCTCCATGTGCGCCGCCATCGGAATGCGCTACGGGGGCGAAGCGGTGACGGAGCTGGCGATCGAGGAGTGGGCCGGCGCCAGCCCCGTCTACGGGGAGCGCCTGCGCGAGATCATGAACATCGAGGGGGACGGTGTCTCGGCCATCTTCAAGGTGCTCCAGCTGGACCCGGGCTTCCCGCACCACTACCTCGACGTGCACTACGAGGTGGTCGACGAGAAGCACGGCTACTTCGAGCTCGCCTACTGCGGCGCGCTCATGGACGTCGAGCCCTTCGGCGACACGATGGTGACGAACATGTGCCACCACATCGAGGACGGCACGTTCAGCGTCACGGCCCAGGCCATCAACCCCAAGGCTCGCATCCAGCACGTGCACCGGCCGCCCCGCGTCCCCTCCGGCCGGGTGCCGCACTGCCGCTGGGAAGTCGTCATCGACGACGACACCGAGACCTTGCCCGAAAAGGACATCACGAAGCTCACCCGCGGCACGACGGCGGCCACGTTCGCCTTTCCCGACATGAAGGACGGCACCCCGCACCTCCCGGCGCCGCGTCCGCGCTGATGTTCGACCCCATGGCACCGGCGGGCGCCCGGGCATCCGCCCCGGGGACGGCGGCGGAGGTGCAGGTGCGACGACATCTCTCGGCGCGCCAGGCCGACGTGGTGGAGCGCCTCCTCGCCGCTGCGGCGGCGGAGGCCGAGGCACGGCCGTACGCGGAGATCTCGGTGCGGTCGATCGCCAAACGGGCCGGCGTGGCGGCGGCGACCGCCTACACGTACTTCTCGGGCAAGGACCACCTGCTGGCCGAGGTCCTGTGGCGTTGCGTGCAGGCGTCACCGAACCTGGTCGATCTCTCGGTCGACCTGCCCCAGCGCGTGGCCGAGACGGCGCGCGCCATGGGGTTCACGTCCATGGGGCCGCCGGCCGTGGCGGCCTGCACCACGGCGCTGCTCGGCGACGGGCCGGACGTCAAGCGCGTGCGGGCGCGCATCGGCGCGGAGATCGGCCGGCGGCTGGCTGCCGCACTGGGCGAGAGGACCGACCCCGCGGTGCTGCCCGTCCTGCAGGTGACCTATACCGGTGCGCTGTTGAGCGCGGGCATGGGCCACCTGGACTTCGACGCGGTGCCGGGTCTGATGGCCGACGCCACTGCCCTTATGACGGTGGAGCGATGACGACCGTGGCGCCATTGGCCTACAGCCCGTACGACTACGCCATCCACGAGGATCCCTATCCGACCTATGCCAGGCTGCGGGCGGAGGCCCCCGTCTTCTACAACGAGGAGCTCGACTTCTTCGCCTACGCGCGCCACGCCGACGTGCTGGCCGCGTTCCGCGACGTCGACCACTACTCCAACGCCTACGGGGTCAGCCTGGACCCTGCCGCCTTCGGGCCCGAGGCGCACCGTTCCATGTCGTTTCTGGCCATGGACCCGCCCCGGCACACCCGGATGCGCTCCATCGTGGGCAAGAGCTTCACGCCGCGACGGGTGGCGGCCATGGAGGAGGGCATCCGGGAGCTGGCGGTCGCCCTCCTCGATCCGGCGCTCGAGACCGGGCGCTTCGACTTCATCGGCGACTTCGCCGGCCGCCTGCCGATGGACGTGATCTCCGAGCTGGTCGGCGTCCCCCCGGCGGACCGGGCCGAGATCCGGCGCCTGGCCGACCTCCTGGTCCACCGGGAAGAGGGCATGCACGACATCCCGCCGGAGGGCCTCGATGCCGCGCTGACCCTGGCCGGCTACTACGCGGAGATGGTGGCGGACCGCCGCCGTCACGAGCGCGACGACCTCACCTGGTCGCTGCTCCAGGCCGAGATCGACGGCGACCGCCTCAGTGACGACGAGGTGATCGGGTTCCTCTTCCTGCTGGTCGTGGCGGGCAACGAGACGACCACCAAACTGCTGGGCAACGCCTGGTACTGGGGATGGCGCCACCCCGACCAGAGGGCCAAGCCCCTGGGGGACCCCTCCTGGGTGCCCAACTGGGTCGAGGAGACGCTGCGCTACGACACGTCGACCCAGATGCTGGTGCGGGTGACCCGCCGGCCCGTGCGGGTCCAGGGTGTCGACATCGCGCCGGGGCGCCGGGTCCTGTTGCTGGTCGGATCGGCCAACCGCGACGAGGCGGTGTTCCCCGATTCCGAGAGCTACGACCTCGAGCGGAACACGCAGGACCTGGTCAGCTTCGGGAGCGGCCGTCACTTCTGCATGGGTGCCGCTCTGGCGCGTCTCGAGGCCCGGGTCGCACTGACCGAGCTGGCGCGGCGCGTGCGTGACTACGACGTCGACGAGGGCGGGGTGGCCCGGGTGCACTCCATCAACGTGCGCGGCTTCGCCGCGCTCCCGACGGCGGTGACGGTCCGCTGATGCCGCGCTTCGAGGCGAACCCGCCGCGGCGGCCGACGGTTGTGACCGGCGCGTCGTCGGGCATCGGTGCGGCCACGGCGCGCCGGCTGGCCGAGGCCGGCCATCCGGTCGTGCTCGGTGCCCGGCGCAGCGATGTCTGCACACAGATCGCAGCAGGGATCCGCGACGAGGGCGGCGCCGCCGCCGCCTTCCACCTCGACCTGGCCGACCCCGCCTCCATCACCGCGTTCGCCAAGGAGGCCGAGGAGGCCTTCGGACCGATCGAGGTCCTGGTGTCGAATGCCGCCCGCATCCAGCCGGGCGGGGCGCTCGAGACCGCGCCCGAGGATTTCGAAGAGGTGCTCCGCGTGAACGTGGGCGGGGCCCATCGCCTCGTACGCGCCTTCGGCGCCGGCATGGTGGCCCGCCGCCGCGGCGATCTCGTCTTCGTCACCTCGGACGTGGTGGCCCACCCCCGCCCGCGCATGTCGGCCTACGTGGCCTCGAAGTGGGGACTCGAGGGCTTCGTTACCGCGCTGCAGATGGAGCTCGAGGGGACCGGCGTCCGTGCCATCGTCGTGCGCCCCGGTCCGACGCTGACCGGGATGGGTATGGACTGGGACCCCGAGGTGACGGCCGACGTCCTGGCCGAGTGGACGCGTTGGGGCCTGGCCCGCCATCCCGCCTTCTTGCGGCCCGACGGCGTGGCGCTGGCGATCGCACACGCCATGGCGGCGCCGAGGGGGACGCACCTCAGCGTGATCGAGGTCCAGCCGGAGGCACCCCTGCACGAGACGGCCGGGTACGAGACGGCCGGGCACGGGAGGACCGGGCACGGGAGGAAGGGAGCGAATCCATGACGACCGAGACCACAGTGCGCGAGCCTCCCCGCGTGTCGGGTGGTGACGTGGCGAACGGCCACCTCGAGGAGCTGAGCCGCGACCCCATCGGTCTCATGGCGCGCGTGAGAGCCGAGTGCGGCGATGTCGGGGAGTTCACCCTCGGTGGACGCGACGTGGTCCTCCTCACCGGCGCCGATGCCAACGAGTTCTACTTCCGGGCGCCCGAAGAGCAGCTCGACCAGGCCGAGGCCTATCCCTTCATGACCCCGATCTTCGGCACCGGCGTTGTCTTCGACGCGCCGCCGGAGCGCCGTCGCGAGATGCTGCACAACCAGGCCCTGCGGGACAAGTTCATGCGGGGCCACGCCGCCACGATCGCCCACGAGGTGGAGCAGATGGTGGCCAGGTGGGACGATGAGGGCGAGATCGACCTGCTGGACTGGTTCGCCGAGCTCACCATCTACACGTCCTCGGCCTGCCTGATCGGACCGCGCTTCCGCCAGGAGCTCGACGGGCGCTTCGCGCAGCTGTACCACGACCTCGAACGCGGCACCGACCCGATTGCCTATGTCGACCCCTACGCCGACATCGAGAGCTTCCGGCAGCGCGACGCGGCGCGCGCCGCGCTGGTCGAGCTGGTGTCGGGGATCATGGAGCGCCGCAGCGCCGAGCCCGCGCCGGCCGACGGCGAACCGGACCTGCTCGACATCCTGATGTCCATCCGGGACGAGGACGGCTCCCTGCGTTTCAGCGCCGACGCCGTCACCGGGATGTTCATCTCCATGATGTTCGCGGGCCACCACACCACCTCGGGGACCGCAGCGTGGACCCTCATCGAGTTGCTGCGCCACCCGGGGGAGATGGATCTGGTCCGCGCCGAGCTCGACGACCTCTACGCCGACGGCTCGGAGGTCAGCTTCCAGGCGCTGCGCGCCATCCCGCATCTCGAGTCGGCGCTCAAGGAGGCACTGCGCCTGCATCCCCCTCTCATCCTCCTGTTGCGGGTGGCCATGGAGGACCTGGAATACGGCGGCTACCGCATTGCCGCCGGGAAATTCGTGGGCGCCAGCCCCGCCATCTGCAACCGGCTCCCCGGTGACTTCCCCGACGCCGACGCCTTCGTGCCGGCCCGGTACCTCGAGCCGCGCGAGGAGGACCGCGCCAACCCCTGGACGTGGATCCCCTTCGGGGCCGGGCGCCATCGCTGCGTCGGCGCCGCCTTCGCCATGATGCAACTCAAGGCCATCTTCTCGGTGCTGCTCCAAGGCTGGGAGTTCGAGGCGGCGCAGCCCCTCGACACGTACCGCAACGACCACTCCAAGATGGTCGTGCAGCTCCAGCAGCCCTGCCGCGTACGGTACCGACGCCGTGCCGGATCGGGTACGGCCTCGTGAGGATCGTCGTCGACCGCGACCTGTGCCAGGGTCACGCCGCCTGCGAGGGGGAGGCCCCGACCGTCTTCTCGGTCTCCAAGAAGGGCGAGCTGACGGTCCTTCAGCCCGAGCCCCCAGAAGAGCTGCGGGCCCAGGTTCTGATGGCCGTGAAGTACTGCCCCACCCATGCACTTTCGATCGAGGAGGACTGAGGACGATGGCCGCCTATCCGCGCGCAGAACTGGAGGAGATGGTCGAGCGCTGGCTCGAGGCGAACCGCCAGGGTGAGGCCGAGAAGGACTGGAGGCACATGGCCGACCTCTACACCGAGGACGCCACGTACGGCTGGAACGTCGGTCCCAACGACGAGTTCATGGCGGTCGGGCGCGAGGAGATCCGTGAGATCGCCCTGGGTCTCGAGATGGCCGGCCTCGAAGGTTGGAGCTACCCGTACCAGAAGGTGCTGATCGACGACCAACAAGGTGAAGTGCTCGGACTGTGGAAGCAGGTGGCGGCGGCGACGAAGGCCGACGGCAGTCCCTACGAGATCGCCGGTCTGGGCGGCAGCTGGTTCCGCTACGGCGGCGACTTCCGGTGGTCCTGGCAGCGCGATTTCTTCGACGTGGGCAATGCGGCCGCCACGTTCATGGCCATGATCGCCGACGGCACCCTGCTGCCCGGCATGCAGCAGCGGATGGAACGCGCCATGGCCAAGGAGCGCCAGCCGGGGCACTTCCCTCTGGGCGGCGCGCCCGTTGGACTCTGGGAGGTTCCCGAAGGGGCCTGACGGGAGGGTCGGCGCCGATGTTCGGGGCAGGCTCTGGCCGTCACGCCGTCGTGAAGCGGTAGGCGCCGCTCCCGACCGAGAGCACGGCGCGGCCGCCGGAGGCGGGCAGCACCGTCACGCCCGGCGCGCTCGAGGCCGGCACGCCACCCTCGCGCGCGCCAGCGGGATCGCCGGCCGGGAGGTGGACCGTCGCCGCCGCGTTGGCCGGCACCGTGAGCGACAGCGCGACGCCGCGGCCCCGCCGTTGCCACGAGACCGACACCGCTCCGGCGACGGTGGGAACCGTGCCGGCGGCCCGCGAGAGCCCTGAGGCCGGTGGGGCGACCGAGAGGTGGACCGTGCCGTCGGAGCCGGGAGCCTCGAAGGCGACACCGAGGAGCGTCTCTTGGATCGCCACCAGCGCGGAGGAGCCCCAGCCGTGCGACATGGAGTCGCCGATGAGGTCGCTCGGACGCCAGACCTCCCAGGTGAAGGTGCCGCCGGCCGTCAAGATGTGGGCCCAACCCGGTATCGACGCATCGGTCAACGTGTGCACCATGGCGTCCGGACGGCCGGCCGCGGCCAGTGCGCGCAGGAGCTCCAGACCGTGGTTCGGCCCCACGTCGATGCCGAGGGAGATGACGTACGCGCCGACCGCGTCGACGTCAGAGGCGGGGACCAGCCCGTAGGCGAGCGCCAGGGCGTTGGCTTCCTGGGAGGCGTGGCGGCTCTGCGCCCCGTCGGGGTCGACCCCGTCCGTGTAGATCCCGTCGCTGCGCCGCAGCACCGCGTTGACCGCTCCCGTGAGCTGGGTCGCCCGCTGCTGCCACAGCGCGCTGGCCGCGGCGTCACCGGCGAGGTCGGCGAGCTGGGACACCCGGGCGAAGGCGTTGACGGCGAGGGCGTTGCTCGCCGTATCGGCCGCCGCCGAGAGGTCGTAGCCGTAGACCGGGTCCCCGTTGCTGGGGTCGCCCAGGCCGTAGAGGAGTCCGGTGCCGTTCTGGCGCGTCGACCACAGCCAGGTCACGGCCTTGGTCGTCGGGCCGTAGTGGGCCAGTGCGGTCGGCGTGTCGCCGGTGGCCAGGTAGTAGCGCCACACCCACTCGGGGTACAGCGCCGTGGACGTGGCAAAGGTCCGGGCACCGTCGCCGTTCGGATAGACCGCGTTCACCTCCCCGTCGGGCCAGTAGCGCTGCTGACCCCGTGCCACGTCGCGCAATCCCTGCCAGGTCATGTTCTGGTCCCCGTAGGCGTGCATGATCGCCTCGGACTCGTTGGCGGAGTCCCACAGGAAGGGCCCCTTCTCGCGGGTGGGCGTGTCCACGAACTGTTCCTGGCTGCAGTACAGGCACGAGCGCGCCGTGAGGCGCCACACGGCGTCGAGCGTGCGGTTGTCGGACGAGAAGGTCGCCATCGGGACCGTCGGCATGGCAGCGTGGCGAGCCAGCGCCGTGAGCTGGCCTCTGCCGAGCGACTGGCCCGGGTCGTCCACCTGGAAGTAGCGGTACCCGAAGTAGGTGAAGGCCTCGAAAGTCTGCGCTCCCTCCCGCATGATGTACGAGGAGGAGAGGTTCGTCTCCTGCGTGCCGTGCAGCGCGGAGACCTGCCCGTCCGGATCGAGAAGGTAACCCGCCCGCATGGCGATCGTCTTGCCCGGTTGGCCCGAGCCGAACTCGACCCGGGGCCGGGCGGCGTAGACGGCACCGAAGTCGGCGACGACGGCACCGCCGGGCAGCGTGTGCACGCGGGCAGGCAGCACGGCGGTCTCGCGGATGGTCGTCCGCTGCGGGTAGGTCCGCGTGAACGGTGGCGTCCCGGCAGGCCCGGCGACGCTCACAGCCGACCAGCCCGACTCGTCGAACCCGGGATCGGCCCAGCCCTGGGGGTGGGCGCGCCCGTCCACCCACTCCACGAAGTCCCCGCAGTCCGAATTGCGCTGGGGCGAGGGCAGCCACTCGGCCGGGTGCTCGTGCCACGACATGTCGGACACGTGCAGGGTGCGGGAGCCGTCGGCGTACCACAGCGAGAGCTGGAAGAGCAGCCCGGGTGAGGACTCGGGCCGTCCCTGGCCTGCGCCGTACCAGCGATGCAGGACGCCGATGGCGCTCGGGCGGCCGGCTCTGAGCATGGAGGTGACGTCGACGGCGCGGGCGTACTGCTCGTCGGGATACGAGAAGCTGGGCCACGCATCGACCGGCACGCCGTCCACGTAGAGGCGGTAGGTCTGTGCCGCCGATACGTAGGCGATGGCGCGCCGCAAGGGGCCGGAGGGCGGTGTCACCTCGCTGCGCAGATACGTGACGCGATCGGGCTGCTGGGACCCCGCCGCCGGGACCAGCCAGCTGGCCTTCCAGTCGCCTCCGCGCAGGGCAGTGGTGAAGCGCGCCGGCGGCGAGACCGGACCCCACCGGTCGCCGGAACCCCGCGGCTGGACCGTCCACTCGTAGGCGGCGTCGGCCGCGAGCGCCGGTCCACCGTAGGCCACGAAGGCCTGCCGGGCGGAGTCGACGTCGCCGCTCTGCCAGGTCGTGGAGGCGTGGCCGGGATCGGTGCGTCGCACGACGATGCGGTAGCCCGTCTGCGTCACCTGGCGTCCGGCCGCGCCCAGTGTCCAGGCGAAGAAGCACCCGTCGGGGTCGACAGCGACGGGGTCGACGAGCCCGTTGACGGTCAGACCCTCGGCGCGCACCGTGCCGGGAGGCGCCGGCTGCTCGCGCAGGCTGGACTCGGTGCGGGTCACCGCTCGCTCGGCTCCCGCCACGTCCGTCGAGGTGTCCGCAGTGCCGGTCGCCACGCCGACGGCAGCGGCGACGCCGGCCGACGAGCCGAGGAAGGTGCGCCGTCCGAAGCGGTTCATGTGCCTCCTATCGCCAGCACGGTGTCACGCCCGGCGTCGGCCACGTAGAGGGTGCCCGTGGCGGAGACGACGATGCCGGTGGGGTTCTCGAGGTGGGTGAGCACCCAGCGGGTGCCGTCGCCGAGGCCGGCCGCGTTCTTCACGGGCAGTGCACCGGCCGCCGTATAGAGGTCGCCGGCGGTCATCGCCCTGCCCAACACGGTCTGCGACGCCGCGGGCACGACCCGGACCACGCGCATGAAGCCATCGGTGACGAACAGCGCGCCGGACGGCGACAGGCTGACGCCGCGCGGATCGTTGAGCTCGGCCGCCGGTCCGGTCGCCGAGAGCCCGTCGCCGAGGTACGGCCCGTAGCTGCCGGTCCCACCGACGACGACCGCGAGATCCCCCGCAGCGACCGTCGTGCCGTAGTAGGAGCCGGCGCGCGCCGCGGCCAGGAGAACCGACTGGTCCCCGCTGTCGGCCACCAGCAGGTTCCCAGCGGCATCGACGGCCACGGCGACCGGGTCCCAGATCTGGGCTGAGGCCAGCGGACCACCCTGGCCCTGGCTGCCGCAGACCCCGGTCCCCGCCACCGTGTAGAGCCCACCCGTTCTGACCGCCTGTCCGAACAAGGTGGTGTCGTGCACGGGGAGCACCTGCACGCGGCAGTCGGCCGTGTCCGCGATGTAGAGGTCGCCGGCCGCATCGAGCGCGATCGATGTCGGCTCGTCGAGCTCGCTGTCGGTGGCGGGGCGGCCGTTCCCGTTGAAGCCTGCGGTGCCCGTGCCGGCCACGGTCACCGGGCTTGCTGAGCCGGAGCGCACTTCCAGGACCCGCTGGGCCGTGGCCTCCGCCACGAAGACGTCTCCGTGTGCATCGATGGCCACGCCGGTGGGATGGCCGAAGGCGTCGGATCCCGTGCAGGTGCCGCCTGCGATGGTCGCGATGCGTCCGGCCTGCAGGCTTCGTCCGTAGCGCCTGGCCGACCGGGCGGGGAGCACGAGCACGCGGCAGTGGCCGGTGTCGGCCACGAAGAGGTCGCCGGCCGCATCGAGCGCCAGGCCACCCGGGCTGTCGAGCTGGCTGGAGCCGATGACGGTCCGAACGCCGACGGCATGGCGCGCGGCCGCACTGGCGGCCGCTGCCGGTGCGGGCAACCCCACGGGAGCGAGTGCCAGCGATACCACGAGCATGCCCGCCAGCGACGCCATCAGTGCCGCGGCACGGGTACAGCGTGCAGCGTCGGGGCGAGGAAGTCGGTGCACGGACAACATCATGCCGGTTGTGCCGCTCGCGGGCACCTCGCGTGCGGCCGTAAGTTGGAGGCGGGACATCAAGAAGGAGGACAACGTGGCTGCACCCGAAGAAGCCCTCAGCGCCCGCAACGTCATGCTCGCCGGGAACGACGGGGCTCAGATCAACGCATACCAGGCCCTGCCGGCGGGGGACGGACCCTTCCCCGGGGTCCTCGTCATCCACCACCTCCCGGGCTGGGACTCGGGGACCAAGGAGATCACCCGCCGCTTCGCCGCGCGCGGCTACAACGCGATCTGCCCCAATCTCTATGCCCGTCAGGGGCTCGATGTGGACCCGGACGACGCCGCGGCAGCCACACGCGAGGCGGGTGGCATCCCCGACGAGCAGTTCGTGGCCGACGCCGGTGTCGCAGTCGACGCGCTGCGCGCCCTGCCCACGGCCAACGGGAAGGTGGGGGTGATCGGATACTGCTCGGGGGGGCGCCACGCCTTTCTGACGGCGGTGAGCCTGCCGGTCGACGCCGCGGTCGACTGCTACGGCGCCTTCGTCACCGGCACCGTCCCCGAGGGCTTTCCCCTGAAGGTGCGACCGCTGGTGGACCGGGCGCCGCAGCTCCGCTGCCCGTTGCTGGGGCTCTTCGGCAACGACGACCAGTTCCCGAGTCCCGAACAGGTCGACGAGCTCGAGCAGGCTCTGAAGGAGGCGGGCAAGACCTACGAGTTCCACCGCTACGACGGGGCCGGCCATGCATTCTTCGCGGTGGAGCGTCCCTCGTACCGTCCCGAGGCCGCCGTCGACGGCTGGCAGCACATCTTCGACTGGTACGGCAAGTACCTGATGGGAGGCTGACCATGTGTTCCTATCTGACCGTCGCCACCGATGTCGCCGGCAGCGCCAAGGGAGCCCAGGGCTGGTTCTCGGTCACCTCGGCGCAGGTCTACTTCGACCATCCGTTCCACGCGCCGTTCGACCACACGCTCAACATCGATTTCGCCGATCCCGCCAAGGGTCCCGCTGCGCGCGTCGCCGTCGAGCTGAGTGCTGAATCGGCGCGCCGGCTGGTCGAGTCGATCAACGAGGCACTGGCCGCCGCAGGGGCCGCCGCACGGTGACCATGCCGACCGGACCGGCGGCCGGGGTCCACCTGCCCTGGGACCGGGTGCCGGATGCGGTGCAGGCCTGGGCGGCGCGCCTGGGCAGCGGGACACCCGAGTCGGTGCGGGACCTGGCGGGTGGATTCTCGCCCGGGGCGGTGGCCCTGCTGAGCTGGCCCGGCCGGTCGATCTTCGTCAAGGCGGTCGGATCGGGGCTGAACCCGGTTTCGCCGGAGATGCACCGCCGCGAAGCGGTCGTCTCGGCCGCCCTCCCCGTGCCGGGACCATTCCCCCGGCTGCTCGAGGCCTACGACGACGGTGACTGGGTGGCGCTCGCCTTCGAGATGGTGGAGGGGCGGCCGCCGCACCATCCCTGGCAGCCTCGCGAGCTCGAGCTGGTCGTCGGCGCGTTGGCGGCCATGCACGGCGCGTTGACGCCGAGCCCGGTGTCGACGCTCGAGTCGCTGGCTGTCCGCGCGCGCCCGCTCTTCGGCGGCTGGGCCAGGTTGGTGGAGGTTGGTCTGCCGGAGCTCGAGGCCGGGGCTCGGTCGGGCCTCGACGGCTGGGTCCGCACGAGGCTGGACCGGCTGGCGGAACTGGAGTCGGGCTGGCCGCGAGCGTGTGAGGGTGTGACGCTGGTGCACGGCGATGTGCGGGGCGACAACGTCCTGGTGACGCCCGACGACACGGTGGTGTTCGTGGACTGGCCCCACGCCGCGGTCGGCAACCCAGCCTTCGACGTCGTGGCCTGGGCCCCGTCCGTCGTGCTCGAAGGTGGCCCAGCCCCCGAAGAGCTCCTCAAGCTCTATCGCTCACGACAGGTGGTCGAGGACGAAGCGTTGACGGTGCTGCTCGCCGCCGTCTCGGGCTTCTTCGTGTCGCACTCGCTCGAACCACCACCGCCGGGCCTCCCCACACTGCGCCCGTTCCAGGCCGCGCAGGGCAGGGTCGCGCTGGAATGGCTTCGCCGCCGGACGGGATGGTGACGACGGGATGGTGACATCGTCGACCTCCCGGCTCAGCGCTCTGGCGTGACCTCCGCCTTGAGGTTGCGCAGGGCCGCATCCAGCTCGGCCGATCGGTGCCGGCGAGCTGCATCGGCGGAGGCGAGCTGCTCACCGGTCGGGTGCTCGCCTCCCGAGCGCATGAGGTGTTCGGCCTCCACCGCGAAGGCGAGGCCGCGCAGACTGTCGGCGCAGCGGGTGGACAAGGCGCGTCCGGCGTCGTCGGGCGACGCCGCCGCGACGCGCTCGAGCTCCCCGACCGCCTCGTCCACCTGCGCGGCCACGCTCGCTCGCCGCTGCGCGTCGTCGGACTCCGTCTGCGAGAGCACCAACTCCCGGGCCAGCTCCGCAGCCGAGACCGCGGGGAGTACCGAGCGCCGCCAGCCCGCCAGGCTTCCCTGTCGTCGGCTACGCGCGAGAAGGAGCGCGATCAGGATCACGGCCAGGATGACGACCACGGCGAGCAGGATCCAGCCCCACGTCTTCGAACTCGGTGAGGACCGGGCCGTGGTCGTGGTCGTGGTCGGGTGCGAGGTCGTCGTGGTGGGCCGGCCCCGGGTGGTCGTGGTTGCCGGTGCGGTCGTGCTGGTGGTCGTGGGGGCAGTGGTGGGCGGGGACGTCGACGTCGTGGCCGGGAGCGTCGTGGTGGTGGCCGGCACGGACGTCGTCGTCGTGTCCTGTGCAGAGGCACGCGCGCCCAGCGAGCCGACGACGAACGGCGCGACCGCAACCGCAACCGCGAAGAGAAGCACGACCCCGAACCTGCGTGTCGCATGCATGGGCGGCAAGCCTAGGGTCCCCGGTCGTGAGCGGAGGGGATCGCCGGGTGCCTCCCGAGCCCTGTCGGTCTCAAGAAGGGCTGTACCCTTCCTCCTCGAACGGGAGGACGACATGCACCTCGACATACACGTGCCACGCTTCACCTGGCCCGGCGGTCCCGAAGCGATCGGCTCCACGTTCGCGTCCTTGGCGCGTACCGCAGAGGCCGTCGGCGTGCGGACACTCTCGGTGATGGACCACTGGTTCCAGATGGAGATGCTGTGGCCGGCCGAAGAGCCGATGCTCGAGGGCTACACGACCCTCTCCTTCGCGGCCGCCAAGACGGACCGACTGCGCTTCCGACTCCTCGTCGGTGGTGTGACCTACCGGCATCCGGGTCTGCTGGCCAAGACGGTGACGACGCTCGACGTGCTCTCGGGTGGGCGGGCTGAGCTGGGCCTCGGTGCCGCATGGTACGAGCGCGAGCACCGAGGGCTCGGCGTACCGTTCCCCCCGCTGCGTGAGCGCTACGAGAGGTTGGAGGAGGCTATCCAGATCTGTTTCCAGATGTGGAGCGATGACGACGGTCCTTACGACGGGAAGCATTACCATCTCGCGGAGACCCTGTGCTCGCCGCGACCCGTGAGCTCCCCCAGACCTCGTCTGCTCATCGGAGGAGGGGGCGAGCGCAAGACCCTGCGGATCGTCGCCGTGTATGCCGATGCATGCAACGTCATCGGCGACACTGCCACCGTCGAGCACAAGCTCGAGGTGCTGCGCAACCATTGCGATGCAGTCGGACGTGACTTCGGTGAGATCGAGAAGACTGCCCTCGTTCTCCTGGCCGACGACGCTGATCCCGACACCATCCTGCGGGAAGCAGCCGCACTGCATGCAATCGGCGTGGATGCGCTCGTCGTCCGAGCCACCGGGCAAGACCCTGCCCGGTGGCTCGAGGCTACGTGGGGCCCCGTCGTCCCGGAGCTCGCCGCGCTCGATTGACGCGTACCCATCGCAGGCCCGGACTCCATCGCCTGGTCCGGGATTCGGGGGAGGGACGGTCGGATTCGGCGGGAACTTCCCGCCGGACCGCCGGCCAGAGTTAGGGTGACCCGGGCCGCTAGCTCATCCGGAAGAGCAGGGGACTTTTAATCCCAAGGTGCCGGGATCGAGACCCGGGCGGCCCAC
>DAHUZK010000011.1 GCA_027306605.1 Acidimicrobiaceae bacterium
CCGCAGACCCGAAACCATCGATCACCTCGAGGCGAGAACCAGCGGCCGGTCCACGAGGGGGGAGCGGTGCAGTGGGTGGCCTGGAGCTGGCTCGAATAGACCATCCGCCAGCAGCGCCCGGGCTCGGACATGAAACCAGGACACGGGTCACCGGGCAGCGGTGTCACGGAAGAAAGTGATCGAGCAGATCAGTGATCACTCTCACGATCGTCGCGTCTGGACTGTCGGGCAGTGGAAACGGGTCCGAAGTCGGTCCGATCATCGGTTTGGATGGTGCTGACCCGCGGAAGCATTCGACACTTCTGGGCTGACGCTCCTCGTCAACGGTGAGCGCTATGCAAATGGGGTCAGCCGACACCCGCGTGCGTTCATCGACCCAGAGCATTGGGCGCCGCACGTCCTGGATCTCAATACTTGAAGGGAACCCGTGTTCTCGGATTACGTCTGCGGTGCGGGTGAAAAGGGGGCCGTACCGCGGCCTTGTGAACGGCGGTACGTCAAACTGCTCCCCGCTCCCTTCACCGTCAACCGGGACCTGAACCGTCTTTCGAGCCATGACGGCATGGAGCCGCCTAAAGGCTTCGTTGAGATCGTCGTCGGCTCCGGTCACCTCTGTATTGTGGCGCAATTCAACCTACTAGTTATGCGTATTCGCAGGCCACGGTCCCTGGACTTTTGCGCGTAAGCGCACCGCATATTCCGGCATGGCTTACAACCAGCAGGTCGGCGGTTCGAGTCCGTCAGCGCCCACTCCGAAAATTCGACAAACCAATTTGAGAAGTTTCGGCACTTGGCCATCTCTTGAGCCGATGCGGCGCTCGACTGATCCGGACCTGGTGGCGAGCGGCGCGGTGTGACGCTGCCACATCGGCGGAGCGTTCACCTCATGGCGGTGTGCGTCTACTCAGCCGGGTTCTCTGGCTTGGTAGGCGGGCCATGGGCTGACGGTGGTGTTGCCGAACTCTTCCGGGGCCACATCCGCGACTGCTTTTGCGAACTGCCAGCGATGGCCGAAGGGGTCCTCGAGGGTGCAGTCGCGCTCGCCGTACTCGCGGTCGACGGGCGCTTCGAGCACGTCAGCCCCATGGTCACAGGCGCGGGCGAATACGGCATCGACATCTTCCACTCGGATCCGGACGAGATGGGTGTGACCGCCAGATTGTGGCGGGCGCCGTTCGCCACCGACATCTGCGACGATCACAGCGCCGTCGTCGCCAACGGCCATCTGGGCGCGATGGCTCTCGCCGATGCGGGTGCGCTCGACGAAACCGAAGGCGGCGGTCAGGAACGCCACCGCGGCGCGCACGTCGGGGTAGACGAGGACCGGTACGACCGTGGCCGGCGGCACCGAGCGGTTGATCTAAATGGATGGACCCCCTTCTCTCGGCGGCCAGTGCCCGAGCGGCCGTCCGATCTCCCAGTGATGGCCGAAGGGGTCGGCCACCCGGCCCAGTAGCCAACCGTGCGCTACCTCGACCGGGCGGACCTGGCGCGCCCCCTGAGCCACCGCTTGTTCGAGGACCGCGCTGGGGTCGTCGACGACGAGAAGCAGTCGCTCGGTCGCTCCGCCCAGGGTCTCGGGGCTGAAGTTGTGGTGTTCTGGCGACTCGTCCTCGACCCAGAACACGGTCTCGCCGACTGCCAGCTGAGCCACCACTTCTCCGTCTCCCTCGAAGCAGAAGACCTCGACGGCACCGAACGCCTCACGATAGAAGGCGATCGCTTCACGTCCGCGTCGCACCGACAACTGCACCTGGACCCCGACGCCTGCCGCCTCTGCCGTCACCGTCAGCCTTCCCGCCGTCGATTCACCGCCAGGTCAGATCCAGGCACGGCCTCTCCTGAGTTTAGCTATGGAGATAGCCTAGCCAATATGACCGGAGGCGCAAGAGCTGAGCGGCCTCGTCCCTACCGCTCTATCAAACGCCAGGAGCAGGCCCGTCGGACTCGCCGCCAGATCCTCGATGCAGCCAGCGAAGCGTTCCGTGCCTCCGGCTACGCCGGCACGACCATGAACGCCGTCGCCACCGCAGCGGGAGTGTCGGTCCCGACCGTCGAGCTCGTCTTCTCGACCAAGGCGTCCCTTCTCAAAGAAGCGATCGACGTCGCTATCGCCGGGGACGACGAGCCCGTCCCGATCCTCGAACGCCCCTGGGTCACCGAGATCCAGGCGACGACGACCCCTGAGCAGTTCTTGGCAGGCGTCGCCCAGGTGCTGGTCGCCTCGGCCCAGCGGGCCGACGCCCTCGTGCTCGCCGCTTTCGAGGCGGCACGGAGCGACCGGCGGCTCGCACCACTCGCCGCTCAGCTCAAGGCGCAAAGGACCACGATCGCCTCCTGGATCGTCGATGGCGTCGCCACGCGTTGCCCGCTCCGGACTGACCGCGCCGAGGCGATCGACACTGTCTGGCTCCTCATGGACCCTGCGCTCTTCGACCGGCTCACCACCGACCGTGGCTGGACCCCCCAACGCTATGGCGCCTGGTTTGCCGACTGCGCACTCCGACTCCTCACCGGTCCGTGACACCGGGTCGCTCCCACTTCACTACCGCTCCCCATCAGCCGAGCGAAGAACGGTGTTGGTAGCTGGCAGACCCAGGGGTTCGCCGTCGAGAACGGCCGTGAGCTGGTCGTTTCCGGATCCGGGGGTCTTCGTATGCTGCCACCCCAAGACCACAAATTTGCCTGTACGAACCACGCTCTGAGATCGCGTGTTCGGGCCGCCTACGGGGTCGCGGCTGGTGGTCGAGCCGGGTCGTTCGAGCAAGGACCGCCTAGGTGGTACCAAGCGTGGTATCGCAATGGTACTATTCCGAGCTTGGCGATGAACCTTCGACTGAGTCCCGAAGCCGAGGAAGCCGTTCGACGCGAGGCGGAACGGACCGGGCGCTCGCAGCAAGAAGTGATCCGTGAGGCCGTTGGCCGCCATCTCGGCCTTGTGACGGGTGAGAGTGCCCGCAGCGAACTTGGCGTGCTGGTCTCCACGGGGAATGTCCGCCCACCGCGGACGCCGTCTCGCAAGGTCGTCAGGCGTCTGAGGCTTCCGCCGGGGGTGACCAGCGCCGATCTTCTTGATCGGGGCGACCGGATCTGACGTGCGGGTCTATTTCGATAGCAGCGCTTTGATCAAGAGGTCGGTGCAGGAAGCCGAGTCCGACGCGGTGGAGGCAGCATTCGACCGCTACGTCGCTCAGGATGCCGTGATCATCTCGTCGTCACTGGCTTGGGTCGAGGTCAGCCGGGCACTGCGGACGCGGCTCGAGAGCGGTTCGTACGGCGAGGGCGAGATTCACGACGCCGTTGAAGGAGCGCTGGCCGGAGTGGCCGAGCGGCTCATCACCGGGGAGGTCATCGGTCTCGCCCGGCGTGTCGCTCCTCCGCTCTTGCGCACGCTCGACGCGATCCATCTCGCCACCGCGATCGTGCTCGACGTCGATGAGGTCGTCGTATACGACGATCGCCTGATCGACGCATGTCGCTCCAACGGCCTCACCACTGCTGTGCCCGGCCTCTAAGGCCCGTGACTGGCCCGCCCGCCATTGACCACTGAGACCGCGGACGACAAAGGTCACCCGTGGTCGAGATCGATCACTGGGCCGGCGATTACCGCGGAGCGGTTCGTATTGTTGGAAGCAGAGACCACTGAGAAGGAGACCAGATCTCGCTATTCGAACTGCTACTCGTCAGCAGCCGAGCGCGTAACTGATCGCCGTGCAGACCCGTCGCATTGTGTCGTCGCCCACCTGTCCGACAGGACCGGTAAGCAATGCCTGCTCGACGGTGTGGAGACCGTCACAATTGATGACCGACGGTCGGTCCAGCCCGACTTCCAAGTGGTCGATGTCGACTTCTGCAGTGAGGCCACGGATAGAAGTGGTGACCTCGGCCACCGTCACGAGGCTGCGCGCGTCGAGCACCTCGGATCGGGTCAACAGCAGGACCGGCCGCTTCTTCTGACCAGCTTCGGCCAACCACACCTCGCCGCGTCTCAAGGCTCACCCCACGCCTCAGCCTCGGTCCAGAAGGTGTCGGCACGTTCCGGTTGTCTCAGGTAGGCGTCCCGGTCAGCTCGCGCCAGGGCGGCACGCACCGCATCGGTGACTCCTTGACGAGCAGCCGCCGAAATGTTGACGCCGAGTCGCCGAGCCCGCTCGGCCAACTCCTCGTCCAGCGTGAAGGTCGTTCTCGATGAGGCCATCCATATATGCTAGCATCTGATGATGCAAATGATGCTAGCATCAGTGAACTGACCAGCCGTCAGGTGCGTGCTTGGTGAAGGACTGAGGGCGTTCCCGCACCTCAGCGAAGTTCGAGTACGAGCGACGACGGCCCACGACGCTGCGGCATGGACCATCGGCCTGACCGTGGCGTTGGACGGGCAGCCACCGGCCGGGATTGATGGTTTGCCCTATCTGCGGCAGTCTCCCGTCGAGCAGGCACGCACGACGACAAGCACGCACGACGACAGGCACGCACGACGACAAGAGGAGACCGATGGCAGACCCACTCGTCACCTATCCGGCGGACGGACCGTTTCCCGGAACGGTGGGACGGACGCTCGAAACCTCATCGCCCGCCTGGCCTGCCCGGCCGACACCCCCGCCGGACTCGCCCAACGTCGTGGTCATCGTGCTCGACGACGTCGGCTACGGGCAGCTCTCCGCCTTCGGCGGGCTGTGCGAGACCCCGAACCTCGACAGACTGGCGAACCGCGGTCTGCGCTTCTCCAACTTCCACACCACCGCCCTGTGCTCCCCGACGAGGGCTTGTCTGCTGACGGGGCGGAATCACCACACGGTGGGACTGTCGTCCATCACCGAGCTCTCGCTGGGCTATCCCGCCCACAACGCCACGATGGGCTTCGAACACGGCATGCTCCCCGAGATCCTGGTCGCCGCCGGGTACAACACGTTCTGTGTCGGAAAGTGGCACCTGACCCCACCCGAAGAGACCACGTCGGCCGGCCCCTTCACCCGCTGGCCGCTCGGACGCGGGTTCGAGCGCTACTACGGATTCCTCGGTGGAGACACCGATCAGTTCCATCCCGAGCTCGTCTTCGACAATCACTCCGTGCGTCCCCCCGCGACACCGGCCGAGGGTTATCACCTCAATGCCGATCTTGCCGACCATGCCATCGACTTCGTCAAGGATGCGCACGCCGTCGCACCCGACAAGCCGTTCTTCCTCTGGTTCGCCACCGGCGCCGGCCATGCCCCTCACCAGGTGGAGCCCGAGTGGGTCGAGCCCTACCGAGGTCGTTTCGACATGGGCTGGGACGAGTACCGCCACCGGGTCTTCGAGCGCCAGATGGAGCTCGGACTGATGCCCGCGGGTACCGAGCTCTCGGAGCGAGATCCCGACGTGCCCGCGTGGGAGTCGCTCGGCGAAGACGCCCGCGCGCTCTACGCCCACCAGATGGAGGTCTACGCCGGCTTCTTGACCCAGACCGATCACCACATCGGGCGCGTGCTCGATTTCATCGAGAGCTTGGGCGAACTCGACAACACGATCGTGGTCTGTGTTTCGGACAACGGAGCCAGTGCAGAGGGTGGCGAACACGGCGTGCGGAACGAAGGGCTCTTCTTCAACCTCGTGCCCGGAAAGCTGGAGGACAATCTCGAGGCCCTGGACGCCTGGGGCAGCGAGGACGTCTTCGGTCACTACTCGTGGGGATGGACGTGGGCCGGGGACACGCCGTTCCGCCGCTGGAAGCGTGAGACCTATCGCGGGGGCGTGACCGATCCGTGCATCGTGACCTGGTCCCGGGGTATCCCCGATCCCGGTCGCGTCCGGGCCCAGTACCTCCATGCCATCGACCTCATGCCCACTCTCCTCGAGATCCTGGGTATCGAGCCGCCTGCCACCCTCAGGGGTGTTCCCCAGTCACCGATCCAGGGCGTCAGCTTTGCCGCGGCGATCGGCGACGGCAACGCACCGGATCGCCACCGAACGCAGTACTTCGAGATGTTCTCGCACCGCTCGATCTATCACGAGGGCTGGAAGGCGGTGTGCCCGTATCCCGGTCCCAGCATGTCCGAGGGCCTGGAGAGGGGCCATCCCTTCGGCACCCCCCTCAGCGAAGCGATCCTCGACGAGCTCGATGCCAACGACTGGGAGCTCTACGACCTCACCACCGATCCTGCCGAATGCAACAACATCGCGGCGAGCCACCGCGACAAGCTCGAGGAGCTGAAAGCTCTCTGGTGGACCGAGGCTCGGCGCCACGGAGTTCTTCCCCTGGCCGCCACGGAGCTCGGTCGCCTCATCGCTCCTCGCCCCAGCGTGGGATCCCCTCGCCAGGTCTTCGAGTTCTACCCCGGCGGCTCGCCGGTTTCCTTCGCCGCCGCACCCCGTGTCAACAACCGTGCTCACTCCATCACGGCGTTCGCCGACATTCCCCAGGGAGGTGCCGAGGGAGTCATCTTGACTCAGGGAAACCGCCACGGCGGCTACGCCCTCTATATCTCCGGTGACCGTCTGTGCTTCGTCCACAACTATCTCAGCCTCGCCCGTTTCACGGTGAGAGCGGACGAGCCGGTGCCCCGCGGAGCGGTTGCGCTCCGGATGGAATTCGCGCCGACGGCACCAGCGAGCTTCGCGGGCGGTCGCGGGTGTCCGGCCGAAGTCCGTCTGTTCCACGACGAGCGAGTGGTCGGCTTCGGCGAGGTTCCCTACAGCGTCCCGGTCGTGTTCTCGACGACCGGAGCAAGCTGTGGCTCTGCCTTCTTCGACACCGTCGACCCGGCCGCGTACCAGGCTCCGTTCACCTTCACCGGAGCTCTCGAAAAGGTCGTTCTCGACATCAGCGGCACACTCACCGTGAATCCGACCGCGGAGTACACGCGTTTGATGGCCCAGCAATAGCGGGCCGCAGCCCCTAGCGTGGGGCCGGTGCCGCGTCGGCCGCTCATCACGCACCATGGCCACTACGAGTTCGGGAGGCCTCCTGCGGATCTCTGGCGTGCCCTCGAGGAGGTGGACCAGTTCGAGAGCTGGTGGTCGTGGCTCGAGGACTTCAGGATCGATGGCGGGTCCGTTGCCCGGGGCGCCGTGCTTCACGGCGTGGTCGCTCCACCGTTGCCGTACCGCATGCGCATCCGGGTGGAATTGAGCGAATGCGAGCCCTGCCGCCGCATCGGTGCTCTGGTCCATGGCGATTTGGAGGGGGAGGCACAACTCGAGATCGCAGAAGCGGGAACGGGTTCCGAGGTCGAGGTGAGCTGGACGGTCGAGATGATGCAGCGTCCCATGCGAGTGGCGAGCCGGTTCGCCCACCCGCTCATGCAGTGGGGCCACGACGCTGTGGTGGCCGTCACGGTCGCGGGGTTCCGGCGACGTCTCGAGTCGATGGAGTGATCAGGTCAGCCGCGCGACCGCCCACGACGCCGCCAGGAACACCATGCCCCACGACAGCGCGTGCAGCGCCTTCTCCAGGGGCAGGAGCAAGCTCTGCTTGTCGATGGAAAGGATCGTCCCGTCCGACAGGGACGCCCTCGCCTCGATCGCGGCCGTGCGCCTCCGGAGGAAGCGGGCGGGGGTGCTCAAGTGGCGTTGCGCCGCCGAGACGAAGAACGCGGCAGCTGCGGCGAGCACAGGGGCCGGAGCCACGTCGCCGGTCTGGGCAACGTACGCCACGAGCACGGGGAAGGAACCCCAGGCCAAGGCGAAGGTGACGTCGGTATGCAGGCGTCCTCCCAAGAGCTCCAGGTTGTAGCCGACGGCGAGAACCGGTCCGATCACCATGAACGGAAGCAGAGCCCACCCCACCCGCCACACTCCGACCGCGCCCAGAACGACGGCTCCTGTCAGGCTCAGCACGCTCAGCACGACCAGCACCGGCTTCGAGATCCGGGTGCCGAGCGGACGGCCGTGCAGCTCGTCGAGAGCATGGGCGCCGATGCCGACCGCCAGGAAGAAGGCCAGGAGCGTCGCCAGGAGGTACGGCACGCTGACCCGTGTGGCCAGGCATGCGCCGAACACGACGTAGGCGAGATGCCACGCCGTGTAGGGAGGATGGAGCAACGTCCACCAGTCGCGCCAGCCCCCCGGTCGTGCCGCGTAGAAGGACGGCCGTCCCACGCGTTCCGTGTCGGCCGGTGCCAGCGGCGTCTCGGTATCCCGAGGTCCCTCGGGATGGGGTGCGGGCGGCGGTGCCGGATCGTCAAGCACGCCGGCGGGTGCCCCACATCACCAGTCCGCCGCCGAGGCTCATGATGCGAAAGCCGACGTCGTCGAACCCGGCTCGGCGCCACGCGTCCTCCAGGAAGGGCAATGGATACTTCCTGTAGTGCTGGGAGATGTTGGGGCCGAGGAAGCGCCCGACGTCGAACCAGTCCTTTCCGCCGGTGACCAGGCCTCCGAGTGGGAGGACCATTCGGGTGTAGAGCCACCACATGAAACGCCAGAACGGGTTGGGGGGGAGGAAGAAGTCCAGGCTGGCCATGACGCCACCCGGCTTGACCACGCGCGCGAGTTCACGCAGGGTGGTGGCGGGGTCGTCGACGTATCGCAGGAGGTAGGTGAACATCAGCGCGTCGAAGGCGCCGTCGGCGTACGGCAGCTGCTCGGCTTGTCCGACGACGAGCGCGATCCTCCGGCTCAAGCCGTGCCGGGCGACGTTCACCCGACCTTGTGTCAACATCGCCTCGGTCAGATCGACGCCGACGATGTCGCATGAGGTGCGCTCGGCCAGTTCGATGGCGACCCCGGCCGTCCCCGAGGCGACATCGAGAACCCGGACCCCGGCCATGGGCGCCACCCTGTCGATCAATGCCGTGCGCCAACGGCCGTTCTGACCCATGGAGAGAATTTCGGCCAGCCGGTCGTAGCGCTGCGGCAGCGGTGTGAACAGGCCCTGGGCAAAGCGGTTCCGATCACCGCCCACATACCGCAGCATGGATACCTCCTCGGGTGGGAGGATCTCACTGTAGATCCCGCAACGAGAGGGAGCACCGTGAGCCGATCTCGCCTCGACGTGGCAGTTGTGGGGAGCGGGCCGGCTGGGAGCGCGGCTGCGCTCGTGCTGGCCCGTGCCGGGGCTCGGGTCGCGTTGGTGGACAAGGCTTCCTTTCCCCGCGACAAGGCGTGCGGTGACATCGTCGGTCCGCGGGGCCTTCGCGTTCTGAGCGAACTGGGATTGGACCGCCCTGCCGGTCGCGATGTCGGCGACGTTCTGGTGATGGGGCCGACCGGTCGGCGCGTCCGGCTGCCCTCGGTGGAGGGCCTGACGTATCCGGGCCATGGAACCGCGATCACCCGGGTGGAGTTCGACGCGTTCCTACGCGATGCGGCGGTGATGGCAGGGGCCATGCCTGTCCGTGGTCGGGCCGAAGAACCTCTGTGGGACGGAGGGCGGATCGACGGGTATCGGCTCGCCGGCGGGCAGCGGATCCACGCCGATTTCGTGATCGGGGCTGACGGTGCGACGAGCCATGTCGCCCGTAGCGCTGGCCTCGTCGACGAGAAGAAGGCCTTGTGGGGATTCGCCGTCCGGTCGTACGTGTCCACGAGCGTGGAGCTTCCGCTCATCGTCTTCTGGGAGCCGGCGCCGTGGCGCGCCGTCCCCGGGTACGGGTGGGTCTTCCCCGGTCCCGGGGGCGGGGCGAACGTCGGCTTCGGCCTGGCCACGCTCTCGGATCGCACGGCTGGGACCAGGGCTGCCCGCGCCTTCCCTCACTTCCTCGAGCACCTTTCACGGCACGGCTTCCTGGCGGAGGCACCCGATCGGAGTGTGGGCAGGCCACTGGGAGGGTGGCTGAAGATGGGCCTGATCGGGACGAAGCCTGCGGCCGGGCGGGTGCTGCTGATCGGCGACGCGGCCGGCCTCGTCAATCCCCTGCAGGGAGAGGGCATCGCGCAGGCGCTCGGAAGCGGGCGACTGGCTGCCGAGGCCATCGTCGGCGCGCCGGCCGATGCGGCCGGCCGCTACCGGACGAGCCTCGCCGCGGCGCACCTCCCCTTCCACCGCGTCGCCGCCACGTTGCAGGTGGTGATGGCCGGTCGTCCCCGAGCCGTCGCCTCGCTCAGCCGACTCCTTGCTGTGGTCGGCCAGTTGGATGCATTCGCCGGCGGGTGGTCCATCTTCTGGAACGAACTGCTCGAGGGCGCACCGGCGAACCTCCACCGAACGGTGGCGCGCCTCATGACCTGGGCCGGGCAGATATCGACGGCCCCCACCTCTTCGGCGGCGTGGTTCGCCGACACGCTGGCGAACGGTTCGCGTCTCCGGAGCTGACGGTTTCGCGGCCCCGCACCGGGCAGGGGAAGTCCCATCTTCGGCCCGTCTTTGTTGACACCCGGAGCGTAATGAAGTAAGCCTTGCTGGCTGAGTAGCGGATTGTCCCTGTCACGATCAGTGGCGGCGGTGGACAGATGGCGGCGGCGATGCGTCAAGCGAGGAGGGCCTTGGCGTCGTGAGAGCATTCTTGAGTCGCCCCGGGGCGAGGCGGGTACCGGCGACTGATCGCAGGAGCCCGCGGACCCTGATTCTGGCGTCTGTGCTGCTGGTTGGGCTTCCTCTCTTGACGACGGGCTGCAACTGGCCCGCTTATCTGTTCAGTCCCGCTCACAGTTCGGACAGCGCGGGAGAATCCGCGATCAACACGAGCACCGCCGCTTCCCTGAGTCCCGCATGGAATGTCACGCCTCCCGGAAATCTTGGCGGCGAGATCTTCTCGAGCCCCACTGTCTACGACGGCGGGGTCTACTTCGGGTCGGCGAACGGAACGTTCTACGACGTCAACGAAGCCACGGGGGCGGTCGTCTGGAGTCATTTCACCACCCAGTTGGCGGCAACGACGTGCCCCGAACCCCAGGCGGGCGCGCAGGGCTTCGTCTCCACCGCCACGATCGCGAACGATCCGACGACAGGTGCTGCAACTGTGTATGTCGCCGCACCTGACGGCTACCTCTATGCATGGGATGCCAGTACCGGGAGCTTGCGTTGGCGAAGCGTCATCGCGATACCGTCGAACACGGTCAATGACTACTTCAACTGGTCCTCGCCAACGGTTGCCAACGGCAAGATCTATGTAGGAGTCGCTTCTGCCTGTGATGATCCCCTGGTCCAGGGAGGCGAACGGGCTTATGACCAGGCGACCGGAAACCTGCTGGCCAGCTTCAACACGACTCCTGCAAACGATCTGGGCGGCAGCATCTGGAGCAGTGCCATGGTCGCCAGCGATGGATCGGTTTACGTCACGACAGGTAATTCGAACAACACTGGTGGAGCACCGGGATACTCGGAATCGGTCGTCGAGCTCAACCCTCAGACCCTCCAGCCCGAGGACTCCTTTGCAGTTCCGGAGGCACAACAGGGTACCGATACAGACTTCGGCGGATCGGCAACGGCGTGGACGGCTGATCGCGCAGGGGTCTCGACGCCGATGGTCGGGGCCTGCAACAAGAACGGCTACTACTACGCCCTCAACCCTTCGGACTTGGCTGCCGGGCCGATCTGGGAAGACATGGTCGCCCAAGGGGGACCCAACGGTGAATGCCTTGCGGCCGCCGTGTGGGATCAAGGGAACAATCGCCTGTACCTCTCCGGCGCTGCCACGAGCATCAATGGCACGCAATACAACGGATCGGTTGAAGCGGTCGATCCCGCCACCGGCACTCCAGTCTGGCGGACGGGTTTCCCGGCAGCCGTTTGGGGCACGCCGACGTTGGACGGGGCCGGTGTCCTTGCCGTCGGAACCATCGGAAGCAACGGAGCGCAGAACGGTGCCTATCTCCTGAACGCGGCGACAGGTCAGATCCTTGCCACCATAAGCACGGCCGATGCCGGGGTCTTTGCCCAACCTGTCTTCGCCGACGGTTACCTCTTCGTCGCCACCGCCGGCCAAGGGCTCTGGGCATACCGACCCAGCACCCTGACGACGAGGGTGCACATTCCGCAGGATGGTGCGTCCTACTCCTCCGACAGCACGATCCTCGCTGCCGGCGCATCCGCCAACGCGTCGCGGGTGGAGTTCCAGCTGAGCGGAGGAAGCCTCAACGATGCGCTGATTGCCTCGGGGACTTCGACGGTGTGGGGCTGGCTTGCCTCTTGGGACCCAAGCAGCGTTCCTGACGGGGATTACATTCTTCAGAGCGTCGCCTTTGATGCGAATGGGAACAGCAGTGCCAGCCCACCTGTCTGGTTCGCGGTCGATCACTCCCCGCCGACGACGAGCGTGGCGCTTCCCTCGGCCGGGGCTTCCCTGTCCGGCAGCCAATATCTCGATGCTCTCGCCAGCGACAACCTCGACTCGTTGTCGAAGGTCGAGTTCGTGCTGACGGGGCAAGGGCTCGACAAGAGCGTCATCGCCGTCGCTGGCGCGAGCGACATCGGATGGTTGACCCTTTGGAACACCACCACGGTTCCCGACGGGACGTACACGCTGCAGAGCGAAGCCATCGACGCGGCCGGCAATGTCGGCTACAGCGCAGGCACCACCGTGACGGTAACGAACTAGCGTCCACTGAACCTGGGCAGATCGAGGGCTTGGTCGGCCTGGTATTCGCGTCCCATGCGGCGCTCAACGGTGCTCAGCCGATAGACAGCACGGCGACGAAATCGCGGGTCCAGCCCGCCTCGCACTGGTCGGCAGGGCGGTTCTGCCCAGGGATCTGTGCCACCAGCGGGCCGCCCGGAGTCGCTGCGGTGTCCATCTGCACCCATTCGGGATTGATGTCCAACTCCATCGCCCTGACGGCTCCCGCGTCGATCAACGCCGTGGCCAGGTCGACCGGAACGGCCGACATGCTCGCTGCGTAGAGCAGGTCGCCCGCAGCGTCCTCGCCCAAGGCGCTCCGGGCCACGTACGCTCCTCCGCCGAGCGTCGCACCCCACGCGGAGACGTTGTCGATCTGCGGGCTCGGTTGGCCGCCCTCGACGAGGGGGGAGAGGTTCTGGCGGACACTGGCCACGTTGACGCCTGGTGGGGGCACGTCCTGGCCCCAGGCTCCGACGGAGCCGCCGCCGGCGGTGTCGATGACCAGGCTCGCCAGCCCGCTCGTCAGGGGCATCAGGACTTGGCCGTCGACCTCGAATCCTCCTGCCCCGGTGTTGGCCTTGAAGCCTCCGTTGAAGCACCCCAGGAGAAGGGGCTGCTCGGCCGCTCCGATCGCCGGGCCCGAGTCCGGGCCGATCACTGCCTGGCCCGTGGGCGGGTCCTGGCTCCCGACGTGCAGGCTGTAGTCCACGTGGTCGTGCAGGAATCGCACGACCGTGATCTGGGTCCCATCGGTCTGTGGGTAGGTCCGCTCGTCGATCGCGATGCCCCGTGGACCCGTGCTGAGGGTGCTCCAGCCCGGCTGCTCCGGGGCGAAGGTGGTGGTCGTGGGGGCGGCGGTCGTCGTGGTGGTGGTGGGTCGAGACGTCGTCGTGGCGGCGCGGGCCGCGTCATGGGCGGGGCGGCTCGACGGTGCGGACGTCCTCGAGGCCGCCGCGCCGCCACCGGTGGGCGCACTCGTCGCGCAGGAGCTGGCGAGCACTGCGGCGACGGTGGTCGCGGCCAGGGCGATCGTCAGTCGGTTGGGCCGCCCGCGCATCGGGTCCGGTCGCTTCAATGCCGTGGCCGCATCGGCTCTGACCTGGACTTTGTCCTGGACATCGACCCGGACGTCGATTCGAACCCCGGGCGGAGGAGTGGCACCGGCGTCAGGATATCCGCTCCTCCCTGGCCTATTCGGTCTTCGACAGCCCGCGCACTGCCAGGACGAAGAAGATGGCTGCGAAGCAGAGGACGATGAGCAACTCCAACCAGGTCGGCAGCGGCCAGCCGAACCACGTGACGGTCGTCGAGAAGTGCCTCTTGGCCACCGCCGACATGTGCTGGGCCTCGAAGATCACCTGGCGGAACGGCGCGATGGCATAGGTCAGTGGGTTCAACCGTGTGATGAAGGCGAGCCACGGTGGAAGGCCGTTGAGGGGGAACAGCGCGCCGGACAGGAAGAGCATGGGCAACAGGAGCATCTGCATGACGACCTGGAAGGACTCCATCTTGGAGATCCGGCTTGCCACGAACACGCCGAACGTGGTCATGGCCACGGCCATGAGGAGCTCGAGGCAGATCATCTGCACTACCAACAGCGCGGTGAGCTCTATTCCGACCAGGGGGGCGAGAACCAGCATGATGGTCCCCTGCATGGCGGCTACCGTGGCTCCGCCGAACATCTTGCCCAGCACGAGGGTGGAACGCTGGACCGGAGCAATCAGCATCTCGCGCAGGAACCCGAACTCGCGGTCCCACACGATGGAAAGTGCGGAGAACATCGCCGTCATGACCACGCTCATGGCCACGACCCCGGGATACACGAATTCGTGGAAGTTGAAGCCACCGACGGTTCCGACCAGCCCGCTCATGCCGTAACCGAGCACGAAGAGGAACAGCACCGGCTGGATGAGACCGCTCAAGATCCGAGTTCGAGTACGTACGTAGCGAATGAGCTCACGCTCCCAGACCATGCCGACGACCCGCAGCTCGGCGACGGCGCCGGAGCTCTGTCTGACCGGGGTCGTCACCATCCCCGCCCGAGCCGGCGATGCGGCGACCGTCATGACGTCCTCACCTCCTGTGGGCTCCATGCGCGCGGGCGAACATCGGTACGCCTCCCTCCCCGTGCTGATCACGTATCTCGCGGCCGGTGTAGTGAAGGAACACGTCGTCGAGAGTGGGACGGTGGACCCGCACGGTGTGCACAGGTACTCCTGCTGTGGCCACGAGCGGACCCACGGCCGCTTCCTCGTCCTCGACGTAGACCGTCAGGCCGTTCTCCGCACGCCTCACTCGGTATCCTGCAACGCGGAGGGCGGTGAGTGCACCGTCGTCGTCCGCGGTCTCGAGCGTGATGGTGTCGCTGCCCACCGAACCTTTGAGGGCGTCCGGCGTATCGAGAGCGATGATCTCGCCGTGGTCGATGATGGCGATGCGCGCCGCGTTCTCTGCTTCGTCCATGTAATGGGTCGTCAGGAAGATGGTCACCCCTTCCTCGTGGCGGAGGCGGTGGATGTCCTCCCAGATGAGTGCCCTGGTTTGCGGATCGAGTCCGACCGTGGGCTCGTCGAGGAAGAGGACGCGGGGCGTGTGCAGCATGCCACGGGCGATCTCGAGCCGGCGGGCCATGCCTCCTGAGTACGTCGAAACGAGATCTCTCCGTCGATCCGACAGGGCCACCAGTTCCATGACGCGGCTGATGCGGCCATCGACCTGGCTGGAGGGTACGCCGTAGAGGACGGCGTGGAACCGGAGGTTCTCCTCCGCCGTGAGTTGATCGTCGAGGGTCTGTTCCTGGAAGACGAGTCCGATGTGGCGGCGCACGTGCCGCGCTTCGGTGACGACGTCGTAGCCCCCGACCGTCGCCGAGCCGGAGGTCGGCCTGGCCAGCGTGCACAGAATGCTGATGGTGGTGGACTTTCCCGCACCGTTGGGGCCCAAGAAGGCGAAGATCTCACCCTGTGCCACTTCGAAGCTGATGTCGTTGACCGCGATGAGCTCGCCGAACGACTTGGTCACACCGCGCACCTCCACGGCCGGGGGCGTGTCGCCTCGGCCGGGGACGGCCGGATCACGCTCGACCCCGGAGCTGACAACCGCGGCCATGCGTGTCCTCATCCCTCGGCAGCCATCATCTCCTTGCCGTGGCGCCGGCACGCCGGAACGCCGCGACGCTTCTTGACCCATGTTCGAGCCGGCCACGGTGACGGACCAGGGTCCTTCGTCCCATCGTGGGCAAGTCGTGACGGGTTGGTGACTTAAGACCCTGTCAGACCGTAGGGGCCGGTCTCACGCTGAAGGCAACCGAGGTCGCATGTGCCTCGCGGGTGAGGAGGCCGTGACGTGCGCGTTCTTGTACTCGGAGGGGATGGCTACCTCGGGTGGCCGACGGCACTGCATCTTTCGGCAGTGGGCCACCACGTCATGGTGGTGGACAACTTCGCGCGGCGAGGCTACGACGACGAGCTCGGCGCCACGTCGCTCGTACCCATCGCCCCCCTGGACCGGCGTATCGATGCGTGGCGTGCCGTTTCGGGTCGCACGATCGAGAGCTGTGCCGGAGATCTCGTGGATCCGGTCTTCACACACAATGCGATCGAACGCTTCGGTCCCGACGCGATCGTGCACTTCGCCGAGCAGCGATCGGCGCCCTACTCCATGATCGACCAGGCGCACGCCGTCTACACCCAGACGAACAACGTGGTGGGGACGCTGAACGTGCTCTACGCCATAGCCGAGCTGAATCCGGCGATCCATCTGATCAAACTCGGCTCGATGGGCGAGTACGGGACGCCGAACATCGACATCGAGGAAGGATGGCTCGAGGTCCACCACAACGGTCGTCGCGACAGGATGCTGTACCCGAAGCGCCCGGGATCCTTCTACCACCTGTCCAAGGTCCACGACAGCCACAACATCGAGTTCGCCTGCCGCACCTGGGGCCTGGCGGCCACCGACCTCAACCAGGGCATCGTCTACGGGCAGGAGACGGAAGAGACCCGGCGTCATCGGGATCTCTCGACCCGCTTCGACTACGACGCCGTCTTCGGGACCGTGCTCAACCGCATGGTGGTCCAGGCCGTCTGCGGCCATCCGCTCACCGTCTACGGAACGGGGGGGCAGACCCGCGGCATGCTCGACATACGCGACACCGTCGAATGCATCCGTCTTGCCTGCGAGCACCCGGCCGGCCCCGGGGAGTTCCGGGTCTTCAACCAGTTCACCGAAGAATTCTCCATTCGGAGCATTGCTTCGATGATCCAGCGTGCTGCCGGCGACGGTGCCAGCGTCGTCATGATCGACGACCCGCGAGTGGAGGCCGAGGAGCACTACTACCATGCCGCGCACTCGGCCCTGCTCGACCTCGGACTTCAGCCCCACTATCTCGAGGACACACTCGTGGAGTCGTTGCTCTCCATCGCCCGGCGCCACCGCCACCACGCCGACGCCAGTCTCTTCGTGCCGAGCGTGCAATGGCGCGCCACTGCAAGTCCCGTCGGTCCCCGTGCCCACACCCTCGTCGCATGACGGTCATGGCGCGCCTCCCCGCCGTCGCGCTCGGTCGTGAAAAGCGCCCGGCATCGGTCCCGTGGACCACGAGCCGGGCGAAGCGTTGGTGGCGCTACGCCGTCACCTCCGTCGTCGCCACCGCCGCCAGCGAGACGACGCTGCTCCTGGTCTACGGCTTCCACCTGATGGCGGCCTCGTGGGCCGCCGTGGTCGCGAGTCTGGCCGGGAGTATCCCGTCCTACGCCTTGAGCCGGTATTGGATCTGGCCCGAGGCCGATCGCCGTCGTCCGGGGCGCCAGGCTGTCGCGTACTGGGTCGTGGCGCTCGTGAGCCTCGGACTCTCGAGCCTCGTGACGGGTCTTGCGGCCGCCAACGGACCCGCCGCCGGTACGGCGCGGCTCTGGGTGGTGGGGTTGGCGTACATCGGGACCTACGGTGGTCTGTGGATCTTGAAGTTCGTCGTCTACCAGAAGCTCTTGTTCCATCCAACGGAGTTGCCGCTGAACGGCATGGCAATTGACGAAGCCGGCATGCCCTGACGCGGGTCGGATGCGTGCATCGGCACGTGTCCGCACCCGACCGAAGAGGCGAGCACGGTCGTCTTCGGCTTGGCTCCTGGTGGGCGGACTCCTCGCCGCGGCCGCCGTGGCAGCGGTCGTCGGCATGAGGACGGAGCAGGCTCCGTCCCGCTCCGAGACACTGTTGCCTTCGCTGGCGTCCCCGATCGAGCCGGCGCCGAGCGTCGGCGGCCGGCCTCCGGTGCAAGGACCCCTTGGCGCTCCCGGTGGCCCCTTTCTGTACGACGACGCTGGGCGCGTCGTCTTCCTCCGCGGCGTCAACGTGGTCTACAAGCATCCGCCCTACGAGGTCTTTCCGGACCCGGGAAAGGCCTGGAATTTCGACGCGGCCGATGCCTCCCTGATGGCCCGCTTGGGCTTCAACGTGGTCAGACTGGGGATGACCTGGCGTGGGCTCGAACCTGGCACGGCGCCGGCGAACGACCCCGCCATCTGCCGCAAGGGTCCGCCCGGTGACCCGCATCAATTCGATCAGGCTGTGCTCGACCGCTACCTCGCGAGGCTGAAGCAGACCGTTGATCTACTCGGCCGCTACCACATCTTCACGATCCTCGACATGCACCAGGACGTCTACAACGAGATGTTCGACGGCGAAGGTGCACCCAACTGGGCGGTCTGCACCGATGGGGTCCCCAGCGTGGATCCGCCTGGTCGCTGGTCGCTGGAATACGCGACAGCCGCAGCCGGCATCGCCTACCGCCATTTCTGGGACAACGACGTGGTCGGCAACCTGCAGGGGCAGTACGACCTGACCTGGGGCAAGGTGGCCGAATACTTCCACCACGATCCCTGGGTGGCCGGCTACGACCCCTTCAACGAGCCCTTCTCCGCCTCCCTGGTGCGATTGGGCGACGAGCACTTCGATGCCCAGCTCCAGTGCTTCTACACCGGGCGGGCGCATCCCAGCCGGGCCAAGAACGGGATCCTCCTGCAATGCCCGGCCTCGGACCCTTCCGAAGGCGTGATTCCGACGATCCTGGCCGGCGATCCCGGACACTTGGTCTTCGACGAGCCCGACAACTTCGCCAGCCGTGGCTTTCCCACCTTCCTCGGGCCGATGGACTTCCCCCGCCTCGTCTACAACGTCCACATCTACTGCGGTGCCCGCAGCCCCAAGACCGGCAATCCGACCGACCTCGGGGCCTGCGTCTCCCAGGAGGTCCGTTCCCTGACCCTCAGGGCCGAGGACCGGCCGGAGATGACCTCACCGGCCCAACCCGGAGGCCCGCCGTGGTTCGTCAGCGAGTTCGGCGCCACCTCCGAACCTTCGCTGGTGGCCACATTCGCCGCTCAGGCGAACGCGCATCTCGTGGGGTGGGCCTTCTGGTCCTGGCGGTACTACGCCGATCCGACCGGCAGCGCGGCCGAGTCGTTGCTCATGGCTGACGGGAGGCTCCGATCGACGGCGCGGGCCTTGTCGCAGACCTATCCGGAGGCTGTCGCCGGTCGACCGACCTCGATCTCCTTCGACGAGGCGACGGGGGCCTTCCGGCTCCGCTACGTCCCGGATCGTTCCATCCGTTCCCCGACGGTGGTCGTCGTGCCGACCGGAGTCCACTATCCCGCGGGCTACTGCGCCAGCGTCGCGGGGGGGAGAGTCGTGTCGGGATCCAACAGCGAGCTGCTCGTCGTGCGCAACGCACCCGGTGCCGCGACCGTCCAGGTGAGCGTCTCGGCCGGTCCGTGTCGCGGCTGAGACCCGAGGCTCTCATCTGAGCTGCAGGACGTGATAGACGACGAAGGCCGGCCACACGACCGACTTCATGATCGCCAGCAGCACCAGCCAGAACGTCCCGGAGTGGGTGTGGATGTAATAGACGAGAGCTCCGATGAAGCCGAGGAACCAGATCCCCCCCGCCCCACCGCCAGCCATCCTCTTGTTGCCTTCGTTCGCCATGTGCCCTCCAGATGTCCTCTGGAAGGGTGGTCACGTCCAGGGGTGCCGGGCCAGGGTCGAAGGTCACCAGTGACGGTCCGTCGAAGCGGGTCCGGCTCGGGCTCAGGCACCGACCGCGACGAGTCGCCACCATGCGGCGCCATCGCCGGGGTCGACGCGCCCGAGCACCCGTGGATCCTTCAGGACGTCGTCCCGGTGGAAACCGGGCACTGTTCTGTAACGGATCGTGCCGGGGACGCAGACCAATTCGAGCACACGCCAGAGCGACCGGGCGTAGAACTGCGCACCCCCCGGATCGGTCCATTCGTACACGCCGCGGTAGCGATCCAGTTCGTCGCGGTCCACCCAGAGCTTGGACACGAAGCCGGGAAAACCGAGGAACATCGGCGTGTTCAGGATGCACTCCCACAGGAACAGGTTGTGCCAGCGACCCCTGAGGAGCCGCAGCCGGAACTCGACGACCAAGAGGCACGGGTCCCGAGGCTGCGCGTGGTCGACGACTGTCTCCCTGAAGACCTGACCTGTGGTGCCGTCGCCGAAGTGCAAGCGCAGGCCGCAATTCCGTTTCGGTAGATGCATCTGCCGCCGGGCCATCAACCGTGCACTCCGCGCCACACTGTGTGCGGTGGCCCGGGCCGCGGTGGCAACGGGCAGCGCGTCGTGCGGATCGGCACTCGGGGCGAGAGGAGCCATGTACCCGGGTGTCCCGAGAGGTCCTGGGTTACCGCGTCAACCGAAGCTCAGTCCGAGGATCCCCCCGAGCTCGCGCAGCGCGGCGTCAGGGTCGGCAACCTTGATCGTGTGCATGCCGAGGGCCCTGGCGGGTTTGAGGTTGACCCCGAGGTCGTCGAGAAACACAGCTTGCGCGGGGGAGACGCCGAGGGCCTCGCAGGCCAGCTCGTAGAAGCGCGGATCGGGCTTGCGCACGCCGAGGACACGCGACTCGAGGACGGCGTCGAAGAGCGCGTAGACCTCGGCCACCTGTTCCGAGAGCCGGCGTTCGGTCGAGACGAAATTGTTCGTCAGGCACGCCGTCTTGTACGACCGGCCGCAGGCTTCGACGGCAGCGACCATACGCGGGCGGATGTCACCGGCCAGCATCTCGAGGATCCGGCGGCCGTCGATCTCGTGCCCCAGTTCCCGCGACTCGGCCGCCCACTGGGCCCCGAACGCTTCGAGGTCGATCTGACTGCGCTCCAGCCGCGCCCATGCGTTGTCGTCGGGATTGGTGGCGTTGACCTTCCGGATGAAGCCGGCCGGCAATCCGTGGGCCTCCTCGAAGTGCGCAAACGCCTCGAACGGGCTGGACGAGATCACGCCTCCGAAGTCGAAGAGGACAGCGCGGATGGCCGTGTCGTCGCGCATCAGCTCGCGGTGAGCCCGTTGTCGATGGTGTAGACGGCTCCGGTGACCGAGCGAGCTTCGTCCGAGGCGAGGAATGCGAACAACGCCGCCACCTCCTCGGGCTCGGCCAGTCCGCGCAGGCCGCCCATGCGCCCGGCCAGGTCCGCATCCATGTCCGCCGGGAAGCCGGCGTTGGCGGCGATGTCGGTGTTGGTCCCGGCGGGTGCGATGGCGTTGACCCGCAGGGGTGACTTGAGGTACTCGACGGCCAGCGAACGCGTGAGCTGGATCACGCCTCCCTTGCTCATGCAGTACGCGGCCGAATAGGGGATACCTTGGATCCCGGCGTTCGAGGCGATGTTCACGATGTTCCCACCGTGCTCGAGCAGATGGGGGATGGCGGCCTGCGCCAGGTAGAAATATGCATCGAGGTTGACCGCCATCAGTCGGCGGTAGCGCTCACGCGACATCTCGGGAGTGTGTGCCGCGGCGTAGATGCCCGCGACGTTGCCGAGGACGTCGAGCCGCCCGAGTCGTGAGATGCACGCGCTCACCGCGGCCGGACAGGCATCCGCCTCTGCCAGGTCGGCCCGATAGGTGATCAGCATGCCCGAAGCTGCCTTGCTCGTCTCGACGAGGCCTTCGTGATCGACGTCGACGCCGAAGACGGTGGCGCCTCCGTCCGCCAGTCGCAGGGCGATGGCACGACCGATGCCGGCGCCCGCGCCGGTGACGAGCGCAACGCGGCCGTCGAATCTGCCGGGCACAGGCGCAATGTAGCACCGTGAGGTGCAGACGCATTGACGGCCCGGGCTCCTGGAACCCGCGGATCGGGTGCTGCCGTCGTCCGTGCGTCAGACGAAATCGGATCCTCCGTCGACGTTGACGCAGGCACCGGTGACGTAACCGTTGCGCTGCGAGACGAGGTAGGCCGTCAGCGAGGCGACCTCGTCGGGGAGGCCTGCCCGGCCGAGGTCGGCCGGCTGGTGGAACGTCTGGTCGATCCAGCGCATCACGTCGTACGGATCGCCGGCGTCGAGGCCCTCGGTGGCGAAGACGTCCTTGAGGTTCTCCGTGAAGCTGGCCGTGACGATGGAACCGGGACAGACCGCATTGACGAGGATGCCGTCCGGTGCGAGCGACTTGGCGAGGTTCTTGGCCACGCTCGTCAAGGCCGCCTTCGATGCCGTGTAGGCGACGAGGATCGGGCTCTGGCGCTGGATCGAGTGTGCGGAGAACATGGCCACGCGAGCCCAGGACGCAGCGCGCAGGAGGGGGAGCGCGGCGCGTACGGCGCGCACGGCTGACATGGTGCCCAGAGCGAAGGCCTCCTCCCAGTCGGCGTCGTCGAGTTGCTCGAAGCGGCCTGCCCCCGGCCCGATCGTGTGCACCAGTACGTTCAGCGAGCCCCAGCGGTCGCCGATCTCGGCGAAGGCGGCAGCGATCGAGGCCGGGTCCCGCATGTCGACACCGAGGCCGACGGCGTCGGGACTTCCGGCTGCTCGCAGGGCGTCGACCGTCTCGTCCAGGGCTTCGCGCCCGCGTGCCATCACCGCGACCCGCGCCCCCTCCGCGGCCAGCACCTCGGCCACGGCCCGGCCCATTCCCTTGCTGCCGCCGGTCACGGCAGTGGCGGCGCCGGTCAGCCCCAGGTCCATGTGGTCCTCCTTCGTCGTGGGTCCCGTGGGGTCCCGCTACGCCACGGCTTCGTACGAGTCGAGGTACGGCGCGAATCGCCGCCGGACCCGGTCGGCGTCGAGGCCGAAGTCCGCGAGGTCGTACCTGTGTTGCCCGTGCGAGCCCGGCGTATGGCCCGTCGCCCATCGCGTGACGGCCCTCCTGGACGCGTCGGGGAAGCCGATGTCGATGTGCTCGAGGGCCTCGCCGAGGGCGCCGACCGGGTCGACCTGGAGGTGGGCGAAGGCGACGTCGGCGAACCGTTCGTCACCGACCCGCGAACGGAAGTCCATGGCCCGGGACACTGCGAGCCACCAGCGGTCGAGCTGCTCGGCTCCGAGCTCGACGGCATCGTCGCGTTCGCTGCTCCAACTGCGCGTGTAGTGGATCAGGCTGCACACCGATCCGAGCACCTTTGCGGGGTCCCGGTGGCTCCAGAGGAACCTGGCGTTCGGGTAGGCCTCGAGCAGAGCGTCGAGGGCGAACATGTGTACCGGGGTCTTCAGGTGCCAGAGCGTCGGTGGACAATGCCACTGCAGGAGCCGGAGGACGCGACGGTGGTAGAGATAGGTGGCGCGCATGTCGCAGTCCGTCACCCATGCGAGGTACGACGGCACCCGGCCGAATCCGTCGAAGTGCACGGTCCGGAAGCTCATGCCGAGGAGATCCTGGCACTCAGTGGCCGTGGTGGCCTCTTGGTGGTGCATGCCTCGCATGAGCGGGAACATCTCGTACATCATGGCGAGCCCCGCTTCGGCCTCGGCGATGCGGGGATCCGTGCGTTCGGTGGCCGCTTCGGGCGGCGGACACGGCGACGAGGACTCCCACATCCGCAAGGATCGGAACTGCGGGTCCGCCGCCACCAGCTGGCTGAGCGCCGTCGTCCCGGTTCGCGGGAGCCCGATCACGAAGACGGGACCGTCGATCTCCTGCCTTTCGATCTCGGGATGCCTGCGGTAGGTGTCCTCGATCTGCAGCCGAGAGGCCAGCAGGCTCGTCAGCCGGATCCGCTGCATCACTTCGCCCGTCTCCGTGAGCTCCGCCTCTTCGTTGAACGATTGCACCAGGCGCCCGAGACCCTCGCGGAAGTCCGTCGCGCCGAAGTCGATCAGCCCGGTCTGGACACGGGCGTCACGTTCGATCTCGTCGGCGTCCAGTGTCATCGGGCAAACCTCCTGCTGACGGCGAGCCGCCGTGCGGCGATCACAGCCCGGCGCTCTTCCGGAGTGACCCGGTGCGTTCCGGCAGGCAGGACTGCATCGACATCGCCGAACGCGACGACGCGGGTCGCGGGTATCGGCGCGGACTCGGTTCGGACGCAGCGCAGGATCACCGGGCCCGCACCGTGCCCCGCGGTGTCCAGCCAGTTGGCGACGCCCGGATCGTCGTGGGCCACGACTGCCCGGACCACACCGTCGTCGTCCACCGCGGCCTGATGTCCGTTGATGCTGCTCTGATGGCGCGCGTAGTCGATCGTCTCCCACCAGGGGTTGCCGAGCGAGAAGCTCCAATAGAGACCCTGCGGCGGTCTCACCTCGATGATGAGCGCCTCGTCGGGTTCCAGCTGCCAGGAGCCGATGACCGGTCGGTTCTCGGCCGCCGCCCCCATTGCCGTTCCGTCCAGAGGGGGGAGGAAGGTGTTCGGCGTCTCGGGGCGCGCGAATTGGAGGAAGAATTCCAGGTTGGCCAGGACGAAGTCGCCCAGGGCAACGAGCTGGCGGGCGACGACGGCCCGCGGGTCGACGGGCGGGCGGTCAGGCGTCGTCGAAGCGGCACCGATGCGCTCGATGGAGAGGGTCGACGCTTCCTCGGTGTCCCAGTCGTAGAAGAAATGGCGCACGACGAGGCCGGTGGCGTCACCGGCGATCGGCAGCCAGTTCCCGTCGTGGGCCTGCTCGGAGAGGACGAGCTCGACCTCTCCGTTCGGTCCGAGGTCGAGCTCGTCGAGCAGCACATTGGCGGACGAGGCCATGCCTGCCATGGACTGCAGCCCGACGTAGCGGGCCGAACCGCGGGAGCCCCAGAGCCGGTAGCTCTCGCCGCCTCGCAGCGGCGCTCCCGTATAGATGCAGTCGGGGCAGTCCATGCCCCACTTGTAGACGGCATCGACACCGGACGGCTTGACGTCCAGCACCGGATCGGCCTCGGCGCGCAGGCCCTGGTCGATGCCGGTGCCCAGGAGGACCAGCAGGTGCCGGAACCCTGCCGCCACGTCGACCGGGCTGCGCGCCGTCTCGTCGGACAGCACGACGTCGGCCGACCTGCGCAGGGCGTCGAGGAGGTGCGACCAGGCCCGTCCCGACAGGAGATCGTCGGCCGCCGCATCGCCGGCGCGCGCGGCCTCGCTCACCGAGTGGGGCATCCACGACGGGTTGACGAACGTCATCCGCCCGTGAAGACGCTCGGATGGGGCCGCGCCGGGGGCGTGCGGAAGAACGGCCTCACGTGGGCCTCCATCATCTCGTCGATCGCCGGCGCTGCCTGGGGATCGGCTACCAGGTTGCGATCCTCGTGCGGATCTTCCGCCAGGTCGAACAGCTGGCACGGTGTGCCGGCGTCCTCGTCGACGACGAGCTTGTACCGGTCGGTTTCGAAGGCGGCGAAGCCCCAGTTCTCGCTGACCGCCACGATGCGGTCCGTGTCGGCCCCGCCGCACACCGTTCCCAGGAGCGATCGCCCCTCGCTGCCGGGCACCGCGGGCGCTCCGGCGATCTCGCGAACCGTTGCCGGCACGTCGAGGTGCTCGACCAGCGAGTCGACCACGGCCGCCGTGCATCCTCCTGGCGGTCGGATCACGAGGGGCACGCGCACCGCTGGTTCGTAGAGGACGCACTTGGACATGAGACCGTGGCTTCCCGCCATCTCGCCGTGATCGCTCGTGTAGATCACCCATGTCTCGTCCGCGACGCCTTTCCGCGCCAGGGCATCGACGATCAGCCCGACTGCGTGGTCGATGACAGAGATGTCGGCGGCGTAAGCACGCCGCATCCCACGGATGGCGTCCTCGGTCATCGTCTCGGAGTCCGAGAGCGACAGGAAGGCGTCGAGAAGCGCGCCGTAGCGACCGGTGCCTTCGACCACGGGCCGGGTCGTCGACGTCGGCATCGAGATGTCGACGTCGCGGTAGCGTCGACGCGCCTCTTCCGGAGCATCCCACGGGTCGTGGGGCCCGGGAAAACCGACGAAGAGGAAGAACGGTTCGGGGCGGCCGTACGACTCGATCCACCGCACGGCCTGCTGGCCGTGCCAGGTGTCGACGTAGGCGTGCAGCGGCAAGGGCACCGGTGTGGAATCCCACATGGGTACGCACTTCGTGGCGTTCTGCCCGTCCTCGTTCTCGCCCTGGTAGCTCCGGTCGGCGATGTGTCTCCTGTAGGCCTCGAGCAACCCCTCCTGTTCGAGGTGATCGCTGTAGCGCGTCGAGACCTTCGGCATGAACTTGTCGCCCGTCTCGAAGACCTCGGCGAACCCGAGGGCCACGAGCCGGCCCGCCATGTCGTCCACGTGCGCCACCGGCAGGTTCTCGTCGAGGTACAGGTGTGCCTTGCCCAGGAGCGCCGTGTGGTAGCCCGCTTCACGGAGCGATCGGGCGTAGGTGGGGCTTTCCGGCGCGATCTCCTCCCAGTTGGTGAAGACGCCGTGATCGCGGACGTAGCGCTCGGTCATGAACGAGGCGCGCGCCGGCATGCAGAGCGGTCCCTGGCACGAGACCCTCGAGAACCGCACCCCCTCCGAGGCCAGCGCGTCCAGCGAGGGTGTCAGCACAGACGGATCCCCGGCGCATCCCATCATGTCGGCGCGGTGCTGGTCCGACATGACGAGCACGATGTTCGGTGATCCGGTGTTCATGGGAGGCCGATCATCGCACCTCTGTTGCAAGGGATCGAGCGGACGTCGGTCGGCGGCCGGGCGTGGCGTAATTCCTGCTCAGGAGCTCGGTGGCCGCCACCGATCCGGACCGGGCGGCGCCGGGCCCGTCCCCGGTGCGGCGGCTCCGCCGAACGGTCGATGGACAACGTTGAGCAAAAGCCCCTTGTGAGCAGGTCGATTTCTGCCGAAGACACGGGGCGGTGGGCAAGCGGATGCGCGACTTCCATCGGCGTGCCGGTGCAGCGCGCCGTCTCACGGCCTGGTCGCTGCTGGCCGTACCCGCGGCCCTCCTGGTGGCGCTGGTCGTGGCCCTGGCCGGGGGAGCCGCTCCGGCTTCTGGCGCCGGGCCCGGGCTCCAGCCGCTGCACGGACGCCAGGGCCAGGTGCCCCCGGGTGCCACGTCGCTCGGCCCGGCGCCTTCGTCGACGGTGCTTCCGCTGACGGTCACGCTTCAGCCGCGCGATCCGACCGGACTGGCCGCAGAGGCTGCTGCCGTCTCCGATCCCGCTTCCCCCCGGTACCACCACTTCCTCACCCCGCGCCGGTTCGCCGCGCGGTACGGGCCGACACCCGCCACCATCGAGCAGGTCACCGCCGCCCTGCGCAGCGCAGGCCTCTCGGTCGGCGCGCCGTCGGCGACCGGCCTGTCCTTGCCGGTCTCGGGCCGCGTCGCCCAGGTCCAGTCGGCCTTCTCCACGCCCATCGACCGCTACAAGCTGTCGTCGGGGAAGACCGGCTACCGCAACAGCGCGGTCCCCAAGCTGCCGGCGAGCGTCGCTCCTCAGGTCGAGGGGATCATCGGACTCGACACGCTCAGCCCACCGCGTCCCACGGCCAGTCTTCCGCTTCCGGCCGCAGCACCCGGCCACGGCGTGGGCCCCTCCTCGCCCGTCATCCCCCCCGCCCCCGCCCCCGCCGGCTCCGCCGCCGCCGTCGCCCCCGCCGGTTCCGCCGGCACCCCGGCGCTGGCGTCAGGACAGCCGGCCCCGGCGGCCGGCAACTGTGCCACCTCCATCAGCACCGTCCAGTCGACGTACGGGGCTCTCGATGCGCCCCAACTCGCGCAGGCCTACTCGTTCGGCTCGCCCTACTCGTCGGGCGATTACGGTGCCGGCACCACGGTGGCTCTGGTCGAGCTGTCCGGCGCCGGGTACTCCACCAACGACATCGCCGCCTTCGCCGCCTGCTACGGCATCAGCCTGTCCAGCGGACAGGTGACCCAGAGGGTGGTGAGCGGTGGCGGCGCGACGGGCAGGGGGACGGTCGAGGCGGAGCTCGACATCGAGACCGTTCTGTCCATGGCGCCCAAGGCCGACATCGAGGTCTACGAGGGCGGGCCCTCCGCCGACCTCTACGACGTCCTCAGCAGTGTCGTGAACGACGACTCCGCCAAGATCGTGAGCGTCAGCTGGACCAACGGCTGTGAGGCCTATGTCGGATCCGCCATGCAGAACGCCGAGAACACCCTGCTGCAGACGGCGGCCGTCGACGGCCAGTCGGTCTTCGTGGCCTCCGGCGACCAGGGGTCGGAGGGCTGCAACGTCAACGGTGTCATCTCGGCGCCGACCGGAGGGTCGCCCGTGGCGCAGGCGGTCGACACCGCCACCGGAACCCTGTACGTGGCCAACCGCTCCGGCAACACGTTGAGCGTGGACGGCGAGGGCACGACCACGAACCCTTCGGGCTTCTCGACGGCCGGCTCCGTGACCACCGGGACGGCGCCCGACGCCGTCGCGCTCGCATCGGGCGCAGGCAAGGTCTTCGTCGCCAACGCCTCGTCGAGCTCGCTCACGGCTGTGTCGACGTCGACCTGCAACCAGGCCAACACGAGCGGTTGCGCATCGCCGACCCAGGTCGCATCAGGCGGCCATCTGTCCGGACCGACCGCGCTGGCCGCCGACGGGTCCACTCTCTACGTGGGCAACGCCAACGGGACCGTCGCCGTCTACAACGCCGGCACCGACGCCTACGTGGCCACGGTGGCCCTCCCGACGGGGTCCGTGCCCAGCGCCCTCACCGTCGACACCGGCAGCGGGGTGGCGTACGTCGCCGATGGCGCCAACAACAGGATCGCGTACTTCGACACCGCCACGTGCAATGCCGGCGTGACCACCGGCTGCGCCACCACGCCCTCCACGGTGGCGGTCGGCAACGACCCCGTCGGTCTCGCCGTCGACGATGCCGTCGGCAACCTCTACGTGGCGAACGCCGGCAGCGGTGGTGGTGTCTCCGTGGTCAGCCTGAGCACCCACACCGTGACGACGACGGTCTCCACCGGCCAACCCTCCGTGACCGGGCTGGCCGGCACGGGCGTCGTCCGGTCGGTGGCGCTGTCCCCGGACGGGCGTGCGGTGCTCGCCGTCCTCGACGGGCTGAGTTTCCCCGGCGACGTCCTGGCCACCATCGATCCGACGACCGGGGCCATCACCGCCACCGTCAACCTCCAGACCGGGAGCGACACCATGGGCGCGCTGGTCAGCGACAGCAGCCGCAACCTCGTCTGGGTGACCGACCAGACCGCCGGTGACGACGTCGTCCAGAACCTCAACCTCGGCGTGTCGGATCCGGCCAGCCAGCCGATGGTCACCTCCGTCGGCGGTACCTCCATCAGTGCCCTGGGGCCCGCCCCGACCGAAAGCACGTGGAACGACCAGCTGCACTACGCCGAAGGCGCCGGTGGAGGCGGAATCTCGCGGACCTTCGCCATGCCGGCCTTCCAGCAATCGCTCGGTACGGTGGCGGGGAGCAGCGGTACGCCCTGTGGCAACGTGAACGGGGATTGCCGGGAGGTCCCCGACGTGTCGGCCGACGCCGACCCCAGCACCGGGTACGTGATCTACGACAGCGTCAACGGGTATGGCTGGACTGCGATCGGCGGGACGAGCGGGGCCGCGCCCCTCTGGGCCGCCGTGCTCGCCGTGGCCTCGTCTGCCGACGGCAACACCGTCGGCTTCGGGGACCTGAACCCGATCCTCTACGAGCTGGCCCAGAAGTCTCCCGGTACGTACCTGAACGACGTGACCACCGGCAACAACGATCTGAACGGCACCGACGGCCAGCAGTTCGCTGCGACGAGCGGCTACGACATGGCGACCGGGCTCGGCACGCCGGTGACCTCCGCGCTCGCCACCGGCCTGAGCGCGGTCCCGCTCGACGTCGCCGTGTCGGGGACACAGCCCTACGGCGGTTCGCCCACCTTCACCGCCACTCCCGACTTCGGCGGGTCGACCACCATGCCCTACGGCGTGGTGATGGTGAGCGCAGGGTTCACCTGTACCGAGGTCGGGACGTCGACGACCATCTCGCCCTCTCTGCCGGTGGGGAGCAACACGCTGGTGACCTCGTCCTGCAGCGGCATCAGCCTGAGCGGTGCCAACGCCGGCGGCTACAACCTGGTCCTGACCAGCGCCACCGGGGACTTCACGGTCAGCCCGGCCCCGGTCCAGGTGTCCGTGAGCGGGACGCAGACCTACGGCGGTTCGCCGTCGTTCACCGCGAGTGCCTCCAGCCCTCCGAGCGGCGTCACCGTGGACACGAGCGCCGTGACCTGCACCGAGGTCGAGCCCTTCAAGTTCATCACGCCCGGCCTGGCCGCCGGGAGCTACACCTTGTTCTCGGGCTCGTGCTCCGGGGTGACACTCAGCGGGACCGACGCCGCGGACTACGCCCCGTTCTATGTCAGCACGACCGGCAACTTCCCCGTGGCGCCGGCATCGCTCACCGTCACCGGCTCCAGCCCGGCCATGACCTACGGCAGCGCGCCGCCCACCATCACGCCGCTCTACAGCGGCTTCGTCAACGGCGACACGGGGTCGTCGCTCAGCACCCAGCCGACGTGCTCGACCACGGCCACGCAGACGAGCCCGGTGTCCGGCTCCCCTTATCCCTCCTCGTGCAGCGGCGCCGTCGACCCGAATTACGTGATCGGGTACAGCGCGGGCTTCGTCACGGTCACCCGGGCACCGCTCACGGTCACGGCGTCGAGCCCGACCATGACCTACGGCAGCGCGCCGCCCACCATCGCGCCGCTCTACAGCGGCTTCGTCAACGGCGACACGCCGGCCGTGCTCAGCACCCAGCCGACCTGCTCGACCACGGCCACCAGCACCAGCACGCCGTCGACCTATCCATCGTCGTGCTCCGGCGGGTCCGCCGCCAACTACGCCCTCTCCGACGAACCGGGCAGCGTCACCGTGGGCAAGGCCCTCCTGACCGTGACCGCTTCGAGCGGCACCATGCCCTACGGCAGCGCACCGCCCGCCATCACGGCTTCCTACAACGGGTTCGTCAACGGGGACGGGCAGTCGTCCCTCTCCGCGCTGCCTTCGTGCACCACCGTGGCCACCAGCGGGAGCGGGGTGGCCGGGTCACCGTATGCCACCTCGTGCTCGGGAGCCGCCGCGGCGGACTACACGTTCTCGTACGTGGCCGGCACGGTCACGGTGACGAGGATGCCCCTGACCGTTACCGCGTCCGACGGAACCATGACCTACGGCAGCGCGCCGCCCGCCATCACGCCGCTCTACAGCGGATTCGTCAACGGCGACACGGGGTCGTCGCTCAGCACCCAGCCGGCGTGCTCGACCACGGCCACGCAGACGAGCCCGGTGTCCGGCTCCCCCTATCCCTCCTCGTGCAGCGGCGCCGCCGACCCCAACTACTCCATCACCGACGACCCGGGGACGGTCACGCTCACCCGGGCACCGCTCACGGTCACGGCCTCCAGTCCGACCATGACCTACGGCAGCGCACCGCCCACGATCGCGCCGCTCTACAGCGGGTTCGTCAACGGCGACAGCGCGTCGTCGTCGCTCGGCACCCAGCCCACCTGCTCGACCACGGCCACCAGCACCAGCACGCCGTCGACCTATCCGTCGTCGTGCTCGGGCGGGTCCGCCACCGACTACGTCCTCTCCTTCCAGCCCGGCCTCGTCAGCGTGATGCCGGCGCCGATCACCGTCACGGTCGTGGGTTCCCAGAACTACGGCAGCGCGCCGACGTTCACGGGGACGACCACGACGCCGCCCGTGGGGGTCACCGTCGACGCGGGGAGCATCACCTGCAGCCAGGTCGCGCCCTCGACCACCATCACGCCGGGCATGGTCGGAGGGAGCTACACGCTGGTGCCCGGCTCGTGCCGGGGCGCGACGCTGAGCGGTTCGAGCGCCGGTGACTATGTGGTGGTCTATGTGGCCGCGGCCGGGAACTTCTCGGTCTTCGGTGGGCCGCCAACCCCACCGCCACCAGCCCCGCACGGCTATTGGCTGGTCGGCTCCGACGGTGGCATCTTCACCTTCGGCTCGGCGCACTTCTTCGGGTCGACGGGAAGTCTCCGTCTCCAGCGGCCGGTGGTCGGGATCACGCCGACCGCAGATCAGGGCGGATACTGGCTCGTCGCGTCCGACGGTGGCATCTTCGCCTTCGGAGATGCCGGCTTCTTCGGTTCCATACCCGGTCTCGGTCTGGGACCGGCGGGCTCCGGCCCGCACGCGCTGAACGCTCCGATCGTCGGTATGGTGCCCTCGGCCGACGGTGGTGGCTACTTCATGGTCGCCTCCGACGGAGGGGTGTTCGCCTTCGGCGACGCGCAGTTCGAGGGTTCGTGCCCGGGGATCGGGGGCTGTAGCGGCGCCGCCGTCTCGGTCGTCCCCGACGCTTCCGGGCGCGGCTACTGGCTGGTCACCAGGACCGGCAACGTGTACACGTTCGGCGACGCGCCCTATTACGGGGCACCCGGACCGCAGGCCTCGCCCATCACCGCTGCCGTGCGCAGTGCGGACGGGGCCGGCTACTACGTCCTGCTGGCCGACGGAACCGTGGACGGTTTCGGCGATGCCGTCCCGCGTGGCGGCCCGGTCGGGGCGGTGGGAGGTCTGAGCCCGGCCTCGGCCATCTTCACCGACAAGGGCGGGGGAGGCTACTGGGTGGCCTCCGCGACGGGAGCCGTCTTCACCTACGGCGATGCGCCGGCGGACGGCTCCATGGCGGGAACACCCCTCAACGGGGCGATCATCGCCGGAACGGGCTTCTAGCGACGGGGCGCCAGGCCGACGCGGCACGGCGCCGGCTGGAGCCCCGCAGCACGGATCGGGCACACTGGTCGCCGTGGCGCCCCAGTTCGTCTACACCATGCGCGGCCTGGCCCGTTTCTATCCGCCCGACCGCGAGGTGCTGCGCGGCATCAACCTGTCCTTCTACCCGGGGGCCAAGATCGGCGTCATCGGTTCCAACGGTTCGGGCAAGTCGTCGTTGCTGCGCATCATGGCGGGGGAGGACGACGGGTACACCGGCGAGGCGCGGCTCACCCCGGGCTACACCGTGGGGTACCTGCCCCAGGAGCCGCAACTCGACGAGTCCGTGGACGTTGCCGGTAACGTCGCCCAGGGGGTGGGCGAGGCCAAGGCGCTGGTCGACCGCTTCAACGAGGTCTGTGCGGCCTTCGGCGCGCCCGACGCCGACTTCGACGCGCTGCTGGCCGAGCAGGCCGACCTCCAGGCGAGGATCGACGCCGCCGGCGCCTGGGAGCTGGACCGCACGTTCGAGATCGCCATGGACGCCCTGCGCCTTCCCCCGGGGGACGCCGACGTGCGCACCCTTTCGGGCGGTGAGCGGCGGCGGGTGGCGCTGTGCCGGCTCCTCCTCGCCGGTCCCGACCTGTTGCTGCTCGACGAACCGACGAACCATCTCGACGCCGAATCGGTGGCGTGGCTCGAGCGCACCCTGCAGGAGTATCGCGGCACCGTCGTGGCGGTGACCCACGATCGCTACTTCCTCGACAACGTGGCCGGTTGGATCCTCGAGCTCGATCGGGGCGCGGGGATCCCGTGGGAGGGCAACTACTCGTCGTGGCTGGAGCAGAAGCAGGCCCGCCTCGCCGCCGAGGAGAAGGCCGATCGTTCACGCCAGGCGTCGCTGCGCCGGGAGCTCGAGTGGATCCGCATGTCGCCCCGGGCGCGGCAGAGCAAGGGCAAGGCGCGCATCACGGCCTACAACGAGTTGGTGGCGGAGGCGGAAGCGTCCGAGCGGCGCGCCGACAAGGTCGAGCTCACCATCCCCCCCGGTCCCCGCCTCGGCGACCAGGTGGTGGACGCCGCCGGCGTGACCAAGGCCTACGGGGATCGTCTGCTCGTCGACGGGCTCTCCTTCGTCCTGCCTCCCGGGGGCATCGTCGGGGTGATCGGTCCCAACGGCGCCGGCAAGACCACGCTGTTCCGGATGGTCGTGGGGGAGGAGCAGCCCGACGCCGGCACCATCACCGTCGGCGCATCGGTGCGGCTGGCCTACGTCGACCAGGGACGGGCCACCCTTTCCCCGGACGCCACCGTTTTCGAGGAGATCACGGGTGGTGCCGATCGGATGGTGGTGGGCGGCCGCGAGTTGCACGGCCGCGCCTACGTGGCGGGATTCGGGTTCAAGGGGAGCGATCAGCAGAAGAAGGTGGGCCGGCTCTCGGGCGGGGAGCGCAACCGCGTCCTCCTGGCCAAGGTGCTGAGCAGTGGCGGCAACGTGCTGCTCCTCGACGAGCCCACGAACGATCTCGATGTCGACACATTGCGCGCCCTGGAGGACGCGTTGCTCGCGTTTCCCGGCTGCGCCGTGGTTATCAGCCACGACCGCTGGTTCCTCGATCGCATTGCGACGCACGTGCTCGCCTTCGAAGGCGACTCGGAGGTGCGTTGGTGGGAAGGCAACTTCAGCGACTACGAAGCGGACCGCCGCAAGCGGCTGGGCACCGAAGCCGACCAGCCGCACCGGCTCCGCTACAAGCCGTTGGTCCGCGACTGACCGCTCGTCCAGAGCGCGGAAACCGGCTCGTAGGCCGTGAGGCAGGGCGGCCCGTCGGCCACCCAGACGCGGGGAGCCACGCTCTCGGCCACGGGCACGCGCACGATGCAGGACGAGCGGGTGCCGAAGGCCTCGAGGTGGACGCAATTGGCCGCGTTGGGGCGCTCGTCGCCATCGGGCAGCCGGTGGTCGGCCAGCACGCCGCGGAAGGCGGCCACCACCTCCTCGCCGCGTGCCGGTTCCCCCAGCGCGGCCCGCACCAGGTCGACCTTGCCCGACGGCGTCCCGTACGCGCTGTTCTCGAGCACGTGGAGGCCGGGGGGCAGCGCCCTGGCGGTGCCGCCGCTCTCGTCGGTGAAATCGACGAAGTACAGCGAGGCGCGGTCACCGACCAGGAGCCACGAGCCGTTGTAGTCCCGGGGGCGGAAGCGTCCGAGCAGATCGTCGACGGCGGTGGCCGCTGTTGTATGGCGGGCCAGCGCCAGCGGGAGCTCGCCGCGAGAGCGTCGCGTCGGGTCCTTGGCCTCCCCGAGCGGCTGGTTCGTGAGCCCGGCACAGACGCCGTGCTCGTTCACCGCGAGCCAGGTGCCCCCCGACAGCTCGTCCCGGCCTCCGAGAACGCGCGGTGGACCCGGCTCGAGCACGGTCACCGCCGTGGAGGGGCGCTCGAGGACCTCGTCGCGGTTGGCCCCGACGATGAGTGGTTCGTCGGCCACGAGCCGTGAGGCGACGACGAGGAGGCACACGGGATCACGTTACCGAGCGGTCGTCGGGTTCCCACCTCGCCCGCGGCGGCTCGCCGTTCGTCCCGGACAGTGCCAGGGGCTACCGTGCGGCATGCGCCGGGGCGCCGTGAACGATCGCTGGGGACAGAGCGGAGTGCCGCGCGGCGCCGCCTATGACGAGCGCTTCGCGCAGCTGGCGGCCTCGGGTGCCGACGTGCACGGTGAGGCCGCGTTGGTCGATTCCTACCAGCCCGGCTCGGTGCTCGATGCGGGGTGTGGCACCGGGCGGGTGGCCATCGAGCTCTCCCGTCGCGGCCGTCGGGTCGTCGGCGTCGACGTCGACCCCACCATGCTCGAGACGGCGAGAGCGAAGGCCCCCGCGCTGGAGTGGGTCGAGGGCGATCTATCCGATGGCGCGCTCGACCTCGGGCGCACCTTCGAGTTGGTCCTCCTGGCGGGCAACGTCCTGCTCTTCGTGCCGCCCGGCACCGAGGGGCTGGTCATCGCCAACGCGGCGCGCTGGCTCGCTCCGGGAGGCCGCCTCGTCGCCGGGTACTCCCTCCGTCCCGGAGGCCTCCAACCGGCCCAACACGATGCCTTCGCCGCCGGTGCCGGCCTCGAGCTCGAGTCCAGGTGGTCGACCTGGGATCGGCAGCCCTTCGTGGACGGTGACGCCTATGCCGTCACCGTCCACCGCCGGCCGGCCTGACGAAAAGGGCTCCGCGCAACGGAGTAGCAACCGAGGAGCCGCTTGGTGCACTGAATGTGCAGGGGAACCCGGTCTCGTTAGGCTTATGGGCATGGGAACAGAGGAACTCGATCCGATAGATCATCACATCATCGAATTGCTGTCTCACAATGCACGTCGCACGATGGCCGACATCGGCGAGCAGGTCTCCCTCTCCGCATCGGCTGTGACCAGGAGGATCGAGCGGCTCGAGCGGACCGGGGTCATCGCCGGCTACACGGTGGTGGTCGACCATCGCAAGGCGGGCCGCCCCATCCAGGCCTTCACCGAGGTCCGCTTCGCCGGCACGGCCGACCTCCAGGAGATCAAGGACACCGCCATGCAGCTCTCGGAGGTCCAGGCCGTCTTCACCACGGCCGGCGATCCCGACGCCTTGGTCTGGCTCCAGGTTCCCGACGTCGAGCGGCTCGGCCACGTGATCGAGCAGCTGCGCCGGCGGGGCCGTGTGACCGGTACCAAGACGCTGATCGTCCTCGACACCTGGTCACGTCATCGGGCCCTGGAGGCCAACGGCCTCCCGGCCCGCACCTAGGCGTGGGGCCCCGGGCGGCACGGGGCGCCGCAGCGCTGGCGGCGGCCGTCGTGATGCTCGCCGCCGCGGGCTGCGCCTCGAAGCCCGGGAGCTCGAGCGCTCCGACCACGGCGAGCACGCCACGAGCCACCACCTCGACCGTCCCGCCGCCCGCGGGCGCGTGGTCCAAGGCGCTGCGGGTGGCGTCGGGCGCGGACCTCTCCGTCGTGTCGTGCCCCGCCGCCGACACGTGCGTCATCGGATCGGCTGCGGGTCAGACCTACCGGCTCTTCTTCGAGAAGGTCCAGGCGCTCGGTTCGCCGGTGCCCGATCCGTCGCCTCAGGGCAAGGCCTTCGTCTCCTGCGCCACAGCGGGATTCTGCGCCGCTGCACCGAACCTGAACCAGGTCGCCTTCTTCGACGGATCGGCCTGGCAGGCCCCGTCCACCCTTCCGGCCGCGCAGGGCATCACCGCCGTCGACTGCACGGGCCCCACCTTCTGCATCACCGTCGACGGCGAAGGTAACTCGTTCGCCTTCGACGGGCAGGGCTGGTCGGGCAATCTCGGTGCCTGGGGAGCGGCCAACCAGATCTCGTGCACGTCGCCGAGTTTCTGCATCGCCGCCGAGGGCGGTCCCTCCGTCTTCGACGGGAGCTCGTGGACGCGTCCGAGCAACGTCGACACCCAGGGTCAGCTCAACTCCGTCTCCTGCGCCACCCCGACCTTCTGCGTCCTCGTCGACAGCAGCGGCGACGTCGTGACGTGGAACGGCTCGGGGTTCAGCGCGCCCGCACCCATCGCCACCGAGCCCCCGCTGACCGGAACCGACGCCTCGGGCTTGACGTCCGTCTCCTGCCCGACCACCGACTTCTGCCGTGCCGTCGACTCCATCGGCCGGGTGTTCGGTTGGAACGGGACCTCGTGGAGCTCGGGCACGCTGATAGACAACGGCCACGCGCTCACGAGCATCTCGTGCGCCAGCACCACCTACTGCGTGGCGGTCGACCGCGCCGGCAACGCCTTCGTCTCCGACTGAGGGCCGGGTCGCCGGGCGGTCCGGCTACCAGGGATCCAGCGGCGGCGCCTCCCCCCGGCCGATCACCCACGCCAACAGGGCGCCGGCGTCGGTGCGCTCGGCCAGCCGGGGCAGTTCGCGGGGCAGCCAGGCGGCCACCAGGTCCGGTGGAAGGAGGACCGGGCCGAGGCCCAGGTCGCCATGGTGCACGACGACCTCACGCCACCGAGAGAAGACGGCGTCACGGGAGGTCTCGACGAACCCGCGCGACGTGCGCGACGGGGCCTCCCACGCCGCATCCGGCAGTCCCGCCATGGTCCGGGCCACCGCGGCCGAGGAGCGGGAGACGTCGGCCACCAGCTCCGCCGCCGGCCGGTCCGCACCGGCGTCGATCTCCGAGCGGCGTTGCTCCAGCCCGCCGGGGTACTGGTCGCGCACCTCGCCGGCCGCCGCCCCTTCCAGCCGCCACACGACGCTGTCGGCGTTGCGCGCGATGTGCGTGAGCACGTGCCCGACCGTCCAGCCCGGTAGGCGGCTCGCCCCTCGTGCCGCCGTGTCGTCGAGGTCCGCCAACGCTTCGTCGAGGTCCTGCTGGGCCGTCAGGCAGCCGGCGATCCACCTGTCGGGTCTGCCCGAGCCGGCGGGGCTCACCGAGTCGGGATGGTGGACTGGCCGTCGAGCATGTCCGCCATGACCGTGCGGATGAACTCGTCCGCCTCCGCGGTCATGCCCCCGGCCACGCCGCCGTAGATCGCGCCCGATCGGGGTGCTTCGCCGGTGTGTTGCTCGGCGTAGGCGACGGCCTCCGCCAGATCCGCGGCGAAGGCGTCCACCACACCCGGCTGCGTCTGCGGCCGCGTCACCGCCATGTGCAGCGCGTTGGGGTATTGCTGCCCGTTGAAGCGCCAGCCCCGGGTCCGCATGAAGTCGTTCACGTGATAGATGTCGAAGGCGTCCGAGGTGAAGGAGAACAGGAAGGTCGGGCGTCCCATGAGGCGCAGTTCGGGGTGCGCGCTGACCGCCTCCTGCATGGCGAAGGACGTCTCGAAGATCTGGCGGGCGTAGTCCAGGTAGCCCTCGTGCCCCAGCTGCACCATGGCGGCCCACGTGGCGGCGAGGAGTCCGCCCGAGCGCGAGCCTTCGATGCCCGGTGAGGTGTACTTCCCGCCGCTCCAGTCGGTCAGGTAGAAGTACTGCGCGTTGCGGAGCTCCTTGGAGCGGAAGGTGAGCACGGACGAACCCTTGAAGGCGTACCCGTACTTGTGGGTGTCGGCCGAGATCGAGGTCACCCCCGGCACGGTGTAGTCGAAGGGCGGTATGGCGTAACCCAGTTCCCGGCCGAAGGGGAGAATGAACCCGCCGAGGCACCCGTCGACGTGGAGGCCGACGCCCCGCTGCAAGGCGAGGTCCGAGAGCGCGCCGATGGGGTCGACGGTGCCGTAGCCGTAGTTGCAGGCAGAGCCGATCAGCGCCACCGTCTGGTCGTCCATGTGGTCGCGGACCCAGTCCACGTCGACGCCGGTGCTGACGGGATCGATCGGGGCCCGGCGCAGCTCCACGCCGAAGAGATGGCATGCCTTGTCGAAGGCGGGGTGTGCCGTCTCGGGCTTGATGACGTTGGGCCGCGTGATGGCGCGTGACTGCGCACCGTGCTCCCGGTAGGCCAGGATCGCGTGCAGGATGCTGCCGGTGCCGCCCGTGGTGACGAGGCCGCACGGATCGTCGCCAGCGGCGCCAGCCGTGTCGCCGCCCTGGAGCCCCAGGGTCATGGCGATGATCTCGGCCTCGAACTTGGTGGCACTCGGGCACATGTCACGCTGCAGCACGTTCACGTGGGCGAAGAGCCCGAACGCCTCGTTCATGAAGCGGTAGTGGTCGTGGTCGCCGCAGTACATGGTGCCCGAGCACTTCCCGGTCTCCCAGAAGGCGTCCTCCTCCCGCGCCATGGCATGGAGCTGTGCCAGGACGTCCTCCCTGCGCATGCCCGTCTCGGGCAACGTCCGGTTGATCTCGAAGCGGTCGGCGTAGGGGTAGTCGCTCATGGTGGTTCGAGACTATTCAATCGATCGGTCCCATGGACCCCGGTCAATCGATCGGTCCCGTGGACCCCGGTCGATCGATCGGTCCCGTGGACCCCGACTCCCGACAGGGCCCGGCTCCGCGACGAGGTGGTCGGGCTCCGCGATGATGGCGCCGTGCGAGGGCCTCTCCTGTTCCCGTCGCTGCACGGCTACCGGCGTGCCTGGGCCGGGGCGGACCTGGTGGCCGGCATCACCCTCCTCGTGATCGCCGTGCCCGAGCAGCTGGCCACCTCGCGTCTGGCCGGCATGCCGCCCGTCACGGGTTTCTACGCGTTCGTCGCCGGGACCGTGTTGTTCGCCCTGCTCGGCTCGAACCCCCAGATGTCGGTCGGGGCCGACTCTACCATCGCGCCGCTCTTCGCCGTCGGTGTCGCGGCCCTCGCCGCCACCAGGTCGGCACACTATGTCGAGCTGGTGAGCATCCTCGCCGTCATGGTGGGTGTTCTGGTGGCGCTGGTGGGGCTCCTGCGGCTGGGCTGGATCGCCGAGTTCCTCTCGGCGCCGATCGTCGCGGGCTTCCTCTCCGGTGTCGCCGTGATCATCATCGTGCACCAGCTTCCGGATCTCCTCGGGATCCCCGCCGCTTCGGGGAGCAACGCCAACCGGATCGGCTCCATCGCCCTGCACCTCGACGAGGTCAACGGTTGGACGCTGGGCATCGGGCTCTGCGTGTTGGCGATCATGGTCGTCAGCGCCCGCGTCGACCGCCGGATCCCCGGCGCGCTCGTCGCAACCGTGCTGTCCACGGCCGTGGTGGCGGCCGCCGGGCTGCAGTCGCGCGGCGTCGCCGTGCTCGGACCCGTCAGGGCCGGCGCGCCGCACCTGGGTCTCGATGCGCTGTCGTGGTCGGCCGTGGTGGACCTGGCGCCGCTGGCGGCCGTCGTTGCGCTGGTGGTGGTGACACAGTCGGCGGCGACCACCCGAGCCTTCGCCGAGCAGGGCGGCTACGACGTCAAGGCCAGCCGCGACTTCCTCGCCGTCGGTGCGGGCAGCGTGGTCGCCGGGCTGGTCGGTTCCTTCCCGGTTGACGCCAGCCCGCCACGGACCGGGGCGGTGGCCGCCGCCGGGGGACGCACTCAGGCCGGGGCTCTCGGCGCCGCCCTCGCGGTGGTCCTGCTCATCCCCTTCTCAGACGGGCTGCGTGACCTGCCGCTGGCCACACTGGCCGCCATCCTCATCTTCATCGCCCTGCGCCTCTTCGACGTGCGCGGGCTGCAGTCCATCGTGCGTTTCAGCCTGGTCGAGTCCGCCCTGGCCGCCGTCACGCTGCTCACGGTCGTCCTGGTCGGAGTGGAGCAGGGCATCGTCGTCGCGGTCATCCTCGCCATCCTCGACCGGATCCGGCTCAGCGCCCGGCCCCAGCTCCACGTGCTCGGCCGGCTGCCGGGCAGTACCAGCTGGGCGCCGCTCTCCGCCGGGTCCGGAGCGGCGCAGGTGCCGGGGGTCTTGGCCGTGCTCTTCGCCACCCCGCTCTGGTACGCCAACGCGGTGCACTTCCGCGAGGAGGTGGCCGCCGCGTTCAGGCGCGCCGAAGGTACTCCGCGAGCCCTCGTGTTGGACACCATCGGGATGACCGACCTCGACTTCACCGGGTCGCGCGAACTGAGCCGCGTGCTCGACGCCTGCGAACGCGATCACATCGTCGTCGGCGTGGCGCGGGCCGGGGAGAGGGTCGTCGCCTCGCTCCGGCGCAGCGGTCTGGCCTCACGTATCGGCACCGACCACTTCTACGCGTCCGTCGACGAGGCGGTCACGGCGCTGGCGGCGGCGGCACCGCCGGATGCACTGCCGCCGGATGCACCGCCGCGGACGGCGCCTCCCGACCTGCCGCCGCGCTGACGGACCGCCCACCGCCCACCCGGCGCCGGGGGCGCTCCTTCAGGAGCCGAGGTCGATCTCGGCCCGCACCGGCCGGTGGTCCGAACCCGCATCGGGCAGCACGGCTCCCGAAATCGCGCGCAGGGACCCGCGCACCAAGATGTGATCGATCTGGCTGTGTGGTCGCCAGGCCGGCCAGGTCCTGCCGCGCACGGCACGCCGCCACCCCGGCATGAAGAGGCGGACCAGGGGCCCCCAGGTGTTCATGTCTCCGGCCAGCACGGCGTCGGGGCGCGCCGCCGTCCGGAGCGCGGTGCGCAGATCGGTCCAGTTGCGGTGCGATCCGGCGAGAAGGTGCGACATGTGCGTGCCGACGACCGAGATCTGCCTGCCCTCGACGGTGAGATCGACAACCAAAGCGGCACGCTCGACGAGGTCGGCCCGAAGGACCCGCATGGGGACCAGCTGCGTCGCCTCGACGGCGATGCCGGATCGCACCAGGACGGCGATGTCGAAAGTCCCCGGTTCGGCATCGCAGTAGCGCGGCAACGAGCGGACTTTGGGAGAGAACTGGCGCACACCCTCGAGGTACAGCGTACGGTTTCGGACGGACCACACGGGCCGGCCGCCCCACGTCTCGCCGCGGCGCTCCTGGGGAGTGATACGCCGTCCCCGGCCGATGGTGTGCGTCAGCGCGCGGTAGCCGAGCGCGGCGGCGGCGGCCTCGGCCTGTCCCTGCGGCGCGCCATCGGCGGTCCAGGACTCTTCGACCATGACGACGTCGGCGTCGAGCGCGGCGATGGCGGCGACGTGGTCGAAGGGATGGCCCCACCCGTCCATTCCGCAGTGCATGTTGAAGTTGGCGACACTGAGCATGTGGGCGCCGACGATAGGCCGGGGCCGGGCGGCGCAGGTACCATCGTCGCGGTGGCAACAGCGGCGGACGCGTACCTGGCCCGGCGCCTGCGTCCGTTCGCCACGACGATCTTCGCCACCATGTCGGAGCTGGCCACCGCGACCGGCGCCGTCAACCTCGGGCAGGGCTTCCCGGACACCGACGGCCCTTCGGCCCTGCGGGAGGCCGCGGTGGCGGCCATCCGTGAGGGGCGCAACCAGTACCCGCCGGGCAACGGCATCCCAGAGTTGCGCCGGGCCGTCGCCGCGCACCAGCGGGACTGGTACGGGCTCGCGCTCGATCCGGAGACCGAGGTGCTCGTCACCGTGGGCGCCACCGAGGCCATCGCCGCCACCGTGCTCGCCCTGTGCGAACCGGGTGACGAGGTCGTCATGTTCGAGCCCACGTACGACTCCTACGCCGCCTGCGTGGCCATGGCGGGCGCGGTGCCGCGTCTCGTTCGCCTGCACCCCCCGGGGTGGACCTTCGACCCCGGCGAATTGGCCGCGGCCGTCACCTCGCCGCGCGCCCGGTTGGTGCTGTTGAACACGCCGCACAATCCGACGGGCAAGGTGTTCTCACCGGACGAATTGGCGCAGGTGGCCGCCCTGTGCCGGGACCGGGACCTCCTGGCGGTGACCGACGAGGTCTACGAGCATCTCGTCTTCGACGGCACGCACGTGCCGCTGGCGACCTTGCCGGGGATGCGCGACCGCACGGTCACCATCTCCTCGGGCGGCAAGACCTTCTCGTTGACGGGGTGGAAGGTGGGATGGGTGAGTGCCGCCGCGCCGTTGGTCGCCGCGGTCCGGGCGGCCAAACAATTCCTCACGTACACCAGCCCGGCCCCCTTCCAGGTGGCGATGGCCCACGGGCTGGCCCTGCCGCCCGGCGAGCTGCAGCGGCTCGCCGACGAGCTGGCGGCCAAGCGCGACCTGTTGTGCGAGGGCCTGGAGCACCTCGGCTACCGGGTCTACCGTCCGCCCGCCACCTACTTCGCCACGACCGACATCGGCCCGGTCGCTCCGGGTCTCGGCGCGGAGGAGTTCTGCCTGGCGCTGGCCGCCCGCTGTGGAGTCGTCGCCATCCCGAGCTCCGTCTTCTACGGCCCCGGCGACCCGGCTGCGGGCCGCACGCTCGTGCGCTGGGCCTTCTGCAAGCGCGAGTCCGTGCTGCGCGACGCCCTGGCCCGTTTAGCATCGTGGGTGCCATGAACATCCCGGTCGCCTGGGTCGACGCCTTCAGCGACGTGGCCTTCGCCGGCAACCCCGCCGGCGTCTGCCTCCTCGAGGAGGCGCTCGACGAGACCCGCATGCAGTCGATCGCCTGCGAGCTCGGCATCGCCGAGACGGCCTTTCTCACCCCGAGCCGCCAGCCGTCGACCTTCGGCCTGCGCTGGTTCTCCCCCGTGACCGAGATCGACCTGTGCGGGCACGCCACGCTGGCCTCGGCCCACGCGCTGCGCCAGTCGGGAGTGGTCGACGGGCGCGGTCCGCTGAGCTTCCACACCCGCTCGGGGCTCCTGCGCGCCGCCTTCGAGGGCGACCGGATCGAGTTGGACCTCCCGGCCGATCCGGTCGTGCCGGGCCCGCTGCCGGGACCGCTGGCGGGGGAGTGGCCGGGATCCGTGGCCGCCAGCGGCACCACGTCGCTCTTCACCTTCGTCGTGCTGTCCTCGGCGGAGGCGGTGCGCGCCTACGTGCCCGACCTGGACGCCATCGCGGCGACCGGCTCCAAGTCGCTCCTGCTCACCGCCGCCGCGCCCGGTCCGGGCGCCGATTTCGACTACGTCCTGCGCGTCTTCGGGCCCAACGTCGGCATCGACGAGGACCCCGCCACCGGTTCGGCCCAGTGCGCGGCGGGCCCGTACTGGTCGGAGCAGCTCGAGCGCACCGCGCTGGTGGCTCGCCAGCTGTCGGCCCGCGGTGGCACGCTCTACGTCCGCCCGGACGGGGAACGGGTCCGCATCGCCGGTCACGCCACGACCGTCCTCGTCGGCGAACTGGTGTGCTGAGGAGGACGGAGATGGGGTTCTCCACGGCCGACCTGCGTGCCCTGGTCGCGGGCCACGAGCCCTCGACGCCACGGGAAGCGACGGCCGCGGCGCGCTTCCTGGCCGAGCTCGAGCGGTTGGACTCGCCCTGTGACGAGCACGCCGACCCGACCCACGTCACCGCGTCGGGCATCGTGGTCGGGCCTCGCGGCACGGTCCTGCACCGACATCGGCGCCTGGGCATCTGGATGCAGCCCGGCGGCCACATCGACCCCGGCGAGAGACCGGAGACGGCGGCGCGCCGGGAGGCCATCGAGGAGCTCGGCCTTGCCGTCGCTCACCCGCCGGCGGGTCCGCTGCTCTTGCATCTCGACGTGCATCCGGCGGCGCTCGGACACGTCCACCTCGACCTCTGCTACCTGCTGCTGGGCGAGGACGCCGATCCGCACCCACCCGAGGGTGAGAGCCCGGAGGCGCGGTGGTGCGGGTGGGACGAGGCCATGGCCCTGGCTGATCCGGTGTTGGCCGATGCGCTGCCCCTCGCCCGCAAGGCCTACGAGGCCCAGCCATGAGCGACCGCGACCGCGACCTCGAGCGGCTCCTGGCGGTGCAGGACCTCGACACCTCGATCGTGCAGCTGCAGCACCGGCGCGACGGCCTGCCCGAAGCCCTGGGCCTCTCGCGGGTCGAGGCGCAGCTGCGGGCCCTGGCCGCCGAGGAAGCGGACGCCGCGGCGCGGCGTGCTTCTCTCGCCGCGTCGCAGACGGAGCTCGAAGAGCAGATCGCCGCTCTCACCGAGCGCCGCAAGGCCATCGAGCAGCGCATGTACGCCGCCACCAGCTCGTCGGGCCGCGACCTCCAGGCCATGAGCGACGAGGTGCGGCACCTGACGGACCGCCGAGCCGAGCTGGAGGAGCAGGAGCTGGCGGTGATGCTCGACCAGGACCCCGTCGAGGCGGAGCTGGCCGCGCTGCGTGCGCGGGGGGCTCCGCTCGAGCAGCGAGCAGAGGAGCTGCGGGCCCAGGTCGCCCAGGCCCAGAGCGAGATGGACGGCGAGCTGGCCGAGGCCACGGCGGCCCGCGCCACCGAGGCGGCGCAGCTGCCCACCGGGCTGGCCGACCGCTACGAGACGTTGCGCGCCCGCCTCAAGGGGACAGGAGCGGCGCGACTGATCGGGAACCGCTGCGACGGGTGCCATCTCGAGCTCTCCTCGGTGGAGGTCGAGAAGATCCGCGCGCTCCCGCCCGGCGGGATCGCCACCTGCGAGCAGTGCGGTCGCATCCTCGTGCCGGTGTGAGCGCCGCCCCGTGTTGATCCTCGTCCGCCACGGCGAGTCGGTGGCCAACGCGCAGGGCCTGCTGCTCGGACGGACCGACGCCGAGCTGACCGCCCACGGCCGCGCCCAGGTGGCGGCGGCGCGGGCGCTCCTGGCGGGTCCCGTCTCCGAGCTGCGCACGAGCCCGTTGGCCCGTGCTCGCGACACGGCGGCGCTGCTGGGGTTCGGCGCGCCCGTCGCCGTGGACGATCGCTGGATCGAGATCGACTACGGGGCGTTCGAGTGCCAGGCGCTCGGTGCGGTGCCGGCCGAGGTGTGGCAGCGCTGGCTCACGGACCGGCACTTCCGGCCAGAGGGGGGCGAGACGTTGGCGGAGGTGGACGCCCGTGTCACCGTCGCCTGCGAGGAGCTCTTCGCCGAGGACGGCACCGGGGCGCGGCGCCGCGACGGCGACGTCGTCGTCGTGAGCCACGTGACGCCGATCAAGGCGGCCGTGGCCTGGGCACTCGGGTCCCTCGACCTCTACTGGCGCCTGCACCTGAGGACGGCCTCGGTGACGCGGATCGGATGGGGCCGCGGGGCGCCGGTCCTCCACAGCTTCAACGAGGTCGGGCCGGAGGTGGCGCCCGCGTCGCGCTGAGCGCCACAATCACGACGTGCCCGACACCCCCCCGACCGTTGCCGCGCTGCGACCCGCGCCGCCCTCGGGCGAGGAACCCGTGCACCGCCGCACCATCGAGGTCGAGGTGTTCTTGCGTGGGGAGTACTTCTTGGTCGTGGGAACGCTCCGGGACCGGCGGCCGTGGGCCAGCGGGGCCCTGGGCCCGAGGGAGCTGCATGCCATGGAGCTGGCCATCGTGGTGCGCCGTGTCGACATGACCATCGTCGACGCGGCGGCGGACATGACGACCTTCCCGCACGCGGAGTGCACCGAGATCGAAGCGGAGTTCCGTGACCTGATCGGACTGTCGGTGACCCGCGGCTACACCGCTGCGGTCCAGGAGCGGTTCGGCCGCCAACGCGGCTGCAGTCACCTGGAGTTCCTGGCTCGGGCCATCGGGCCCGTCGTCGTGCAGGGCCTGACGTCGTCGGGAGCCTTCGAGGCGGAGATGGGGATCGGCGTCCATCCGATGAGCGAGGGCGGTTTCGGCTTCCTCGCCGACACCTGTCACGTGTGGACCGCGGACGGCCCGGGCGCGCAGAAGATCGCCGCAGGCTGGCGGCCGGGAATCCTGGAGTACCCGGCCCCCTCCGTCGCCGAGGTCCGCCTTCGGCTCGCCGAGGAGGCGGACGGGCCGACCTGAGCGGCGTGCCGCCGCCGGGGCGGGCGTCAGGGCGTCGTTCGGGGTGCAGAGGAAGAGGAAACGACGCGGCCGCCCTCGAGGGCCACGGTCGCGTCGCACCGGGCGGCCTCGCCGGGCCGGTGGGTGATCACCAGCACGCTGCGCCGCCCGGCCGCGGCGAGCACCCCGTCGATGACCTCGTCGGCCAACGCGGCATCGAGCCCGCTGGTCGGCTCGTCGAGCACCACGACGTCGCCCGGTGCCAGGAGGGCACGGGCCACGGCGAGCCGGCGCCGTTCGCCTCCGGAGACGGCAATCCCGTCCTCGCCCACCGGCGTGTCGAGTCCTGCCGGCAGCGAGTCCACCCACCGGTCCAGCCGGGCCGAGCGCAGCACCTCGAGCAGGTCCTCCTCCGTGGCGTCGGGCCGCACCAAGAGCAGGTTCGTGCGTACGGTGCCGGCGAAGAGGCGCGCGTGCTGGTCGGCCAGCGCGAAGGCCGTCCGCACCGACCGGCCGGACAGTCGTTCCACATCGGTGCCGGCGAGCGTCAACGTCCCTTCCTCGAGTGGCCAGAAGCGCAACAGCGCGTGCACCAGGCTGGTCTTTCCCGCGCCGCTCGAGCCGGTGACGGCGACGCGGCCACCGGCAGGGAGCTGCAGGGTCACGCCGTCGAGCGCGCGCGGCAGGCCCGGTCCGTAGCGGATCGAGGCACCGCAGAACGCGACCTCGGGCACGCCGGGCGACCGCGCTGCGGGAGCTTCCGGGTCGTGCACGGGCACGGCCACGTCCTCCAGGGCGAAGAGCCGGTCTGCTGCACCGCGCACGGCGAGGGCGCGGGCCACGGCGATCGGCACGCCGGGCACCGTCTCGAACGCGGCCAGCGCCGCCAGGGGCAGCACGGCCACCATGACCTGTCCGATGCGGTGATCGTGCACGGCGGCGACGCCGAGCGCGAGCGTCGCCGTCACCGCCACGGCCAGGCAGAGCTGGATCACCACGCCCGCCCCCGTGGCCAGGCGGGCGTGCCGGCGCTCCAGCGCGTCGGCTCGAGCCGCCGCTGCCTCGATGCCCGCCAGGGCGGCCGCATCGGCTCCGAAGGCCAAGAGCTCGGGGGCCCCCGTGAGCAGGTCGACCACCCGTGCGGCGATCTCCCCGCCGACGGCGGCGATCTCGTCGTCACCGCTGCGACGCCACGTCAGGAGCGCCGGCACCGTCAGTGCCACCGCCAGGGGGAGGCCGAGCGTGAGCGAGGCCCAGGGGGTCACCAGCCCGACGGCGACCGTCGCGATCGCGGCGGCGCCCGCGGCCACGGACACCGGCAACAGCGTGCGCAGGTAGAGATCCTGCAGGGCGTCGACATCGTCGATGGCCCGCGCCAGGAGGTCGCCGCTCCGCCACCCGGCCAGGGCCGCGGGCACCCGCGGGGTCAAGCAGTCGTAGAGCCACACCCGCCAGCGCGTCAAGGCCCGCAGGGCGGCGTCGTGACCGACGAGCCGCTCGGCGTAGCGCAGCGGGCCACGAAGAAACGCCAGCACCTCCACCGTGGCCAGGATGCCGACGAGCGCCCCCAGACCCGGCCGCAGCGCGGCGCGCCCGACGACGTACCCCGAGCCCGCCAGCAGGCCGATGGTCGCCGCGGCGGATGCCAGCCCGAGCAGGCCCGCGCCCGCCAGTCGCGCCCGCGGCGTCGCCGGGTCCGCCAGGACGCGCCGAAGCGAGCGACGGGAGCTCACAGGATGCTCACGGGATGCTCACCGCCGGCAAGGTGGCGACCGGCAAGGCGATGACGGCGTCGAAGCGCCCCAGCAGAACCGGGGCGTGCGACGCCACCACGACGGTCCGGCCCTCCAGCCAAGGTTCGATCGCCGGTGCCAGCTCCGCCACCGTCGGCGGGTCGAGCGATGCCGTGGGCTCGTCGAGCAAGAGGATCGGCGCCGGGCGGAGCAGGGCGCGGGCCAACCCGACCCGCTGGCGCTCGCCCGCGCTGAGGGTGAGCCCGTCGTGGCCGAGCGCGGTGGCCAGGCCCTCGGGCAGGGCGGCCACGAGCTTGGCCAGCCCCACCGCGGCGAGGATCCGGTGCAGCTCGGGATCGGTGGCGCGGGGTGCCCCCAGCCGCAGGTTCTCCGCGATCGAGGCCTGGAAGAGGTGGGGACGCTGGGGCAGCCACGAGAAGTGGCGGCGCCAGCTCTCGGCGCTCTCCTCCTCGGCGTCACGACGCCCGACCCTCAGCGTCCCTGCCTCCGGCTCGACGAAGCGCAGCAGGGCGGCCAAGACCGTCGACTTGCCAGCGCCCGACGGGCCCGTCAGCGCCACCCGTGCACCGGCCGGCGCATGGAAGGTGACCGAGCGCAGCGCCGGCAGCTCCCGGTGGGGATAGGCCACGCTCAGCCGGTCCACTTCGAGGGCGGCCGAGTTGGTGGCCGAGTTGGTGGCCGAGGCGGTGGCCGAGCCGGTGGCCGAGGCGGTGGCCGAGGCGGAGGCCGAGCCGGCGTCGGCGTCCGCGGGCACCGGCGCCGACCCGGCGGGGCCCGCCGTGTCGAGCACGCCCAGGATCCGGGCCGCCGCGGCCTGGCCTTCGGTGCTGGCGTGGAACTCGGCGCCGGCCCGACGGAGCGGGATGAAGATCTCCGGTGCGACGAGGAGGACGGCCATGGCCGTCTGCAGGTCGAGTTGGCCCCACAGCAGACGGAGGCCCACGACCATGGCGACGAATCCGACGCCGAAGCCGGCGATCATGTCCATGGCCAGGGCAGAGAGGAACGCCACGCGCAGGGTGCGCACGGTGGCGGCGCGGACGCCCTCGGTGGCCGCCGCGACCTCCCGGCGACCCTGCTCCTCACGGCCGAAGGCGCGCAGCGTGGCCAGGCCCTCCACCAGTCCGAGGAAGTGGCCGGCCAAGGAGCCGAGACGACGCCACTGACGCTGGGAGCGCCGGGTCGCCTCTCGCCCGAAGTACACCATCGTCAGCGGGATGGCCACGACGAGCGCGATGACGACGACCAGGGACAGCCAATCCTGGGTCGCCACCCACACCAGCAAGAGCGCGGGCACGACCGCTGCCGCGGCCGCCTGCGGGAGGTACTGCCCGTAGTAGACGTGGAGGGCGCGCAGACCCCGGGTGGCGGTGAGGGAGAGTTCGCCCGGCCGTTCGCCCGACAGCCAGCCCGGGCCGAGGGCCAGGGCGTGGCGCAGAAGGTCACGGCGGAGCCTGGCGACGACGCCGTCGGCCGCCCCGCCGGCCGCCAGGTTGCCCACCGCATGCACCACCGCCCGGAGGATCAGGGCCAGGCCGACCACGACCAGCCAGGGCAGGAGCGACCACAGCGTGACGTGGTCCAGGAGGGACCGTGCGACCACGTGGGCCAGGGCGACGGCTTGGACGACGACGACCAGCGCGCTCACGGCGCCGAGCAGCAGCGCGACGCCCGCCGCCCGCCGCAGTCCCGGCACCCGGGCCGCGAGTGCAGGGTCGACCAGGCGCGGGCGTCCTGGGCGAGAGGCGGGAGCGCTCACAGGCTGAATGTCGTGTCCTTTACCTCGACCGGCCGCCCGATCACGCCCTCGGTCGCGGCGAGACGGGCGGTGCCGGCATCATCGCAGGTCGCGGCCGTTCGTTGCCCGTCGGGCAGTTCGGCCACGACCACCGTCCGCACCGGATCGAGACCGAGCTCGCCCCCGTAGGTGACCGTGAACGACGTGACGAGAGCCGGCGTCGGCGTCGTCGGGGGTGCCGCCGCCACCGGAACGACCGCCGTGGCCTCGGCCGCCTCCGGAGCCAGATCTCTCACCAGCGGTGGCCCCGCCGGGGGCGTGGCCGACCAGACCCCGAGACCGGGTTTGGAGAGCATGCCCGAGACCGTGGTCACGAGCCCGAGCTCGCCGGGCGCTGCGCGCAGGCGGCCGCCGAGCGCGACGAGGGACATGAGGACGTAGTGGTTGAAGGGACCGCCGGCGAAGGACATGCCTCCGATCAGGGTCGGCGTGCCCGCAGGGTCGAGGCCGAGCTCGCGCTGTTGCACGCGGACGGCGGCGGGAAAGCACGAGTAGAGCTCGACCAGCTCGAGGTCACCCAGGTCGCGGCCGAGGTGCTCTCGTGCGACCCGACCGAGCACCTCCATGGCGGGCCAGCGCGCCAGGTCGGCCCGCGCCGTGAGGCTGACGGCGCCGGAGCAGTGCAGCGCCACGTGGGGGAACAGCCAGCGGTCCCGTGGGACCCCGACCTCGGCCGCCTTGGCGGCGGAGCACACGAGGAGCGCCGATGCCTGGTTCAGCGTCCATTGACTGGCGTGCCATTTGTTGTACGGGAAGGCGAGGGGTCGATTGCCCGGCGCCGGGGTGGCGATGTCCTGTGCGCTGCGGGGTCGCCCGAAGGCGGCATCGGGGTTCTTGACGGCCACCTCGTTGAGTCGTGCCCAGAGCGCGGCGATGTCGGCGCGCTGCGCGCCGATGTCTCGCCCTTCCCGCGCCCCCAACGCGTTCTCGATCATGGCGTACTGCTGCACGGGCGGCCAGACGATGCCCGCGGCCACCTCGACCGGTGCCACGAAATCGGGCGGCCTGGCGAGCACGTCGTCGGGTGGCCCCGAGGTGTCGACCTCTTCGGACCCGGAGTCGCGTGCCCAGGCCCGCGCCTCGGCTCCGACCACGGCCACCGCGTCGTAGGTTCCGCCCGCCACCGCGGCCAGGGCGTAGGTGATCACCTCCTGTTGCGAGACGCCGACCTCGCAGCGCACCGTGCGCGCCGTGGGCGCACCCACCTGTTCGGCGACGGTCCGTGCCGGGTCGGAAAGAGACCACGAGCCCTGCGGCACGACCACGCACTGGATCGAACCGAGCAGCCGCGGGACGCCGGCGTCGGCGGCGGCCTCCCGGACGGCAGCGGTCATGAGTTCGGCCACCGGCGCCGCCAGCGCGGTCTTGCCGAGACCGACGACGACGGGCGTCGCTGGGTCGAGGGGGAGGGGGGGTCCGGCCACGACGGTCGATGCTACGGTCCGGCCATGGCGTCCAGCGAAGCGGGCCGGTGGCAGGCGGCGCTCGACGGTTACACGAAGGAATCCTTCGATGCCGAGGGCGTGCGGCGCGCCGTCTACCGGACCGGAAGCGGACCCGCCGTCGTGGTGGTCAGTGAAATGCCCGGGATCACGCCGATGGTGGCGCAATTCGGGCGTCGGGTCGCGGCTGCCGGTTGCACCGCCGTGCTGCCGCACCTCTTCGGTGACCCCGGACGGCCGGCCTCCCCTGGCTACATGCTGCAGTCCCTGGGGCCCGCCTGCATCTCGAGGGAGTTCACCTGCTTCGCCCTGCGCAAGACGAGCCCGGTGACGTCGTGGTTGCGTCGCTTGGCGGCGTCCGAGCACGACCGCTGCGGTGGTCCAGGTGTCGGTGTGGTCGGCATGTGCTTCACGGGCGGTTTCGCTCTGGCCATGATGGTCGACGACGTGGTCCTCGCCCCCGTCCTCAGCCAGCCGTCGCTGCCGTTCCCCGTCAGCCGGCGCCACAAGGCCGACATCGGGATCTCGGACGCCGACCTCGCCCGCGTCAAGGAGCGCACGGCGTCAGGCACCTGCGTGCTCGGCCTGCGCTTCTCCAACGACCCCTTCTGCTTCCCGGAGCGCTTCGCGACGCTCCGGCGCGAGCTGGGTGACGCCTTCGTCGCCGTGGAGATCGACTCCGCCCCCGGCAACCCGCACGGGCACCCGAAGAACGCCCACTCGGTGCTCACCGAGCACCTCGTGGACCGGCAGGGGTCCCCGACGCGGGCCGCCCTCGACCAGACCCTCACCTTCTTCCGCCAGCGGCTCGCCGTGGGCCAAGGCCCGGGCCCGCGGCCCGAGGGGCTGGGCCCGTAGCGACGCCGCGGCAGACGTGATGGTTCTGTGAGGGACCACCCCGTTCGGGCCATCGGCGGCGCCGGAGATGGAAGGCTAGGTCCGTGAGTTCGGACAACGGGACCGTGGTCGTCGTCGAGGACGACCCCCACATCGCCGATCTGGTGGATCTGTACCTCCGGCGCGAGGGGTACCGGGTGCTGCTGGCGGGGGACGGCGAGCAGGGCCTCGAGCTTTGCCGCCGCGAGGGGCCCTCCATGGTGGTTCTCGACGTCGGTCTGCCCGGGAACCGGGATGGGTTCGAGGTCTGCCGCGAGATCCGCAACCGCAGCTCGGTGCCCGTCCTCTTCCTCACGGCGCGCGACGACGAGTTCGATCGGGTCCTCGGTCTCGAGCTCGGAGCCGACGACTACCTGGTGAAGCCGTTCTCACCCCGCGAGCTGGTGGCCAGGGTGCGGGCCATCTTGCGCCGCACCCGCGAGGGGCCGGCTCCGCAGGACGTGGTCACGGTCGGAGACTTCGAAGTCGACCTCCGGCGCCGCGAGGCGCGGCACGCCGGGGAGGTGGTGGCGCTCACCACGCGGGAGTTCGATCTGCTGGCCTTCCTGGTCGACAACACCGGCCTGGCGCTGTCACGTCAGCAGCTGCTCGACGGTGTCTGGGGTCCCGACTGGTACGGCGACGAACGGACGGTGGACGTCCACGTGGCACAGCTGCGCAAGAAGCTCGGCGCGGACCTGCCCCTCGCCACCGTGTGGGGCGTCGGCTACCGGTTCGGCTGACCCCGTGCGCCGCCGCTTGCTGTTCGCCATGGTCGGCCTGGTCGCCGTCGTGCTCGTGATCGCCGGCGCCGGCAGCTTGATCCTGACCCGCAACGCGGCGCGCAACCAGGCCGAGCAGCAGCTCGTCTCCGAGGCCCAGTCGCTCACGTCCTCCAAGCTCGGGTCGCGGTCGCTCGGTGCCCTGCGCATCGTGCGACGCACCCTCACGCTCGAGAACGCCGACGTGATCGTGATCAACCGCCTGGGCAACGTGGCCTCGGTCGGCAAGGGCTCCACGGGGCTTCCCGACGGCCTCACGGCGAACGACGTCGACATCGCCGCCGTGCAGGCGGGCCGGACGACCTCGGGGCGCAAGGGCAATCTCGTCTTCGCGGCGTCGCCGGTGGTGATCTCCGACCAGCTCCGCGCCCAGCTGGACCAGCGCCATCCCCGGATCCCCTTCGAGGGAACCTTCGCCGTCCTCCTCACCCGCGACGTCGGCGACCTGGGACCGAGCTGGGGCTACTTCATCGTGGCCGGTGGCGCTGCACTCCTCGTGGCCGCGGTGGTGGCCTGGCAGATGAGCCGGCGCATGGCGCGGCCGCTCGTCGAGGCCATGGAGGTCACCGGGCGCATCGCCTCGGGGGAGCTGGCCAGCCGGGTCCCGGTGCGGGTGCACGACTACCCCGAGTTCGCCTCCCTCGCCGGTTCCGTCAACCACATGGCCCAGAGCCTCGAAGACGGCCGGGCCCGGGAACGCCAACTGCTCCTGGCGGTCTCCCACGACCTGCGGACGCCGCTGACGTCGATCCGCGGCTTCGCCGAGGCCATCAAGGACGGGGCCATCGAAGACAGCGGGCAGGCGGCGGACGTCATCATCGCCGAGTCGCGGCGCCTCGAGCGGCTGGTCGGCGATCTGCTGGACCTGACCAAGCTCGAGGCACACGAGCTGTCGATCTCGCTGCGCCCGACCGATGCGGCCGAGGTCGTGGCCACGACGGCCGAGGGGTTCCGTCCCGCCGCGGCGAGGTCGGGGCTCCGGATCCGGGTGCAGGTGGCGGGCTCTCCGCCTCCGGAGCTGCCGGCGGTGTCCGCGGATCCGGACCGGCTGGCCCAGCTCCTGGCCAACCTGCTCGAGAACGCCCTGACCTTCGCCCGCTCGACGGTGGTCGTCGCCGTGTCCGGCGACGCCGACGGCGGTGGGTGCCTCGTCACGGTCGACGACGACGGCCCGGGGATCGCGCCCGGCGACCTGGAGCGGGTCTTCGAGCGCTTCTACCGGGCCGACCGCGGGCCCAACCGCCGGATGGGATCGGGCCTCGGCCTGGCCATCGTCTCCGAGCTGGCGTCGGCGATGGGGGGACGCGTGCGGGCCGAGTCACCGCTCGGCGCGGGCGGCGGCACGCGCTTCGTCGTGACGCTGCGCCCCTGGAGCGGCCCCAGGGGGGTCGCCAGCCCCGAGCCGTCACTGACGGGTGAGGGCTAGCCCTCGAGGAAGGTCGCGCCGAAGGCCTGCACCCACTCGACCGGCCCCGGCGCGCGGGACCACGGCGCGCCGACGATCGTCCAGTCGATTCCCATCTCGTCCAGCTCGCCCAGGCGCTGGCGGATCTGTTCGGCGTCGCGTTGGAAGTCGGCCAGGCTCGGGCCCTGGTAGCCCATGATCAACTCGAGCTGCCCGAAGCGCTCGCCCGCGAACCGCTCGAGCGTGTCCAAGCGCTCGCGCAATTGCTCCTGGTTGGTCACGGGCGGGGTCCGGGCCGTCTTGGCCACCGAGGCCGGGGCCGTCATCGGCATCCAGCCGTCGGCATGGGTGGCGGCGCGCCGGAGCGCGGCGTCCGAGTTGCCGCCCATCCAGATCGGGACCCGGTGATGCCGAGGGGCCGGGAGGGCGCGGACGTTGCGCGCCGAGAAGTGCCGGCCCTCGAAGTCGAACGCTTCACCGCTCCAATGGAGCTTCATGACCTCGAGCGCCTCATCGAAGAGGGCGTTGCGTTCCTCGAAGTCGACCCCGAGCGCGAAGTACTCGGACTTGAGGTACCCGGCGCCCGCACCCATGTAGAAGCGACCCTCGGACATCCGATTGAGGGTGGCGGCGCTCTTGGCGAGGAGCAACGGGTTCCGGTAGGGGACGACGCTCAGGTTGGTCACCAGCGCCAGGGTCTTCGTCACGCCGGCGGCGGCCGAGAGCGCCACGAAGGGATCGAGGCTCTGGTGCCCGCCCGACTCCAGCCAGGTGCTGCTCGGTGCCGGGTGTTCCGTCAGCGCGATGCCGTCCCAGCCGGCCGCCTCGGCGGCCGCGGCCAGGTCGGGAACGGCGCCCGCCTCGAGCAGGTCCATTCCGCTCCCGCTGGCCTCGGGGTACTGAAGGATGAAACGCACGCCGCGCACCATAACGGCTCGTGGCGGTACCGACAGGGAGCGGGGCCCACGGGGGAGGTTCGGCCGTCTCGGAGCCGGGCGTGCGCCGTGACACGGTTTTGGAGGATCATCGGCGCATGCAAAAACGCGGGGGCGTGCTGCCGGGTCGGTCGCGGGCGGCGTTCGGGTGGCGGTGATCCCGCCGGAGCAGCGGGAGCAATGGGAGCGGGACGGGTGGAGCCTCCTCGAAGGATTCCTTCCTGCCGAGACGGTCGCCGCCGCGCAGGCCGCCCTGCCCGCGCTGTTCCCGACGGCCGAGGAGTTCGCCGCCGATGCCGATCCGGTTCGCAACGCGCCCTTCCGGGACGACTCGCACCGGGTCATGCCGCGCTTTCCCTTCGAGAGCGACGCCCTGAACCAGCTCGTCGTCCACGACCGCGTCCTCGATCTGGCCGAAGCGCTGCTGGCCCTGCCCGGCGCCGACCTCCGGATGTACCAGGCCATGGTGAGCGCCAAGTACTCGGGGGGTGCGCCGAGCGACGAACAGCTCTTGCACGCCGACTTCGGCAACCACACCCTCGTCGTGCCGCGCCACGAGCCCGGCTACCAACAGTTGGAGATGTTCTTCTACCTCAGCGAGGTCACCCCCGAGACGGGGGCGACCCGCCTGGTCTCCCTGCAGCGCACCGGGGGAGTACCGGTCGAGCGCACCTACCTGAGCGTCGAGGACTACCACGGCGTCTATGCACAGGAGGTGGCGGCGTCGGGGCCGGCCGGTTCCGTCCTGGCCTACCGTCCCGACGTCTATCACCGAGGCGTCCGCATGACGGCGCCGGGTGCGGCCCGCTTCATGCTGCACGTCTCGTACAAGCCGGCGGCGAGCGACTGGCTGAATTCGTTCGGTCTGCCCGATGCCGGCGAGGACCTGGCGTGGTACCGCTTCGTGGGGACGGCCAGCGAGCGTCAGCTGACCGCCCTCGGCTTCCCGGCGCCCGGCCATCGGTACTGGACCCCCGAGACCCTGTCCGGTGTGGCGGCGCGCTATCCGATGCTCGACCTCTCACCGTGGCGTCCGGCCGCCGCGAGGTCCTAGGCAACCGTGGCACGTCTCGACGGCAAGGTCGCCATCGTGACCGGTGGTGGCGGCGGTATCGGCGGAGCATCGGCACGGGCACTGGCCCGCGAAGGCGCCGCGGTGCTGGTCGTCGACGTCGACGCGGCGGCGGCGGCGGCGACAGTCGAGACGGTGACGGGCGCCGGCGGGACTGCCGCGGCGTACCGAGCAGACCTCTCGGACGAGGCGCAGGCGGAGGCGGCCGTGGCCGAGGCCACGTCGCTGTTCGGCGGCCTCGACGTCCTGCACAACAACGCGGCGCTGACCGATTCGGCGTTCCTGTCCGAGGACCGTGCCGTGACGGAGCTCTCGGTCGAGGTCTGGGAGCGGACGTTGGCGGTGAACCTCCGCAGCCAGATGCTCATGTGCAAGCACGGGGTTCCCCCGATGGTGCAGCGCGGGGGTGGGTCCATCGTCAACATGTCGTCGGGGGCGTCGTTCAAGGGCGATCGGACCCGGACGGCCTACGGGGTGTCGAAGGCGGGCGTCAACGCCCTGACCCTCTACGTCGCCACCAGCCACGGCAAGCAGGGTGTCCGCGCCAACGCGATCGTGCCCGGGCTGGTCCTCACCGACGCGGTGCGGGCCCATCTCGACGAGAAGACGCTGGCCTCGCTGGGCCGGGCGACCCTGACGCCGGCGGTGGGCCAGCCCGACGACGTCGCGGACGTGGTCGTCTTCCTGGCTTGCGACGAGTCCCGTTACATCACCGGTCAGCTGATCTGCGTCGACGGAGGTATGTCGGCCCATGTCGGCCTGGCCGAGAGCTGAACGTCGTCAGCGAGGCCCGAGGACGTACTCGTCGGTGTCAGGATGGTGGTACCAGCCGCTGGCGGCCTGGGTCCCGCCGTCGACGTGGATGGTCTGTCCGGTGATGTAGCTCGAAAGGTCGGAGGCGAGGAAGACCGCGGCCCCGGCCATCTCGTCGACGTGTCCCGCCCGGCCCATGGGTACGGTCAGCCCGAAGCGCTCCTGGGTCCCCTCGGGGTCGGGTGCGATGGCGGCGAGACCTTCCGTCCAGGTGATGTCGGGCGCCAGGGCGTTCACGCGGATACCGTGCCGGGCGAGCTCCAGGGCGGCCGTCTTGGTGTAGTTGATGACGCCGGCCTTTGCCGCCGCGTAGGCCGCGTAGCCCGGCGCAGCGCGGACCCCTTCGATCGAGGTCACGCTCATGATGCTGCCGGCGACCCGGTGAGCCACCATGACCCTCGCCACCCGCTGGGTGCAGAGGATGACGTGCTTGAGGTTCGCCCGGTAGAGCGCGTCCCAGCCGTTCTCCGAGGTCTCGAGCAGCGGCGAGGCGAAGACGCCGCCGGCGTTGTTGACGAGGATGCCGACCGGCCCGAGCTCTCCGACCGTTCGTTCCAGTGCGGCGTCCACCTGTGCCGCGTCGCGCACGTCGACCTCGAGGCCGAGGCCGCCGACCTCCGCGCCGGTGGCGGCCGCGGTGTCCGCATTGCGCTCCCAGACAGCCACCCTGGCCCCGAAGGCGGCAAAGCCGTTGGCGATGCCCCGCCCGATGCCGGAGCCCCCGCCCGTGACGACGGCCACGCGGTCGGTCAGCAAGACGGCCGAGGGGTCGATTGGCATGAGGTGCGACAGTACAGTAGGCAAGGAGTCGACGAAGAAGCTTCGGGGACGACACCGGAGCGGACTGGGGGTGACGTGCCGAGAATCGAGCCGATACCGCTCGAGCACATGGCGGAGGAGCCGCGCCGCATCATCGAGGAGGGCGTGGCCGAGGGCCTGTACGCCACACCCGTCCCGTTGCAGATCTTCGCCTACAAGACGCAACAGATCCTCATGACCAACGCGGCTCGCACGACCTGGGGGTCAAAGTCACTGCTCGGTGGACGGATCCTCGAGCTCTTGCGAATTCGGAGCGCGCAGCTGGGGGAATGCCAGCCGTGCATGCAGTCGAGGAAGCACGACTCCATCACCGAGGAGGACGTCGCCTGTCTCGTCGCGCCCGGGGGTTCCGAGCTCAACGAGCAGGAGCGCCTCGCCATCGAGTTCCTCGATCTGCTCTCCGCCGACCATCACGCCATCGACGACGACTTCTACCGGCGGCTCGGCGAGCACTTCACCGCCGCACAGATCGTCGAGCTGGGTTTCGCCTGCGCCAACTCCATGGGTCTGCACCGCTTCATCCACACCCTCGACGTGTTCGGGACGTCCGAGCCGGTGATCCGCTTCAGCCCGGACCAGGTCGACGCCGCCATCGACGAGCCCGCACTGCACTCATGACCCAGACCGTCCTCGTGACGGGCGCCACCGGCCTGGCAGGGGCCAACATCTCCAAGCAACTGGTCGAGCGGGGGGACACGGTGCGCGCCCTGGCCCGGGCCACGGCAGACACCGGCCCGCTGGCCGCGCTCGGGGTCGAGATCGTGACGGGTGACGTCACTGATGCCGACGCCGTCATGCGCGCCACCCGGGGATGCGACGCCGCCATCCACTGCGCCGCTCTCCTCGGTGGTGCCAGCCAGGACCTGGCCGATTTCGAGGCGGTGAACGTGCAGGGCACCAAGAACGTGCTCGATGCCGCCGAGGCGGTCGACCTGCGCCGCGTCGTCGCCGTCAGCACGGGGACCTTTTTCGACACCACCGGCGGCCTGGACCGCGAGGACGCGCCGGTGTCCGAGAATCCGAGCCGGGATCCCTACACGGTGACGAAGATGGCAGCCTTCCTCGATGCCATGGCACGAGCCGAGAAGGGCCGTGACGTCGTCAGCACGCACCCGGGGGCCATCTTCGGCCCGTCACCGGTGGCGAGCAACGCCCTGGGGCGGACGAGCTTCAACCGGGTCCTGCTCTCGGCCGCCCGTGGCCGTATCGAGCGCTATCTCAAGTTCCCGGTGAGCTGGGTCTTCGGGGAGGACATCGCCCGCGGCTGCATCCTGGCCCTGGACAAGGGGGTGTCGGGGGAGCGCTACATGCTGGACGGCCGGCCCGAGGATGTCGTCAGCACCGCCGACGCCTGCACCCGCATGTGCAGGCTCGCCGGCCTGGACCGGGTGGTCGTCGATGTCGAGCCGTCGGACGACCCGGAGCTGCTGGCGGTGTTCGGGCCGACGCTCATCGCCATCGCCGCCAAAGCAGAGAAAGCGGCCAGGGCTGGTGGCGAGCGCAAGAAGCTGGAGGACTCCAAGACCCATCAGCGCCTCGGCTACCGCCCCATCACCCTCGACGAGGGGCTCGGGCGCACGCTCCAGTGGTTCCGTGACGTCGGCAAGGTCGGCTGAACGGGGTCAGGATGCGTCCGGCCGCCGTCGGCCCCGAGCGGCGATGACCGCATCGGCAATCGCGCACGAGGCGCCGAAGACGATCTCGTTGGGCAGCCGTTCGGGCGCCTCGTTCTGAGCCCACGTGTGGAGGCGCCGAACGGCCCGGGGGAACGGGTTGCGCCCCCAGAAGTAGAGGGCGGGTTTGTCGGCGTCGAGCAAGGTGGCTCCGGCGATGGCGGCCAGCGTGGCCACGCGGGCTCTGGGGTGGACGGCGACCGTCGCTCCCACGGTGACGGCGAGCCCCAGCATCCCGTCGCGGCGGGCATAGGCGAGGAAGCGGTTCCGCCCTTCGGGGTCCTTCATCTCGCAGCCCCAATGGGGAACCATGTCGAGCACGAGGTGTGAGGCCAGGCCGACCGCGAAGGCGGTCAAGGGACGCCGTTCGAAGGCGCGCCCGATCACGACCCCCGACAGCACATGGTTGGTGGCGAACACCCTTCTCGTCCTAGTCCTCGGTCCCGCTCGTCACCGGGACACGGCGCGCCGCCGAGCACCCGTTGGCTGCTCTGAGCTGGAAGAACGCCACTCGAGACGAAGGGCGGGCCGGCTGGCTGGGGCGCCTGCGGACGGCAAGAACCCGGCGCTGGGGAATTTCCTCAAGTATCCTGGGGATCGTACCGAGAGGCTCCTGTGGTGACAGGCGCCGCATCTGGGGTTTTCCCGAGCGGGTCCCCGGGTATCGCGGACTTGGCATCGGGGAGCGGGAGCCCGCTGGGGGGTCGGATGATGCAGAAGCAACGTCACGGTGTGTGTCACCGCTGTGGTTGGGCCGGGCCGGTCGCCAAGGTCTCCATGGCGACCCGCAGGCGCCTCGGTTCCGGGTGGACCTTCGGACGGCTCTGTCCCGAGTGCTTCGATACCTTGACGGGCCAGCCGCCGGCGCGGACCTCCGTCCCGACGGCGACCACGAGGCGCCTCACGCTTCGCACCACGGAGTTGCTCCACCGCTAGGGATCGCCGCTCGGAGCCGCTCCGCCCGGTACCTCACCATCGCGGGGTCTCTCCCATCGCGGGATCTCTCCACGCGGGGAGGCGGTGTCGGGCGTCAGCGGATGTCGATCAGCCGAATTCCTCACCCAGTTGGAGAAGGGCGCCGTCCGCCTCGGACCAGGTCGCCTCCGCGGCGTTGCGGGCCGCCTTACGCTCGCGCACGACCTTGCGCTTCAGGCCCTTCCGCTCGGAATGGATGGTGCGCAGGACGCGGATGCCGTCCGAGATGGCGTTCAGGTTGCTCGCCCCGAAGTGGCGGGCCGTCTCGAAGCTGGGGATCTCGGTGACCCGGAGACCCTCCTTGGCGATCCGCACGTTGATGAGCGTCTCGACCTCGAAACCGTCGCCCCAGAGCATCGCCCCGTCCTCGCCTCGCAGGTCCGTCGCCGGCAGGCGCATGGCATCGAGGCACTCCCGGCGGAAGGCGTTGTAGCCGTAGCACAGGTCCGTGTAATTGGTCCCGTAGAGCACGTTGACGATCTTGTTGAGCCAGAAGTTGCCGATTCGCCGGATGAAGGTGATGTCGTCGCTCCCGCCGCCCGAGACGAAGCGGGAACCCTTGGCGAAATGGGCGCCACGCCGCAGGGCATCGATGAAGCGGGGGATCTCACCGGGGTCGTTGGAGCCGTCGGCGTCGATCATGACGATGAAGTCACCCTTGGATGCCGCGAAGCCGCAGGCGAGAGCGTTCCCCTTGCCCCCGCGCGTCTGGTTCACGATGGTGATGTCCGGCCGGAGCGACTGGGCCACGGCGATCGTGTCGTCGGTCGAGTTCCCGTCGACCAGGATGAGCTCGCAGTCCTCGGGGAGCTTCTGGAGGACGTGAGGGAGGTTGCGGGCCTCGTTCTTGGCCGGGATCACGATGCTGACGGTCGGTTCGGCCGCCTGCCCCACCGGAAGCTCGCCCTCCGCCTGTACCCCTCGGGGCCCCGTCTCGGATCCGCCCGAGGGAGGCTCGAAGCCTGTCGTCTCCACCGCCATGGCACCCGCCTTGCTGCTGCCCACCAGAGTCATGTCCCTCGTCCAGGTTTCGCCAAAAATTCGCCAAGTTCGCGGACCGAACACTCGGTAGTAGTGTCAGCCGCCCTTCGATCATGACAATCGGTCGCGCGCCCAGGTAGAGCCGATCGAACCTAATCAGGACGCCAATTCCTGACGAAGTGTCAACTCCGGGACACATTGCGAATCCTTTCACAATTTCCGGACAACAACTGAGATGGGCCTGAGAGAATCGGGCCCCTGACAAGGCATGGGAGGTGGAGCTCGAAATGGGCACGGCGCTGATCATCGGATCGGGTCCCGCCGCAGCCGGTGTCGCCCTGGCTCTGACCGCGCAGGGCTCCCACGAGGTGACCGTGATCGACGTGGGGACAACGCTCGAGCCCGACCTCCGGTCGGTGCTGACCCGCCTGGGGGAGGCCGACGAGGACTCCTGGTCGCCGGCCGACCTGGCACGCATCGGGCTCCAGCCGGTGCCGGCACGGCGCGGGCTCCTTCCCGAGAAGCGCGCCCACGGGTCGGACTTCCCCTTTCGAGACGTCGGGCAGCGCCAGGGTGTCGAGGCCGGCGGCCCGGCCAACGACGCCGTCGTGTCGGGCGCCTACGGCGGGTTCTCCAACGTCTGGGGCGCCCAGATCATGCCGTTCTCGAAGGCCACGTTCGACCGCTGGCCCCTCTCCATGCTCGACATGGAGCAGCACTACCGGGTGGCGCTGAGCGAGATGACGTTGGCGGGCGAGGAGGACGACCTCGCGGAGCTCTTCCCGTTGTTGGTTCCAGCTCGGTCGCTGCCACCGCCGGCAGAGCGGACCGAGCGGGTGTTGCGTCGTTACGGGGAACATCGGGCACTCGTCCAGTCGCACGGCATCACGCTCGGTCGGGCCCGGCTGGCGTTCAGGGCCGACGAGTGCACCCGCTGCGGGCTGTGCATGACCGGCTGTCCCTACGAGCTGATCTACTCCAGCGCCCACACCTTCGACCGCCTCCGGGCACGGAACCGGATTGCCTATCGCAACGGGTTGCTGGCGCTGCGGCTCGAGGAGATGGGGGGTGTGCCCCAGGTCGTGGCCCGGGACACCCGGTCCGGGCGCCTCGAGCGGATCAGCGCCGACCGGATCTTCGTGGCCTGCGGCGGGATCGGCACGACCCGGCTCGTGCTCGGGTCCCTGGGTCTCTTCGACGAGCCGACCTACCTGCAGGAGTCGGTGCAGTTCGTCGTGCCCGCTGTCTCGCTGCGACCCGTCGGTGATCCCCGGACAGCTCGGAATTTCACACTGAACCAGTTCAACCTTCTCTACGACGCCAGCGGCGAGGGCCGCGACCTCTGCCAGGTCCACTTCTACGACTACAACCCGGCCTACCTCGGATCGCTGCCGCCGGCCCTGCTGCGCAAGGGTGCCGGCCCCGCGCTGGCCGCCGTGCTGCGACGGGTCTCGGTGGGCCTCGGATACGTGCCGGGCTGGGCATCGCCGAGGGTCGAGCTCGTCGCACGCCGGTCCCGCACCGAGGATGCGCTTCCCGGGCTGGAGGTCGGGCGCCAGGGCGCGGACGGATGGCCTCCGATGCTGCGCGGCCTGGTGCTCGCCATGCTCAAGGCCGCACCGGCGCTGGACCTGTGGCCGGTCGTGCCGATGGTCTCCGTCTCGGCCGCCGCCAAGAGCTACCACTTCGGGTCGAGCTTCCCCCACGCCGACAGCCGCGGGGCGCGCGTGACCGACCGGACGGGCCGCCTGGCGGCCTGGGAGCGCATCCACCTGGTGGACGCCTCGGTCTTTCCCGACGTGCCGGCCACGACCTTCACCCTGACCGTCATGGCGAACGCTCACCGCATCGCCAGCGAGACGCTCGAGGCGGCCCGGTGACGGGAGAGCGGTCCGTCGTCGCCATCACCGGTGCCACCGGCTACCTGGGCTCGGTCCTCGTCGACGCTTTCGAGTCGGCCGGCTCCACGGTCCGTCGGCTGGTGCGGTCTCCGGTGCCCGGGAGCAGCGACGGCTCCTTCGCACTGGGCTCCACCCCGCCACCGGGGACGCTCGACGACGTGGAGCTCCTGATCCACTGCGCCTACGATCTGGGGCTGACCAAACGGGCCGACATCTGGGAGACCAACGTGTTCGGCACCGTCGCCTTGTTCGACCAGGCGCGGGCGAGCGGAGTCCGTCGGACGATCACGCTCTCGTCCATGTCGGCCTACAAGGGGACGCGGCAGATCTACGGCCGGGCGAAGCTGGCCATCGAGACGGCCGCCCGGGCGCGGGGGGTGTGCGTGGTCCGCCCCGGACTGGTCTACGGGCCGCGTTGGGGAGGCATGGCCGGCACCTTGCGCCGGCTCGCGTCGCTGCCGCTGGTTCCCGACTTCGGTCCCGGCGCGCGCCAGTTCACGGTGCGCGAGCGGGACTTCGCGGCGGCGGTCGTGGCGCTCGGCCGGGCCGACCGGTTGCCGCTCGTGCCGGTCGGGATCGCCCATCAGGACCCGGTTCCGTTCGCAGAGCTGCTCGGGGCCTTGGCCGCGAGCGCAGGGCGACGCCCACCTCGCCGCCTTCCGGCACCCCCTCGGGCCGTCTACGCCGCGTTGCGGGTGGCCGAGCTCCTCCCGATCCCCCTGCCGGTACGGGCCGACTCGCTCCTGGGCCTGGTCGAGCCGGCACCGGAGGTTCCCCATCCTGAAGTGCTGGAGCAGCTCGGGATCACCCTGCACCCCTTCGCCGTGGAGGTGGCTCCCTAGCCTAGCTATCCCGTCGTCGCCGAGCTCGGAGTGGCAGACCTCAGCTTCGGCACCTTGCTGACCCAGCCGTCGACCCACCGCAGCACATGCCCGTCGGTGACCAGATCCACACGCGATCCCCTGTGCAGGTGCTGCGTGGGCAGCGCGACGTTCTGCACGGTGGTGGTGGGGGCCAGGTCCTTGCTCCACAGGGAACGACCACGGTTGGTGATCTCCACCCGAGCCGGGACGGGGCCGGCCGAACCGAGCTGGACCTGGGCCACCGACTGGCCGGTCGGGCTGGTCGAGACCGAGATTTCCGGGGGAGGGGTCCAGTCCCGGAGCTCTGCGACCGTGGCCGCCGTCGCGCCGCCGACGAACAGCACGACGCCGAGGCAGCCCAGGACCAGCTGGACCCGCCGGCGCCTGGTCCAGCCCCACGGTGCAGCGCCCCGCGCTGGTGGCTCGGAGGCGCCGTCGGCCGCGGGGCGCTCCGGCTCTTCGGGGTCCTCCAACCGGTCCCCGACGAGGCGCTCGGGTCCGGGCGCCACCGCCGGCACCGGTCCTGACTCCTGGATGGCGATGTCCAGCGCGACGGCTTCGAAGAGCTCGTCGAGGTCGGCGAATGCGCCGGCGCGCCGGGACAGTTCGTCGAGGTTCTCGAGGCGCCGCACCGCTTCGGCCCGGTGCCTCGAGGCGAGCGAGGCCCGGTAGCCGGTGCGTTCGGCCACCTGCTCGACCAGATCGCGCGGGTTTGCCGAGTCCACCAGGGGCGCGAGCTCGGAGAGGAGCGAGGAGAGCTGTCCCGCACCGGCCAGCGGGGTGGTGCGGAATCCGGCCTCCTCGGCCCGGTCGAGCGCTTGGCGGAGCGGGATCTTCTTCTGCCTGGCCCAGGCCGACAGCCGGGAGACCGACTTGGGGCCGATGCCGCGCTTGGGGACGTTGAGAATGCGGCGGAGCGAGGCATCGTCGGCCGGATCGGCCAACACGTGCAGGTAGGCCAGGACGTCCCTGATCTCTCTGCGCTCGTAGAAGGTCGAGCCGACGACGACCCGGGTGCCGTCGTCGACGCCCGGCGCGGCCAGCGGGACCGGTCTGGGGATCGGGTGAGGCGGAGCGTCGCCGTTCCCGACTGCGGGGGGTGTCGCCGGAGGCTTCGGGCCCGTCGTCTCGGCGAGAGTCGATGCGTCAGCGGGTGGCGTCCGCCGACCTTGGAGGCGCCAGCTCGGGGGGCGCAGGCTGAGTGCGAGGAGGGCGAGGAGGGCGACCAGGGCCACCGTCTCGGGAGGGGCGTGCGTGGCCCGGACGAGGAAGGCGCCGAAGAGGCCGACGACCAGCGCGGTCACCAGCGCACCCAGCGCGACGTGGGCAGCGTCACGCGTCGTCTTCCGTCGCCGGCGCAACCTCAGCGCCCATAGCGCTCCGACCACGACGGCCAGGACCAGGATGCCCACGTCGGGGCCCCAGCTGCCTCCCGGGGGGCCCGCGGGCGCTGCACGTTCCGACGGCGGGAGCAGTTGGGTCAGGTCGAACACCTGGATGGGGCCGTTGTCGTAGATGCGCTTGATGAACGGGTAGGAGTTGAACTTGTCCAGCTGGGCCAGGGTGAGCCGCGACGAGGGCTCCCCTGACGCGATGTACGTGCCGTAGAGGGGCCGGCCCGTGGCAAGGCGGTCGTCGACGACGAGGTAGCGGATGTCGGCCCTTCTGATCAGGGAGATGTCGAACAGGCTCAGCGCATGGTCGTAGTAGAGCAGCTCGGGATTGATCAAACCGCCGGGCTTGGTCGACGAATTCACACCGGCGAGGGCATTCAGGAGGACGCCGTTGTCCCTGTCGGCGGCGATGTTCGATCCTGCCGGGAGATGCGTGTCCGCCCAGCGAGCCAGGGCGAAGGACGGAGAGCCGTAGGACAGGCTGTCTGCTCCGACCTGGTAGGGCCCGGGCAGGAAGCTCGTGAGCGGCCCGATCCCGAAGAGAAGGCTGCCGACGAAGACGGCGGTGGCCAGGCCGATCGTGACGACACGCTCGATACGGCCGCGCGCACGCGCGAGACGCCGCGCCAGCCAGGCCGCGACGACGACCGCCATACCGAAGAAGACGAACGTCGTCGCCCGTTCGGCCACGAGCTTGCTGGCCGAAGAGACGTTGGCGAGCACGGTGAGCGGGTAGATGGCGGCGATGACCGCGGGGATCCATCGCAGGCCGCCACCCCTCATGCTCCGCTTGAAGATCACGCTGTAGAGCGCGGGCAGAAGGATGATGCACCAAGCCGCCGCGGCCAGCAGGATGAGAGCGATCTCCCAGTGGGGCGACGTGCCGCCCGACGACGACTTGAAAAGCGTGCGGTCGCCGTGCCCGTTCCCCAGCGCCACGCTGATCTCGGTCGCCGCCTCGGAGAAGATGGGTCCGAGGTAGGGGCTGAGGAGGCGGAAGACATACCAGGTCCAGGCGCCGCAGGCGAGGACGCCGACCGCGGTGGCGACGCCGAAGAGGGTGGTCTGGACCTTCCGTCTCTCGAGGAGTCCAGAGACGTGTTCGTCGTGGACGAGGCTCGCGTTCGCGCCAGCGTCAGTTTCAGCGCCAGCGCCAGCGCCAGCGCCAGCACCAGCGCCAGCACCAGCGCCAGCGCCAGCGCCAGACAGCCGGCGACGGAGGGGACGGATCGTCAGCACCATGCCGACGAAGCAGATGACGAGGAAGCCCACGGTCAACCAGCCCGTCACGTGGTGACTGATCACCACGGCCAGGATCGAGCCGAGAGCCAGCACGAAGGCCTTGCCCATTCTGGGCCGTGGCGCGTCGATCGAGTAGAAGAGGAAGTAGACGGTGCCCACGGCGAAGGCGAGACCGATCGTCTCGTAGGCGTACTGGGCGTCGAAGCCGTAGAACTGCGGGCTGGCGGCGTAGGCGAGCACACCGATGCCGCCAGCCCTCGACGATCGGCACAGGCGCTCGACCACGAGGAAGACGCCGAGGACGAGCACGAGGCGAATCACGGCCAGCACGACCAGCTGGTCGATGACCAGCGGCAGGCCGGTCATCCACTTCGTGGCAGCGGTCACGAGCTCGAGGCCGGGGTAGTACGGGCTCACCGGGAGATCGGTGTTCTTCGGGAACAACGTCCTGCTGTCGAGGATCCGGAAGAGCGTCCCCATGTGGTCCAGCTCGTCGAAGCTGTCGAGGAGCAACGGTTGGAGCATCACATAGGACGCGAAGAGTCCCAGGCCCAGGGCGATGGACACCCAGATGCGCTCGTTGCGCTCGGCCTGTCTGCCCGTCAGCCGCCACGCGCAGGCGGCGAAGTGGATGGAGATGCCGCCGATGAAGAGGACGAGGGCCAAGGACGCATGCCCGTTTCGGGCCATGGCGTCGCCCGTCCCCTGCAGCAGCAGGCCCAAGCCGACAAGAGCCAGAACGGTACCCAGGCGCGACCGCGCTCCCGGCGCGGCGACCGGGAGCGCTATCTCACCCATCGGCTCCGGGGGCGTGTCCGGTCTCGTCTCGAGCGGCGGCTCGACCGACAGTGCGCTGGGCTCTCGGAGACTAGGGCGAACTTGTTGTGACATCTGTGTGCCCTGGCACATCGCCTCTCATTGTGTGAGCCCGTTCCGGCCTAGATTCCCCGTGCAGGCTCTGGCTGACGAGCCGCCGTGCCCCTCCACTCCAGTAGCAGCTCAAGTATGTCATGCAGGCCTTGTCCGGCTGCGGCGGCACCGGCGGAGGCTCCGCAGCAGCCTCCAGGCCTCCCGTCCGCCTTCGTCCGACGTCCGATTCGTCCGACGTCCGCATCGTCCACCCGCCGAGACCGACACCCGGCACGGACGCTGTCTGTCCCCTTGGCCTGTGCCTCTCGACCCGCATCGCCCCGATCGAGGCGCGCAGGGGGATGTGCGCCGTTGTGCATTCCTTGTCAACCGACGGCAGACGCCGGGGGCGAGCGAACCAGGCCGTTAGCATTTGCGCGTGAAGGGCGGAGACCATGCCTTGACCGGCGGAGCTTCTTGTACATGAGACGGCCACGCACGTTGGAGAGGGGGCCCCTGCCTCAGGACGAAACAGCACGCGAGGACGGAAGCGGAGCCGGGGCGATGTACGGGACCGGGGCGATGAGGTGGTTGGGTGGCGTCGAGCCCAAGAACATTGCCGAGATGCGTCGTCTCTTCACGACCTTCGCGTTCCTCGTCGCGAAACAAGGCGCCACCGCCATCATCGGTCTCGCCTACTGGGCGGTGTCGACCCACCTCTTCGATGCACAGGACGTGGGTCTCTCTGCTGCTGCCGCATCGACGGCTCTGACGCTGGCGGCGTTCGGAGCGCTCGGCGTTCCCCTGCTCCTCCTGGCGGAGATCGAGTCCGTCGAGCCGGACGAGCGGCGTGTCTTCTTCTCGACCGGCGGAGCCATTGCCGCGTTCGTCGTCCTTCTCATGGCCGTCGGGACTGTGATCCTCTCCCCGTGGCTCGGCAAGAGCCTGCGCATCATCGGTGCCGATCCGGCCATGGCGTGCTTGTTCGTCGTAGGGTCCGTGGGCACCATCGCGGGCCTCACGCTCGACGACACCGCGGTCGGGCTCCATCGCGGCGCGGCCCAGCTGTGGCGGGGAAGTCTCAGCTCTGTGTTGAAGCTGGCGGTGGTGGGGATCCTCGTCCTGTTGTCCACGCGTACCGCCACGGGGCTGATCTTCGCGTGGACGGCGTCTCTCGTGATCGCCTTCTTCGTCTGCTTGCCGATGCTGGGTCTTCACAGCGGCGTCCCCGGCGAGACCCCCTTGAGTCACCGCACTGCGATGGTGCGCCGATTCAGCAAGCTGTCGTTGCAGCACCATGTCCTGAACCTCTCCATCAGCTCGGTCTCCTTCATCGTCCCGCTGACCGCCACCTTGCTGATCTCGCCTTCGCAGGTGGCGTATTTCTCGTCGGCCTACCTGCTCGCGTCCACGCTGCTGATCATTCCGTACCTGCTCGCGCTCTCCCTGTTCGCCGAGCGATCGGGTGATCCCGGTCTCCTGCAGCGCAACGTCAGGCGGACCTTGCCCGTCGGCCTGGCGCTCGTGGGGGTGATCGTGGTCGTGGCGGAGGTCGGCGCTCCCTATGCGTTGCGCCTCTTCGGCCCGGAGTACGCGGTGCACGGGACGACGGCGTTGCGCATCCTGATCCTGGTCGGGCCGGCATACGTCATCAAGGATCACTACGTGTCGATCCGTCGCGCCCAGCACCGGATGTCACACGCAGCGACCATCATGGCCATCGGCACGACAGCCGAGGTTGCCGGTGCTGTCCTGGGCGGGGTCTTGTGGTCTCTCAACGGCATCGCCATCGGCTGGGCGGTGGCCGCCTCGCTCGAGGCCCTGGTGCTACTTCCGGCCCTCCTGCGGGTGATCCGTCACCCGCCCCCCATCGAGGATTCGATGGCGACGACCCAGCCCCAGTCCGGCCCGGAATCGTCGGCCGCGCATCCGGATCTGACGGTGCCGGTGAACCGGGAGTCCGAGGGCGTCGAGGCAGACGCCGACTGAGCGAAGCCGTGGCGGAGGATCGCTACGCCGGCGGGGCCGTGCCGTCGCTCGGGGGCAGCCCGGCGTGGAGGCGTTCGTACAGCGCCTCGATCCTTCCGACCACCGCCGACGCGGTGAACTGCCGGGCTCGATGCAGTCCGGCGCGGCCCATGTCCGCCGCGCGCCGAGGGTCGTCGACGACGGCACGGAGCGCGGCGGCGAGAGCGGAGGTGTCGGCAGGGGGGACGAGGAGACCGGTGACGCCATCGTCGACGAGGTCGACGATGCCTCCGCTGGCCGCCGCCACGACAGGGCGGCCGACGGCCATCGCCTCGAGGACGACGGTCGGGCAGCAGTCGGGCACGATCGACGGGACCACCACGAGGCAGGCGGTCGCCATGAGCTCCATGACCGAGGCGTGGTCGAGCAACCCGCGGACCTCGACCTCTCCGGCGATGTCGAGCGGGGTGTGCTCGAGAGCGCGGCCCGCCAGCACGAGGCGGGGCAGGCCCCCGCGGCGATGGGCTCCGAGGAGCACGTCGATCCCCTTGTCCCGGCTCAGATCGCCGATGAAGACGATGGGCCCCTGCGGGTGCGGAGCTGCACCGTCCTGGACGAGATCGTCGGGGATGAAGTTGGGCACCACGACGTAGGGGCTGCGCCCCGGGAGCTTCGTGTTCACCGCCACGACCGAGCTCACCGGGATGAAGGCGTCGACGTGCCGGCTGCGGGCACGGTGTGCCAAGGCGTTGGCGGCCGCCACGCCGGGGCCCATCAGCGGGCCGTACCACGCCGAGGCGCAGCGGACGCATTTGAGAGGAGCGGGTCCGTCGCAGACCTCGTCACCGCGCATCAGCCGCTTGGTCGCACAGACGTGGCTGTAGTCGTGCTGGGTCAGGACCACGGGGACGTCTGCCTTCGCGGCCGGTCCGAGGGCCGAGCTCACGCTCCAGTCGTGGGCATGGACGATGTCGAAGTCCCCCTCTGCCAAGAGCCGCCCGATCGCGCTGCGAAAGGCCGGATCCGGTACGGGCATGGCATGGGGCCGGGCCGCATCGCTGTATGGGACGGGAAGACGCTGTGCGGTCGTACGGACTCGATGCAGGGTCACCACGTCGTCGCGGGCCGTCCCGGCGGAGCCTTCGTTGGCAATGGTCACGACCTCGACGTCATGGCCACGCACCGCCAGGTGCTTCGCCAAATTGCGCACGTGTTGTTCCTGTCCACCCGCCACCGGGGGATAGAACTGCGTGACCATCAGGATTCGCACGGCAGACGAAAGTTAGATGGTCCGGGTCCGGGCGGCTATTCTCAGACGGTTCCAAGGTGTCGTTCCGTGGATCGGTGCCGGCGGTCGGGGATCACCATCCTCCAGCAGACGCTGCTCGACTCGATAGCCTCGTTGCATGCTTTGGACCTCCGGGAGCTCGGAGCCGAAGCGAGGGGAGCCATGAGGAGCGGAACGATCATCCTTTGCTACCACCGCGTCGGCGAGGGAGAGGACCCGTTCCATCTCGTCGTCAGCCCGGAGAACTTCGCCGCGCACCTCGACGAGATCAACCGACACTGCGAACCGTCGACGCTGGAGGACCGGGACCTCCCGTCACGCCGACCGCGGGCGGTGGTGACGTTCGACGACGGGTATGTGGACAATCTCACCGAGGCTGTGCCGATCGCCGAAGCCAAAGGCGTGCCCATCACGGTCTACGTCACGAGCGGCATGCTCGGGGACAAGCAGGGGTTCTGGTGGGACCGGCTCGGTACCCTGCTGCGGAACCGCCCGCCGGCGGCGCGAGAGATCCGGATCGATTCGGCGGGCGGATCGCAACGTGTCGAGCTCGGAGCGTCGAGCCTCGGCGAGGACCTCACTGCCGTGCGGCGCCATCTCCTGCCGCTTCCGGTGGCGGAGATCCACCGCGTCCTCGACGGCGTGGCCGAGGAGTGGGGGACCTCGGCCGAACCTCCTCCGGATGCTCGCACCCTGACGCCCTCGGAGTTCGGCGAACTGGCTCGCTCGAGCGTCGTGACGATCGGGGCCCACACGACCGATCACGTGCGCCTTCGAGACAGGCCACCGGCTGAGCAGGGACAGACCATCCTCGACTCGAAGGACGAGCTGGAGCGGCTGAGCGGCCGGGCGCTCTCGCACTTCGCCTATCCCTTCGGGGGGCTCGACAGCTTCGACGACGCCACGGTCGACGCCGTGCGCCGGAGCGGGTTCGACACCGCGTGCACCACCATTGCAGCAAACGCGCGAGCGACGTCGGATCCCCACCGGCTTCCGCGTCGCCTGGTGATGAACTGGAGCCGACTACGCTTCAGGGTGAGCTTGGAGCGCTGGAAGCTTGTCACACGGCACTGAACTCCGGGCCTCCTCAAGGTCATGAGCCCGGTTCGCGTTGCCATGGTGAGCTCCCGCTACCCGCCGCATCTGGGCGGTGTGGAGACCCACGTTCGTGAGGTCGGGCGACGGCTGACCGGACGGGGTCTGGACGTCACGATCCTGACCACCGATCTCACGGGCGAACTCCACGCCGTGGAGCACGACGACGCGCTCGTCGTGCGGCGCTACGCGGCCTGGCCCCGACGCGCCGATTTCTACATCTCGCCTGCCATCGTCAAGGAGATCCAAACGGGAGGATACGACCTCGTCCATGTCCAGGGCGTGAACAACTTCCTCCCGCCCATGGCACTGGCGGCGGCCCAGAGCTCGGGGATCCCGACGGTGGCGACCTTCCATACCGGGGGCCACACCAGTCGGCTGCGCACCATGGTCCGGGGGGTCCAGTGGCAGGCCCTGAGGCCGCTGCTCCGCCGCGCCAGGGCCCTCGTCGCCGTGTGCCATTTCGAGGTCGACACGTTCTCGCGCCGTCTCGGCCTCGAGCCCGGACGTATCCGGCTCATCCGGAACGGAGCCGAGCCGCTCCCCGTCGGCGACCGGGCGCCGGCGATCACGGGCTCGCCGTTGATCTGTTCGGTGGCCCGGCTCGAGCGCTACAAGGGGCACCACCGGCTGATCGCCGCCATGCCCGCCTTGTTGGAGCTGGCACCCGGGGCGCGCCTGGCCGTGATCGGACGCGGGGAGTACGAACCGCGGCTCCGCGAGATGGTGGAACGAATGCGGCTGGAGCGCGCCGTGACCTTCGCCTCCTTCGATGCGTCCGAGCGCGCCGACCTGGGCGCGCTGCTGCGCTCGAGCGACGTGGTGGCTCTGATGAGCGACTACGAGGCGAACCCGGTCGCCGTCATGGAAGCCCTGGCGCTGGGCCGGCCCGTGCTCGTCGCCGACACCTCGGGCCTCTCCGAGCTGGCCGCCGAAGGACTGGCGACCGCCGTGGCACCCGACATCGCTCCGGGCGAGCTCGCCCGCACGCTGTTGGAGGTGGCGGCCGGGCCCGCCCCCGCTACTACGGACCTGCCGGACTGGGACGAGTGCACTGATCGACTCCTGCGGCTCTACGAGGAGATCCTCGGCCCCGTGAGCGACTGAGGGGTCCCGGGAAGTACCGGTCAGGTGCATCGAGCAACCGGTCGACGCGTCACCGCGCAGCCGATCCCCAGTTGTCCGGAAGTTGACCGTGTCGAGCGGTATTCGAGCTGCAAATTCAGGCCTTTCGACCCGTGTACGGCACGATGGCGTGCCGTACACTCTCTGCTGAGCAAGGCGGTACTTGGCGTTGATCACTGATTCGTCCACTACGAGAACGGCTGCGGCGCGCGTCGCCGGTCGTGCCGGGCGCGCCACCGGCGGGGGCGCGCGAGCGGCGCAGGCCGCACCGGCCGGGCCGGACCCGCAGGCCGATCTCACGATCTCCGTGGTGATCTGTGCGTACACGGAGGACCGCTGGGGGCTGCTCGGGCGGGCCGTGGCATCGGTTCAGGACCAGGAGAGGCGCCCCGTCGAGATCATCGTCTCCGTCGACCACAACGAGGCCCTGCTCGAACGCTGCCGGCAGGAGTGGGCCCGGGAGTCCGAGGGCACGGCGGTCCCCGTGACGGTCATCGCGAACAAGTACGACGGCCGACTGGGCTCGGCGCGGAACTCGGCAGCCGAGATCGCCCGCGGCGACATCGTGGCCTTTCTCGACGACGACGCCTGGGCCGATCCGGATTGGCTGGCCCGGCTGGTCGCACCCTACGGCGAGGACTCGGTGGTGGCGGTCGGCGGCGCACCCACTCCCGAGTTCGAAGGGACGCGGCCCGCCTGGTTCCCCGTCGAATTCGACTGGGTGTTCGGCTGTGCCTACGCCGGCCTCCCCGAGCACCGGGCACCGGTGCTCCGGCTCATCGGCGCCAACATGTCGGTGCGTCGTGAAGCACTGGCCGAGATCGGGGGATTTCATTCCGACAACCACGACGACATGGACATGTGCCACCGCCTCAAGCACCTGCACCCCGACGAGCAGCTGGTCTACGAGCCCGAGGCGCGCGTACACCACTTCGTGCCGGTGGCGCGGACGACCTGGGCCTACTTCTGGCGGCGCTGCTTCTTCGTCAACCGGGGCAAAGTGGAGGCCTTCCGCCGCATGGAGGGGGCGGCCAACCTGTCCGCCGACGTCGGCTTCGCCCGCCGTGCCCTTTCCCGCGGCGTGGTGCGGGGCTTGCGGCAAGCGATCCACGGGGACACCTCCGGGATGACGAGGGCCGCCGCCATCGTCGCCGGCGTCGTCCTGGCGGGGTCCGGACATGTGGCCGGGACGTGGCAGTGGCACCGCTCGCGTGCGGCGCGGGCACACCGGCTCTCGGCTCCGGCACGGTTCCCCGGACCTGGAGCGAAGCTGGCGGGCCCGGTCCGAGAGTCCCCGACGACCACTGACCGAGTACACGACGATCCGAATCACGAGCTCAGCCCAGGGAGGAACGAGTGGTAGCTGAACCCGTAGAGAACCGACTTCCGACGGTCGCAGAGCTCCCGTTCTGCGGATACCCCGATCGACCCGTCGAGTTCGCCCACGAGGTGCACCTGGACCCGAGGATGACGCCGGCGGGGATCGCGGACCTGGCCGATCGGCTGCCGCCCGAAGAGGTGGCCTACGAGACGGCCACGAAGCCTCTCGTCGTGCCCGACGAGGGGCCACCGCGCGGTGCCCTCGAGCGGCCCGGTGACGTGATTCGCAACCTGGACAAGGCCGACGCGTGGATGGCACTGCTCAATGCGGAGAGCGATCCGGCCATCGCCGACATGATGTTCGGCGTGCTGGACCAGCTCCAGCCCGGGATCATGGCCACCCAGGGCAAGATGCGGAACCGGGGCGCCTTCTTCTTCGTCGCCTCGCCGAACTCGATCACCCCGGCGCACATCGACATCGAGTACAGCCTCCTCCTGCAATTCATGGGGACCAAGACCGTGAGTTTCGGCCACTGGGCGAGTGATGCCGTCCGGCGCCGCGAGATCAACCGGTATTGGGAGGGCTCGCACGGCCGGGTCGAGGACATGCCCGACGAAATGGTCTCGTTCACGCTCTCGCCGGGTCAGGGGGTGTACATCCCTCCGTGCACGCCCCACTGGGTGACCAACGGGCCCAACACGTCCATGTCGGTGACGCTGGCGTTCCATACGGCCTCCTCCACCCGCGAGCGAAGGGTGGAGGACTTCAACTCGAAGGCGCGCAAGCTCCACCTGAACCCCCGGGAGCCGGGACGCTCCCACCTCGTGGACTCGGCCAAGATCGGCGCCATGGCGGTCTGGGCGGCCGGGCGGAGGCTCAAGGGCGCGCCGAGGGCGCTCGGCACCAAGTGAGCTCTGGAGCGACCCGCCGGTAGGCGGCGCGCTCAGCCTTTCTCGGTTTTCCGGCGTGCCGCGAAGGTACGGCCGAAGTGGACGCCGCGCACGGCGGCATTGGTGGCATGGAATGTCGCGGCGGTGCCGACACGCCCGAGCCCTCCGACGACGCCCTTGCCGCCGACGAGGCGGAACATCTCGCGCTGCGTGGTGGTGAAACGGCTCTTGTAGGTCTCCTCCCCGCGGAGGAAGTCGACTTCCCGGAAGCCCCGCGCACAGGCGTCGTCGATGATGGCGGCCAGGAGCGTCGTCGTCACGTCCCGCCAGCGAGGTTCGGTGCGCCGGGCGCTCTGGTACAGGCTGACCCGCCCGGCGACCTCGAAAGCCGACACCGTGGCGACGACGAGGTCTCCCTGGGCCAGCTCGTGCACGACGACCTCGTCCGCTTCGGCCCCCCCGGTGCACCCGGCCAGGAAGCGGTCGAACTCGGGGAGGAAGTTCGAGCGTCCCTCCCATTGCGCCTCGTGCAGGTCGCGCATCGTCCGGAGGCTGGCCAGCATGGCCGGGCCCCGTACCGTGCGGTGGCTCACCCCCTCATCGGCGAGGCGCTTCGACGCCTTGCGCAGGTTCCGCCGGAACTGGGCGGGAAGGCCGGCCCGGAACGCATCGGCGCTCTCGGGCAGGGGGGCGAACGGGGCCGAGAGCATCGGCTCGCAACGCACCGAGCCCGGCAGCACTGCGGCCAGCATCGACCCTTGCCGCACGCCCCGCAGGTCGACCAGGCGTCCTCCGGGGCGACCGAACCACTGGCGGAGCAGAGCGACCACGGTCGGCTCGTGCCCCGGTGCCGCCACCAGGTCGACATGGTCCGGGCACAGCGGCCCGTCGCCCATGACCCGGATGCTCGAGGTCCCATGACGTTGCTCCAGTGCCAGGCCGCCCAAGAGCTCCGCACCGTCGACGACCAACAGGAAGTGGCGCCCGGACCCGCCGGTTCCGCTCAACCACCAGGACCGTAGGAAAGGTGACGGAAGCGGCGACGAGTCGACCAGGCGGTCCCACTGCGGCGTCCATTCGCCGAGCCGGTCCAGATCCAGCAGAGTGGGTCCGGCCACTATCGAGCGGGATGCGGTGAGCTGGCTGTGGCGCGATGAGGGCATCTCATGTCAAGGGGTCGTCGTCTGGTCCTGCTGCCGACGCCGGTCGCCTTCCGTGCCTGGCCGCCGGCCTGCCAAGGGCGGTTGCAGGACACCTTAGGAGCAGCACGCCCGGTGAACCAGCCGTTCTCCTTTTTCGGTCGGCACGGGCCCGGCCCGCCTTTAGCCGGGCACGCACTGGCCGGCAACGACGTGGAGACATCTGGCCACCTCAGGGGCTGGCATAGGCCTGGACCTCCGCCACCTGCATGCTCGCGGGGGGAGTGCCTGCGTTCGGCAGCGTGTGCCAGCCGGCGGTGACCCAGTTGGCGACCGCCAGATCGATGATGATCTCGTAGGGCTCCCCGACGATGCTGACCCCGCTCGAGGCGTTCACCTGCCAGACGGCGCGCCCGTCGAAATAGGCCGTGACCGAACGGCCGGGGAGGAATTGGAAGCCGTAGACGTGGTACCCCGCGCTGACATCGGCACCGACGTTGTACGCCTGTTGGCGTTGGCCCTGCGGGGAGAAGTAGTCCGAGTGCATGGTGGCGTTGGGGGGCCCGCCGAGCCAACCGCCCTCGTAGCCGTCGAGCTCGTTGCTCGGACCCCCGGCCGTCCCCGGGAGGAACCAGATGCTCGGCCACATGCCCTGTGACTGGTCGGGCATCTTGGCCTTGACCTGGACGTACCACCCGGTCGTGGGCAAGGAGAACTTGCCTTCGGTCGTGACGACGCCGCTGAGCCACGGATAGATGGGGGCGAACGGGTTGCCGTTGCGCTGCGCTGTCAGAGTCAGCCCGTTGTCCACCTGCACCTGTGAAGGGCTGTACATCTCGGCATCGTCCCCGTTGCCGCCATGGGCAGGGTCGTTGGCGGCCGAGTACGGCGCCGGGAGGACGCCCGAATCGTTCCACGCGATGCCGTTGGCCCCGAGGAAAGGGCTCCATTTGCTCGCATCGAGGTGGGTTCCCGAGAACTGGTCGTCGAAGATCAGTTGCTGGTTCGTGTAACCCGCCGGTGCCACCATGCCGCCTTCGGCGGCCACGAACCAGTACCCCCTGCCGTCGCTCGTCGCCGCCATCCCCACCACGTTGTCGCTGAGGGCCTGGCCCCCTGTCGACCCGTAGAAGCCCGCGTCGCCGTAAGTGAAGACGCCCCCGTCCGCGGCCACCATCCAGTACCCGCCGCCGTCAGGGGTCGCCGCCATCCCGACGACCGGTTGGTTGAGGCGGATGTTGCCGGTCGAGCCCAGGAACCTGGCATCCCCGAAGGAGAAGATGCCCCCGTCGGAGGCCACCAGCCAGTACCCCCGGCCGTCGGGCGTGGCCGCCATGCCCACCACGGGGCGGTTCAGGCGCAGACTGCCCGTCGAGCCGTAGAACGCGGCATCCCCGAAGGAGAAGATGCCCCCGTCGGACGCCACCAGCCAGTACCCCCTGCCGTCGGGCGTGGCTGCCATGCCGACCACGGGGCGGTTCAGGCGCAGACTGCCCGTCGAGCCGTAGAACGCGGCATCCCCATAGGCGAAGATGCCCCCGTCGGAGGCCACCAGCCAGTACCCCCGGCTGTCCGGTGTCCGGGCCATACCCACTACCGGTTGGTTCAAGCGCAGGCCCCCGGGGGAGCCGTAGAACGCGGCGTCCCCGTAGGCGAAGATGCCCCCGTCCGAGGCCGCCAACCAGTACCCCGCGCTGTCGGTGGTCGCCGCCATGCCCACGATGGGACGGTTGAGCGCCATGGTGCCGATGGAACCGTAGAAGCCGGCATCGCCGTAGTTGAAGAGCCCTCCGTCCGGTCCGGCCGCTACCGCTGCCGCCCTCGTCGCACCGAGCGCGGGCAGCAGGACGGTCACGACGGCGAGGGCGAGCGCCGCGCACAGCGGGCGGCGGGGACGCCGCGCGCACAGCGGGCGGCGGGGACGCCGGTGCAAGACCGACAGCTTCATGCAGGTGACCGCCAGGTTCATGCAGGTGACCGCCAGGGACCGCTCCCCACGCGCCCCAATCTAGGCACACGTTGGTCGCAGTGTCACCAGCGGTGCCGGAAAGGGGGAATGGTCCGCCAGCGGGGCGCGCCGCCCGAACGGACTCACCCCGGGAGCGGCGACGGCGTGACCGGGATCGTCGTGCCCAGAATCGTCGCGACCCGATCCGTCGTGACCGGGAGCGGTCACGGCCCGTCCTCTTAATGACCGAATGCGGAGTAGGCCTGGATCTCAGCAACATGCATCGACGCAGACGGGGTCGTCGCGTTGGGGGCCGTGTGGCTCGAGACCGCCGACGTGGCCACCTGGAGCTGCATGATGATCTGGTAGGGCTCAGGAGTGATGGTGACGCCCTGCGAGGCCGACACCTGCCAGACCTGGCGTCCGTCGAAGTATGCGGTGACGGACTTGTTCGGGAGGAACTGGAAGCCGTAGACGTGGTAGCCGGCGGTGACATCGGCGCCGACGTCGTAGGCCTCCTGCCGCTGCCCCTGGTTCGAGAAGTAGTCCGAGTGCATGATCCGGTTGGGGTCCGCGCCCACCCAGCCGCCCTCGTAGCCGTCGAACTCGTTGATCGGCGTGCCCGAGACGCCCGGGAGGAACCAGATCGCCGGCCACATCCCCTGGGTCTGATCGGGCATCTGGGCCTTGACCTGGACGTACCAACCCGTGAACGGCAGGGCGAACTTGCCCTCGGTCGTCACCACGCCGCTGATCCACGGATACAGCCAGGCGAACTGATTGCTGTTGCGTGTCGCCGTGAGGGTCAGCCCGTTGTTCACGCTGACCTGTGACGGTCCGAACATGGCGGCCTCGTCGGTGATGGGCGTGTTCGGACCCGAATAGGGATAGGGGAGCGTGCCGTTGTTGTTCCACCGTTGTCCTTCGGCGCCGAGGTAGGTGTTCCATTTGGAGCTGTCGAGCCTGGTGCCCGCGAACTGGTCGTCGAAGATGAGCTGGGACGAGCCGTAGCCGGCGGGGGGGTTCATGCCCGCCCGTGCTGCCGTGCTCGAGGTGCCGTCCCGGTTGGCGGCGGTGCCACCCCGAGGGGCCGCCGGCGCGTCGGCTCCACAGGAGCTCAAGAGCGCGACCAGGCACGAGCTGGCGACCACGATCGCCAGGGCACGGCCGCCTCGTCTGTGGTGGAGGAATGCCCTAACGGTCGGCACGTCCCCCGCCAAGGAACGTCAAGTCGATGCCAACCGTCCCGCTCCGGACGCCCCGCGCCGTGTGCACAGCGCAACTCTAGGCACCCGACCTCGTTCGGGTTCCGGCGCGACCCTCGAGACCCGGACTCCGGGCTCAGGAGTAGGCCTGGACCTCGGCCACCTGCATGGAGGCGGTGGGGGTGGAGGCCGTCGTCACCGTGTGCCAGCCCGACGTCTCGGCCGTCGCCTGCTGGAGCTCGATGATGATCTCGTAGGGCTCGCCGGTGATGGTCACGCCCTGTGAGGCCGTGACCTGCCAGACCTGGCGCCCGTCGAAGTAGGCGGTGATGGAGTTGTCGGGCAGGAAGCGGAACCCGTAGGTGTGCCAACCCGAAGCGACATCGGCGCCGACGTTGTAGGCGGCTTGTTGCTGCCCCTGGGGCGAGAAGTAGTCGCTGTGCATGATCTCGTTTGGCACGGAGCCCACCCAGCCGCCTTCGTAGCCGTCGAGCTCGTTGTCAGAGGAGCAGTTCGTGCCGCAGAGGAACCAGATGGCGGGCCACATGCCCTGGGACTGGTCGGGCATCTTGGCTTTGACCTGGACATACCAACCCGAGGCGGGCAGGGTGAACTTGTTGCCCGTGGTGATGACGCCGCTCAACCACGGGTAGGTGCCGGCGTATTGGTTGTTGTTGCGCTGCGCGGTCAGGGTCAGCCCGTTGTCCACGCTCACCTGGGAGGGCGCGAACATCGCGCCTTCGTTGGTGACCGGGGTGTTGGGGCCCGAATAGGGCGAGGGCAGGGCGCCCCAGTTGTTCCAGCGCTGCCCCTCGGCGCCGAGATAGGTGTTCCACTTCGACGAGTCCAGGCTCGTTCCCTTGAACTGGTCCTCAAAGATGAGCTGCGAGGAGCTGTAGCCGGGTGGTGCGGCCATGGCGCCGGTGGTCGTGGTCGTCGGCGGCGTCGTGGTCGTGGTCGTCGGGTCCGGCGTCGTGGTCGTCGTCTGCCGCCTGGGCGGGATGTTGGGTCCCGCCGGACCGGCCGGCTGCGGTGCCGGGGCGACGACCGATGCGGCATCGGCCCCGACGACCGGCCTGTTGAGCGTCATGCCCGCGGTGGACCCGTACGACGGGGCGTCCCCGAACGCGAAGACGGCCCCGTCGGAGGCGACCAGCCAGTAGCCGTGACCGTCTGGCGTGGCCGCCGCCGCCACGATCGGGCTTGCGGGGTGCATCGTGCCGGTCGATCCGTAGAAGCGGGCGTCGCCGTAGGAGAAGATGCCGCCGTCGGAGGCGACGAGCCAGTAGCCGTTGCCGTCGGGGGTCGTCGCCATCCCGACGACCGGCTTGTTCAGGGTCATGCCGCCAGTCGACCCGTAGAAGCCGGCGCTTCCGTAGTCGAAGACGCCGCCGTCGGTCGCGACCAGCCAAAGACCGGGTTCCGTTGCCGCCCCACCGACCGATGCGGACGCATGTGTCGGCGCCGTGATGAGCACGCAGGTCAGAGCGGACAGCGCCATGGCGAGCGACAGCACGAGCGTGGCCGAGACGCGAGTCGCGCCGCGGCGCACGGCGCGACGGCGGCGTCCGCCGGTGTGGGAAGAGGATGTGGTCGGCCAGGAGGGCGAAAATTGTGACTCTGTTGTGTTGCCGTCCTCGACGTGAGCCATCGCTCGGTGGATCGGCAGCCGCACAAGCGACTTGACGACGCACCCGGCGAGTTGTGACTCCGTTGGACGAGGTGTGAATCCGTTGGGTCACCGAACAGCACGTCGTCGTGCAGTACCTTCGACGAGAATGACAGCCCGGAGAAGAAGCCGTTCGAGACTGATCCTCGGCGTGCTCGTCGTCACCGCTCCACTGTGTGCGATCGTCACCGTCGGTGGCACACCCGGTGTCGCTTCGGCTGGTACACCGCTCCCCGGCGCGCCCTCTTGCCCTGTGTTTCCTGCCGACAATGTCTGGAACACCCCCGTCGCCAACCTTCCGGTCGATCCCCACAGCGCGCAGTGGTTGGCGGCGATGAACGCGTCGAGCACAGATCTCAATTTCGTGTCACAGCCGCCTTTCGGCATGCCGATCACCGTCGTCGCACCGTCACATCCCCTGGTGAACATCGCGTTCGGCTCCTCCGGGAACGATCCGGGCCCGTATCCCTTCGGGGCGGACACCGCCATCGAGGGTGGGACGGGTGACCGCCACGCCATCATGGTGAACCCCGCCACGTGCACCGACTACGAGCTGTACAACGCGAACTACAGCCCGTCGGGCTCGACGGCATCGAACGGCGCGATCTGGAACATGAACTCCAATGCCCTGCGGGCCGGAAAGGCGACCGTGGACGCGGCGGGAACCCCGATCCTGGCGGGGCTCCTCCGCTACGACGAGGTGCAATCCGGCGTCATCACCCATGCCATCAGGATGCAGGCGGCGACGACGGACACCTCCTATATCTGGCCGGCCACCGCCGGTGAAGGCTCGGCGAACACCCCAAATCTGCCGCCGATGGGGGCCCGCTTCCGGCTCAAGGCGAGCTTCGACATCTCCGGGTTTTCCCCACAGGCGCAGGTCGTGCTGCGCGCGCTGCAGCAGTACGGGCTGATCCTGGACGACAACGGCCCGAATTGGCACTTCTGGGGGGACTACGACCCCAGGTGGCCGGCGAGCCTGGCCCAGGAGCTGGCCACGGTGCCGGGAAGTGCCTTCGAGGCGGTCGACGAATCGAGTTTGGAGATCAACCCGGACTCGGGTCAGGCTCGCCAGCTCGGTGCCTCGGTGAATTGCTCCTCACCCGAGCCGGGTTACCGCCTGGTCGCCCGTGACGGCGGCGTGTTCTCGTTCTGCGAGCCCTTCGACGGCTCCATGGGCGGGCAACATCTCGACGCACCGGTCGTGGGCGTCGCCCAGACACCCGGCGGCTCGGGCTACTGGGAGGTGGCGTCGGACGGAGGCATCTTCAGTTTCGGCAATGCCGCCTTCCACGGCTCGACCGGTGGACTGCACTTGAACAGACCGATCGTCGGCATGGCCGCGACGCCCGACGGCAGCGGGTACTGGCTCGTCGCCTCCGACGGAGGGGTGTTCAGCTTCGGCGACGCTGCATTCTACGGCTCCACGGGATCCATGCACCTCAATGAACCCATCGTCGGTATGGCGTCGACTCCCGACGGTCACGGCTAGTGGCTGGTGGCCTCCGACGGCGGCATCTTCAGCTTCGGCGACGCGGGGTTCTCCGGATCGACGGGTGGCCTGCACCTGAACGCCCCGGTGGTCGGCATGGCGGCGACCCCGGACGGTGGCGGCTACTGGCTCGTCGCATCCGACGGCGGGGTGTTCGCCTACGGCGACGCGACCTTCCATGGTTCCGCCGGCTCGCTCGCGTTGAACCGGCCCGTCGTCGGCATGCGGCGCTCCTCCGACGGGCAGGGCTACACGCTCGTCGCCTCCGACGGCGGCATCTTCAATTACGGGGACTCGGTTTTCCACGGCTCGACGGGCGGGCTGGTTCTGGCCGCGCCCATCGTGGGCTTGGGCTGACCCACCCCACCTGAAGAGCCGAGCTGTCCTGAAGAGCCGAGTTGTCCTGAATTTGTCCTGAATCCGTCCCGCAGCGTCGTCGGCTGGTCCTTCTCGGCCGGTCCTCCTCGGCTGGTCCTCCTCGGCCGGGATCCTCGCCAGGCGGCGTCCTGCAAGGGTGCTAGATTTCCGCGGATCTCGGGGCGTTGGTTCGAGAGGCGGAGCGGAGGAGGACGTCCATGAGTTGGCGGGAATTCTGTCGGACGAGGAGCGGTTCCGCGCGTTGGCGCCGGTTGGCGAAGGCCGCCTGTGCGGTCACCGCTCTCGTCGTCCTCGGTGCGCCTGTGGCGCAAGGAGCCGCCTCGGCGACACAGACGCCGTGCGGCTACTGGCTGGTCGGGAGCGACGGTGGGATCTTCACCTTCGGGCAGGCCGAGTTCCACGGGTCGACCGGCTCGCTGGTCCTCCAGCGTCCTGTCGTCGGCATCTCCACGGCACACGCCGGAACCGGTGTCACCGGTTATTGGCTGGTGGCCTCCGACGGGGGCATCTTCGCCTTCGACACCGGTTTCTTCGGGTCCATCCCCGGCCTCGGCATCAATCCCGCGGGTTCGGGGCTCCCGCACAGCCTGAATGCCCCCATCGTCGGGATGGTGCACTCCAACAGCGGGAACGGCTACTTCATGGTGGCCTCCGACGGAGGTGTCTTCGCCTTCGGCGACGCGACGTTCGCCGGTTCCTGCCCCGGCATCGGCGGATGCGCCGGTGCCGCGGTCTCGGTCGTGCCCGATGCCTCGGGCAACGGCTACTGGGTCGTCACGAACACCGGGAACGTCTATGCGTTCGGCGACGCCGGCTACTACGGCGCCCCGGGACCGCAGAGCACGCCGATCACGTCGGCAGTGGCGACGGAACCCTCGGGCGGCGGTTACTACGTACTCGATGCAGCCGGGGACGTCTTCGCCTACGGGAATGCCAAGTCGTTCGGCAGCCTCCCCCCTGGTGCGACGAGCGCCCTCGACCCGGCCACGGCCATTTTCGTCACGGATGACGGGCAGGGGTACTGGATTGCGACTGCCCAGGGCAAGGTGTACCCCTTCGGCGATGCGCCGGCCCAGGGTGACATGTCGGGCACGAACCTGAACGGATCGATCGTGGCGGGAATCGGTTTCTGAGGTTCGCCCACGCCGGCGACCCTCAGTCGGGCCACCACTCCAGTGGGGCGACGAGGCCGTCGGACCCGCTCATCCACAGCTCGGTCCGGTGCTCCTTGCACGTCCACAGCGGACCCACCCGCCCTTCGGCGTCGATGCCGGTGACGTCGTGCACCCGTGTCAGATCGCGGCCGCATCCCTCTTGCGGGCACTTCCCGATCCGCTCGGTCACGCCGTGTCGTTGCTCGGCTCGGCCATCACGTCCTCAGCCACCCCTTGACCGACGTCGGTGCCTCCGGGCGGGCACCGGTTTGGAACCCGATCGTTCCACAGAGGCGGGGCTTGCGTCTCCCCTGTCGGTCTTTCGGAGTCTGCGCTCGAGGGCGGCTGCCTCCCGCGTGATCAGAGCATCTCCCACCACCAGCCCAAGCCGACCAGCCCCGGACCGGTGTGCGCCACCATGACGGAACTGAACGGTGCGTGGAAGATCCGCCGAGCGGGGGACAGCTCGTCCACGGTCTCGGCCAGCGACGCCGCCTCCGGACCCGAACCCGAGTCGAGGATCGCCGCGTGGACCCGAGCTGGGCGCTCGGGTCGCGTCCGCACGCAATCGGCGACGATGCGGTCCAGGGCCCCCGGCCCGGAGAGCGCCGGCCGACGCGGCCGGACGTTTCCGTTTCCGAACGAGAAGATCGGTCGGATGCCCGTCGACCGACTGGCGCGAGCCGCCAAACCGGGCACCCTTCCGCTGCGCGAGAGATAGTCGAGGTCGGGCAACGTGGCCGTCAGGTTCACGTCGCGAGCCACAGCCGAAGCGCAGCGGAAGATCTCAGCTCGACTGGTACCGAGCATGGCACGCCGGGCTGCGTGGAGGACCACGAGACCTTGGGCGCCTGCCGCTGTACCCGAGTCCAGCACGCGCACCGTCCCCTCGGGCAGGTAGCCGGCCGCGGCGTGCGCCGCCTCGAAGCTTCCGCTCATCTTCGACGAGACGGTCACGACGACGGCACCCGTGAACCCGTCGTCCCGTGCAGCGTCGACGGCTTTGAGGTACTCGCCGGGGCTGGGCGCGGACGTCGAGACGCGTTCGGTCGAGGCACGCCGGACGACCTCGTCCGGGTCGATCGTTCCGTCGGCGTACACGGTGCCGCCCAGGACGAGGTTCATGGGGACGACCCGGACGAGTCGTCCCTCCGGCACGTCGGTTGGGATCGATGCGGCGCTGTCGGTGATCACCACCGTCTGTTCGCCATGGGACCTATGTTCGTCCACGGGGATCTCCTGCCTCCCGGCTCAGGTCGAGCTGCGAGCGAGCGATTCGACTCCGTCGCCTGCTCGCTGCCTCGCGTGCGGTTGCCTGTGGTTCTCTGTACCCGCTGCCGCGTCGCTGTCACCTCCATCCGACACCGTGTCGCTGTCGCCCCGGGCTGGCCGGTGATGACCCTGGACTTCGAGAATCCCCCAGACGCACCAGCCGATCGGCACGAGGACCCAGAAGGTCACCAGCCGGTAGAGGAGAACCGCGGAGAGGGAGGGGGCGAGTGGTGCGCCGTACGCCACCAGCAGGCCGGTGAGGCTCCCGACGACGATGCCGACGCCGCCTGGCGTCACGGGGATCGCCGCGGTGACCTGGGTCAGCCCGTAGACGATCAGGAGATAGCGCCAATCGAGCCTGACCCCGAGGGCGCCCAGGCACGTGGCCAACACAGCTGCGTCGAGCAGCCAGTTCGCCAGGGCCAATGCGAAGACAGTGAGCCAGCCCGAATGGCCGAGCCGCACCCGTGAGAAGTCCGCCAGCAGGCGTTGCAGCCAGCGGCCGATCCGCATCCGTCGGGAGCGGAGTCCCAGGCATTCGAAGGAGCGCAGGACGTGACTGCTCGCGGCCGTCGTCCGGGTCAGCTCGAGAACGAAGAAGACGACCGGGATGGCGGCCAGGATCAACACCGGCCATCGGAGGAACGACACCGGACCTCGTGATCCGGCCAGCTCGAGCCCGACGGCGACGACGACGAACAGCGCGAAGCTGGAGACTCCGCCGGCAACGAGGAAGAACCACAGGCGGACGAAGGGCCGGACGCCGCGACGCCCGTACTGCTCGAAGATCCACGCGGCCGCCCAGGCGATGCCGACGGGCAGCGTTGCATCGAGAGCGTTCCCCGCACTCGTGATCGCCACGACCGACGACCAAGGAAGCTCCGCTCCGCCGGCGCGGAGAAGCCGGCGTTGGAGCGCAGCGAAAGCCAACAGCGAGGCCGCCTCGGCCAGCACCGCGGCCAGGATCCAGGCGGGGTCGACGTGCCGGAGCCGGGCCGCGGCACTCGAGAAGTCGCTGCCATGCACGGCCATGAGTGCGATTGCGGCACCGGCCAACGCGACGGAGCCGATGATCCGGGCGAGGCGCCAGCCACCCGCGTGTCTTCTCGGCCTCCCGGTGAACGACGGGTCAGTGCACTCGACGCGCCCGTCTTCTTGATGGACGTTCTCGGTCTGCGTGGTAGCGGACGTTGCACAACCTCGTGGATCCGGGCAGCTTGTCGTGCCGTGTCGGCTTCTACCCCAGAAACCCAGGTGACTATCCGGACGGCCCGCCCGGCCGACCTCGAGAGAATGATCGGTGAGGCGGCGCCAAAGGTGTGGCGTGCTCCGATTGCACTCCGTCGCGCCACGAGCCCCTGTCGTAGAGCAGCCGCTCGCCGATTTCGTTCGGGTGAAGGCGGCCTTCGTTTCCCAGCAGGCGCTTGGCGACCATGGGCACCACGACACACGCCGCCAGGCGCAAGCCGCCCCCGCCGCGACGCTTCCAGAGGACGCCTGGAAGTGCCGCCAACGCCACCATCGTTCCGAGCGCCGACTGCCGACACAGGCGTCCGGCGACGAGGCCGCCCAGCAGGACGGCCGCTCCCTCGGGTGCGCTCACGAGCAGCGCGCCGAGTGCCGGCGAGATGCCGCGCCCTCCGGCGCCCCGCAACCACGGCGACCAGTTGTGCGCGGCAATCGCGCTCCCGGCAGCGGCCGCACGCAGCACGGATCGCTCGGGTCCGGCCAGGGCCACCCCGACGGCACCCTTCGCGACGTCGAGGCTCCCGGCGACGGCCAGGGGCAGGAAGCCGGCCACCTCGTAGAGCCCGGTACCCGAGACCGTTCCCGAGCCGTGACTCCGTAGGTCGACTCCTGCGAGCGATCGTGCCGCCAAGCCCGAAAACGGCACCGAGCCGGCGACGAACGCGGCGACGAGGACCCCCGCACCCGAGCGGCGCGGTCCGGAACTCAGGTCAATCCCGCCTTCCCCCAGCGCACGACACCACCGGCGCGCCGCATGGCCCGGGTGAAGTGCAAGGTCGAGGCCGCGATCGCCACGGCGGTGAGCAACCAGGTTGCTGCGGTCCGTTCCACCACGAACATCTGGACGGACGAGGTCAGGAGGAACCACAGGGCCAGGCCGGCATTGACGAGCATGGTCGCCGCCCACAGCAGCGAGAGCTGGGTGAAGACCCGCCTCACGTGAGGATGACCGAGGAGCTCGGCGTCGAGCGGGCAGAAGTCACGGGCCAGCCGATCGACCAGTGGGCGGCCGACGAGGGTGCTGCCGAGGAAGGCCAACCCCACGGCGGCCGTTGCCGCCGCCGGCTGGAGGAAGTAGAGGAATGCGCTCCCCGTGAGGAGCCCGATGATCGTCCGCACGGTGAGGACCAGGGATCCGAGGACGAGGACGCCGGGCACCGCCTGTCGGCGAACGAGGCGCCGGGCGATGCACAGGTGGGACCACGCCAGGGCGCCGATCAGGGCGCCCCGCAGGCCGAACACCGCGAGGAATCCATAGAACAACCCGAACGGCACCACCGCCGACTCGAGCACCGACGGACCGGCGTGCCGCACCCAGGCCAGCGGAGAGGGAATGACGCACACGAAGGAATGGCCACGGTCATCGCCCGCGTCTCGACGGGTTTCGTACACGGCCCGTGGTGGAGGAGGGAGGTTCGCCGGGGCCGGCTCGTCGGGAGTGATGTCCCCGATGCTAGCGAGGCAGGGTCGGAGCGCGCGGTGCACACGGGCGGTGCATTTGGCGGGAGGACTTCAGCGGGCGAAGAAGTGCCAGCCCATCCACATCCATCCGAGGAACACGAAGACGAGCCGCCAATTTCCCGACACGAGCCGTTGGAGGATTTCCCGGAACCCGGCGGCGCGGTCGGTCGTGAAGGCCAAGAGCTCGGCGAGCAGGAACAGGAGCGCCACGCACACCCATGCGGCCAGGAAGAGGTCCCGTGTCATGGAGCGAAGAGCCACCACCCGAGCGCCAGCCATGCGAACACGATCGCAGCTTTCAGCGCGGTCCATCGTGAAGCCGCGTCATAGATCGAGCTGACGGTGGGATACGAATGACGCCCCCCATCGAAGCCGGCGAAGTACGACACGAGCTCGACGACGAGCAGGACGGTGATCGCCACCAGCCAGGCACGGCCACGACCCCACATGAGTGAAGACCGTGGACGGCTCGGCAGGGTTCCGTAGCGACGTCGTCGAGAACGCAGCGCCAGCGTATGCCCGAAGGGGATCGCCATGAGCACGAAGCCCGCGGCCACGGCAAGGTTGGACGCGGTGCTGAAAGGAGTGGTGAGCGCTGTGGCAACCGCCTCGGCCACACCCAGGGCCAGCACCACGCTCCATTGCCATGGCGAGAGCGACCATCGGGGTTCCCCGAGTCCGAGCGGCAGTCCGGCCGATGCGTCGGGTGCCCTCGTCCTCGCCGTCCCCGGAGGCCGGCCGGCGACACCCGTCTCGGATCTCGCTCGGTGCTTGCGGGACCACACAGGGCTCACATTTCCCTTCCGTCCAGCTGCCACACTAGGCAGCAGGTCAGCGGAGCCGTAGCCCTCTCCGTGCAGCTGCCCATGGCGTTGGATCAGGTGTTGAGGGGAAGTTGAGGATTCTCGGTCCGAACGGCTCTACGTCCCAGGTGGTGCGTTCTGCAGAATCTCTGCATGGCCCGAGGGAAACCATCCGAGGAGGCCAAACCGACGTACAAGGTCGTCGTCGAGAAGGCCGGGGCGAACTGGTACATCTCGGTGCCGGACGTGCCAGGCGCGCTGGCTTCGGTCCGCCGGAGCGAGTACATCGAATCCATCGCGCGTTCGGCGATCGCGCGCAAGCTCGGCCTCTCCGAAGACAGTTTCAGCGTCGAGATCGGCGCTTCCGAGAGCTAGGCGGCGGGGGACCACGGCGCCGACCCTCGTAGATCGGTTCGATCGGGGTTGTCGTCTCAGCGTGTCGTCGGGGGCGAGCCGTCTTCCGGTCAGGCCTGGTCAAGGCTGATCATGCGTGTGCGAGCGACGTTCAACGAACGTTCAACCCGGAAGGGATCTGTGCCGACAGAGACGAAGCGACCCCGGTCCGATACTGCGGGCCGGGGTCGCCTCGCTTGGCGCGACACGCCTGGCGGAGGGTCTTGGCGGGGACCCTGCCGTGGGGTAAGGCGGAAACCCAGGTGGCGTGCCGGCGCCATTGTGACACAAGGTGCAACCTCCTGCCATGACGCTCGCCGGCATGGCGAGTCACATCAGTTGTGCACGTCGACGACGACGGGTGCGCTCGTGCTCACCCGGCCCGCCGCGTCCGTCACGATGCTGCGGAGCGCGTAGGTCCCGTTCGGCACGGTTGCGCTGTTCCAGTCGCAGATCCATCCGTACTGAAAGCGCTGCCCTCGGCAGAGGGTGGTCACGACCGCGTTGCGGCCCGAGAGGCCGAAGGAGACGCTCTTCGTACCGAGCGGGCTCGATGCGGTGGCAACGAGAAGCTGATGTCCGTGGAGTGCACCGCTCGTCGGCTTCACGATCGTCGTCACCGGAAGCAAAACCCTCAGTCGGAACGTCGTCGGCGTCACCGTTCCCAACAGGTGCTGCACGTGGAACCAAGCGGTGACGCCGCCGATCCGCTCCGGAGGACCGAGAGAAGCAGCGAGGGCGCCCGTGACCGTGGCGGGATCGCGACCCACCGGGAGCGCGAGCACCGTGCTTACTCGGTACCGCCTCAGGAACAACCTGATCTCGGAGGGCAGATGGCCCGATTCCAGGGCCTGACTCTGTCCCGGTCTCGTCGACACTCCGTAGAAGGCGAAGTCGAAGAGGTCCTTGACCGAATTGGGCTCGAGGACCGAGGGGCTGATCACGGCCAAGCTGCCGACGGGTCTCCACCCGTAGCCGCCGATGACCTTGAAGGGCATCCCCGACTGGGCCTGGTCGAGGAGCATGTCGTTGACGCCCTGGTACCGAGCCGAGTAGGAGAAGCCCAGAAGAACGCCGGGATACCGTGGCGCGTCGGGGTAGGGATAGGCGAGGACGGTGCTACCCGGCGCGACATGGTGCCCAGCCAGGGACGAGATGAAGAAGGAAGGGACGTTCGTCGCTGTGGCGGACTGGGCCCGGGCCGGCAGCAAGGGGAGCGCCACGACGAGCGCTGCCGCCATGGGCACACCCACCCCGATCACCCGTCCCCGCCTGGACGACGCACGCACGGCGGGAGCTGCGGCCATTCGTTCGCGCAAGGTATCGAGGCCGATCGCAATCACTGCAGAGCCGAACAACACCGTGTACAGCGCGAACCGGGTCGAGAGTAGCCCCTGAACGACGGGCAGGTGTGCGAGGATCGCGAAGGGCAGCGGGACGTGCGTGTCACGACCGTCGACATAGAGGGTGGAACCCAGCGACAACACGAACGAGATCGCCGCCAGTGCGCCCGCCATCATCACGACGCCGCGCCTGCGGAGGAGGACTGAGCCCACGCCGACGGCCACGAGGAACGGGATACCGAGATAGATCGCACCGGCATTGAGCTGATAGCCGGAGATCATGTTGGGAAGATGGAACCGCTGCAGAGAGCCGGGCACGAACGTCGCCAGCAGGTCGCCATGGAGCTGTGCCAGATTCGACGGGGAGTTGGGCACGCCCTCCAAGTGGCCGGGACCGAACAGTGTGTAGAGAACGGGCCCGGCCAACGAGATGGCACCGACACCGAGCGCAACGGTGCCGGCACGGATCGCGTAGGACCTCGATCCGGTGAGTCGCCGTCTGTTTGCCAGTAGGAAGAGGACACAGGCGAGGACACCGAGGATGACCATGCTGGCCAGGACCTCAGAAGAGATCAGGTACTGGATGCCGCAGACGAGGCCGAGCAGCACTCCGCTGGCCACCGCTGGCCACCGCTGGCGCGCGAGGAGCTCGTAGAGCAGCAGGAAGAAGAGCGGAGGGAGCGGGACGAATGCCACGAACAGGTGTGGCAGCGACGTGGTCTCGTAGGCAGAGAATCCGTAGAGCAATCCACCGACGAAGGCCGCCGGCCACCAGTGGGTCCAGCGTCGAAGGACGAGGCACATAGTCATGGCCGACACGACTGGCGCCATCACCTCCAAGACGTTCCAGGCGACGATCGGTCCGAACACCGATGTCACGGGTGCCATCAGCGTCCCGAGGGCCAGGATCGAGGTGTTCACCAGAGCGTTGAGGCCGACCGGCGCGTTCTGCCACGTGGTGAAGAAGGGGTTGTGACCGTGGGCGAGGGCGTATTGGGCCCAGCTGATCCACCAGATCTCTTGGATCTGATCCGCACTTCCTGGACCTGCCATGCGTCCAGGTCCGAGACCACCCAGCGTGGTGAATTCGAGAACCGCCAGCCCCAGGTAGATGGCGATGCAGACCAGGGCAGGCCAGCGCCCATGCGCAGCAACCGGACTCCGGTCGAGGGGCGCGTTCCCGGCGCCGCCCGTTGGAGCCGGGGTATCGGGCGCACCTCGGGTGACGAGCCCTACGCCCTCGACCCCGGTCTCCACACCCGGTGACTATCACAGGCGGTCCTGCGTTGCTCTCCCGCAACCGGCCGGGTTCTTCCCGCAGGAACCCGCTCGGGGTGGCACCAACAGGCGTGTGAGATCGGGCCGGAAGGGGAAAACGTAGGGCGTGGACGAAATAGGCGTTGGGAAAGGAACCGGTCCAACCGCTGGAGCGATCGGTCGGCACGGCTCGAGCCGCTCCGGGCCGGGCACCGAGGGCGACGACCACAGCTTTCGGTGCGCCCTGGGGAGGGGTCGTGACGAGGTCACGCTGAAGGTGACCGGCGAGGTCGATCTGGCAAATGCCAACGCCTTCGAGGACGAGCTCCTCGAGGCGCTCCACTCGGCCGCTCCGGACGAACGGGTGGCCCGGTTCACCGTGGACCTGACCGGGGTGAGCTATCTGGGCTCCGACGGAATACGGGCGCTCGTCAGGGCCCACCGCGCGGCAGCCGGCATGGGCACCGAGTGGCGCGTCGAACCGTCGCAGATCGTGGGCGTGGCGCTCCGGGCAGCCGGATTGGGTCAGTGGACCGAACCGTGAACCTCGACGACGGCGGCGGTGTCCACGGGTTCCTCTCGGGAGCTGGCGAGATCGGCCGGGACACCGCTGCGGTGCCGTGGTCCGACACGCCGCTCGGCCCTCCGGCCTCGTGGCCCCTGACCCTCACCACGGCGCTGAGGATCATGCTCAGCTCTCGCTTCTCCATGTGGATGGCCTGGGGGCCGGAGTTGACCTTCTTCTGCAACGAGGCCTACCGCCGCGCCACACTCGGGAAGAAGTACCCCTGGGCCATCGGAAGGCCGGCACGCGAGGTCTGGAAGGAGATCTGGCCCGACATCGGGCCTCGTATCGAGTCGGTGCTGCGCACCGGTTCCGCCACCTGGGACGACACCTTGATGCTGTTCTTGGAGAGGAGTGGCTATCGGGAGGAGACCTATCACACCTTCTCCTACAGCCCGCTCCTCGACGACGGCCGACCCAAGGGGATGCTGTGCGTCGTCACCGAGGAGACGGAGCGTGCACTCGGGCAGCGACGATTGGCGACCCTGACCGAGCTCTCGACCCAGCTCGCGGCGGCGGACACCGAGTCCAATGTCCTCACCGCCGTCCGACACGTCATGGCGCGCCACGACCGAGACCTTCCGTTCTGCGCGGTCTACGAGCTCCGTGAGAACGGAGATCCGGCCCTGCTGGCGCGGTCCTGGTCGCACGACAGCCGCCACGACCCCGTCGAATGGATCCGCCCGTACCTGGAGAGGAGCGCGCGGGGCGAGGAGGTCGCCCTCGAGGTGCCCCGCGGCGGTGCCGGTTCCGACGTTCCACTCGGCGGGTGGGACAGGCCGCCGGATCATGCCGTCCTGGTCCCTCTGCGGACGGGCCGAGAGGGCCGTACGACGAGGGCCTTTCTCGCGGGCTGCAATCCCTACCGCCCCTTCGACGACACAGCGGTCGGATTCGCCCGGCTCGTCGCCGAATCGATCGCCGCTGCGCTGAGCACCGCGCGGGCCTTCGAGGAGGAGCGCCAGCGCCGTGAGGCGCTCGAGGACCTCGACCGGGTCAAGACCCAGTTCTTCGCCAATGTCAGCCACGAGTTTCGCACGCCGCTGACACTGATCGTGGGTCCGGTCGCCGAATTGCGGACAGGGCTCGAGATGCTCGGCGCCGAGCCTCTCCTCGAAGAGCTGAGGACAGTCGAGAGAAATGCCGGACGCTTGTCGAAGATGGTCAATGCGCTGCTGGACTTCTCGGCCCTGCAAGCCGAACGGGCCAATGCTCGATTCCAGCCACTGCCCCTGGGGACGGTCACCCGTGAGCTGGCCGAAGCCTTCCGCTCGGCGATCGAACGGGCGGGGCTGGAGTTCGCCGTCGACGTCCCGGACCTCAGCGTGCCCGTGTACGCGGACCCGGATCTTTGGGAGAAGGTCGTCCTGAACCTCTTGTCGAACGCTCTGAAATTCACCTTGGCAGGACGGATCGAGGTGACACAGCAACTCCGCGACGGCAAGGCCGTCCTGTCGGTACGCGATACGGGCGTCGGCATTCCCGAGGACGAACAGCAGTCAGTGTTCGAGCGGTTCCACCGCAGCAGTGCGGCCAGAACTCGGTCGATCGAAGGGAGCGGTATCGGGCTGGCGCTGGTGTCCGAAATTGCCAAACTGCACGGGGGAACCATCTCCGTGACGTCGACACCCGACGTCGGCTCGCGTTTCGAGGTCGCGCTGCCGCTCGGCAGCGAGCATCTCGCCGCTCATCAGATGGATAGCGGATCCACCCGGACCGCGGCGACGAGAACCGCTGCGTTCATCACCGAAGCTGCCGGCTGGGACCGCTCGTCCGAGCGTGCGCCGCGTCCGGATCCGCCCCACGCAGGCGTGGAGCGGAGCAGTCGACCGTCGCAGAGGCGGGGTGGGACGGTCATGGTCGTCGAGGACAATGCCGACATGCGGGCCTACATCACGAGGGTGCTCTCCCCCGAGTTCACGGTTCGAACCGTCAGCGACGCTCGAGCGGCACTGAGCGTGCTGAGGGAAGAGCCCATCGATCTTGTGCTCTCGGACCTCATGATGCCGGGAATGGACGGGTTCGAACTGGTGAGGCAGATCCGGGCCGAGGAGGAAATGGCCGACCTCCCCGTCGTGTTGTTGACGGCTCACGCCGGAGCGAGCGAGGAACTCCGCGGCCTGAACATGGGTGCGGACGACTACCTGTTGAAACCGTTCAAGGCGGACGAGCTCAGGGGCCGTGTGGCGGCGCGCCTGGCCGCCGGCGTCGAACGCAGAGAGCGACGGGCGGTGGCGGCGCTGGTGGGCGAGCTGCTTCGGGTCCGAGCACCCGGCGAGATGGTCCGGTTCATCCACGAGTTTGCTGCAGACGCTCTCGGTGCTGCACAAACGACGCTGGCCCTCGAGGACATCTCAGAGGCGCGAGACCGGAACGACGATGTCCGACTGTTCCACTGTCCTCTCCAAGAACCCGAACACGGGTTTCCCTCGACACTCCGGCGTGGCTCGGCCTGGCCGATGATCGAACCGCTGGAGACGGGCTCACCGACGGTCGTCGAGGATCTCGAGGATCTGGCAGCGCGGTTCCCCGTTGCCCTCGCGCAGTTGGAGGCGTCGGGGTACGACGCGCTGGTGAGCGTTCCGCTCGTTCGCGCCACCGGTGAGGTGAACGGCAGCCTGACGGTGTTGTGGGAGGAAGGCTATGAGCCCGGCGAAGCCGACCGCGCCCTTCTGGCTCGCGTGGCGGCGACGGTGACCGACGCGCTCGAACGCCTGCGTGTCGCCGATCGGGAACACCGGCTCTTCGTCTCGTTCCAGGAGCAGCTGCTCAACATCGAACATCGAGCACCGGTCGGCATCGTCGCTGCGCGCTACCGGGCGGCAAGTGACCTGCTCATGGTCGGGGGGGACTGGTTCGACGTGATCACGTTGAGCGAGAGCTCGCTCGGTCTGTGCATCGGAGATGCGGTCGGCAAGGGGATCGCTGCGGCCAGGGTCATGGCGCTCCTGCGGGCGGCCGTCGGCGCCGCCGCAACAAGTACGAGCAACGAGCCCGCCGAGGTGCTTCGCAACGTCGACACCTACGCCGATCATCTCCCCGGCTCGCTCGGCGCCACACTCGGGTACCTCACCGTCGGACCTGATGTCGAGATCTCCTGGGCCAGCGCCGGGCACCCCCCGCCGTTGCTCCTCCAAGACGGCGTGGCCTCACTGCTGGACCATGCGGCGCAGCCACCGCTCGGCGCTGCCCTGTCGCGGGACGTCCCCAGCACCCGTCGGAGGGTGTGTGGTGCTGCGGTCGTCCTCCTCTACACCGACGGCCTCGTCGAGCGACGAGGTGAGAGCCTCGAGGCGGGGTTCGCACGGTTGGTCGAATCCGCCGAGCGCTGGGCGCGCCTCCCGGTCAGGTCGTTCGTCGACCACGTCCTCGAGGACCTCGAACCCGCGGGTGGATTCTCCGACGACGTGGCGGCTCTCGCCGTCCGCCTGCCGGGAGCGGACACGAGGAGCCTCGCCCTCTCGTTCTCCGCCGTGCCGGCCAACGTCCGTGAGGTGCGGGATCGCCTGCGCTGGTGGCTTCGCGAGCGCTGCGACGAGGCCACCGCGTCGCACGTGCTGCTGGCGGTGGGAGAAGCCGTCAGCAATGCCGTCGAACACGGCACCCGGGACGAGCCGAAGGGTGTCGTCGGCGTGGAGGTAAACGTGGACGAGAACGGTGAGATCGTGGCAGCCGTGACGGACGGCGGCACCTGGCTCGACGGTGCCGAGACCAGCGGTGATCCGGACAGAGGCCGAGGTCTTGCCATCATGCGCGCACTGATGGACACTGTCGAGATCGACCGCGGTCCGCTCGGGAGCTGCATCACATTGCGCATCCTGTCTCCACGAATCATGGCCCTGCGAGACGAGCATCAACCCATGTCATAACCGCTGCAAGATAGTCAGCAGGACTGGCAGGGTCGGAGTTCGTCAACCCGGCGTGGGTCGTGACGACGTGCAGCGAGCACGGAGCGGTGCCGGGTAGTTGCACGCAGACGGGCAGGTTCTCAGAGGTGGAGTTTGGTCCTTCGGCCGTTATAGCCGCCGCCAGGGGTTGGTGGATGCAATCGGTGACGCCCATCGTCAGCACTGATCCGTCCCGTAGCGGGCACTGCATGGGAGTGGCGCCGCAGGTGTTGTTGTCGGCGTGGTTCCAGATGTGGAGGAGCGGTACGGTGAGCCGTCCGCTGCTCACGAGCTTGTCGATCTCGTTGTTCGTGTCCGCGACCTGAGGATCGACCCGTTGGGTGAAGATGGCGTCTGCGCTGGGGTTGTAGTTCCCGCTCACACAAGAACCCTGTTGATAGGCAGCCTGTCCTGCTTCGACGTTCACGACGGTCGCGTCCCCGACCACTCCGGCGGGCGGGTTCCCCGACAACTGTTCGGCCCAAGCCACGTAGTACGCGCCCGCCGATCCAGCGCTTCCGCCGGCCAAGAAGTACTTCGACGTCGGATACTTCGCCTCGGTGAACGCGAGAGCCGCCTTCGTTGCCTGGAGCCCGTTCGTCGTCTTAGCGGAGCCGTCCGCGTTCATGTTCGGATTGTTGGGATCGATCTGGCCGGTACCGCTGTAGAGGTCCCGATTGCAGTACGAAACCGCGAGCATGCGGAATCCCGCCGGGTCCGCTTGGATGTTCGCCGACAGTCCCGGGTTGGTGAGCGTCGACTGGAGCGTACCCGCCGAGTCCTGGGTCATGTTCGAGCTATTGGGCTGAGGACTTCCCGACGCGTCGAAGTAGCCGATCCCGCCGCCGTGCATCCAGACCCAGAGAGGTGAGGAGTGTGTCGAGGACGCGCCGACTCTCGTTCCTACGACGAAGGTCTGATAACCGCTGATGCTGCAGGGGTAGGCGGTGTTCTCGTAGTAGGCATACTGCCAGCCGTTGACCGTCGACGAGCTCACGAGCTGGATGTGCCCCGTGTCGCCGGGGATGGTGAGGCAGGCCGTCATGCTCAATCCCACCACCAAGAGTCCGAGCAAGGGCGCCAGCGTGCGCCGCATTGCTGTGGATCGAACAAGCATGCTCCTACCCCCGTACTGCCATGGGTCCGAAGACCCACTGTCGTCTTCATGACTGTATATCCGCGCACGAAGAGGAGACCTGACTCTTAACAGAACCCTAACGATCACCCTCGCGCCCACGCGAGCCGCTCGGTCCACTCGTCGGTCTCGGTGTGCACATCACACCGGCTGCTGGTGGTCGCAACGTTGCAGAAGGGCGTTGCCTTCCGCGGCGCAGTGTTAGACAAGCGTGGTGATCAAACTCACGTTTGCCGTACGCCGGCGGACCGATATCGACCCGGCAGACTTCCATCGCTATTGGCGCAACGAGCATGGACCGTTGGTCCGGTCACTCCAGCCGGCGCTCGGTATCAGACGCTACGTTCAGACGCATCGAATCGAGACGCCATTCAATGACCTCCTCCGCGCCAGCCGAAGTGCCCTCGAACCCTTCGACGGAGTCGCTGAGCTGTGGTGGGACGACGTCGACGTGCTCGCCGCGGCTACCTCGTCGCCGGAGGGGTCCGCCGCCGGCCAGACTCTGCTCGAGGACGAGGAGCGGTTCATCGATCTGGAGCGATCAGCCCTGTGGCTCGGGCAGGAGACTGAGATCATTCCCTTGGATCCATCCCCCGAGTAGAGCACCCGGACTGGGCGAGAGCGGTGTCGATGCGCTGCACTGCCTCGGTGAGCACGGTGGCTGACGTGGCGAAGTTGAGGCGGGCACAGTTGTCTCCGCCTGCACCGAACGACGGTCCTGAGCTGAGCAAGACCCTGGCGTGCTCGAGAAGCCAGGCCGCGACGCCAGCCCGGGCAGTGGCATCGCCACGCGCTGCGCGTGGGTCCTCGTTGGTCTCCGCGACGCCCCGGACGTCGGTGAAGTCGAGCCAGGCCAGATAGGTTGCCGCCCCCGGATCCCACCGTACCGACGGCACCCTGGCGGCGAGGAGCTCGGCGAGCAGGGCGCGGTTGCGGTCCAGGCCGGTGATCACCTCGTCCAACCAGTCCTGCCCCGAACGAAGCGCCGCGGTGTGGGCGAGAACGGCGAGGTGGCTCGCCCCGTGGCCGACTTCTTCGGGCAACCTGGCCAGATCGGCCGCAGCGTCAGGGCCGGCGAAGGCGACCGCCGACTTCAAACCCGGCAGGTTCCATCCCTTCGACGCCGACACCAGGACCAGTCCTCGGTTTCCGCCGGGCACGCAGAGATACGGGGTGAAGGTCGCTCCGGGCAGGACCAAGGGAGCGTGGATCTCATCGACGACGACTCGGACGCCGGTGGACTCGGCTGCGGCGGCCACCCCGGCGAGCTCGTCTCTGGTGTGGACCGTGCCGGTGGGGTTGTGCGGGTTGCAGAGCAGGAACGCGGCTCGCCCTTGGGTGGCCAACCGGGCGAAGGTGTCGGCGAGAGCAGGGACGTCCAAGCGGTGCTGCAGTGTCAGCGGAACCTCGACGATGCGGCGGTCGAGGTGTTCGACGAAGGAGTAGAAGGGCGGGTAGACGGGTGGAGTGACCACCACGGGATCGCCATTCCCGGTGACGAGCTTGAGCATCTCGACGACGCCGAGCATGACATCGGGAACGATGGCGCTGTGGGCGGGATCGAAGCCCTCGAATGCCCAGCGATCCTCGGCGAAGGCGGCGTAGGCCTCGGCGTAGCCGGTACCGGTGGCGTAGCCGGTGTCCCCACGGTCGAGCGCTTCGCGGAGGACCTCGACGATCGCAGGTGCCGGCAGGACATCCATCTCCGCCACCCACAGGGGCAGGACTTCGGCATCGGCAGCGCGCCACTTCTCGCTGGTGCGCTGTCGGAGTTCAGCGAGCGTCAGGTCGAACGGAAAGGCATCAGTGGCCACACGCCCGACCGTACCGGCCTGCACGAGCGTCGGGCCGCCCCCGCAGCGCGTGCGTCGCAATCCAGGCAACGGCCGGTTGACGGTGAGCCGGCCTGTAGGCGGGATTCTGTCCGGCCCCCGCCCCGATGAGAGGCAGAAGGCCGGGGTGGCCATCCATCTGAGCGGCCCACCTGGGGAGGGTCCCGTCGCCGGGACCGGACGAGCAGCCCGTCTCCCACGCTTGGCCTTGCTCCGAGTGGGGTTTACCGAGCCGGCGGAGTCACCTCCGCCGCTGGTGCGCTCTTACCGCACCCTTTCACCCTTACCTGTGCGGACCTGGGTCCGCCATCGGCGGTTTCCTTTCTGTGGCACTGTCCTGCGGGTCACCCCGACTGGCCGTTAGCCAGCACTCTGCTCTGCGGAGTCCCGACCTTCCTCGACACGATCCGGCGTGCGGCCGTGCCGCGGCCACCCGGCCGGCTCACCGTCACCGCCAATTGTGGCACCGCCGGCGGATCGACGGTGACGGGCCACCCCGTCGGTAGGGTGTCGGCGATGTCGCGCGGCCCTCGCCAGCTCTTCGACCCCGAGGCGCCGCCCCTGGCTGCGGCCGGCGGGAGCATGGGAGAGCAGGGTGGCGGCCACGGTGGCGGCGAGGGCGATGGCCAGGACGGTGGCGGAGCCCGGCCCGATGCGCTCTCGATCGGCGAGGTGTACGAGCGAGTCGAGGGAGCGCTGGCCCAGGCCTTCCCGCGCAACCGTCCCCTCTGGGTGCGCGGCGAGATCTCGCACCTCTCGGACCACCGTTCGGGCCACCTCTACCTGGACCTGGTCGAGCCCGAGGAGGGACGGGACGGCACGGGGAGCCGCCGCCGCGGTGGGGCGCCCGCGCTGACGGTCAAGTGCTGGCGCACCTCCTGGGCGCCGCTGCGGCACCGCCTGGCCAAGCAGGGGATCGAGCTGACCGAGGGCATGGTCGTGGTTCTGCGCGGCACGGTCGACCTCTACCGCGCCAAGGGGGAGGTCAGCCTCATCCTGCTCGAGGTGGACGTCAGCGCTCTCCTCGGACAGCTGGCGGCGCAGCGGGCCGCGCTGGTGGCCGCCCTCGAGGCGGAGGGGCTGCTCGGGGCGAACCGTTCGCTCCCCATGCCCGAGGTGCCGTTGCGCGTCGGGCTGGTCGCGAGCCCCGGGACCGAGGGCTGTGGCGACTTCCTGGGCCAGTTGACCCTCTCGGGGTTCGGCTTCTGGGTTTCCCACGTCAAGGTGCCCGTGCAGGGACCGGGCGCGCCGGCCTCGGTTGCCCGGGCCCTGGCCATGCTCGGGCGCAGCGACTGCGACGTGATCGCCATCGTTCGAGGAGGCGGGGCCCGGTCCGATCTGGCCGCGTTCGAGACCGAGACGGTGGCGCGGGCGGTGGCCAGCTGCCCCAAACCGGTGCTCACCGGAATCGGGCACAGCGGCGACGAGACGGTTGCCGACGTGGTGGCGGCGCGGGCCTGCATCACGCCGACGGAGTGCGGGCAGTATCTCGTCGAATCGGTCCGCCGCTGGTGGGAGTGGCGCGTCGCCGGTCCAGCCACCACGTTGGTGCACCGGGTGCCTGCGTTCCTGAGTGCCGCCGAGCTGCGGGACACCCAGGTCCGTCGTCACCTCACCGGCGCCGCCCGCCACCAACTCCGCGTGCACCGTGACCGCCTGCGGGCCAAGGCCTCCGCGGCGGCGCGCTTCGCGCCACGTCGCGTGGAGGCGGGCGAGACCGCGGTCCGGGCCGCCGCCGTCCGCCTGGGGCCCCTGGCCCAGGGCCATCTCGGGCGCCAGGAAGAGAGGCTCACCTCGTGGCGGCGGCTGCTCACCGCCTACGACGTGGACCGCCAGCTCGAGCGGGGCTACAGCCTGACCCTCACCGCCTCCGGAGCTCTGGTGCGGAGCGTGAGCGAGCTGGGGCACGGCGACGAGATCCTCACCCGCCTCGCCGACGGTTCGGCAAAGAGCCGCGTCGAAGACGTGCAGCGTGGAGGAGGGCGGCGATGAGCAACGAGGCAGATGGCGCGGACCTGGTCCCGGTGGACCGATTGAGCTACACCGAGGCCAGCCGGGAGCTCGATGCGATCGTGAGCTTCTTCGAGCAGCGCGAGGTGGACGTCGACGTCCTGGTGGCCAGACTGGAGCGGGCCACGGCGCTGGTGGACGAGCTGGACCGCCGGCTCCGCCGCACGCGGGCCCAGGTCGAGGAACTGGTGCCCCGGCTGGACGCCATGACCACCGAGGGCGAGGCGGGGGACGAGGGTCCGCCGCATGCCCCCCAGGGAGGAGACGACGATGGGTGACGAAGGGACAGGCCGAACGGAGGGGAGAGGCCGGACGGATCGGCTGTACTTCCGGCAGCTCCTCTCGGGACGTGACTTCGCCCGGGGCGACGTGATGGCCCGCCAGATGGTGAACTTCGTCTATCTGATCGGTGACCGCGAGACCGGTGAGGCGGTCGCGGTGGATCCCGCCTATGCCGTGCAGGACCTGATCGACATCCTGGAGGCCGACGGCATGCGGCTGACCGGTGTGCTCGGGACCCACTTCCATCCGGACCACCTCGGCGGGCAGATGGGGGGCTGGTCGCTCGAGGGGATCAGCGCCCTGCTCGAGAAGGTCGAGGTTCCGGTCCACGTCCAGGCGGACGAGGTGCCGTGGGTGGAGCGGACGACGGGTGTCGGCCGGGACAACCTGGTCGGTCACCACAGCGGCGACGTTCACGAGGTGGGCGGTGTGCGGATCGAGCTCATCCACACCCCCGGGCACACGCCGGGCAGCCAGTGCTTCCTCGTCGACGGACGGCTGGTGGCGGGCGACACCCTCTTTCTCGAGGGGTGCGGACGGACGGACTTCCCCGGATCGGACCCGCTCGCCATGTACGAGTCGATCCACACCCGTCTGGCCCGGGTACCCGACGACGCGGTCCTGTTCCCCGGGCACCTCTATTCTGCGGAGCCGTCGCAGAGCATGGGAGAGACCCGGCGCATGAACTACGTCTTCCGGCCGCGCTCCGCCGAGGAGTGGATGGCCATGTTCGGCTGGTGAGCGCGCCGGAGGGATCGTCGGCGGGAGAGGGCCTCGAGAGCGACGCCGACGTCGTCGTCGTGGGCGCCTCCCTCGCCGGGTGGCGCGCCGTCGAGACGCTTCGGACCGAAGGGTTCGACGGCACCATCTCGCTGGTCGGCGAGGAACCCCATCTGCCCTACGACCGTCCGCCGCTCTCGAAGCAGGTGCTCTCGGGGAAGTGGCCTCCGGAGAAGGCGGTGCTGGCCGACAGGCGCCGGTCCAGCGAGCTGCGCGTGCACGAGGTGCTCGGGCGGCGGGCCGCCGGTCTCGACGCCGCTGGGCGCACCGTCACGCTCGACGACGGGCAGGCGCTGCGGGCGGACGGCATCGTTCTTGCCTGCGGTGCGGCCGCTCGCCACCTGCCCGGCACCGAGGACCTCACCGAGCGCGACGGCGTCTTCACGCTGCGCACGCTCGACGACTCGCTGGCACTGCGCGCCGCGGTGACCCGGACCGACGGAGTGCGCGTGGTCGTGATCGGCGCGGGGTTCATCGGTGCGGAGGTCGCGTCGACGTGTGCCGCCATGGGGTGCAAGGTGACGGTGCTCGAAGCGCTCGAGATCCCGCTCAGCAACGTCCTGGGACCGATGCTCGGCACCCACTGCGCCTCGTTGCACGCCGCACACGGCGTGGACCTCCGGACGGGCGTGTCCGTGGCCGGCGTCGGGCGTCGCCCGAGCGAGGTGGGCACAGGAGCGCCGTCGAGTCCGCTGGTGGTCGAGCTCTCGGGGGGCGAGGTCGTCCCGGCCGACGTCGTGGTGGTGGGTATCGGCGTCGCCCCCTGCACCGACTGGTTGGACGACTCGGGCGTGACGACCGAGAACGGCGTCGTGTGCGACGACCGCCTCTTCGCCGCCGACGGCGTGGTGGCGGCGGGTGACGTGGCGCGTTGGCGGTGGCGGCACGACGGCGAGGAGGAGCTGATCCGGATCGAGCATTGGGAGGTGGCGGCACAAGCCGGCATGGCGGCGGCGCGCAGCCTCCTGGCGGGTCGCGCGAGGGCGCGCCCCTTCACGCCGGTGCCCTATTTCTGGTCCGACCAGTTCGACATCCGGTTCCAGGTCATCGGGAACCCGCGGGGCGACGACGACGTCGAAGTCGTCGACGGCTCGCTCGACGAGGGCAAGTTCGTGGCGCTGTTCGGACGGGCGGGACGGTTGCGCGCCGTGATGGCCATCGGCCGGCCGCGCCTGCTGATGGGGTACCGCCCGCTGCTCGAGCAGGGCAGCGGGTGGGACGAGGCGCTGGCGCTGGCCCGCACCTGAACCCCGGGGCCGACGCCCACCTCGGTCCACTGGAGGTGTGGGAATGCAGCCATCGGGGTCATCGGGGTCATCGGGGTTGCCGCTCGGTTGCGCACGGGGCTCCTCGGCATGGAATTGTCGATGCGTTGCGTGCCGTGAGGCCATTCCGGGTGTCATCGCTGCGCAGGGCGAGGGAAGATGAGGACCAGGTGGTTTGGACCTGGACGGCGAAAGGACGCCCGTGCATCCTTCCAGCGTCGCCCCCGGTGGCGATCCACGTGAGTGCTCTCGTTGGCACTGGCGCGACCATCGGGAAAGGCAGTGGCAGCAACAGACGACGTGGCGCGGCGGTCTGTCGGCGCGCCAACTCCGCGCGGGACCGGTGTCGTCCCACCCGTCGGAGCGACCCGCGGCGCACCAGACGGTCCCGGGGCGGAGGAGCTGAAGGCCGGTGCCGGCGCGGAAGCACAACGTCGAGGAGATCGTCGCCACGCTGCGGCAGATGGAGCGGCTGACAGAGGGCGGCATGTCGGTGGCCGCGGCGGCCCGGTCGCTCGGGATCACCGACCAGACCTACTACCGCTGGCGCACGCGCTACGGGTCCCTGCCCGAGGGCGAGGCCAAGCGCCTCCAGGTGCTCGACGAGGAGAACGCCCGCCTCAAGCGCGTGCTCGCCGAGCAGGCGCAGGACGTCTCCATGCTCCAGGACCTGACCCAGGGCGAGATCGTCAGCGCAGCGCGACGACGCGAAGCCGTGGACTACCTCGTGCAGCGGTATCAGATCTCCGAGCGCCGAGCCTGCCGCCTCGTCGGCCAGCACCGCTCCACCCAGCGCTACGGCGCGCCCGGGCGCGACGAGGGCGGCCCGGGCGAAGACGCTCCCGACGTCTGGCGTGATCTCGGGCAAGGGGGCGTCGCCGCGGGTGAATGGCACTGGCACGGCGGGGAGGACCACCCCGCCAACGGCACGCCGAGCGGCGCCGGGAGCGGCGCCGGGAACGGCGCCGGGAACGGCAACGGGAACGGTTGGGGGCCTGGCGAATTCGGTCACGAGGATGCCCGGCCCCTGGCGCCGGTCCGCAAGCTCCCGTTCGTCGACGACCGGGTCCCGTGCTTCAACCGCCTGCGGAGCAGCCTCCTGCACGACCTGGTCTGGCTCACCCGGGAGTCCGAGATGGCCCGCTTCGTCGCGACGAACCCTGTTCTCCGCCGGATCGAGCAGCTGGCCGCAACCCCGCATGGACTGGTCCAGCGGGTGCGTGGTGGTGCTCACGGCGCTCCTGGCTGAAGCTCGATGAAAAGCCCGGTTCACCGGGCTGGACGTTCGAAGCTCTCTCGTTGGCTCCTCGACAAGGGGCCGGCGCGAATCACCGCCGACGCGCGCTCGGTCGACCACGTCGAGTGCGGGCGCGCCCGAGCCGAGATCTCCCATCCGGTCCATCACGAGTACGTGCACTCAGACGCGATGGTCCGACGCTCTGGCTGCCCCGGCCGCCGATACCCGGACGCGCGGAACGAAGAGCGCGCCGCAAGACGCGCCGGTGCGTTGCGTCGGCGGCGGGATGCGTCGTTCGCCTTCGCGCCGTCTCGAGGTCCGGATCCCTCCGTGGGCGCGGTCGGCGAACGGGAAGGGGGACATCGGACGCCGCGCCTGTGACCTTGAGCCCTATTGTCGATTTCTTGTGGAGAACCGCGCGGTGCGTGCGTACAATCAGCGCACACATCGGTAGGCGGTGCTGTCGGTGTTGTCACCGATGGCGCAGGCGGCCACAACACACTTGGCGAGGATCACATGAAGACACGCCTCTCGGGCGTCCGGCCGATCGTTGCAGCGGCGGCGACGATCGCCATCGCAGTCGTCACCCTTCCCATGGCATCGGCGCCCGCAGCCGCGGACACCGCGGCACCGGTGGGATCGGCGAGCATGTCGATCGAGATGTCGAGCCCGACCGCGTCGTACGCGGCGGTCGGAGACGTCGTCACGTTCACCGACACGGTGACCAATACGGGCACGGTGCCCCTGACCGACGTCGTCGTGAGCAGTGCGCTGGCTTCTCCGGCCGGGGCGACCTCCGCGCCGATCTGCCAGAGCGTCTCGGGAGGAGGCGCGTGCACGGGCGGTGACGCGGCATCTCTGCCGGCGGGTGCGGTGGCGGTCTTCGCTGCGACCTACGCGGTGAACCAGAGCGATCTGGACAACGGAACCGTGTCGGGCTCGGCTTCGGTGACGGGGACGGCGGCGGGCGGAACGGTCAGCGCCACCTCCAACTCGACGAGCGTCTCCGCTGTGTCGCGGCCCGGCGTCACCCTGGTGGCCTCGGCGACGGTGCCGGCATCTCCCGACGGCCGGTACTCGGCGGGCCAGAGCGTGGACTACGCCTACGCCATCGGCAACTCCGGCAACGTGACGCTGTCCCCCGTATCGCTGACGGACTCGTTGCCCGGCCTGTCGGCCCCGTCCTGTCCCGACAACACCCTGGCGCCGGGCGCCACCGAGACCTGCACGGCCACGAAGACCGCGACCGCGGCCGATGTGGGAGCCGGTTCGCTCACCGACGCCGCGGTGGTGAGCGCGACGCCACCGCACGGGGTGGGCGTGACCGCGACGTCCTCGACCACGGTGACGGCGGACGGTGCGGCGTCGGATCCGACCCCGACGGCGACGATCGGCGCCGGTCCGAGCACCTCGAACGTCTTGCGTGTGCCGGCCACGGAGGGGCCGATCCGCGGGCCGACGCAGGGGCAGTCCGCCACGCAGCACCCGTCGATCTCGCTCACGAAGACGGCCACGGTCGAGAACTCGCCCAACGGCCGCTACGCCATGGCGGGCCAGACGGTCGACTACTCGTACCTCGTCACCAACACGGGCAACGTCAAGCTCGACCCGGTGGTGTTGAAGGATCCGATGACCGGCCTGCAAGGCCTGAGCTGTCCGGGCACCGGCCTCGCCGCCGGGCAGAGCGAGACCTGCACGGCGACGTACACGGTCACGCTGGCCGACATGGACGCAGGGTCCATCACCAACACGGCCACGGTGTGGGGCACGCCGACCTGCGGCGGCCCGAACGTGCGCGCCACCTCCTCGGCCACCGTGTATGCACGCCAACAGCCGTCGATCTCGCTCACCAAGACGGCCACCGTCGAGGGATCATCCGACGGGCGCTACTCGGCCGCCGGCCAGACCGTCGACTACTCCTACCTCATCGCCAACACGGGCAACGTCGTGCTCGACCCGGTCACCCTCCATGACCCGATGCCCGGTCTCATGGGTCTGCAGTGCCCCGACACGGCGCTGTTCCCCGGAATCAGCGAGCTCTGCACGGCGAGCTACACCACGACCCAGGCGGACGTCACTGCAGGCTCCATCACGAACAAGGCGACCGCGGTCGGGACTCCGGCCTGCGGGCCCAAGGTCTGGTCGACGTCCTCGGCCACCGTGTACGGGGAGAAGACGCCGGGCATCGCGTTGACGAAGACGGCCACCGTCGTGGGCTCGGCCGACGGCCGCTTCTCGGCGGTGGGCCAGACCGTCGACTACTCCTACCTGATCACCAACACGGGCAACGTCAAGCTCGACCCCGTGACGCTGCAGGACGCCAAGCCCGGCCTCCAGGGCCTGGCCTGTCCGGACACCGCGCTGGTGCCCGGAGCGAGCGAGACCTGCACGGCGAGCTACAGCACGACCCAGGCGGACGTCGATGCCGGCGTCATCAAGAACACCGCCACGGTAACGGGCCACCCGCCTTGTGGACATCCCGTGACGGCCACCTCCACGGCCGTGGTCTACGGGGAGCAGAGCCCGTCGATCGCGGTGGTGAAGACGGCCAACGTGCCGGCCGTCAGCGCCCTGGGGCAGTCGGTGCTCTACACCTTCACCGTCACCAACACCGGCAACGTGACGCTGCACGACGTCGACGTGACGGACGCGCAGGCCGCCCCGTCGCTCGACTCGAGCGTCGGGCCGATCACGTGCACCAACGGGACGAACGGTTCGTTCACGCTGGCGCCGGGCGCACGCGCCGCTTGCTCTGCCACCTACACCGTGACCCAGGCCGACCTCACCAACGGCTCGGTCACCGACACGGCCACCGCGACCGGCCATCCGCCGAGCGGCCCTCCCGTGACGGCGACGTCGACGCTGACCCTGCCCGTCACGCTGATCACGGTGACGAAGGCCGTCAACCTGACGACCATCGTGGCGGGTTCGGCGGCGCCGATCGTCTACACCATCACGGTGACGAACGCGGGAACGGCCACCACGACCGATCCGATCATCGTGACGGACGCGGCCCCGGCCGGGACGACCCTCGTGGCGAGCTCCCCGGCCTGCGCCACGGGCGGGCCCCCCGCCTGCTCGGTCTCCACCAGCGGCGGCACCATCAGCTGGACCATCGCAGCGGGCGTGGCGCCCGCCTCGGTCTACACGTTGACCTATGCCGTGACGCTCGACTCCTCGGAGGTGGGGGGAGACACCATCGTCAACACGGCGATGTGGACCGGTCCGAGCTGTAACCCGCCGACCGCGACGTGCTCCTCGAACACGGTGGTCACCACGGTGACGGCGCCACCGGTCACCAAGCTGGCGTCGACACCGCCGGCAGCGACGCCGCCTGCTCCGGCGAGCGCACCGGTGCCCGGCGCTCCGCCGGCGATCGCCTTCACCGGGGCCTACCTCTCGCGGGAGCTGATCATCGGCCTGGCCGCAGCGGCGCTCGGTTCGGCACTCGTCACCCTGGCCCGGCGCCGCCGGCGCTCGCCCGGCGCCGCAGTGAAGCCGCGCTGACGCCGGTCGCACCGCACCGACGCCGCTCGCGGAAGGACACGGTCTCAGCGGAAGGACACGGTCTCAGCGGAAGGACACGGTCTCAACGGAAGGACACGGTCTCAACGGAAGGACACGGTCTCAACGGAAGGGGGAAAGGCTCGGGGGTCGTGACCTCTCCCCGGGAGCGCGGGCTCCCGGGGAGAGGTGCCCGAGCGATCCCGAGCGATGAAGTGAGCCTTGAGAGTTCATGCCTGTCCTCATCCCGCGGTTGAGGTCGAGAACTCTGACTTCACCCCCCAAATAGAGCCGAAACGCCTATCGATTTCGAGCCGATCAGCCCTTACCGACCCCTGCGCATCGCGTTACGTTGCTCGTGGCCCAGGACGAAGAGGGTCGTTGGCGCGCCGCATATCGGCATGACCAGCACAGACCTGACCGGAATTGTGGCTCTGTTGCCGCAGCGCTGTTTACAATCGTCCACAGGCGGCCCCGAGGGGTCTTTCTATTGGCGACATTTGGCGAGAGCGGAAGGATCAGGCGGTATGCGACGGGCATGGGGCGACAGCGATTTTTTTCGTAGGCGGGCGCGCGATGGGAGCCGAAGGCTCGCCATCGGGCGCCGTCTTGGCATGGGTGGGCTGGCCACGGTGCTGGCGATGGCGGGACTGGTCGTCTTCGCCGGTGAGGCTTCGGCGCACGACAACCACTTCGAGTCGGTGACGGCGGCGTGCAACGCGCCCGGTGCCGGGAGCGGCGCCACGCTGACGTGGACGATCTACAACGACTGGAACCTGTCCGAGACGGGAACCCTGTCGACGAGCCAGGGCACGCTGAGCACGACGGCTCTGGCCATCGCCGCGTCGTCGGTCGCCAACGCGTCGCCGCCCGCCGCCACGTCCCAGTCGTTCACGCAGACACTGACGGCTTCGGAGCTGGCCGCCGCCACGACGATCAGCGTCGACTGGAGCGCCACGTGGACCGACGGGACGGTGGGAAGCGGGACGCTCAGCACGAGCGTGGCAGCCCTCGGCCTCCCCAGCGGGTGCGTGCCTCCCACGACCACCCCGACCGTGACGACGTCCCTGGTGGCGCCTGGCCTCCCCTCGCTCGGCAACAGCTGGGGCGACTCGGCCACCGTCACCGGGAATGCCGAAGCAGGCGCGCCGGCAGGCTCGGTGTCCTTCTACGTCTGCAAGACCGCCGGCCCGGCCTGCACCAGCGGCGGCTCGCCGGTGGGGACGGTGGGCAGTCCGACGAGCAGCAGCGGGAGCGCGTCGAGCTACACGCTCGGGACGCCCTACACCCCGATCATGGTGGGGACCTACTGCTTCTACACGGTCTACACACCGACGGGCGGGGAGGCCTACCTGGGCGCGTCGGGCCCCCCCGAGTGCTTCTTGGTGAGCCCCGGCTACCCCGGCATCAAGACCACGCTCGTCACTCCCGTCGTACCGACGGTGGGCGGGTCCTGGAGTGATTCGGCCTTGGTGAGCGGCGAGTGGGACGGCGGTACGCCGACGGGCTCGGTGACCTTCTACGTGTGCCAGGCTTCGACCTCGCCCACGTCCAGCGCGACCTGCACCGACACGTCGCATCCGGTGGGCACGGTGAGCAAGCCGTCGACCACGACCAACGTCACGGCGACCTACGACCTGTTGCCGACGCGGTACACGCCGAAGTCGGTGGGGACGTACTGCTTCTACACCCTGTACCAGCCGACCAACGCCAACTACTACCCGGTGTGGGGCCCGACCGAGTGCTTCGGCGTCTACGCGGCCGGCACGGTGACGACGACGCACACCTCCGAGTCCGTCGTCACCATCGGGGGCAGTGCGTCCGACACGGCGACCGTCAGCGGTGACCTCTACCACGGGTCGCCCGAGGGCACGGTGACCTTCTACAGCTGCCAGGCCGCCAGCTCGGCCGGCTGCACCGGTGGAACCGAGATCCCCGGCACGGTGGGCGCGCCCAACCCGGCTCCCGCCATTGCCAGTGGTCAAGGGATTTCTTCGGCGACGTCCCCGACGATCACACCGACGACTCCGGGCACGTACTGCTTCGGCGCCGTCTTCACCCCGAGCCAGTCCAAGTACACGGGTTCCAGCGACAACATGAGCGGCGACGTCGTCTCCGACGAGTGCTTCACCGTGGGCCCGGCTACGCCGTCCATCGCCACCACGCTGGTGTCGCCGGCGAGCTCCACGGTGGGCAACGTCTGGGGTGACTCCGCCACGGTGACCGGTGTCTCGGCCGGGGGCGCTCCGGGCGGCTCGGTGAGCTTCTCGGTCTGCCAGGTCGCCGCGGGCAGCAGTACCTGCACCAGTGGCGGCACGCTCGTGGGCACCGTGAGCAGCCCGACCTCGACGTCGGGGAGCACGTCGACCTACACCCTGGCCGGCACCTACACGCCGGCCAACGTGGGCACCTACTGCTACTACTCGGTGTACACGCCGGCCGCGTCGGACAACTACACGACGGCCAGCGGCCCCGCCGAGTGCTTCACGGTGACCCCCGCGGACCCGCAGTTCGGGACCCAGCAGTCCGGTTCGACGACCGGGAAGGGTTCGGTCACGCTCGGCACGTCGGTCAAGGACGTGGCGTCGGTGATCGGGAACGTCGTCGGCGGAGCCCCCACCGGGAGCGTGACCTTCTACGAGTGCTCGACCGGCACGACGACGGCCGTGTGCCCCAGCGGGACCCAGGTCGGCTCGGCGGTGACGTTGAGCACCGGCTCGGGCGACACGTCGACGGCGACCTCGGCCGGCTTCACGCCTACGGCCGCCGGAACGTACTGCTTCGCCGCCGTGTACACGCCGGACGCCACGTCCAACTACGCGAGCGCCCGCGACAATATGAGCGGCACGGTCTCGGACAGCGAGTGCTTCGACGTGACGTCGGTCACCACCACGCCTTCGACGCCGGGCTCTCCGGGTTCGCCGAGCAGCCCGGCCACGGTGGCAGCCTCGCCGGCGACCACCTCGCCGGCCTCGAGCATCACGCCGGCGATCGCCTTCACCGGTGCGTTTCTCTCGCAGGAGTGGATGGTCGGTCTGGCCGCCCTGCTGCTCGGATCCGGCCTGGTGATCGTGTCCCGCCGCCGTCGGCGTGGCGTGGGCAGCACCAACCCCGAGCAGTAGGCGGGGGAGGACAGAGGCAGGAACGCTCTCGGGACGTCGTCTCCTTCTGGGCGGGGTGACCCGCTCAGAAGGAGATGCCCGAGAGCTCCGGAATCGTGGCTTCGGCCTTGGCCCTGGCGGCCAACCAGCGCTCCCGGGCGGATTGCCGCTCGGGAGCGCTTCCGCGCGGTTCGACCGTTCGCCGGGGCGTGAACGTGCCTGCCAGCTCCTCGGTCGAGGCGTAGGCGCCCACGGCCACGCCGGCGAGCAGGCCCGCGCCGAGCGTCGTGGCCTCGAGGACGGGTGAGATCTCGACGGGCCGGCCGATGGTCTCGGCGAGCGCCGTGACGAACACCTCGTTGGCCGACATGCCGCCGTCGATGCGGAGGGTGGCGATCGGGTAGCCGCTGTCCTGTTCGGAGGCCTCGACCAGGTCGGCACCGCGGTGGGCCACGCCTTCGAGGACGGCCCGGACGATCTCGGCCCGACCCGAGCCGCGGGTGAGCCCGACCAGGGCGCCGCGGGCGCCGAAGTCCCACACCGGAGTGCCCAGGCCGAGGAGGGCCGGGACGAACCAGACGTCGCCCGACGTCTGGCAGCGCCGCGCCAGCTCCTCCGACTCTTGCGCGGTCGTCACCAGGCCGAGGTCGTCGCGCAGCCACTCCACGGCGGTGCCGGCCGAGAGCATGACGGCCTCGGTGCCCCAGGTGGTCCGGCCTCCGACCCGGAAGGCGACGATGGGAAAGGTGCCGGCCTCCCCGCGGTGCACGGCGCCCGGACCCGGGCCGGTCCCGGTGCACTGGTCGAGCATCCCGCCGGTGCCGAACGTGGCCTTGGCGAGACCGGGCAGCGTGCAGCCCTGGCCGACCAGCGAGGCCTGCTGGTCCCCCGCGATGCCGCAGACAGGCGGACCGCCCGGCAGCGCGGTGGCCGGCCCCACCGCGCCGGAGGAATCCACGATGCGGGGCATCATGCCCGCCGGGATCCGGAGCCTCTCGAGCAGCCCGTGGTCCCACCGGAGCGTGGCCGGGTCGATCAGCGCGGTGACGGCGGCGTTGGTGGTGTCGGTGACGTGCAGGCGGTCGGCGCCGGCGCCGCCCGAGAGCGTCCAGGCCACCCAGCTGTCGACGGTGCCGAAGCAGAGCTCGCCCATCTCGGCCCGGCTTCGGTCGGGGTCGACCTCGTCGAGGATCGCCATCAGCTTCGTCGCCGACGCATTGGGCGCGATGCGGATGCCCTGCGCCTGCAGCTCGAGGCAGGTGCCCACGGTGCGCAGGTCCTGCCAGCCGATGGCCGGCGCCACGGGGCGACCGCTGGCGCGTTCCCAGACGACGGCCGAGGCGCGCTGGTTGGCGATGCCGACGCCGGCCACGGGGCCGCACTCGGCCAAGGTGGCCCGCGCCACGGCCAGGACCGCATCGGCCAGGCGGGCGGCGTCGAACTGCACCAAGCCGGGGGCGGGGGTGTCGGGAAGGAGCGGCAGGTGGTGCTCTCCGCTCACGCTGGCGTCGGGTCGGACCACGGCGGACCGCACGCCCGACGTTCCCACGTCGACCACCAGGATGCTGCCGCCGGGTCCGCTCATGCCCAGGGCGCCGGCCCGAAGGGCGAGCCCAAGCCGAACTTGCCCGGATTGAGGATGCCGTGGGGGTCGAAGGTCGCCTTCAGTCCGCGCAGCACGTCGAAGCCCGCACCCAACGCGTCGGGCAAGAAGCGCGAACGGTTGAGGCCGATGCCGTGGTGGTGGCTGATGGCCGCACCGTGAGCGAGGGTGGCCCTGGTCACCGCGTCCCAGGCCCGGCGGTAGTAGCGCTCACGCCAGGCGGCGTCGCCCTCGGGGCCCCGTCCTGCGAAGGTGAAGTAGAGGCAGGCGCCGTCGGGGTAGGCATGCGACTGGTGCGCCGACGCGACCAGTGTGCCCTCGACGTCACCGAGCGCGCCGACGACCTCGTCGAAGAGCGCAGGCAGGACGGCCCACCGACCTGAGACCTCCGCGGTATCGACGACGATGCCCGCACGCCACAGCGGTGCCAGCGCCGACACGTCGTTGCGGTGCCCGAGCCAGCGCTCGACCAGGGCGCGGTCGAGTGGGGCACCGGCCCCGCCGGCGCACTCGGCGTCGACGACAGCCACCGTGGCGCCCAGCACGGCGGGATCGGCCTCGTCGAGCACGACGAGCACGTTGGTGTCGGGGAGGTCGAAGTTCCGAGCCGACTCGGTGGTGTCGTACAGCCGGAGCACGGCCGGAGTGGCCCCGCGGCGCAGGATCCGGCGGCAGGCCTCCAGGCCGGCGGTGAACGTCGAGAAGCCGAAAGCCCGCCGTTCCTGCGCCGCCGGCAGGGGGTGGATGCGCAGGCGGGCCTCGGTGATGATGCCGAGCGTGCCCTCGCTGCCGACGAAGAGCTGGGTCAGGTTGGGCCCGGTCGCAGCCCGTGGTCCGGCGCCCTCGGTGTGGACGACCCGGCCGTCGGCCAGGACGACCTCGAGGCCCACGACCATGTCCTCGATCTTCCCGTAGCGAGTCGAGTACTGGCCCGCCCCCCGGCAGGCCAGCCAACCGCCGACGGTGGAGAGGTCCATCGACTGGGGCCAGTGGCCCAGCGTGTACCCGTCGCCCACCGACCCGAGCGCGCGTTCGAGATCGGGTCCGAAGGTGCCGGCGCGCACGTCGGCGAGGAGGGACGTCTCGTCCACGGCTCGCACGCCCTCGAGCGCGGTCATGTCCAGCGTCAGCCCCCCGTGGACCGGGATCGAGCCGCCGCAGACGCCGCTGCGTCCGGCCGCCGCCGTCACCGGCACCCGCGCTTCGTCGCAGGCGGTCAGGACCGCCGCCACCTGGTCGGTCGTCCGGGGCCGGACCACCGCGGCCGGCCGCTGGGGCACTCCGCCCTCGGCCGCCCACCCGATGGCGAGCGGCCACCAGTCGCGCCCGGCCTCGGCCCGCGTGGGCTCGTCGTCGAGCACGAGCGCTCCGCACGACGCGATGCGCTCGAGCAGCGCGGCGGGGACCTCGGCCAGCGCGGCACCGAGGCGATCCTCCACCTGCGACGCCTCGGCGTCGATCGGCGTGACGGGGGTCGGCTCCGTCACGGGCCTCGCGTCGCCCCGACCGGGAGGCCGGCGGCCACCAGCTCGCCCTCGCACGCCTTCGCGAAGCGCGCCGCCTGGTCGGCCGCCACGCTGTCGCTCCATCCGAGCTCGCCGGCGACGAGCGCCGCCACGGCCGGCGCGGCGTCGATGGTGGCATGCGCACGCTGGATGCCGGCCCGCGTGCGGCGCGCCAGGAGATCCTCGAGCGTGCCGGCCATCTCCTCGCGCACGGCGTAGAGGAGCTCGGCGCCGGTGTAGGGAAGCCCGGCGACGACAGGACGCAGGAGTTCGGGCCGGCCCTCGGCCAGGGCGAGCACCGCCGAGGACTCGGTGCCGTAGCGGGTGAGGAGTCGCGCGTGGGGTTGCGCCCGCGACACCGGGTCGCGGGCCTTGGTCGTGGCGCCGAGGAGAGGCAGGGACTTCGTGACGCAGCGGCGACGGCGGGGCGACTCGCCGAGGCGGTCGACCACGGCATCCACGGTGTCCTGGGCCATCTTGCGGTAGGTGGTGAGCTTGCCGCCCGTCACCGTGACGACGCCGTGGCGCGACGTGCTCACGGTGTGACGCCGCGACAGGTCCGCCGTCCGCTCGGAGAGGTGGCGCCCGCTCTCGGGTGGTGCCAGGAGCGGACGGAGCCCGGCCCAGACCCCGGTCACGTCGGCCCTCGTCAGCTCGGATGTCGTGACGTTGTTGGCCGCGTGGAGGAGGTAGTCGACGTCCTCGGGCGTGCAGACGGGATCGTCGAGCGGGCCCTCGTAGTCCGTGTCGGTGGTGCCGAGGTACACCAGGTCGGTCCCGGGCCAGGGCACGACGAAGATGGACCGCTTGTCCTTGGGCACAGGGATGACCGCGGCGATGTCACTCGGCATGCGCTCGGCGGGCACCGTGACGTGCACGCCCTTGGCGGGCCGGATCTCGCGCCGGTGCCCGCCTTCGTCCAGGGCGCGCACGGCGTCGGCCCAGACGCCCGTCGCGTTGACCACGACCCGGGCACGCACGGCGAAGTCGGACGACTCGTCGTCGGGGACCGGGCGGACCACGGCACCGTTGGCGGACCCGTCCGGGCCGGCCGTGAGCTGGACGACCGGCGTGTAGTTGGCGACGGCCGCGCCGTACTCGAGTGCCGCGGTCCGCGCGATGGTCAGCGTCAGACGGGCGTCGTCGGCCCGGGCGTCGAAGTAGAGGAAGCCGGCGACCAGGTGCGCCGTGTCCAGGGTGCGCACGTGCTCCAGCGCCTCGTCCCTGCTCACCTGGCGATGCCGCTCGCCGATGCGCCAGCCCCCCGTGAGGTCGTACATCCACAGCGCCGAGGAGTAGGACCGGGCCACCGCTTTGGACACGGCACCGTTGCGGCCGAACAGCGGGATGAGGAAGGGGAGCGGACTGACCAGGTGTGGTGCGTTGTCGAGCAGCCGCTGCCGCTCGGCCAGGTTCTCGTACACCAGGCGGAATTCGCGCTGCTGGAGGTAGCGGATGCCGCCGTGCACCATCTTGGAGGACTTCGACGAGGTGCCCGAAGCGAAGTCCCCCTTCTCGACCAGCGCGGTCTTGAGCCCGCGGCTGGCCGCGTCCAGGGCCACGCCGGCGCCGGTGACGCCGCCGCCGACCACCAGCACGTCGAAGCGCTCGTCGGCCAGGCGGCGCAGCGCGTCGTCACGGCGAAAAGGGTGCATCGGCCCAGCCTGCCACATCCGATCCCGGCCGAGGCCGGGCCTCGACGGGCTCCCCGCCAGCGTGTTTTGCCTCGTCGGGGACGTGCGCATGGTCGCTCCGGTCCGACGTGGTGGGGCCGGGCGTAGGGTGCCGCCGATGCGGGTGGCACCGGACGACCCCTGGTCCGCCTACGCGCGGACCGTGGTGGAGATCGCCCCGCCGGGGCGGGAGCCGATCGTGGTGCGCGCCGCGCCGGCCGGACACGTGGGTGCGTGGCCCTGGCCCACTGCGGCGACGGTCCACGTCCTGACGGCGTGGAACCCGGGGCCGGCCCGCCCGGGCGTCGTCGAGAACCGTCGCCGCCAGCGCTTGCTCGAAGACGAGCTCGCCGGCCTCCTGGGCTCGGCCGGCCTCCTCGGCTCGGCCGAGCCGGACGGCTCACCGTGGCCCGCCCGTGGCGTGGACGCGGTCACCGGGGAGCGCGACGAGGGCGTCGCCGTCGCCGGTCTGCCCGAAGGTGCGCTGCTCGACCTGGCCCTTCGCTACGGCCAGGACGCCGTCTTCGCCTGGGACCCCCGATCCTGGTCGATCGTGGGCTGCACCGGCGCCCGCCGTTTGTCGTCGGGATGGCGGACCGGCCCGGAGACTACTCCGCTGGACATATTACGTCAGACGTAGTAGCGTGCGTGCATGTCACGCCGCCACGCCACCACCGCCCGTCGGCTCGACCGGGCCAACGAGCCACCCGTCCTCATCCTGACCAGCCTGGCCGGAGGGCCGAAGCACGGGTATGCGCTGACCAGGGACATCGCTGCCTTCGCCGGCGTCACGCTCGGTCCCGGCACGCTCTACGGCGCCATCACCCGCCTGGAGGAGCGCGGTCTCATCGAGCCCGAGCCTGTCGCGGAGGGCGAGCGGCGCCGGCCGTACCGGATCACGGGGGCCGGGCGGGTCGCGCTCGAAGCGGCGGTGCGGGAGATGCGCGCGCTGGCCGACGAGGGCGCGGTCCGCCTCGGCCTGGCGCTGCCCGTCTCCGTCCCGGGGGCGGTGGCGCCGTGAGGCGCGCGCGCTCCGGCGACGGCGCGTCCGAGCGCCATCTGCGCTGGTATCCCGAGCGCTGGCGCGTCCGCTACGGCGACGAGCTGGTGGCCTTGCTCGAGGACACGTACGCCAGCGCGGGGGACGTGCCGTGGCGCCACCGCGCCACCATGGCCCGCCACGGGCTGGCCGAGCGCGCCCGCGCCGGCGGCTTCCTCGGCGAGCAGGCCGGCCCGAACGAGCGGATGCGCGCCGGGTCGCGGCTGGTGCTGTGCGGGTGGGCCCTGTGCCTCGTGGGCTTCGCTCTCTACGGCAAGGCGACCGACAACTGGTCGGCGGGCACGCCGGCGGCCGACCGCTGGGTGGCCGGCACCGGCTTCGGTCTGGTGGCGGTGGCAGCTCTCGTCGGATGCCTGACCGTTCTGGTGGCGGCCCTGGTCGCGGCTCCGGGGTTCGTCCGGCTGCTCCGCGCCGGTCGGTGGCGCGAGGTCAGGACGGCCGTGGCGGCGGCGGCGGCCTCGGCGTCGGGAGCCGTCGGGCTCTTGGGTGCCTGGCCGGCCTCGTGACCTGGTGGTCCTCCGAAGCGGTCCGCTTGCGGCGCGCCCTGGCGCCCGGCAGCCGTCCTTGCGCCACTGGTTGATCGCGCTTTGGTACCACGAGCTGGTGCGACGCCGAAAACCCCTTCAGCACGAGGCCGTTCGCGCCGATGTGGTGACCCTGAGCGTCTTCCGCGGCCGCCATCCGGCGGTGCGGCGCGCGCAAGGGGGAACAGGGCGATGGAGTGCTTCGACGACGGCTGGGACGACGCCGATCTCGACGCCGCCTACGAGGCGGCGAAGGGCCGTGGTGTCGGGCCGGAGGAGCTCTACCGCCGCCTGGCCCCTGACGAGGAGGGCGTGCGGTTCTGGTCCGAGAGCGCATGGTCGCGCCACGCCCTCGACGCGCCGGGCGATCACGCCCTCGCGCACGCGGACGAGGCAGCGGCCCTCTTCGCCGGACCCGACGCCGAGGACGAACTGATCAGGGAGTTGCGGCTCTCGGAGCTGTGGGACCACTGCCAGCGCGGTTCCCTGACCATGGACGAATTCTTCGAGCTCTCGTCCTTGATCACCGTGGTCGACGCCATCACGGGGTCCCTGTGCGCGGACTGCGCCATGCTGGACCGCCCGAACGTGAGTGCCAACTGGGCCCTCGCCGGCACGATGCTGTGCCGGGGGCACCTGCGCTTCCGCCTGGGCTACGCCCGGATCGACGGAGGCGGTGCCCACCACCCGGCCTGATGCCGGGCAGACTGGGGCGGTGTCGTTGGCCGCCCGCGTCTACGCCGCCTCCCACGTGACGGGCACCTTCGTCCTTCGCTCGGGGCGCCGGGCCGACCAGTACTTCGACAAGTACCGCTTCGAATCGGATCCGGCGCTGCTGGCCGAGATCACCGAGGCCCTGGTGCCGCTGGTGCCCGAGGGGACCGAGGGTCTGGCCGGCCTCGAGCTGGGGGGCGTCCCGCTGGCCACCATGCTGTCGGCCGCCACGGGACTCCCGGCCTTCTTCGTCCGCAAGGAGCCGAAGAAGTACGGCACCGAGCGCGTCTGCGAAGGAGGTGAGGTGGCCGGCCGCCGCCTCCTCATCGTCGAGGACGTCGTGACGACGGGCGGGCAGATCGTGCTCTCGGCCCAGGACCTGCGCGCCGAGAGGGCCTTCGTCGATCATGCTCTCTGCGTCATCGACCGCGAGGGCGGCGGCACCGGTGTGCTGTCGGCCGAAGGGATCGTGCTGCATTCCCTGTTCACCATGCGCGCCCTCGAGGAGGAAGCCGAGGCATAGGCGGGAGCATTTCGACAAGGCCCATTTCGACAAGGCCCATTTCGACAAGGCCCATTTCGACAAGGCCCATTTCGTCGACAGGGCCCATTTCGACAAGGATTGTCGAAATGGGGCCGGCCCCCGCTAGGGTGGCGGCATCATGCAGTCGCCGGACGCGCTGACCGATCTCTTCAGGGCCCACGGGCGCAAGATCACGGCTCAGCGCCAGTGCATCTTCCGGGCGCTCGAAGGTGACGTGTCCCACCCCTCGGCCGAGCGGGTGCACGAGCGGGTGCGCCGCGAGATGCCCAACGTCTCGCTCAAGACGGTGTACCAGACGCTCAACGACCTGGCCGACCTGGGTGCCATCGCGGTACTCGACGTCGGCACCGGCCAGGCCCGATTCGATCCCAACGTGGAGACGACGCATCACCACCTGGTCTGCCGGTCCTGTGGCAAGGTGCGGGACCTGGCCGCCGACTTCCCCGGCCTCCGGGTCCCGCGGCGGGCGGCCCAGGGGTTCGACGTCGACAGCGCCGAGGTCGTGTTCCGCGGCCTCTGCGGCGAGTGCACGTGATCGCGCTGGAGCACAGGTGATCGCGCTGGAGCAGACGTCGCCGGACCGAGCAATTCGCAGGACCAAGCAAACGGAAACCGAAACCGACAAGAAAGGGCAAGAACCGCCATGCCAGCACTGAAGGGCTCCAAGACGGAGGCCAACCTCAAGGAGGCGTTCGCCGGGGAGAGCCAGGCCAACCGTCGCTACCTCTACTTCGCCCAGAAGGCGGACGTCGAGGGGTACCCCGACATCGCCGCGCTCTTCCGCTCGGTCGCCGAGGGCGAGACCGGCCACGCGTTCGGCCACTTCGACTTCCTGCGCGAAGTGGGAGACCCGGTCACCGGCGTGCCCGTGGGCGCCACCGAGGACAACCTCAAGTCGGCCATCGAAGGTGAGACCTACGAGTACACCGAGATGTACCCGGGCTTCGCCAAGACCGCCCGCGAGGAAGGCTTCGAGGAGATCTCCGAGTGGCTCGAGACGCTGGCCAAGGCCGAGAAGTCCCACGCCGGCCGCTTCACGAAGGGCCTCGAGTCCGTCTCGTAACCTCTCAGAGGAAGGCGCCTCCCCCGTGGCGGCCACGTACGACCCCAGCGATCCCGCCTACTTCGACCCGGCTGCGCTCCGGGAAGAGGTCGACCGCGTCTTCGATCTGTGCCACGGCTGCAGGTTGTGCTTCAACCTGTGCCCGTCGTTCCCCTCGATGTTCTCCTTCATCGACGAGCACGACGGCGACGTCTCGGCGCTCACCGACGCGGAGCGGGACCGGGTGGTCGACGAGTGCTACCAGTGCAAGCTCTGCTACGTGAAGTGCCCCTACGTGCCGCCGCACGAGTGGGAGCTCGATTTCCCGCGCCTCATGAGCCGGGTGCACGCGGTACGTCAGCAGCAGCGCACCACGGGGGTCAAGGATCGGGTGACCGATCAGTTCCTGGCGCGCACCGACGCTCTCGGACGTGTCTCGGTGGCCGCGGCGCCGGTCGTCAACTGGGCGACGGGCACCCCGGGCTCGTGGACGAGGCGCGTCATGGAGAAGACGGTGGGGATGGCGGCGCAGCGCCTCCTCCCGCCCTATGCCCGGCAGCGCTTCACCACCTGGTTCAAGAACCGTCGCCCTGGGGCCGCCGCTCCGGCGGTTGGCGCCACGGTCTCGGTGTTCCCCACCTGCTTCGTGGAGTACATGGTCCCGGCCGTGGGCCGCGCCATCGTCGACGTCTACGAGCACAACGGCGTGACCTGCACGCTCCCCGAGGGCACGAAGTGCTGCGGCGCACCGTGGCTGCACACCGGCCACGTCGACGAGTTCACGAAGGTCGCTCGCCGCAACGTCGCCGCGCTGGCGGCCGAGGTGCGCGCCGGGCGCGACGTGATCGTGGCCCAGCCGACGTGCGCCTACGTGGTGAAGCGTGACTACCCGGTGTACGCCGCCGGAGCCGATGCTGACCTCGTGGCCACCCACACCTTCGACCCGGCCGAGTATCTCGTGCGCCGCCACCGCGACGCCGGGGACGACTTCACGCTGCGCGGGGACTTCCCCGGCCGCGACGACGGCACCGTGCCCGACGCCGTCACGTACCACGTGGCGTGCCACCTGCAGGCGCAGAACGCGGGTCTGCGCAGCCGTGACCTGCTCAAGGTGGCGGGAGTCCGGTGCTCGCTCGTCCAGCGCTGCTCGGGGATCGACGGCACGTGGGGCTACCGGGCGGAGAACTACGAGCTGGCCCGCAAGGTGGCGGCACCGCTCGGGCGCGAGATCGAGGTGGCCGGCAACGACGTGGTCTGCGGCGACTGCCTCCTGGCCAACGGATCCATCCTCCAAGAGACCGGCACCGAGCCCGTCCATCCCATGCAGCTGATGGCGCGGGCCTACGGTCTGCGTCCCGGAGGCGAGAACCCCCGATGAGCGGAGCCGGCGGGGAGGGCGCGACGGCGCTGACCCTGGCCGACGTGCTCGACCTCCGGGCCTACGAGCGGGTCCGCCAGGAGTACCGGGCCCGCGTCATCGCCCGCAAGCGAAACCGGCGGGTGGGACTGGG
>DAHUZK010000013.1 GCA_027306605.1 Acidimicrobiaceae bacterium
TGCCCGTCGCATCGCTGGTACGAGGTCGCACTGGCACCACCCATGGCCGCCGACGCACTCGGACGTCCCGCGTTCTCCGTCGAGGATCTCTGCGCCGAACTGACGTGGCCCGAGCCGGCGGTCCACGTCGGCCTGGTCGAGACGGCGGGTGGCGTCCGTTCGCCGTTGGCAGGTGACGGTGACTGCCTGGCCTATTGCCGGGCATTGCGCCCCGATGTCGTGGTCCTCGTGGCCGACGCCGGTCTCGGGACGATCAACGCCGTGCGCCTGACCCTCGGTGCGCTCGAGCCGCTGTCCGTCCCGGTCGTCGTCGTCCTGAACCGCTTCGACGGATCCGTCGACGTCCACGCCCGGAACCGCGAGTGGCTGCGCGGCGACGGCCTCCGGGTTGTCGTCACGCCCGGCGACGAAGGGCTGCTGGCCCGCATCGTCCGAGGCTGAGGCGACGGTTCGGCCCTTCCGGCTCGGACCCAACGCGCCGCAGACGGGAGCAGTAGGGTGATTACCGCATTGCCGTTCGGCCTGCAGGAGCGTGCGTCAGGGTCAAGTGGGTGCCGTCAGCGTCGAGCAGGCCGGAAGGGACGGGGCCCTCGCCGATCCTGACGACCCGATGCTCGACGACGCTCGACCGAGCGGCCTGTGGCGCACGCGGCCGGTCAACGCGGCCGCTGCCGTCGCGCTGTCGGCGGTCGTCGTCGGCATCCTGTGGCTCGTTCATTCCGACGCGGTGGACTCGTTGCGGGCTGACCAGTGGGACGACATCCGCCTCGTTCAACACTCGTCGAACGGATCGCTGAGTTTCGGCACGCTGTGGGCTCAGCACAACGAGAACCGCATGTTCTTCCAGAACCTACTCACCGTACTTCTGGCACACACCGTTCACTACAACGTCGTGTTCGAGGACTATCTCAGCGCGATCCTTCTCGTTCTGGCCATGGTCGTCCTCGTTCGGGCCCACCGGGCGCGTTCGCCCTCCACCCCGCTCATCGCGTACCTTCCGCTCGCGGTCCTGCTGCTCTCCGTGGTCCAATGGGGCACAGTCCTCTTCGGATTCGAAGTCGGCTGGGCGATGATCATGCTGGGGTTCGCCGTGGCCCTCTCGATGCTCGACCGGCCGGTGCTCGGCAAGCTCTCGTTGGCGGCGGCGATCGCGGCGGCAATGGTCGCCAGCTTCACGTCGTTACAGGGGCTGCTGATCTGGCCGGCGTGCCTGGCTCTTCTGTACCAGCGCGGGCGTCCTCGGCGCCAGATCGCCACCTGGATCGCCGCCGGCGCCGTCACGACGGTCCTGTACTTCGCCGGCTGGAGCGCGGGCACGGGCGGCGCAAACGGTGGCGCGACTTTCGTACGCGCACATCCCTTCTTCTCCGTCGAGTTCTACTTCGTCGCCGTCGGCGACGTGATCGGCATGCCGATCAGCGGCAATTCGCACGCCACCGATCTCCTCGTCGGGCTGTTCGGCGTGACGATCGTCGCCGGTGCGCTTTGGACGATCGCCCTGTACGGGCTCCGGCGGGACCGGTCCAGCGCGAGCCCGCTCGGCGTGTCCCTGATCTGGTTCGGTCTTCTCTTCGCGGCCCTGATCACGGTAGCTCGTGCGAAGTTCGGGCTGATGGGCGCGGCAGAGTCCCGCTACACGACGTTCGACCTCCTCATCCTGGCCGGCATCTGGCTGGCTTTGGCGGGACGGCTGTGGTCGGTCTTCTCCGCCAGACGGACCCGTGCTCTCGCCGTGCTGGTGGTCGCGGCCATCTGCGTGCAGGTCGTCCTGGGCACCGCCGAAGGTCTCTCCGCCGCGTCCGGTTACCGTCAGGTGCAGCTCACGGACGCGGACATCGCTGCCAACATCGGCCACGCGCCCGACGGGCTGGTGGTGAACTTTCTGGGTGTCGATGCCCTGCCGGCAGGCTTCGTTCGGCGAATGGCGCGGGTGGCCAGGGACGAACGCCTGTCCCTGTTCTCGACGGGTGCCGCTGCCGCCTACGAAAAGCGCGGGCTGATCAAGGACACGAGCCCACCGTCGACGGCGGTGGCGCGACCGACGAGCGGTGCGGTCCTGAGGGGCCGGCAGTGGCTGGTGGCCTCCGCGGGCGACCTCTTCGGTGTCACCCGTGTCCAATTCGAGTTGTCGGGGGCCGGCGGCCACGAGACGTTCATCGGAACCGCGGCACGGGCGCCGTTCGGCTGGCTTCTCCCGTGGAACACGTCGGGCGTGCCCGACGGCACCTACGTCCTGTCCTCCCTCGCCACGGCGCCGTCTGGATTGACCGGGAGGAGTGCCGGGATCATCGTCACCGTACGGAACGGGGCACGTACGAGAGGCGATCAGGGCTGACCGGAGTCAGTTCGAGGGCCCGTGCTCCCGGCAGCTCGCTGTCCAACCCGTCGGCACCACGGTGACGGTCATGCGCCGCCCGCACTCGGGACAGAAGCGCGGCGGGTCTAGGGCGCGTCCGCACCCGGCGCACTCCGTTACGGGACGGCCGCAGCCGGTGCAGTAGGCGGACGGCATCGGGGTCAGACCGAAGCGGCCATCGGATTCAGATGGCCGCCGTCAGGGCACCGATAGGCATCCGCAGGTCCTCGAGCATCTGGATGTCCTCGTCGGCGGATCGACCGAGGGTCGTCAGGTAGTTGCCGACGATGAGGGCGTTGATGCCGGCCGTCATGCCGATGGCCTGGAGGTCGCGCAAGGTGACCTCGCGCCCCCCGGCATAGCGCAGGATCACCGAAGGCAGGGCCAGGCGGAACAAGGCGATCCAGCGAACCGCCTCCCAGGCCCCGAGGATGGGTTGGTCGCCGAGGGGGGTGCCCGATCGCGGGTTCAAGAAGTTGAGTGGCACCTCGGTCGGGTCGAGCTCCTGGAGCTGGGTCAGCAGCTCGATGCGTTGCGCCACCGTCTCGCCCACGTTGATCAGCGCGCCGCAGCAGAGCTCCATGCCGTGCGCCTTGACCAGCCGGCACGTCTCGGCCCGCTCGTCCCAGGTGTGGGTCGAGACGATGGAGGGAAAGTACGAGCGCGCCGTCTCCACGTTGTGGTTGTAGCGGTGCACGCCGCCCTCGGCCAGGCGGCGGGCTTGCTCCGTGCTGAGGATGCCGGCGCTCACGGCGACATGGAGCCCCGTGTCCCGGCGGATCAGCGGCACGAGGTCGAGGATGCGGCGCATCGTCCGCTCGTCGGGCCCGCGCAGCGCCAGCACGATGCAGAACTCGGATGCGCCCAGGGCGGCAGTCTCGCGGGCGGCGGCGAGGACCTCGGCCGTATCGAGGAACGGCGTGGCCTTGACCGGCGTGTCGAAACGTGACGACTGCGAGCAGAAGTGGCAGTCCTCGGGACAGCCGCCCGTCTTGGCCGAGAGGATGCCCTCCACCTCGACGGCGGGACCGCACCAGGCCAGGCGGACCTGGTGCGCCAGGGCGGCGAGGTTCATGACGGCACCGTCGGGCAAGGCGGCGAGGGCACCGAGCTCGTCTCCGTTCAGGAGACGGCGCTCGTCGAGGAGGGCCGTCTCGGCTCGGGCGATCACGGCCCTGTCCGCCGCGCTCAGGGCGACCTGGGGTGGGGGCGGCTGGCTCCCCGCAGCGTCGTTCGTTGGGCTGGTACGAAAGGAGACGGGGCTCGACGTGGCGGTGGTCACGGCGCCCACGGTAGTGGCAGGGTTGGTGCTCCCGGTAGCCGAGCCACGGCGACGGGCGGCAAGGAGGAGCGGCCATGGCCTGGGATTTCTCGACCGAGCCCGAGTTCGAAGAGAAGCTGGCGTGGATGCGCGCCTTCGTGCGCGAGGAGGTGTTCCCGCTCGAGACGCTCGATCTGACCTACGACCAGGTGCGCGTGGCCATTCGCCCCTTGCAGGAGCGGGTCAAGGCGGAGGGCCTGTGGGCAGCGCATCTCCCGCCGGCGCTGGGCGGCATGGGCTTCGGGCAGGTGCGCCTCGGGCTCATGCACGAGATCCTCGGACAGTCGCCGCTGGCGCCGGTCGTGTTCGGCAACAACGCACCGGACTCGGGGAACGCGGAGTTGCTGGCGGTGGGTATCGAGGACACGGGTGACGAAGCGATGCGCTCGCGGTGGCTGCAACCGCTCCTCGACGGTTCACTGCGGTCGGCCTTCTCCATGACCGAGCCCCACACCGCCGGATCGGATCCGACGCTGTTGACGACCTCGGCCATCCGTGACGGGGACGAGTGGGTCGTCAACGGGCACAAGTGGTTCACCTCCAACGGATCGGTGGCGGACTTCCTGATCGTGATGGCGGTGACCAATCCGGACGTCCATCCGTACCAGGGATCCTCGATGATCATCGTGCCGGCCGATACGCCCGGTGTCGACATCGTGCGGGACGTCTCGACGATGGAACACCCGGACACCCCGTTCGGCCGCTTCGGCAACCACGCCGAGATCCGCTACGTCGACGTCCGGGTGCCGCTCGAGAACCTGGTGGGCAAGGAGGGCTCGGGATTCGTGCTGGCGCAGAAGCGCTTGGGCCCGGGTCGGATCCACCACTGCATGCGCTGGCTGGGCCAATCCAGGCGGGCCTTCGACATGCTCTGCGAGCGTGCCGTCTCGCGCCGTGCCCACGGATCCACGTTGGCGGAGAAGCAGACCATCCAGAACTGGGTTGCGGACTCCATGGCCGAGATGCAGGCGGCCCGCCTCATGACGCTGCAGGCGGCATGGAAGATGGACCGGGAGGGCGCGGCGGCGGCTCGGGTCGAGATCGCCATGATCAAGTACTTCGGGGCGAAGGTGCTCTACGACGTGATCGACCGCGCCATCCAGGTGCACGGGTCGTTGGGATTCTCCTGCGACCTGCCGCTCGAGCACATGTACCGAGCGGCGCGGGCAGCCCGGATCTACGACGGACCCGACGAGGTGCACCGTCAGACCGTCGCCCGCCAGATCCTCAAGGGCTACACCCCGCACGAAGTGCCGAGCGAGCACATCCCGACCCGGCGGGCCGAGGCGCAGCGACGCTTCGCCGATCTGCTGGAGGACTTGACGGTGGACGCGTGAAGCGCGTGAGACGAGCTCGGGTGTCACGTCGAAGGGGGTTGAGCGGGATCATCGCCGGGCTGGCACTGATCGCGTCAGCCTGCGGCTCCTCGGGTCCTGCATCGTCTTCGCACGCGACGCATCCGAAGCGGTCCTCGACGACCACCTCGTCGGCGTCGTCCGCCACCTCGACGACGTCGTCCGCGGCCTCGAGCTCGTCGACACCGTCGACTGCGGGCACGCCGATGGTGACGGCATCGCTTCCCCTCATCGTGTGCCAGGCGACAGCTGGTGCCCCGACGACCACCACGTCGCTGCCGGCCTCCGTCTCCGTGCGCGTCCCGCCCTCGGACGCGCAGCAGGGAAACCTGGCCGTCTACAGCGACCTGACGGGAAGGCTGATGCTGGTGGGTCCGACCAGCGGTTGGACGTGTAACGGCAACTTCGGCGCCGACGGCAGCGGGACGATGGTTCTGGCGCCGGTCGGGACCTCGGTTGCGCCGGCTGCGGGGAGTCCGTGGCACCTGGCCCCCTCCTCGTCGCTGCAGGCGATCGTGGCGCAGGAGACCGGTGCGAGCCCGGTCCAGGGGGCGGCGTTGGCCTGTCCTCTGTTCAGCGCCGCCAGGACGGCAACGCAACAGAACCTCGGCCGGGGCTGTGCAGTCACGAGCCCGACCCAGGAGCACGTGAGCACCCTCTCGCCATCCGCGGTGGCGTTCGAGGATCCGCCCGGGACCGCCGGAGTGGGATTCCCCTCAGGCGGTCAGAATCCGGCCAACGGCGTCGTGCTCTACCAACCAAAGCCGACGGAGGCGACCGCCTACCAAGCCACCTGCACACTGCCGTCGACACAGCACGACCTCTGCACCGCGGTGCTCGACCAGTTCGTGGCCACCTTCGGCTGATCCGGGGGTCGGGGTCGCAGTCCACGCAGGAGAGACACGCAGACGCGCTGGAAGCCTGTCTTCGGCCTATCCGAACACGAGCTGAGCCTGCCGGACGCCGGCGATGACCGGGCTCGCCGTGCGCTCCACCGGCCCGGCGATCGACACGGATTCGAAGCGGTCGAGCAGCTCGTCGAGGATGACGCGACCCTCGAGGCGGGCAAGTGCGGCGCCGAGGCAGAAGTGCGGACCGAACCCGAAGCTCACGTGTGGATTGGGGTGACGGTCGATCCGCAGCTCGTCCGAATCCGGGCCGAACACCTCTTCGTCACGGTTGGCCGATGCGTAGACCAGCAGCACCGGGTCACCCTCGGCGACCGCCACGCCACGGATGGTGGTGGCGGCCGTCGCCGTGCGCATGAACGAGATCACCGGCGTGGTCCAGCGCAGCAGCTCCTCCACGGCAGACGGCACGAGGGACCGGTCGGCCTGCAGCATGGCCCACTGCCCAGGATTCTCGGCCAGCGCCACCAGCCCGCCCGAGAGCAGGTTCCGGGTCGTCTCGTTGCCTGCCACGAGCAGCTGGATGAGGAACATCGCCAGCTCCGCCTCGCTCAGCGCCTCGCCGCCACCCCCCGGATCCGATCCGACGTTCGCCAGCACCGACACGAGGTCACCGGCCGGCCGGCGTCGGCGCTCCTCGGCCACGCCGATCAGGTACTCCCACATCTCGGCCTGGAGTGCCGCCCGTTGCTCCTCGCTCTGCTCGACCTCCCCCGGGATCACCGCCTCCGACCAGTCGAAGAAGCGGGGCCACTGCGAGCCGTCGACGCCCAGCAGCTCGCAGATGACCTGGAGCGGGAAGGGGACCGACAGCTCCCGCACGACGTCGAAAACCTGCCCGCGCTCGATCCGGTCCAAGAGAACCCGTGCCTTCGCCTTCACCCCCGCCTCCATCAGCCGGACCATGGAGGGCTTGAAGCCGGGCTGCACCAGCCGGCGGTAGCGGGTGTGCTGCGGGGGGTCGGTGTGCATCATGGTCGGCGGCGACTCGTACGTCGTGCCGATCTCGTCGACGAGGATGCCCCGGGACGAGCAGAAGGCACCCGGGTCGGCGCCGATGTGCGATACCTCCGGGTGGGTCGTGACGGCCCAGAATCCGCCGCCTTCACGGTCGACCCAGCACACGGGGGAGCTTCTCCGGAGGTCCGCATAGAGCTCGAAGGGGTCGCCGCCCGAGTACAGGCTCGGGTCGAGCAGGCGGGCGGCGTCGGCTGCCCCGGACGCCGGGGTCATGCGCGCGAGGACACCATCAGGCGATGAGGCCTCGGGATCAGACGATGAGGCCGTCGGGCCGCGGGTCGCCCTGTGCCTCGAGCATGGCGTAATAGGCGGCGAGCGTGCTCGGCCCGTCGGACACGGACTCGACCGATCCGTCCTCGGCCAGGTTCAAGAGAGCGCCCTCGATGATGAAGCACACGTCGGTGTCCTCCGTGTTGTCCTCGGGCACGTGCAGGGTGTGCACCGAGTTGGCCGGCTCGAACAGATACGAACCCGGCGTCACGTAGAAGTCGTATTCGAGATAGTGCCAGCGTCCGGCGGACGTGAAGGCGTCGACGGATCCGGTGTGGCGGTGGGTCTGGAGCTGCACGCCCGGCTTGAACCGGTTGAGGATGACCCACGTGCCGCGTTGGATGTCGAAACGGACGACCTTGAGCAGGACACCCATGCCGGTGTCCGCCCACGGTGCGTCGTCGACGGTGACGAGCCGGACGGCGTCCTTCGGATTGGCGGGGGTGGCGATGGACATCGGGACTGCTCCTGTTCTCGATCCGGCCGGCGAATTCAGTCGGGGATGGGGGCGAGCGTAGCCACATCGAGGTCCATGGCGGCTTCCAGCGCGGCGGCGGTGCGCAGGACCACCAGGTCCCCGTGCTGGGGGCCCACGAGCTGCAGGCCGATGGGCAGTCCGTTCGAGCTCATGCCGACACAGACCGAGGCGGCGGGGGAGCGGGTCATGTTGAAGGGATAGGTGAAGTGGATCCAGTTGGCGGTCGTCTCGCCGTTGACCGTGCTGGTCATCTCGCCGGCATGGGGGGCCAGGCCCGACGTGGTCGGGGTGACGAGGATGCGGGCGGTGCGGAACAGCTCGACCAGCTTGAGGTTCATGTAGTGGAAGCGGTCGAAGACACCGAGGAGCTGCTCCGCGGTGGTGGCCTGCGCCACATCGACGAAGTGGCGCAGCACCGGGTGGACCTCGCCCCAGCGCGGGTGGTCGAGGTAGGGCCGCAAGGTGCGCAAGGTGGAGGCCCCCGTCAAGGTGAGGAAGTCGCCGACGGGGTCGTCGTCGAAGACCGCATCGACCACGACGACGTCTGCGCCCAGAGCGGCGAGGGTCTCGACGGCGCGCGCGCAGGCGGCCGCCACCTCGGCATCGACCGTGGCGTACCCGAGCGTGGGGGAGTAGGCGATGCGCAGCGGCACGTGCGGGTCCTCGAGCGCCGAGAGCCAGCTCGCCTCGGGTCGGGGCAGCGAGCGCAGGTCGGTCGGGTCGGGTGCGACGCTGACGTCGAGGGCGAGGGTGACGTCGGCGATGCGTCGGGCCATGGGACCGTTGGTCGAGAGGTCTATCCAGCCGGGCGGGTTCGGACCGCCGGCGGGCACGCGCCCGAGGCTCGGCTTCATCCCCGAGAGCGCGCAGCAGGCGCTCGGGATCCGGATGGATCCGCCGCCGTCCGAGCCGGTGGCGAGCGGCACCATCCCGGCGGCCAGCGCGGCCGAGCTGCCACCCGACGATCCGCCGGGTCCCCTGGATGTGTCGAATGGGTTCAGCGAGGCGCCGAAGATGCTGTTGGCGGTGTTGCCCATCCAGCCGAACTCGGGGGTGTTCGTCTTGCCCACGATGATGCAGCCGGCGGCCCGCAGGCGATCGACGAAGGGGTCGTCACCGGTGGCGGGGGGATCGTCGGCGTGGAGGGCCGAGCCGTAGGTGGTGACGAAGCCCTCGGCGCGCTGGAGGTCCTTCACCCCGATCGGGATGCCGGCGAGCGGGCCCGCGTCGCCACCGGCGGCGATGGTGGCGTCGAGGGCGTCGGCCGCATCGAGGGCACGTTCCCCATCCAGGGCGACGAAGGCGTTGTAGAGGGGATTGAGCCGCTCGATCCGACCCAGGGCGGCTTCGGTCAGCTCACGGGCACCGACCTCCTTGGCCCGGACGGCCCGGGCCAGCTCGGCCACGGTGGTCGTGCGGAAATCGATCTCTGCCACTCGGTCCTCCGTCCTCCCGGATCCCCGGATCCCCGGATCCCGGCTATCCGGCCGTCGGCGAGAGGCCGGCGACCGCCTCGGCCAGGTCGATGCCGATGGGGATGACGGCGGGCGCGGGAATGGTCACCCCGTGGTCGACGTAGCGCTGCACGTGCGCCCTGCACTCCGCCGGCGAGCCGTGGACCACGAGCTCGTCGACCACCGAGTCGGGGATGGCCTCGAGCGCGGCCTTGCGGTCGCCCGCCGCCCAAGCGTCCCACATCGGCTGCAGCGCCGGTCCGCGCCCCAGCCACCGGTGGAACTCGGCGTACGCCTCGACGTTGAGGTAGGCGGTGATCATGCGCCGGCCCACGCTGCGGGCCACGTCGGCATCCTCGGTGACGATGACGAAGATCCGGGCCACGATCTCGCGGGGCGCGCCCCCCGACGCCTTCTCGACCTCGGCCACCGACGTGGCCACGTCCTCGGCGCTGAGCCAGTTCAAGATGGCTCCGTCTCCCTCCCGTCCCGCCAGGTGCAACATCTGGGGCCGGAGCGCGGCCAGGTAGATCGGAGGCAGCTGCTCGGGGATACGGCTCAGACGGAACCCCTTGACGGAGAAGGTGTCGTAGGTCTCGGTCACCTTCTCGCCGGTGAAGGCCAGGCGCAGGAAGCGGAGCGTGTCGCGCACCCGCTTGTACTGGTTCTCGAAGGCCAATCCGTTCCAGTTGGCCACGATGACCTGGGACGAGGCACCGAGCCCGACGCAGAAGCGGCCGGGTGCGGCGTCCGCCATGGAGGCCAGGCTCTGGGCGAGGAGCGCCGGGCCGCGCGTGTAGGCGGGCGTGATGGCCACGCCGAGGTTGAGCGTCGGCTCCCATGCCGCGGCCAGGGCGAGCGGCGTGAAGCCGTCGGAACCGTCGACCTCGGCGGACCAGAGATCTGTGTATCCGAGTTGGCGCAGGCGGGCGAACCACTCACGGTGCGCGTGCAGCGGGATCCCGTCGAAGGGGATCGTGATGCCGGGGCGGGTCGGAGGCGTGCCGGGCGGGCGATCCGTGCCCGTGCCCATGCCCGTGCTCCCGCTCGCGCTCATGCCTGCAGCCGTTCCCGGGCGCGGTCCCCGCTCTCACGGTCATCGGGACCGTCCTGGAACTCCGGATCGTCGAACATCAGCGCCAGCTCCGTGTCCTCCTCGGCCGCGTCGGTGCCCGGGACCGGAACGCCCCAGCGCAGCATGCCTTCTTCCATGCGGCGGATCACCGTCTCGATCACCTCGACCCGTCCGTACCGCTTGTTCTCCGACGAGATCACGTCCCAGGGGGCCAGCGGCCCGTTCGTGAGGCGCAGCATGTCGGAGACGGCGTCGTGGTACTGGGACCGCTTCTCCCGGTTGCGCCAGTCCTCGGCCGTGAGCTTCCACGACTTGAGAGGGTCGTCGCGGCGGCGCTCGAAGCGGCGGAGCTGCTCCTCGTGGGACATGTGCATCCAGAGCTTGATGACGATCATCCCCTCCTCGGCCAGTGTGTGCTCGAAGTCGTTGATCTCCTGGTAGGCCCGGCGCCACTGCACCTCGGTGGCGAGGCGCTCGACCCGCTCGACGAGGACCCGCCCGTACCAGCTGCGGTCGAAGATCGTCATGCCACCCCATCCCGGGAGCGGCGGCCAGAAGCGCCACAAGAAGTGGTGCCGGAGCTCATCGGGGGTGGGGGCGGCGAATGGCGCGACCTGGACGTGGCGAGGGTCGAGGGGATCGACCAGCCGCTTGATCGCCCCACCCTTGCCGGCGGCGTCCCACCCTTCGAAGACGACGCAGACCGGCGGGCCGAGCTTCCCGTCGTTGAGCTGGCCGCCGTTGATCAGCCGGAGGTGGAGCAGGCGGCGCTGCGCCTTGCCGAGGATCTTGGCCTCCTCGTCCTTGGGGACCTTGAGGGAGAGGTCGCAGTCCTCGAGCCGTGGATAGGGGCGCTCGTCGCCCGAATGCTCGGTGACGCCGTCGTCGGCCTGCCCCTCGGAGCCGTCAGGGTGGTCGCTCCTGCCACCGTGATCGTGCTTGCTCACGCCGACTGTTGTAGCCGATCCACCATGGGCGCGCCCGAACCTCCTCGTCAGCCGACCGCGGTCTCCGACACGCCCCGCGCCGCCACCGGACCCGCCTCGATCCTGCTCACGGGGGTCGCACCGACCGCCTCGACGACACGGCGCACCAGGGTCGGGGCTCCGGCGATGACGAGCAGCTCCCGGTTGGACAGATGTCCGACCCGGCCGACCTTCCGCCCGGATGGGTCGAAGATGCCGATCTTGGCGCCGACGTATCTCGCCGAGTCGAAGGCCAGCGTCGCCACCTCGCGTCGCCCATCCCGGCCCCGGGATGCGCTCGATCCGCCGGCGGCGCACATCGCCTCGAGATCGTCCAGCTCGAGCCAGGACTCGTCGTTGTACGAGAGGACGAGGAGGTCGCAATCCACGGCGCCCACGACGGCGGCCAGGGCATCGGGCATCGTCCGCTTCGAATTGAAGGCGGATCGTGTGGATGGGTCGCGGGAGTCCACCCGCTTGCGGGCCACCCCGTAGGCCTCCGGCTCGTCCCAGGCCACCAGCGTCTCCCACACGTGATAGTTGGTGAAATACCGATGCTGGTTGTACGGCGGATCCAGGTACACCAGGTCGAAGTGGCCCAGCGCGCTCCCGTCGGCGACGCCGGTCCGGATGGATCGCACCAACTCCACCGCGTCGCCCTGGATGGCGCGCCCGCCCCCGGGCACGAGCTCCGGCATACGCAGTTCGAGCGGCTTGTACGAGCGGGGCGCCCACTGCTTCACGTAGGCCATCTGGACGCCTGTCGTGGAGTCGACCCGGTCCGCCGCCTCGATCAGGGACGTCAACAGGAGGGGGTACAGAGGCGACCCCGCATACTCCGACTCGATGCAGTCCCGGGCGGCGTCGATCCGCATGGCGTTCTGCGGTTGGAAGTAGCGGGCCTGGCGGCTGAAGACCTCGGTGACGTAGCCGTCACGTCCCGGCAACGAGTTGAGGCGGGCGACTGCCGCCCTCAGCGCGCCGGAGTCGGTGGCGGCGGCGTCCGTCTCGATGTAGGTCCGGGCGAAGACGTACGCGTATCGAGCGCTGTCGGCGGCCGTGACGTGCACGCCCTGTGCCTTGAAGGCCTGGGCCACTCTGGTGGTGCCCGTGAAGAGGTCGAGCGCCGTGCGGGCGCCCGAGGCCTCGCAGATCCTGGCCAGCACCGGGACGAGCCTGCGCTTCGATCCGATGTACTTGATCACGGCTGCTCGGCCGGCGCTGACGTCGGGCCGGTCATCGGGCCCACCCTACGATGGGCTCTCATGGCGTCCGGGGATCGTGGCAGCGCTGGTGCGGAGGCCGCCGATGCGGAGGCCGCCGGTGCGGAGGCCGCGTCGCACTGGGTCCGCTGGCACCGGTCCTACGAGGACCCGGGTTCCCCGCTCGCGCTCCGGCTGCGAATCGTCCAGTCGATGGTGCGGGCCTTCCTCGACTCGGTCCCGGCCGACCACCCGCGGCCCATCCGGGTCGTGAGCTTCTGCGCCGGCCAGGGGCGAGATGTGATCGACGTCGTCTCGGAGCACCCCCGCGGCGGCGAGGTCGTCGCGTTGCTGGTCGAGCTCGATCCTGAGCTGGCCGCCTTCGCCCGGCGGCGGGCCGCCGACGCCGGGGTGCACGAGCAGGTCCGGGTGGTCGAGGGCGATGCCTCGCTGTGCCGCCACTACGAGCCGGCGGTGCCCGCCGACCTGGTGCTCGTGTGCGGGGTGTTCGGCAACATCGGCCGGGACGACATCACGCGCACCATCCAGGCACTGCCCGGGATGTGCCGACAGGGAGCGGAGGTGATCTGGACCAGGCACCGGCGCCCGCCCGACATCACGCCGTCCATCCGGGCCGAGTTCCTGGATGCGGGCTTCGAGGAGGTCGCGTTCGAGGATCCCGGCGGATACGTCCTCTCGGTCGGGCGTCACCGGTTCACCGGTGCTCCGTCCGAACCGTCGGACTCGTCGGACTCGTCCGAACCGTCGCACTCGTCGGAACCGTCGGACTCGTCGGGCTCGTCGTCTCGTGTGGCGCCGTTCGATCCGAACGCCAAGCTCTTCGAGTTCGTGGGCGACGGGTCACGACCGGCATGACACCGCCGTCATGAGCCAGCGGCCCGACCCGGCGGCCGGCGTGGACGGCCTCCTGAATCCGCTCCCCGAGGCCGCGGGGGAGCCGATGGCGCCGAAGCGACACTGGTTCCGGCGAGGCCGCTACGACCGCTCCGTCCGGCCTGTGCGGCGCCACCATCCCGACCGCCATCCGCTGCATCCGGTCGAGCTCTTGCTCATGGCGTGGCGCACGCTGCGGATCGAGCCCGCCCGGATCATCGTTCCCGCTGTCGTCATCTTCGGGCTCGACGCGTTCCAGAGCACGTGGTTCACCGAGATCGCCACCGACCACCTCGGATGGGAATCCGTCTCCGGCGTCGTCTTCTTCGGCGTCTCCTCGCTCGGCCTGACCTTCTACAGCGGCATGCTCGAGCGCCTCGTGGGTGCGCTCGAGCGCAACCAGACACCACAGCCGGTGGGGAAGGTCCTGGCGACACTGCCCTGGCTGCGGCTGCTCGGCGCCGAGGTGATCCTCTTCGTGGTCAGCGGCGTCGCCGCGATCTTCTTCATCGTGCCGGGCCTGGTCGTCGGGACCCTGACCGCACTCGTCGGCCCGGTGATCAACCTGACCGACTCGAACATCCGCGACGCCTTCCGGCGCTCGATCCGCCTCGTCTGGCCGCACTTCTGGCTCGTGTTCGCCATGGTCACCGTCCCGTTGGCCCTGGAGCACGAGGTCGTCGTCCTCATCGCAGAGCTGGTCCCGCACGAGGCGGTGGTGGCCGAGTTCCTGACCAACTTCGTGCTGGGTGCGGTCTTCGGATTGGCGCTCGGTCTTCTCGAGGTGTCGCTGGCGGAGCGGCTGATCTCGGGTGCTCAGGGCCCCGGTCGCGACACCCGCCCCGACGAGGTCGAGCTGCGCCAGGGCATGGAGCGGCCCATCGTCGAGCGGGCGCGGTCGGAACCCCGACCGGTGGATTGACCGCCCGGGGTCACGAGCCGTCGATGTCCGCGGCCCCTCAGGCGGCCCCTCAGGCGGGACCGGGTTGGTTCCATTCGATCCAGCCGGAACCACTGCGGCCGTCGTCGGTTCGGCAGGTCACCACGGCGCGGGGGAAGCGGCTGACACGCGCCTCGGCGTCGGCGGCCGGGTGGTCGTCGCGCAGCAGCACCGGCCCGAACGCGACCGGCGTCACGTCGATGCCCAGGTCGTGCTCGGGTGCGGCCGCGATCTCGATGCGGGCGGTGGTGGGGAAGCCGTGGTCGCCGAGTTCCTCGCTGACATTCAGCGCAGTGACGGGACGCACCTGACCCGGCGTCTGGATGTATCCGAAGAACACGGGCATGCCCGGCATGCGGATGTCGGCGAGATGGATCCGGGTGCCGTCGTCCAGCCGCATGGAGCACCAGCACCATCCGAAGGCCCACCAGTCGCGCACGCCCCACGAGTGGTCACGCTGGCCCTGTCCCTCGACGGTGTAGGTCTCGTCCCCGATCGCCACGCGGCCCGAGACCAGGCAGGGGATCTCGTAGCGGGTGGTGAGCTCGTAGTGGTACGGCGAGCCGTCGGTGGTCCAGGTGAGGTCGAGGTCGAGGTCGGTGGCGGGACCGGCGGCGTGTTCGCCGACGGTGTAGACGTCGGCCGGGTCGGCGACGGCGGTGGCCGGGACCTGGGCGGCCAGGCGGAACTCCTCGAGAGGACGACGGAGATCGATCTCGATGCGGCCGCCGGTGCGGTCGTGCACGGTGGACCGGCAGACCAAGGTGTCGCCCGGCGGGACCGGAGCGCGGTAGTCGACGGAGCACACGCCGGGCGCCCCGGATCCCGGGTGCACGATCCATGTCGTCCACCACGCGACCTGGCGGTTCGGGTAGAGCCCCAGGCGCAGCCACCCCGCCAGCGAGCCGTCGCCGGCGACGAAGTCGCAGTAGTACGACTCGTTCCAGAGCTCCTCGGCGTCGGGGGCGTGGCGGCCCTCGTCCGAGGGCAGGACCTCGTGAGCCGCCCTCACCGGTTCCGCCCGGGATGCATTGCGCTGGCTCCCTCGGGACCGGGCACCTCGACGATCGGGTCGTCGCGGTCGTCGAACTCCGTGCGCAGGGCCTTGGACATCACGGCGTGCTGGAAGTACAGCGTGGTGATGTAGGTCAACTCGAGGACGGCCAGGTCGTCGAGATGGCGACGCAGCTCGTCGAAGAGCTGGTCGGGCACGCGGCCGTGGTCGTACACGAGGCAGTCGGTGTAGGCGAGCACGGCGCGCTCGGCGTCGTCGTACGTGCCGGCCGGCGCCGTCGACCAGGCGGGGATGTGGGCGATCTGCGCCTCGGGCATGCCGAGGTCCCGCATCGACTTGGCGTGCTGGCTGAAGACGAACTGACTGGCGGCCGCCCAGCCGGCGCGGATCTGCCCGAGCTCTCGCAGCTTGGGATCCAGGCGGCGGTCGGGGGACTGGTAGAGGCCGAACCCCTTGACACAATGATCGAGGATGTCGGGGCTGTTGGCGAAGACTGTCCACCAGTCACCGCTCGTGCCGTCCCACCGTCCGGGCTCGGCCACGGGATCGCGCCCCTCGAAGAGCCAGTCGTACATGGTCGTGACGATGGGCGCTGTGGCTTCGGCCTTGGGAACCTGGCGGAGACGGGGCATCGGCGTGGTGGGATCGGTGGGATCGGTGGAATCGGTGGGATCGGTGGGATCGGTGGGATCGGTGGGATCTGTGGGATCTGTGGGATCTGTCGAGGTCGGAGCGGGAGCGCCGGATGGGCCTTCAGACGGGCGTGCGCTCGGCGCGCGCGGGGGCATGCGCCACGTCGGAGGGGGTGAAGTCGCGCATCCAGCAGGCGAACTCGAGCAGGATCCCGTCGGGATCCTGGAAATAGACGCTGCGGACGAAGACGCCCGCGTGCATCTCGTCGCTGATGCCCCACTCGGAGTCGTCGTGGTTGGCGATCTCGGTGCAGTCGATCCCCGCCGCGATCAAGCGGTCGCGATACTCCTCGATCTTCTCCGCCGGCACGTCGAAGGCGACGTGGTTCATGGATCCGATGGCACTGGTGAGATCGCCCTGGTCCGGGCGTGCCGCCGGTGCGCTGACGCCCGGTACTCCGTCGGGGGCGTTGGGGAACCAGAAGAAAGCGAGGCAGTCTCCGCCGCCGCAGTCGAAGAAGAAGTGCTGCCCCATCCCGGCCGGCAGCTCGATGGTCTTGACCAGGGGCATGCCCAGCACGTTGGTGTAGAAGTCGACCGTGCGCTCCATGTCTCGGCACACGAGCGCCAGGTGGTTGATGCCCCGCAGCTCGAACCCTTCGCTGCCGCTCGTCATGCCCTGCCCCTCCCTTCGGCCCGACCCCGGACGGTGTTCGTCTCCGACCCGACCGGACCGAGAAGGCCCAAGGATAGGCGCGGCCCCCTGCGTCCGCTAGGTTGCAGCCTGCCCGTGGT
>DAHUZK010000019.1 GCA_027306605.1 Acidimicrobiaceae bacterium
ACCAGGACCCGTGCCTGGGTCAGCCGCTGACGGTCAACGTCAAGACCCCGTAGGAACCACCTGATGGAGTGGCGTTTCAAGTCGCTCCAGTTTGGCGATGCGGTCCTGAGGCCGGGCCCCGGAGTGAGCACTCCGAGGCCCGGCCCACGCCGCACCGTCCCTTCCCACAGGTCGGTTCGGATGGGCGGACATCAGCGATGACGATGACAGAGACTTCCTTGACAAACACAGATGCGGTCCACCTTCCGAGGTGCACCGCGAGCGCCCGTGTCGGCCTCCGGTCGGCCCCCTTTTCCTGCGTTCGGACCGCACGGTCATGACGCCTGAGGTCCTCGAGGCCCTCGAGGTACTCGATCTCGCCGCAGGGGATGGGGAATCGGTGCGCGCCCGGGCGGTTTCCCTTCCCCCGGTCACGAGCTCCGAGGCACCCCCGGAGCGGCCGTGGCACGGCAGCCACGTCGCCGAGGGCGACCCGTTGGTGTCCGTCGAGGGCCGGCTCCTCGAGATGGCGCAGGCTCGGTTCCCCGCAGATGTCCCACGGGGCGTCCACGTCGGGGTCGACGACCCCCTGCTCTCCGTCGAAGGGCGGGCGCTCCACGCCGTCGAGGGGCCGGCTCCCGCAGAACCGACTCGGGGCGCCCATGTCGGAAGGACCGATCCCCTGCTCTGCGTCGAACGGCGGGCGATCCACGCCAAGAAGTGGGGCACCGTCGACGCTGAAGTGTTGGCCGACGCCCACGTCGACGAGAGAGATCCGCTTCTCGAGATCGAGCTCCGCGCCCTGCACGTACGACAATGTGAGCCCGGGGGAATCATTCTGAGCCGTCTCGATGCGACCATTGGCGCGAACCCTGAGCCCGTCAGTGCTCCAGAGGTCCTTTCGGTCGTTCGCGACCTCTCGGCCAGCTCGGTTGGTGCCAGCTCGGTTGGTGATGGCACCTCGATGACCTCGCTCACAGCCGAGGCTCCCGCGAAGCCCTCCGCGAAGCGGGGCCACAAGGCCCGTGCCGCGGCGCGCCGGCGGTGGGGGCTCGTTCCTCTAGCCGGTGCAGCCGGTGCGGTGGTGGTCGGGCTCGGTGCCGGCACTGCGGTCGCCTTCATCGTCAGCGACGGCGTCGGCCACGGCTCGGGAAGCGTCCAGGCCATGGCCGGGAGCCCCGTGGCCGCGCCGGTCAGCGCGGCGACCGGGAATGCCGACTTGGTCCCGGGCGGCACCGGAACCGCCTACTTCTCGGTCCACAACCCGGCCTCGACCAGTGTGACCTTCGACCACGTCTCCGGGGCCACCGTGGTCTCCGACAACACCGGGTTGTGCTCGAACAGTTTCGTCAGCATCGCTCAGCAGTTGCCCGCCGCTCTGCCCACACCACTCACCGTGGCCCCCGGCGGGACCAGCGGGACTCAGGCTCTTGCCCATTTGGTCGCCCTGGCCCCCAATGCACCCAGCAGCTGTCAGGGCGTGACGTTCACCGTCAGCATGACGCTTTCAGGACGGTCCTCATCATGAGCTGGCGACGTCCACAGCCGAAGCACGTCAGGGACGACCGCGGCCCGATAGGGCGGATCCGGGGTCCCATCGTCCTGTTCGCTGTTGCCTTTGCCCTCGCCACCGGCACGGCAGCCTTTGCCTACACCACGGTGTCGGGAGCGGGGAACGGACAGGCACAGGCCGTCACCTTGCAGACTCCCGGAGCCGGCCAAGCGTCGACGCCGACGGCGGCGACGCTCGCCATCAGCTGGTCGCCGTCGGCGGGACTGCCGCCCGGTGCCGGTTACCTGGTCCTGCGCAGCACCTCTCCGGGAGGACCTTTCGCGAAGATCTCGTCCGGGACCTGTCAACAGGCCACGACATTGGTGTCGACCGCGACCTCGTGCACCGACTCGGGCCTCAGCGCGGGAACCACCTACTACTACGAAGTCGAGGCCGACTTCTATGACGTCCACACATTGTGGGTGAGCCCTCCGGACGCTCAGTTCTCGGGCACGACCAGCCCGGCCACCGGCGCCTCGGATCCGCCCGCAGCGACGTCGTCCGCCGGCGATCCCACCGTCACCAGCGCGGCTTCGGCCACCTTCACGGCGGGTGTTGCGGGAAGCTTCCAGGCCACGGCATCGGGGACGCCGGCACCGACGTTCTCGGACGCCGCGTTCAGCGGTTGCAGCCCCTCGGTGCTGCCGGCGGGTGTCACGTTCTCGGACAAGGGCCTCCTGTCGGGCACGCCCGCCGCGGACGCCACCGGCACCTTCACGGTCTGCATCAACGCCGCCAATGGTGTCGGACCCGACGGCACCCAACGCTTCACGCTCACCATCACCTCCCAGACGTTGGTGTTCAGCTCGCCGCCGGTGACCGGTGCCACGTCGGCCAACCCGAATCTCGGGCCTGTCACGGTGCGCCGCCAAACCGGTTCCGGTGCACCGATCACGGGCGGTGCGCTCACCGTGCAGCTCGCGAGCGGCCTGCCAGCGGGCGTGACCTTCGGAAGCACTCAGTTTGCAGCCAGCTCGGTGACGAGCGTGACCATCCCGAGCGGAGAGAGCACCGCGTCCTTCTGGTTCGGTTCGACGGCGTCCGGGAAGGTGACGTTGACCGCCTCGTCGCCCAACTACGTCTCCGCGAACCAGACGGAATCGATCACGACCGCCCCGGCCGGCCTGGGTGTCACCCCCGCGCCGGGAGGAACCGGCACTCCCTTCGTGACCTGCGGGCCGCTCGGCACGAACGACACCTGCAACGTGACCGGCGTCGGAGCCGGGGGAACCGCCGTCCTCGCCGTCAGCTTCTATGCCGTCCCCGGCGTCCCGGCCACCTACAGCGCCACGCAGCCGTCCACGGTCACTGAGTCCGGAGGCGGTACCGGAAGCGTCACGATCGGCCCGGCGGCAACGACCTCGAGCCCACAGACGGTCACGGCACCGACGGGTATCTCGGTGCTGACCTTCGGCCCCTACCGGTTGACACTCGACGTCGGTCCCTGACCGGGGCGCCAGGAGGAGCCGGTCGCCACCGGCGGTACGACGAGGACACGTTCGGAGTTGAGTCCGGCCGCCACGTTCGCCCGGCCCGTCGGACGGGTAAGTCCATCTCGTTCCTTTGTCCTTTCGTCGAGGTGGGTGCAACGTGGTACGCAGGAGGCTGGCTCTCGCAGCTCTCTCGGTGCTGGCTTCGCTCTTCATGGCCAGCTGCGCGACGGACGAGCACCACTCGAACCTCGGGCAGAGCCCGCCCGGCCGGGGCGACTACAACACCGCGTGCAATCCCGCTTCGAGCAATCGCATCGGCGCCCATCTGCCGCGATCAGAGCGATGTCAGGTACCCGGCAAGGTGCCGACGGGCGAGGGCAAGTAACCCGAGCTGCTCTCGATCCATTTCGACCTATGTCCGGTCGTCGTGACCTGCCGCGCGCCGCCGCGCGCCGCAATGGTCAGTGCCTCGGGAATCGCTCGGTCGGCACCTCCTGCGAGGCAGGAAGGACCGAGGGAGGACGGTCGGCCGACGTGGTCTCGTCGACGACACGCAGGTAATCGGTCAGCCCCTGGATGGCGAGCACCTTCCTGGGCAGGCCGGCTCCACAGGTGACCGAGAAGTCAGCTCCGGCCTGGCGGGCCCGCTTGCAGGCCGAGACCAGCTCCGAAACGGAGGACGAGTCGAGAAAGGTCACCCCGGACAGATCGACGTGCACCTCCGCCGGGAGAGGGCCCTCCAGGGCCCCGCCGAGACAGGCTCTCAGATCCGGTGCGACCGCTATGTCCAATTCCCCGGACAACTCGACGACCGTGCGTGCAGAGCCCTTCCGAACAAAGCCGGCGAATGTTCCTGCGGGGACGTCGTGGAACACGGGGCAAGCCTCCTGAAGAAGCCTCCAGGGGATCGGGAGAACGCCCAGCACACTGTCCGACCGGGAGCACGATGGTCAACGGCGAAACAATTGTACTCACCGCCCCTGCGGGGCCGTCAAGGTGTCACGACGGGAAATGCCATGGCTGTCCGGCCCGGAAGCCCCGCCGTGTCGTTGCACGAACCTCGACCTCCACCCGGCCGTCAGCGTGTGTTTGGCCGAGGGTGCAACGGGTAGCAACCACTGACATCGGCCGACAAGGAGAGACCATGCCTCTGGCGCCCAGCGACGACATCGTTTCGCTTCTCACGCAGGATCACGAGGCGATCAGACAACGCCTTTCGGAGGTGTGCGACGCGCCGCCCGAGTCCAGGAAGGAGCTCTTCTGGAAGTTGACGGACCAGTTGGTGCGCCACGAGGTCGCCGAGGAGCTCGTCGTCTACCCCGCGCTGCGAGACCTGCCGGGAGGCAGGGAGGTCGCATCGGAGCGGCAGGCCGAGGAGGCGGAGGCGGAGAGGCTCCTGGCCTCGATGGAGAACCTGGATCCGGGCGACGATGACTTCTCGAGAGCGCTCGCCCAGTTGCGCGAGAACGTTCTGGAACACGCGCACCAGGAGGAGTCAGAAGCGTTCCCACTGCTCCTGGCCCACGAGGAACATGCGGGACTGATCTACCTCGCGCAGAAATTCAAGGGTGCGAAACTGTCCGCGCCCAATCATCCGCATCCACGCCTGCCTTCCGGCTCGGCCGCGCAGAAGGTCCTCGGTCCGATCGCCTCCTTCTTCGACCGGATGCGAGACGAGGCGAGGTCCTCCGCCTGACGAGCGGGTCGCCGGTCCACCGGCCCCGCGACTCACCGGGCCACCTGCCCGTCGGGCCATCTGCCCGTCATCTTTTGGAACCCCGTGGCGCCCGTCCGGTCGACCGCCGCCTTCACGAGCCCGTAGAGCGCGCCCTCCACCCCGGCAGCGAGGAGGACCTCAGCCCATCCCCTGCTGGGATCGGTGGCCGAGGGGGCGGAGTCCTCGCCGGCGAGAGACGCCCAGACCCGCTTGAAGATCGCCCCGGCCAGCACTCCTCCGATCACACCGAAGAGCAGCCCCAACGGTTTGTAGGCCAGTCTCGCCACTCAGCGGCCGTCCCGTCCGCGACGGACCCGGTGCCAGACGACGATCACCAACAGGGCTCCGGCGATTGCCATCAAGAACGGTCCCTTGGACTCCGGCGCCGAACGCCTCCCACCCTCGGCCTTCTCGGCCAGGCTCGCCGCACCCATCTTCACGGAGTCCGACGGCGCAGCGCCCAGACGGTCCTTCACGGCGCGTGTTCCCGCCGTGACCCTGGCCTTGACGTCAGCCTTCCGGCCGAGGGCGGCGACCGTGTCGGCCAGTTCCGACCGTGTCTCCTCTATCTCTTCGCAGATCGCGCTTGGGTCTTCAGCCATTCGATGTTCTCCTTGCTGGTCGCCACCGCCTGCTCCGGCACCGGCGGCGCGCTCCGTCGGAACTCGAGGATCGCCATGGGGCCGACGATGCCGGCACACACGGCCAGCCCACCCGCCACGACCAGCGCCGCCTGCCACACCGTCAGGACGATGCTCAAGGCCGCGATGGCCGCGGCGACCAGGCAGCCGAGCAACAGGATGCACAGGACCGCCACGGCCGAGACCAGACCCAGGCCCTCGCCGATCCGCTTGCCTTTGGCACTCATCTCGGCCTTGGCGAGCTCGACCTCCTCGTGGACGAGCGTCGTGACCTGCGTCGTCAGGTCACGGAGGAGCTCCGGTGTCGATTTCTCGTCAGCTGCCTCGGCCACTGTCGTCTGATGCCCCCTTCGGAGTGGCATGAAACAGGTGGGACGGTTTCCGCTGTGCGGCCGGCGGGTAGCCCACCGCCATGGCTCAGGAATTGAACGTGGCGGCACTGAAGGTCTCGTCACCCGCCCTCGACGCGCACGGCCGCATCCCGCAGCGCTACACCCCCGACGGCGACGACGTCTCTCCCCCCTTGGCCTGGACGGGCGTTCCGGAGGGCACCCGGTCCTTCGCAGTGGTCGTCCATGATCCCGACGCTCCTCTGGTGGACGGCTTCACCCATTGGGTGCTCTCTGGCATCCCGGTCGGCACCACGCGCCTTGCCGAGAACGAGCCGGCGTTCAACGCCGGCAGGAACTCTCTCGGTCACACCGGCTACGACGGACCGGCCCCTCCTCCCGGGCACGGTCCGCACCACTACTACTTCTGGGTCTACGCCCTCGACGCGGAATTGGACCTCGAACCCGGCCTCGATCGTCGCTCGCTCCTGGAGCGGATCGAGGACCACGTCATCGAGCAGGCCAGGATCGTCGGCGTGTACGAGCACTGACGCACCCACCTCGGGCGAACGGGTATGCATGATCGGACCAGCGGCGGGTATCGCCTGTTCCGTGGCGACCCGCCGGCGGAGGGGGCGGCCGGCAGGGTGGGTGACCACTGGGAGGCCAAGGACAGGATGGGCTCGAAGAGCCACCTCCGCGACATCGCCCCGCCGGCTCGACATCTCCGGACGTTCCACCATGGACAAGAGCGAGCTCGTGGCGGCCATCGAGAGGGCCAACCGGCAGAAGACCGCCGCCGCCAGGCGTTAGGCAAATCCGGTTCCGCCGGAGGGTGACCGCGGCGGC
>DAHUZK010000024.1 GCA_027306605.1 Acidimicrobiaceae bacterium
GAGACACGGTCGGCCGCTTCGTGCGGCAGCCCTACCTGCTCGAGCAGCCCGGCGATCACCGGGGCATCGTAGGGCGCGATACTCGGACGGCAGCGAAAGGGAGGGGTATGCCCTATTCGGAAGGTCGGGTCGTCCACGACGCGGACGCCCACATCATGGAGACGCCCACCTGGTTGCGCGAGCACGCCGAGGCGGCGTTCCGCGACCGGATGCCGGTGTTGGAGTATCTCGGCGGGAACGAGTTGCGGCAGACGGGCGACCCCACCGAACAGCGCCGCGACCTGGACGCGGCCTTCGAGCGCCTGCGGGCGCGGCATGCCTCCGCCGAGTACCGGGCCGACGAGCAGGCAGAGATCATGGCCCGGAAGAACTTCGCCGCGACCGGGTCGTTCATCGCCGAGGACCGGCCGCGGGCCCTCGACCTGCTGGGCTTCTCGAGCCAGCTCGTGTTCAACACGTTCCACAACTCTCGGCTGCACGACATGGAGCACGAGGATCCCGACCTGGCCTTCGCCGCGGCGAGGGCGCACAACCGGGGCATGCTCGAGTTCTGCTCGGTCGACTCCCGGTTGCTGCCGTCGCTCTATGTGCCCTTGTGCGATCCCGAGCGGGCGGTGGGGGCGACGCGGGAGGCGCTGGCCGCGGGTGCTGCCGCCCTGCTCGTGGCTTCGGGATGCCCGCCGCGGTACTCCCCCAGCCACACCGACCTCTTCGGCGTGTGGGCCCAGGCCGAAGAGGCGGGCGTCCCGGTCGTCTTCCACGTGGGCGGGACCGGCACGCTGATCGACCCGCACTACTTCGTCAACGGGCTCCCGGTGCCGCCCGACTTCCACGGGGGCGAGGAGAACTTCCGCTCCGTCGACTACATGGGGATCCCGGTGCCTCCGGCCCAGACCCTGGCCACGCTGATCTTCGACGGAGTGCTGGAGCGGTTCCCCGGCCTGCGGATCGGCGTCATCGAGCAGGGGGCGATCTGGGTCCCCTCGTGGCTGCGCCAGATGGAGTCGGCCTTCGAGGCGTTCGCCCGCCACGAGGAGCGGCTGCAGAATTTGTCGATACGCCCATCGGACTACGTGCACCGCCAGGTCCGGTTCACGCCCTATCCCACCGAGGACGTGGGGTGGATCGTGGCACAGGCGGGCGCCGATCTGGTCATGTTCTCGTCCGACTACCCCCACGTGGAGGGCGGTCGGAAGCCGCTGGAGCGCTTCGAGGCGTCCCTGGGCGATGCCGGCGAGGACGTGCGGCGGGCGTTCTACACGGACAACTTCTTGTTCCTGATGGGCAACGCGGCGACGGCGCTGGCGGCCTGATCGCCGCGAAATACGTCGGACCGGGCAGCTGTTGCAGCCCTCGGGGAGAAAGGACGGAGATGTTCACGCGCAAGTCGAACGCCGACAGGACGACCTACGATGTCACCAAGACGGACGACGAGTGGAAGCGGGACCTGTCGCCCGAACGCTACGCGGTGTTGCGCCAGGCCGGCACCGAACCCGCGTGGTCCGGTGAGCTACTGCACGTCGACGGGCAGGGCACCTTCCGCTGCGCCGGTTGTGGCGCCGAGCTCTTCGACACGGCGGCGAAGTTCGATTCCGGCTCGGGCTGGCCGAGCTTCGACCGGGCCCGGGCGGCCGGCACTGTCATCGAGAAGAAGGATCGCAGTTTCGGGATGACCCGGACCGAGATCTTGTGCGCCCGGTGCGGCGGCCACCTGGGGCACGTGTTCCCAGACGGCCCGACCGACACCGGACTGCGCTACTGCGTGAACTCGCTCTCGCTGACCTACGAGCCGGACACCGAGCACGGCGGTAACGCAGCGGGCGCCTCCGGCTGAGCCGGCCCGAGGCGCTCTTCGACCCGCCTGAACAGGCCTTCGAGGCGGGTCGCCTCGACCTCCAGGCCGAGGTGTCGGAGCAAGGACGCCCCGAGCGCCAACGCCCCGCACATGGCCGCCACCTCCTCCTTCAGGAAGCCGATCGTCTCCGGATCGCGCGCGCCGGCAGACCGAGCCTGAGAGCCGTCGAGGTGATGATTCACGCCTCGACGGGCACGTCGCTCGCTTCGGCGCCGCGACGTTCCACCTTGTGCACCTCGGCGGTGGCGAAGCGGAGGCTGGGGCCGATTTCGTCGGCCGTGATCTCGACCTTGGTCCGGTGGTCCCCGTCCTCGGTCTCCCAGGAGCGTTGCTCCAGCCGGCCCGTCACGACGACGCGCATCCCCTTGGTCAGGGACAACGCGACGTTCTCGGCCAGGTCCCGCCAGCAGACGACGTCGAAGAACGACGTCGACTCCTGCCACTCCTGCGTGGTCCGGTCCTGCCACCGGCGGTTGACGGCCACGCCGAGCTGGGCCGTGGCCTGGCCCTCCCGGGTGTAGCGGATCTCGGGCTCGCGGGTCAGGTTCCCGGTGATGGTGGTCGCGTTCGCCATGTGTTCCTCGCTTTCGTCTGGCCCTCGTCCCGAGGGTACGAGACAGCATGACGAAGGGACCTTGCCGGAAACCTTGCCGGAAACCTTGCCGGACGGAAATTCTCTTGAAGGAATCAGGCCTTCGGTTTCATTCCCAGGCACCGGAGAACGAACGCCCCAACGCGGCCTGGAGACTTGGACGACGCGTGGTGGTCGGCCGAGTGCCCGTAGCGGGAGCCGTAGACCCCGTTGCTGCTCCCGGTGAGGCCCGCGGCGGGAATGGAGTTCGGTTCCTCGTACTTCGGCACCTTGGCCAGTCGCCGCTTCGGCTTTCTCGGCTTGTCTCCTGCAGTCCCCATTGGGACAGTCTGACCCACCGTCGGGCGCACGGCGCGGCCAATCTCCGAACGGGGTGTGGGAACATCGAGCCGTGCCCGTCGGCCGCTGGATGCATGCGGTGCGGTGGCGCGTGTTCGTGCTGCTGGCGGCATCCTTCGGCCTGGCTTCGTGCAGTTCTTCGGGGACGCACGGTTCCGGCGCGGCCGGGACCCGTCGGGTCGTCTTCGACCCCTACTCCCCCGGCGGGACGCTGCTCGGCACCATCATCGTCACCGAGACGGTCTCGGGCAGCTGCGTCACGCCGGGCGTGGCGGGCACGTCGTCGTACCGTTGCTTCGCCCAACCCGGGTCGAGCGTCTACGACCCCTGCTTCGCTCCGCCCCGTGCCACCACTGGCCCGCTCGTGTGCGTCGCCGACCCCGCCCTCCCCGCCGCCACACGGGTCGACGTGGGCACCTTGCCGTCCGAACCGGCGAGCGGTCCGGCCCGGCAGCCATGGGCCATGCGGCTGTCCAACGGCCAGACCTGTGTCTTCGTCGCCGCAGCCTGGGACGGACTCGGCCCATTCGCCTGTCGCACGCCGGCTTCGTCGGGAGCGTCCGTCGCCGACTGCCACCAGCCCACGAAGGCCAGGCCGAGGTGGGTCGCCGACTGTCAGGCCACCGAGGCGGTCTCGAGCCCTTTCCGCAGCATGCAAGTCGTCACGATCTGGACCTGACCCGGGTCCGTCCGCCCACCACGTAGGTGACGACGAAGATCGCCAACGACGCGAGGATGACCCAGCGCACGATCGCCGTTTCCGACGAGGTCGGTGAGCCGTTCTTCGAGATCTCGGCGAAGCCGGCGCCGACGACCAGGGCCGCCACGGCCACGGCGAGGAAGAACAGCGAGATCTTGCGAGGCGTGTTGCGGAAGAAGCGCGACTGCGACCGGTCCGGTCGCGCCCCATTGGGTCCGACCTCCGCCTGGCTCACGACGGTCGGTCCCTTTCGAGCGGGGCGACGGGCAGGGCCTCCTCGAGAGCATGGCGGAAGTGCCCACAGTCGAAGACGTTGGGGCTCGGGCAGCGCAGCGCGTGGTCCAGGCGCTCGGCCAGGACGGTGAAGTGCGCGGCCCGAGCCTGCAGCTCGTCCCGCTTGCGGGCGGCGAAGGACTTCCACTCCGGTCGACCTTCCGTGGCCAGCAAGGACTTGATCTCCTGGAGCGAGAAGCCGGCACGGCGGCACATGGCCACCACGGCCAGCGTCGTCAGGACCTCGGGGCGGAATTGGCGCCGCAGGCCCTTCCGGTCGGCGCTGTCGATGATCCGCTCCCGCTCGTAGTAGCGCAGGGTGGAGGCGGCCATGCCCGAGCGTGCCGCCACCTCCCCGATGTCCAACAACGCCACCATTGACTTGAAGCTTACTTCAAGTGATTGGGTGGACGTCGTGGACACCGGATCGAACGGCTTCGAGGGCATGACCGGGCGCTTGGCGGCCGCCGCCATGGCGCGGCTGAACCGCGACATGGAACGTGCGGCAGTGGCCGAGCTCGATCCCGCGCCCGACGACGCCGTCCTGGCCGTCGGCTTCGGTCCGGGAGTGGGCGTCGCCGCCCTCACGGCACGGCTGACCGCGGGGACCGTCGGCGGCATCGACCCGTCGAGCACCATGGTCGAACTGGCGGTGCGGCGGAACCGGGCGGCGGTCGAGGGCGGGCGGGTCCGGCTCGTGGTGGCCGATGCTGCTTCGATCCCGTGGCCGGACGGGTCCTTCGGCGCGGTCGTCGCCGTCAACAGCCTCCAGTTCTGGGATCCGCTCGACGTCTCGCTACGCGAGGTGGCCCGGGTGCTGGCCCCCGGCGGCGTTCTCGTGACCCTGACACACTGCTGGGCGATCGAGAAGCGCGCCCCGGTCGACGAGTGGGTGGAGATGGTGACCGTCCTGCTGCGCGACGCGGGATTCGTCGGCCTCGAGTCGCGGACACAGCCCTTCCGCTCGGGCGAGGGCCTCGTGCTGAGAGTGCGCGCCCGATGATGCGGGGTGCGGTGCGAGGAGTCCCCGAGGAGCTCCGTCAGACGTCGAGGAAGCGCCGGATGGCGATGGCCGACCCGATGGTGCCGATCGCCATCCCCACGATCACCACGACGACGTTGGTCAGGATCATCTCCGGAGCCGACGTGTGGATCGCCGTGAAGATGTTGCTGGTGGTCCTCCCGCTCCCCCAGTGGTTGACGAGGACGTAGAGGAGGTACACCACACCCGCGGCGAGAACCGAGCCGATGAAACCCTGCAGCAGGCCTTCGGACATGAACGGTACGCGGATGAACCAGTTGGTGGCGCCGACCAGCTTCATGACCGACACCTCGCGTCTCCGCGCGAAGATCGCCATGCGGATCGTGTTGAGGATGAGGACGGCCGCGGAGACGATCAGCACCACCGCCACGGCCAGGAACGACCATTTGACGATGTTGATGACGGTTTCCTCGTTGTGGATCGCCTGAGACGGCTCGGTCACGGCGAGGACGCCCGCCGTGCCGCTGAACGACTTCTGCACCTGGGCCGCGTCCGACAGTTGCAGCGGGACGCACCAGTACGAGGTCGGCATCTGGGCAACGCTCGTTGCCTGCAGGACGTCCGAAGGCAGGAGCTGCCGTGCCTCTTGGAAGTTGCGGGTCTTGTTCCAGTACTGGCACGGCTGTTGGACATCACTCAGCTGGGAGAGCTGCGTCCCAACCGCATGAATCTGCTGGGAGGACGCGCCCGGCTGCATCCAGACGGTCACCTTGGTCCCTCGCTCGAGCGTCCCGGTCGCGTTGGCGGACCCCTGCCGGAGGAGCAGGGCTGCGCCGACCAGTGACAGCGATACCGCGACGGTCAACACGGCGGCGATGGTCATGAGCCGGTTGCGCCACAGGTTCGACGCCGTCTCGCGGGCGACGTAGTCGACGGAGACCGGCATCAGGACATCCCGCCGGCAGCGGCGACGTCGACAGGCTGCTGCACGGCGGCGCCGTCGAACCCGTAGACCCCGCGCGCCTGGTCGCGCACCATGGCACCGTTGCTCAGCTCGATGACGCGCCGGCGCATCTTGTCGACGAGCACTTCGTCGTGCGTCGCAACGACCACGGTGGTGCCGGTGCGGTTGATGCGGTCGAGAAGCTGCATGATGCCCTGACTCGTCTGCGGATCGAGGTTGCCGGTCGGCTCGTCGGCCAGCAGGATGAGCGGGCGGTTCACGAAGGCGCGGGCCACGGCGACACGCTGCTGCTCACCACCGGAGAGCTCGCTCGGCAGGTTGTCCCGCTTGTTGGCCAGGCCGACCAGCTCGAGGACCTGGGGCACCTGGTTGGCGACCACGTGCCGGGGCCGGCCGATGACCTCGAGGGCGAAGGCCACGTTCTCGAAGACGGTCTTGTTGGGCAGGAGACGAAAGTCCTGGAAGACGCAGCCGATGTTGCGGCGAAGGTAGGGCACCCGCCACTTGGGGAGCTCCACGATGTTCCGCCCGGCCTCGAGGATCTGGCCGGTGTCGGGGAGCTCCTCGCGGAGGAGGAGGCGGATGAACGTGGTCTTGCCCGAACCGGACGCACCGACGAGAAAGACGAACTCGCCCTTCTCTATCTCGACGGTGATGTCGCGCAGGGCGACGGTCGAGCCCTTGTATGTCTTGGTGACGTTCTGAAATCGGATCATCGGGGGGAGTCAAGCGATCGTTCGCCCCGAACCGAGCGGCGGGGCACCCGTACGATCCTAGTTACTTTCCGCGACCGTTTCGGAGCATCTCCTTCTTTCGCAGGTCAGCGCGCTTCCCGAGTACGAGTCGGAGAACGGATGCGAGCTATGGGCCTCCCTCGCGCCGGCGGCGCAACTCGGCCTCCATGAACGCGTCGAGGTCGCCGTCGAGGACGGCGTCGACGTTTCCGGTCTCCACGTTGGTGCGCAGGTCCTTCACCTGTTGGTACGGAGCCATGACGTAGGAGCGAATCTGGTTGCCCCACGCGTTGTCGACTCGTTCGCCGCTCAGGGCATCGAGCTCACGGCGTCGCTCGGCGCGGGCGCGCTCGGCCAGCTTCGCCCCGAGGATCTGCAAGGCCTTGGCCTTGTTCTGGTGCTGACTCCGTTCGTTCTGGCACGCCACGACAATGCCTGTGGGCAGGTGCGTGAGTCGCACCGCCGAATCCGTCTTGTTCACGTGCTGTCCACCGGCACCCGATGAGCGGTAGGTGTCGACGCGCAAGTCCTTCTCGTCTATCTCCACCTCCGAGGACACGTCCTCGAGGAAGGGCGTGACGTCGATGGAGGCGAAGCTCGTCTGGCGTCGGTGCTGTGAGTCGAACGGCGACATGCGCACCAGGCGGTGTACGCCGCGTTCGGTCGCCAGGAGCCCGTAGGCGAACCGGCCGTGCACGATGAACGTGGCCGACAACAGTCCCGCCTCTTGACCCTCGGTGGCTTCGTCGACCTCCACCGTGAAGCCACGACGCTCGGCCCAACGCTGGTACATCCGCAGCAGCATCTCGGTCCAGTCCTGCGCATCGGTGCCACCGGCGCCCGCATGGACCTCGCACACCGCATCGAACTCGTCGTACTCGCCGGAGAACAACGACTGCAGCTCGAGCGCGTGCAAGCGGGAGCCGAGAGCGGCGACCGTCTCGACCAGTTCGGCATCCAAGGCGGCGTCCCGGGCCCCGGCCGCGGCGGACTCCTCGACCAGTTCCTGCAGGGCGCGGGCGTCGCCGAGGGCGGCGCGGAGCCCCTCCAGCTGGTCGAGGTCGGCTGCGACGCGGCCCAGCTCCTTGGTGACGGCCCTGGCGTTGTCGGGGTCGTTCCACAGATCGGGCTCGGCCGCCTCCGCCTCGAGCTCGGCCCGCCTGACCTCGAGCTTCTCCCGGCCCAGGTAGCGCTCTGCTTCGGCCAGGCGCTCCCCCAAGACCTCGAGCTCCGATGTGAAGTCACGGGGTGGCTCGGCCGGGAGGCCCTCAGGCGGCGCCATGGCAGAACTTGTACTTCTTGCCGCTCCCGCACCAGCACGGATCGTTCCGGCCGACCTTCTCGTGCTGCTGCTTCACGATCGGAACCAGCGCGTCGGGATCGGGCGCGTTCGGGCGCTTGATCTTCGCCTTGCCGCCGCCACGGCCGTTCCCGTCGGGTCCCGCGCCGTTGCCACCGGCGACCCCACCGCTGGGGGTGCCAGGGGAACGGAGCTCGGTCACCTGGGCCGCCACATTCGTCCCCTGCTCGGCCAGCAGTGCCGGCGCCAGCGAGCCGGTCCCGACGACGGGATCCTCGGCTGCGGCGTACACGGCCCGGTCGAGGTCGGGCTCGCCGGAGGGTGGCTGCACCGCCTCGACGTGGGTGACGTAGCGCAGGTAGTCGTTGTCGATGACTTCCATCAGCTGCCCGAACATCGAATAGCCCTCTTGCTGCCACGCGTTGAGCGGGTCGGCCTGCACCGTCCAGCGCAGGTGGATGCCGTCCTTGAGGTTGTCCATCTCGGCCAGGTGGTCGCGCCAGCGGGCGTCCATGATCTGGAGGTAGACGTCGCGTTCGATCTGACGCATCGTCTCGGCGCCGCCAGGCATGGAGGCGGAGTGCGTCTCGTAGTAGTCGAGCGCCTCCTCGACGACCGATTCGACCAGATCCTCGGTCGACGCCGCCTGCTCGAGGTCGGCCTCCGAGAATTTGGTCGGGTAGTACTGGGTCAGGCTGTCGATCAGCCCCTTGAGGTCCCAGTCCTCTTCGAATTCGGTCGGGCAGTGCTCGCCCACCAGCTTCTCGGCCACACCGGCCAGCAGGTCCTCGGTGTGCTCCTCGAGGTCCTCGCCGTCGATGATCTGCAGGCGGCGCTCGTAGATCACCTTGCGCTGCTGGTCCATCACCTCGTCGTACTTGAGGTTGTCCTTGCGGATCTCGGCGTTGCGGGCCTCGACGGTGTTCTGCGCACGCTCGATCGCCTTGGCCACCGTCTTGGACTCGATCGGCACGTCCTCGGGCAGGGTACGGCCCATGACCCAGTTCATGGCGCCGGTGGCGAACAGCCGGAGCAACTCGTCGTCGAGGCTGAGGTAGAAGCGGCTCTCGCCGGGGTCCCCCTGGCGACCGGAGCGGCCTCGCAGCTGGTTGTCGATGCGCCGGCTCTCGTGGCGCTCGCTGCCGAGCACGTAGAGCCCGCCGAGCTTGCGGACCTCCTCGCCCTCGGTACGGCAGCGGGCCTCGAGCTCGGTTTGGCGAGCGTCGAGCGCGGCGAGGCCCTCGTCACCCTCGAGGTCGACCCCCTCGGCGGCCAGCTCGTGCTGAGCCAGCAGCTCGGGATTGCCCCCGAGGAGGATGTCGACACCTCGACCCGCCATGTTCGTCGCAACCGTGACCGCGCCCCGGCGACCGGCCTGGGCGACGATCTCGGCCTCGCGGAAGTGCTGCTTGGCGTTGAGGACGTTGTGGGGGATGCCCCGCTTGTCGAGGAGCCTCGACAGCTGCTCCGACTTGGCGACCGACGCCGTGCCGACGAGCATGGGCTGCCCCAGCTCGTGACGCTCGGCGATGTCGTCGACCACGGCGTTGAACTTCGCCTCCTCCGTCTTGAAGACGAGATCGGACTGGTCGGCCCGGATCATCTCCTTGTTGGTGGGGATCGGCACGACCGGCAGGCCGTAGGTCGATGCGAACTCGCCGGCCTCCGTCTCGGCCGTTCCGGTCATGCCCGCCAGCTTCTCGTACATGCGGAAGTAGTTCTGCAGGGTCACGGTGGCCCAGGTGTGGTTCTCCTCCTTGATGGCCACGCGCTCCTTCGCCTCGACCGCCTGGTGGAGACCGTCGGACCAACGCCGGCCTTCCATGGTCCGGCCCGTGAACTCGTCGATGATCTTCACCTCGCCGCCGGCCACCAGATAGTCCTTGTCCCTCCGGTAGAGGTCCTTGGCCGTCAAGGCCTTCGTCAGCTGATGGACGTAGTTGACCGAGACGGCGTCGTAGATGTTCTCGACCCCGACGGCCTTCTCGACCTTCTCGATACCCGATTCGAGCGGGATGACCGTCTTCTTCTCCTCGTCCACCTCGTAGTCGACGTCCCGGGTCAGCGTCCGGGCGATGGACGCGAATTGGTAGTAGAGCTGCGCCGCCTCGTCGGCCGGGCCGGAGATGATCAAGGGGGTCCGGGCCTCGTCGATGAGGATGGAGTCGACCTCGTCCACGATGGCGAACACGTGGCCCCGCTGGGCCATGTGCTCACGAGAACGGGTCATGTTGTCACGCAGATAGTCGAACCCGAACTCGTTGTTGGTGCCGTAGGTGATGTCCGAGGCGTAGGCAGCCTGCTTGAGGACGGGGTCGTCGACGTTCGAGGAGATCAGCCCGACGCTCAGTCCGAGCCAGCGGTGCACCCGGCCCATCCATTCCGCGTCACGCGAGGCGAGGTACTCGTTGACGGTGACCATGTGCACGCCCCGCCCCTCGAGCCCGTTCAGGTAGGCCGGCAGCGTGGAGACGAGCGTCTTGCCCTCGCCGGTCTTCATCTCGGCGATCCATCCGAAGTGGAGCGCCATGCCACCCATCAGCTGCACGTCGAAATGTCGCTGTCCGAGGACGCGCCAGGCGGCCTCTCGGACCACCGCGTAGGCCTCGACGAGCATGTCGTCGAGGGTCTCTCCCTGCTCGAGACGCCCGCGGAATTCGACCGTCTTGTGCGCGAGCGCGTCGTCACTCAGGCCCTGCATCTCGGGCTCGAGGTCCCCGATGAGGGGCACCAGCTCGGCCAGGCGCCGGACCTTCTTCCCCTCCCCGGCGCGCAGCACCTTCGTGAACACACTCATAAGAACCCGATCCTACCGGCCCAAGGGCCGTGTCGACCCGACGGGGACGTTCGCCGAGGGAAGGGGCTACGTGCGGCTGACCTGGTCTTTGACCCCACACTCGCCTGCTGCGAGGGTGGCGCGCCGATGCCGGCGGCCCGATGTCGCCACCGGGCCCAACGGCATCGTGCAGACGCGCGTCGCCTCGTCTCCACCCGTCCCCGACAGCCGGGGACCCAGCGGGCAGGTCTTACCTCTAAGCCGCACCATGCTCAGCGACCACAAGTCGCCTTACGTGGGTCGTTTCGCCTGCGACTGGCCTCGACTTTCAACCACAGACCCGCACGCAGCCCATCCCAATGGTACGCCCCGGGGAGCCGGCAACACCCCGTTGGGGCAATTGTCCCTGCCGTGTCTTTACAGACCCGTGCCAGCGGCGGCCATAATGAGACCCGGGCTCCGAGCAGGACGCCCGACAGGAGGGGGAGGGGACCGGTCAGGTGGCGCTCCGTCACGAAGACCTCTGCGACGACGTCGACCTCGGGCGCGATCGTGCTCTCGTCGAGCGGTGTCAGGCCGGCGATCCCGCCGCCTTCGAGAACCTCTACGCCCGCTACCACGGCCGCCTGTTCCACTTCTGCCTGCGGCGGCTGCACGACCGGCACGAGGCGGAGGACGCCGCGCAGGAGGCGTTCGCCCGTGCCTGGAAGGCGCTGCCGCGGTTCGCAGGCGAGCGGCGCTTCTACCCGTGGCTGACCGTCATCGCCGGCAACATCTGCACCGACGCGCTGCGCCGGCGCTCACGCAGCACGCCCACCGACGACGAGGAGCGCACGGCTCGGCCGCCCGTCGGCGCGGTCGGTGAGGTCACGTCCGAGGAGCTCGTCGTGGCCGCCGCCGACGGCGAGCTGGTCAACGAGGCTCTCGGCCGGCTGTCGGCCCGGCACCGAAGAGTCCTGGCCCTGCGCGAGCAATCGGGTTGGTCGTACCGGCAGATCGCAGAGCACGAAGGCGTCGAGGTCGGAACGATCGAGACGCTGCTCTGGCGGGCCCGCCAGGCACTCAAGCGCGAGTTCGCCGTCGTCTCGGACTCCAAGGGCGCGCTGGCCGGCTTCCTCGTGGCGACCCGCGGGCTGATCCGGCGAGTGCTGATGCGTGCCGGCGGCCGCGGGGCCGGCATGCACCATCAGGGCGTTGCCTCCGAGGAGGGGCTCCGCAACGTGGTGACCGGTGTCGCGTTCACGGGCGCAGCCGTGACGGCAGCCTTGCTCGCGCCGCACGCGCTGTCCGCCGCGCCGGCGTCCACTCGCGGCGGACCCGGATCGACGCGGGCCGCGCCACATCTCGTCGTCGATCGACCTCCCGCCGGTGGTGGGCGCGGCGGCCCAGCGGGCACGGCGTCGGGGGCCCCGGGCGGCCGCTCCGCCGACGCGGCCACCACACGGTGGCCGAACGGCGCGGGCACCGGCCCCGCTGACGCCGCCCCCTCCTCCGGAGATCCGGTCGTCGGGGGCGGCGGCGGTCCCGGCGCCCCCGGCTCGGTCCTCGGCGGGACGAACGGGGGCTCGTCGGAAGGGCTCTCGTCCGGGCTGCACCAGCTGGCCGGCGCTGTGGCCACCCGTTTGGGCGCCGTGGTGAGCGGTGCGGGGAGCACGGTCGGGACGACCGTCGGCGGCGTCACCCCCGGCATCAGCGCTCTCACGCAGACCGTCGGCCTCGGCGGCCTGCTCCCGGGTTCGTCCGCGTCGGGATCGGGGACGCCGGGCTCCGGTTCGGCGTCGTCACCCGCACCAGCGCCGATGGCGACCCCGGTGGGCGGGATCGTCGGCGGCGCCGTGAGCGGGCTGGGCGGCGCCGTGGCGGGTGCCGCCAGTGGGCTGGTCGGGGGCTCGGCGAACCCCCGAGGGTGATCAGTCCCCCGAGGCGGCGCCGCACACCGTCTCGACGAGGAGGCGGCTGACGACGTAGGGATCCATGTTGGCGTTGGGCCGGCGGTCCTCGATGTAGCCCTTCTTGTTCTTGGCCACCTGCCACGGGATCCGGATGGAGGCGCCCCGGTCGGAGGTGCCGTAGCTGAACTGGCTGTAGTGCGCCGTCTCGTGCGCACCGGTCAGGCGGTGCTCGATGCCGATGCCGTAGTTGGCGACGTGCTCGTCCACCCGCTTCCCCAGCGCCTCGCACGCGGCGATGATGGCGTCCCAACCGCCGTCCTGGCGCATGGACTTGGTCGAGAAGTTCGTGTGGGCGCCGGCGCCGTTCCAGTCGCCCAGAACCGGCTTGGGCTCGAGCGTGGCGAAGACGTCGAACTCCTCGGCGATGCGGAAGAGGAGCCAACGGGCCGTCCACAGCTGGTCACCGATGAGCGGCGGGGGCAGGATCCCGATCTGGAATTCCCACTGACCCATCATGACCTCGGCATTGGTGCCCTCGATGGCCAGGCCCGCCTTCAGGCAGGCGGCGGTGTGCCGCTCCACGATCTCTCGTCCCGGCATCTTGTCGCCGCCCACGCCGCAGTAGTACGGACCCTGGGGAGCCGGGAATCCGGCCTCGGGCCAACCCAGCGGCCGCCCGTACTGGAAGAACGTGTACTCCTGCTCGACGCCGAACCACGGCTCGAAGCTGGCGTACTTCTCCGCGACGGCGACCGACGCCCGCCGCATGTTGGTCGGATGTGGCGACATGTCGGTCAGGAGGACCTCGCACATCACCAGCTTGTCGTTGGGTCCGCGCAGGGGGTCAGGGCAGGTGAAGACGGGCTGGAGGACGCAGTCGGAGTCGCTTCCCTCCGCCTGGTTGGTGCTCGACCCGTCGAAGCCCCAGATCGGAGGCTCCTTTCCGTCCTCGACGATCTTGGTCTTGCTGCGGAGGAGCGGAGAAGGCTCCGTCCCGTCGATCCAGATGTACTCGGCCTGGTAGCTCATGAATTCTCCTGTGGTTCCCCGCGGGCGTGGGCATCAGTGTCGTCGGACCCTATTTCGTCGCCGTATCGGTTGTGTGAATCGACGATGAATTCGCTTCGGGGCGACCGTACCCGACGGCAGGCACCGGGGCCGGACGCGACGGAGGGCTGGGCCTGCGGCCCAGCCCTCCCCGGTTGCCCCCCGACGACTGGTCGCCCGGTGGGAACGACCTCGTCGATGGTCCCCGCGCCGCCCCGAAGCGACAGCGGGCCGGGCCGGAGCGATCCGGCCCAGCCCGACTGTCATCCCATCGGGGAAGGGGGAATTTTCCCTCTAGGGAATTTCTCGTGACGGCTCGGCCGTGACGTCACCGCCGCCAGACTTCCCGCTACGGGCAGGCAGTGGTCGAGCCGGTGTTGCTCACGCAGTTGTTCGCCGTATTGAACAGACCCTTGATGCCACCGCCGAGCGCAGTGATCGCGATCACGGCGACGACGGCGATCAGGCCGACCAGCAGGGCGTACTCCACCATGGAAGCGCCACGCTCCGTCCGGGCACGCTCGAGCATGCCGGAGTGGAAGCCGCGCACTGCGAAGAACGCGTTCAGAAACAGCTCAGTCATCGTTTGTTCCCCTCTCTCTCCCCAATGGGCCGGACCGGATTGCCCGATTCCATTGAGTTCCCACCGACATTTTCAACATGCCCCGCCAGAGGTTCCATAGGCTTTATGGACCAATTGAAAGCCGTGGTCACACGTTGTTTTTGTGTTATTCGATGGTGACGAGACCCATGACGACCGCCCGCACGAGCGCGTGCGTGCGGTTCGTCACGTCGAGCTTCTGAAAGATGGCGGCCAAGTGGTTCTTGGTCGTCTTGGGGCTGATGTAGAGGCGTTGTGAGATCTCGCCGTTGGTCGCGCCCTCGGCCAGCAACTGCAGCACCTCGAGCTCGCGCTGGGTCAGGGACCACGGCCCCCATTGGCGGTCGTCGTCGCGGCGTTGGCCCGTGACAACCGGATCGCGGTAGTCGTCGTCCGGTTCGACGCAGAGGTCGTCGCGGGTCAGTGTCGCCCGCAGGCCACGCAGGCTCTCGCCGCGGTGGACCGTCGTGCAGACCGAGGGGCCCGATACCGAGACCTGCGTGTAGAAGGCCCAGTCGGACCCCGCGCCCACCAGCGCCGCGCCGGGCGACGGTGATGCCGTCGGCCACATGACGGCCGAAGCTGTGTTCGACATTCGTCTCCCCCCTCGTCCCGCCCCGGGCTCGTCGCCCGGTCGCGGCTCCTTCCCCCCGTGCTCTCGGAGGGAAACTCCCAGGTCATTGTATTCTTCCGGGCTCAAAGTGACGTCGCTGCCCGATTGCAGCCCGGGTGCGAGAGGTTCGAGCGGGACAAATTTCCGACGTGGTGGCCGGGCGGAGCCCGACCGGGCGTCAGTGTCCCCCGCTCAGCGCGTGCTTGATCGGACCCACGATCGGGCCCAACACGATGATCATGATGGCCGGCAGGAAGCAGAGGGCCAGGGGGAAGAGGATCTTCACCGGCACCTTGGCCGCCTTCTCACGGGCCCGCTGGCGTCGCTTGTCGCGCATCTCGTCGGCCTGCGCCTGCAGGACACGACCGATCGGCAGGCCGAGCGCGTCCGCCTGGGACAGGACGACGCAGAACGTCACCAGGTCGTCGATGTCCGTCCGGAGCTTCATGTTCTCGAGGGCGTCGTGCCGGGACAACCCGAGCTCCATCTCGCGGAGGGTCAGTCGAAGCTCGTGGGACACCGGCGACTCGAAGCGAGCACAGGAGACCTGCATGGCCTGCTCGAGCCCGAGACCGGCCGCCACCGAGATCGTCATGAGGTCCAGCAGGTCGGGCAGGTCGTTCGTCACGCGCTCACGGCGCTCCTTGATGCGGCGACGGAGCCACCAGCTCGGGGCAAGGCCTCCGAGCATCGGCAGGACGAAGGTGACCGCCAGCCCGAGCTTGACGCTCACGACGCCGCTGACCAACAGGACCAGCCCGATGCCGATGCCCAGCATCACCGAACCGACCTGTACGGCGACGAACTCCTCGGCCCGGACCGAACCGGTGAGTCCGGCTTTGAGGAGGTCGGCATGGACGCGGTCGATGTCCTGCGAGGGATAGAGCCGGGACAGGTTGTGGCGGACGCCCTTCACGGTCGGGCCGAAGACCCGCTGGAGCAGCGGCGTCTGCACGCGCTCGATGACCGGCCCGTTCTCGGCGTACAGCTCCGCTTCGGACCCCAAGGCCCGGATGAAGTCGAGACGCTGGCTCCCCTTGTGAGAGTGCCATGCCGCCACCCCGATGCCGACGAGACCACAGGCCATGAGCACGATGCCCACCAGTGGGACGATGTAGGTCGCGTTCACGAGATCTCCTCCCTCGCCACCTAGACCTTGATGTCGACCATGCGCCGCACGATCCAGAATCCCAGCGCCATCAGTCCCGCGGTCCCGATCAACACCACGAGACCGGCCCCGTGCATCATCGGCTTGAGGTAGCCCGGGTCCTTCAGCTCCAACGCGACGACGAGGAACACGGGAATGGCGAAGAGCACGTAGCCCGACATCCGGCCTTCGGCCGAGAGGGTCTGCACCTCACGCCGGACCTCCTGGCGGGTCCGCATGAAGTCCGAGAGCGTCTTGAGGATGGGTGCGAGCCGGCCCCCGGTGGACTGCTGGATCCGCACCGCCTCGACCGCCCACTTGAGGTCCTCGACGCCCGAGCGTTCCGCCATGTTCTCGAGGGCCACCACGAGATCGGAGCCGACGGCCACCTCGGCCATGACCCGGTCCAGCTCCGACGACAGGGGGGCACGGGCGTCACGGCGGTACATGTCGATCGACCGCTGGAAGGTCTGGCCGCCCTCGACCGACGCCGCCATCAGTGCCAGCGCGTCCGGTAGCTGCTCCTGTATCAAATTGATCCGCTTGGTGGCCCGGCGCGACGGCAGGTACCAGGCGATCCCCGCCACGAGGACGACGGCGACGACCGATGCGAACGGCGACTTGACCATGATCCCGGCCCCCACGGCCAGGATGACCGCGATTGCGGCGCTGATGACGATGTACTCGCCCGAACGCAGCGGGATGTCGGCCCGCTCCAGGCGGCGCTCGAGCGCGCCCGTGGTGTCGATGCGCCCGAAGATGCCGGCGATCCGTACCGTGAGCGTCGACAGTTCACCCCGTTCGGGTGATTCGCTGACCACCTCCACGGGGATCTCCGCTTTGCCCATGGTGTCGTCGAGGATCTGCGCCATCGTGCGCTGTTTGGTGCGAACGCGCAGGATCATGGCCAGGACGACCGTGGTCAGCCCGGCGCCCACCAGGACCGCGGCCAGGAGGGCGCGGCCCTGGCCGGCGAGTTGGAGCGCCGCCGTCACCGCGCCGTCACCTCCCGTCCCGGCGGCGGGCCAGCACTTCGTAGACCTCTTCGCTCGGCGGCTCCATGACGCGCCCCGGTCGCGCCGGCCGGTGGTGGCGCCCGGCCTGGCGCTGCGCCGACCCGAAGCTGGCCTCTCCCTCGCTGCGGAAGATGTGGGGCGGCACTTCGATGCCGTAGAGGCTCAACTCGTCCAGGACCTTGGGGCGGAGCCCCGTGGGGACGAGGCGTCCCATCCCTTCCGCCTGGTCTACCCGGTGGAAGATGTCCTGGAGGAGCACGGTCTCTCCCTCCATGCCCTGGATCTCGGTGACCGACTGGATCACACGGGGACCGGCGGGCGTGCGCTGGAGCTGGACCAAAAGCCCGACGGCCATGACGATCTGCTCGCGGATGGCCCGCTGCGGCAGCTCGACACCACCCATCATGACCATCGTCTCGAGGCGACCCAGCAGCTCGCGCGGCGTGTTGGCGTGCACGGTGGTCATGGAGCCGGCGTGACCGGTGTTCATGGCCTGGAGCATGTCGAGCGTCTCGGAACCGCGACACTCACCGACAATGATCCGGTCCGGCCTCATCCGAAGGGAGTTGCGCACGAGGTCGCGGATGCGCACCTCCCCCGTTCCTTCGGCGTTGGCGGGCCGGGTCTCGAGGGTGACGACGTGCGAGCCCTGGATCTGGAGCTCGGCGGACTCCTCGATGGTGATCAGGCGCTCACCGTCGGGGATGAAATTGGACAGGACGTTGAGCATGGTCGTCTTCCCGGTTCCGGTCCCACCGACGACCACCATGCTGATCTTGCCGCGTACGCAGGCTTCCAAGAAGACGGCTACATCCATGGTGAGCGAGCCGAGGTTGATCAAGTCCTGCATGAGGAACGCCCGCTCGGGGAACTTCCTGATCGTCAGGACAGGCCCGCGCAGCGCCAGCGGTGGCACGATGGCGTTGATGCGGGACCCGTCGGCCAGGCGCGCGTCGACCATCGGTGACGATTCGTCGACACGCCGGCCTACGGCGTGGACCATGCGATCGATGATGCGGCGGTACTGCGCCGGCGTCGTGAACGTCACGTCACTGCGCTCGATCTTGCCCTTGCGCTCGATCCAGATCTCGTCGTAGGCGTTGCACATCACTTCGCTGATGCTCCCGTCGGCCAGCAGTGCCTCGAGGGGTCCGAAGCCGAGCGAGTCCTCGAGCATCTCCTCGACGAAGCGTTGGCGCTCGATGGGTGAGATGCCGATGTCCTCGCGCTCGAGGATCTCGTTCACCGTCGAGCGGACCTTGTCGCGCAGCTCGTCGGGCGACAGGTCGGCGGCGGTGGGCGCGATCTCGGCGAGCACCTTGGCCTGGACCTTGGCCTTGCTCTGCTTCCACTGCTCGTCCAGGACTGCCCGGTCTGTGGTCCGCCGCATCGGATGGCCCTTCGAGCCCGGGTTGCCGAGAGGATTCGGCCGGGCGGGAGGACCGCCCGGATCACCGGCGCGCCGGTTCCGGGGCGGGTTCGGAGTGGACCCCTCCTCGCTGGATCGGGAACCGCCTCCGCCGGCGGCGGCCAGCTTCTCTGACAGGTTCATCTCGTTCAGGCCCTTTCGAGCTCGGGCACCTTCTGCGCGCGCGCCTTCCTCCTGCGCCAGAAGCCACGCGGCTCGCCGATCTCAGCCGGATGGGCACCGTTGCCCAGGACCGGTGCGACGTCGCCGGTCAGGAACTGCTGCATCCCGCCGGACAAGCGCTTGCCGATGTCGGAGCCGGCAGCCGATACCAGCGCGGGCTTGCCCTTGTTGATCGACTTCATGACCTCTCGCGAATAGGGCAGGACGGAGACGATCTTGTTGTCGAGCACCTCT
>DAHUZK010000038.1 GCA_027306605.1 Acidimicrobiaceae bacterium
CAAAAGGGCAAGGACCTGACCTTCACCATCCAGTCGACCTCGGGCAACACCATCCGCTCCGAGACCGAGCAGCTGTTCCAGGCGCAGATGAAGGCGATCGGCATCAAGATCAACATCCAGAACTACGACGCCAACACGTTCTTCGGCACCAACCTGCCGGGAGGCACCTACCAGATCGCCGAGTTCGCCTGGGTCGGCTCGCCGTTCGTCTCGCAGAACCAGCCGATCTACTGCTCGTACACCAACACGGCGAACTGCGGACAGAACTGGACGCACTCCGCCAGTTCGCACGTCGACCAGCTGATGAGCGCCGGCGCGGCGGCGCCCAGCACGTCGAAGGAGATCAGCGACTTCAACCAGGCCGATTCGATCCTGTGGCAGAACATGGTCACGCTGCCCCTCTACCAGCAGCCCCAGTTCTGGGCCTGGTCCAACAACCTCAAGGGTGTCGTGCCGAACACCTCGCTCGTCGGTGTCACCTGGAATGCCGAGAATTGGTCGATCGGCTCCTAGCGGGCTCGACCCGATGAAGCACGCGAGGGAGGGACTGGTGAAGCGCCCGTCCCTCCCTCAACGCTTCGGACCTCGAACTTAGACTCCGCCCATGTTCGCCTACATCCTTAGGCGCTTCCTGATCAGCATCGTCATCCTCTTCTTCGCGACGATCCTGGTCTTCCTCCTCGTCACCAGCGCCGGGGATCCGCTCGCGCTCCTCAAATCAAACCCGCACACGCCCCATTCGACGATCCTGGCCAGAGAGAAGCTGCTCCACCTCAACGATCCGTTGTGGCAGCGCTATTGGGATTGGTTCTGGGGGGTCCTGCACGGGAACCTGGGCCAGACGATCGCCGGCCAGCCGGTGGCGCCACAGCTGTGGTCGCACCTCCTGGTGACTCTGCGCATGGTGGTCGTGGCCACGATCATCGCCATCTTCGTCGCCGTCGGCCTCGGCGTGTGGGCCGCGGTCCGACAGAACAAGCTCGCCGACCATGCCATCACCGTGACGAACTTCGTGCTGCTGGCCACGCCGGTCTTCGTCCTGGGCCTGGTGCTGAAGGAGTTCGTGGCCATCCCCATCAACCAGCACGTGGGGACGACGATCTTCTACACCGACGGCCAGCAGAGCCCCACGCTGAGCGGCCCATTCCTCAGCCGGATTCCCGACTACTTCGGCCACACCGCATTGCCGGCGCTGACGCTCGTCCTGGTCACCTACGCCTCCTGGGCCATCTACCAGCGCTCTTCCATGCTCGAGACGCTGGACGCCGACCACGTGCGACTGGCGCGGGCCAAGGGGTTGAGCCGGCGCCGGGTCCTGGTCCGCCACGTGCTGCGGAACGCGCTGATCCCGGTGACCACCGTGATCGCGCTGGACTTCGCCGCGGTGCTCGGCGGTGCCATCCTCACCGAGATCGTGTTCGGCTGGCAGGGTCTGGGGCAGTGGTACGTGACGGGCGTCACCACCCTCGACGTCAACATCATGCTGGCCTACCTGCTGGTCACTGCGACCTTCGTCATCCTCTTCAACCTGATCGCCGACATCCTCTACGGCGTGCTCGACCCGAGGATCCGTTATGCCTGAGCCGGCACGCGAGAACTTCGTCATGGAGGCCCCCGGGGAGGTGGCGACGGTCGAGGCCGGCGCCCACACCCTGCCCACCGCCTCCCCCGGTGTCGGCCTGGGTGGAACCGACGCCTACGGCCTGAGCGGAGAGGCCCGGAGCCAGTGGCGCATCGTCCTGGGCCGCTTCGTGCACCAGCGCCTCGCCATGATCGGTCTCGGCACCTTCGTGCTGCTCGGTGTCGCATCCGTGCTGGTCGGCCACTTCTGGCAGTTCAGCTACACGGACATCACCAACAACCTGAACGATCCACCCTCGTGGACGAATCCCTTCGGCACCAATGCCATCGGTAACGACATGTTCGCCCAGGTCATGGCCGGCGTTGAGAAGGACATGGAGATCGCCCTGACGGTCGCCGCCATGGCGACGCTCATCGGCGTCACGATCGGGGCGATCGCCGGCTACTACCGGGGCTGGGTGGACTCGTTGCTCATGCGCTTCGTGGACCTCGTCCTGGTGCTCCCGGTGCTGGCCGTGCTCATCCTCCTCTCCTCCAAGCTGGCCAAGCAGTCGAACAACTGGCTGGGGTTGGCGGTCATCATCGGTGCGCTGTCGTGGACCTACGTGGCCAGGTTGGTCCGCGCCGACTTCCTCTCGCTCCGAGAGCGCGAGTTCGTGGAAGCGTCGCGGGCGCTGGGGGCCACCAACCGGCGCATCATCGTCAAGCACATGCTGCCGAACGCCATCGGACCGATCATCGTCAACGCGACCCTGACCGTCGGGCTCAGCATCATCTTCGAGTCCACGCTCTCGTTCCTCGGGCTGGGCGTGCAGCCACCGGCCGTGTCGCTCGGGCTCCTGGTCGACCAGGGCCAGGCTTCCGCCACCACGGAATGGTGGCTCTTCGTCTTCCCGGTCGCCTTCCTCATCGTCTTGATCCTGTCCATATTCCTGATCGGCGACGGGCTGCGCGAGGCGTTCGACCCCAAGAAGAGCCGGGTGCGTGCCTGATGGCCGAGCCGGCACTCCGGATCGAGGGTCTCGAGGTCGACTTCCCCACCAGGGAGGGTGTGGTCCACGCCGTGCGCGGCCTCGACCTCTCGCTCGCCGCGGGCGAGGTCTTGGGCATCGTCGGCGAGTCGGGCTCGGGCAAGTCGGTGACCGCACTGGCCACCATGGGCCTCCTGCCCAAGAGCGCGCGGGTGCGCGGCTCCATCCGGTTCCGGGGCCAGGAGATCCTCGGGAAGAAGGAGAAGGAGCTGACCCACCTGCGCGGCACGGGCATCGCGATGATCTTCCAGGACCCGATGACCTCGCTCAACCCCGTCTACACGATCGGCTGGCAGATCGCCGAGGCCATCCGTGCCCACCAGGACGTCTCGAAGGACGAAGCGAGGGAGCGGGCGGTCGAGCTGCTGGCCGAGGTGGGGATCCCGAATCCGGCCGAACGGGTCGACAACTATCCTCACGAATTCTCCGGCGGCATGCGCCAGCGCGCCGTCATCGCCATCGGGATGGCCAACGATCCGGCCGTGATCCTCGCCGACGAGCCCACCACCGCCCTCGACGTCACGGTGCAGGCGCAGGTCCTCGACTCCCTCAAGGCAGCCCTGAGGGAGACCGGCGCCGGCCTGGTGCTGATCACCCACGACCTCGGGGTGATCGCCGGCCTGGCCGACCGCGTGCTGGTGATGTACGCCGGCCGGGCGGTGGAGGTCGGGACGGCCGAGGACGTCTTCTACCGGCCCTCGATGCCCTACACCCTCGGGCTGCTCGCCTCGCTCCCGCGCCTCGACAGCCACGGCACCGACCGGTTGCGCCAGATCCCCGGTGCCCCTCCTTCCATGCTGGGCGAGCGTTCGGGCTGCCCCTTCGCGCCGCGCTGCCCCCTCGCCACCGACACGTGCCGGGAACGCGAACCCGACCTGGCCGCAGTGCCCCCCGCCTCCGGCGACCACCGCGCCGCCTGCCACTACGCCGAGAGCGTCGGGCGTGGGGACCATGGCCTGGTGTTCTCCGACGGCGTCGTCGACAACGTGATCGCATGACGACCGAAGGCGCGGGCGGTGGTCCGCTCCTCGAGGTGACCGACCTGGTCAAGCACTTCCCCCTCCGGGGTGGGACGTTCGTACGCCACAACGTCGGCGTCGTCCACGCGGTCTGCGGCGTCTCCTTCAGCATCTCGCCCGGCGAGACACTGGGGCTGGTGGGCGAGTCGGGATGCGGCAAATCCACGACCGGGCGGTCGATCCTCCGCTTGACCGAGCCGACGTCGGGATCCGTGCGATTCGAGGGAAGGGAGCTCACCGCCCTCTCGGGCAACGGGATGCGTGAGGTGCGCCGGGACATCCAGGTCGTCTTCCAGGACCCCTTCGCCTCGCTGGACCCCAGGCTCCCGGTGGGCCAGGCCATCGCGGAGCCGCTGCAGATCCACGGAGAGGGCGACAGGTCCGAGCAACGGCGCCGCGTGGCAGAGATGCTCTCGCTCGTCGGCCTCGAGCCCTACCACGCCAACCGCTACCCCAACGAGTTCTCCGGCGGGCAGCGCCAGCGCATCGGCATCGCGCGGGCCCTCGTCCTCCGGCCCAAGCTCCTGGTTCTCGACGAGCCCGTGTCCGCGCTCGACGTGTCGATCCAGGCCGGGGTGGTGAACCTGCTCGACGACCTGCAGAACGAGCTGGGCGTCGCCTTCCTCTTCATCGCGCACGACCTGTCCGTCGTGCGCCACATCTGCGACCGAGTGGCAGTCATGTACCTCGGCAAGGTGGTCGAGATCGGAGAGCGCCAGGACGTGTACGCGGGGCCGGCCCACCCCTACACCCAGGCGCTCCTCTCCGCCGTGCCCGTCCCGGACCCCCGGGCCGAGCGGGCCCGCACCCACATCGTCCTCGAGGGCGACGTGCCGAGCCCGCAGTCACCGCCCTCCGGTTGCCGCTTCCGCACCCGCTGTTGGAAAGCCCAGGACATCTGTGCGACCGAAGAGCCCGCCCTCGTCGACCGCGGTCAGGGACATCCGGTCGCCTGCCACTTCGCCGAGGTCGCCACCGTCGTCTGAGAGCACGCAGCGGCGGCGGGGATCGCCGCACCATGGCAGGTTGCGCACGAAAGCCCAGGTGCGGCGATGGAGAGCAGATGGGCCGTACCCCCGCAGCGCCGTCTTGTGCACGGGCGAGGGATAGCCCTTGTTCCGCTCGAAGGCGTAGGCGGGGAAGTGATCCGCCTCGGTCCGCATGAGCCGGTCCCGCACGACCTTGGCCAGCACGGACGCGGCGGCGACGGACGCGCACTTGGCGTCGCCGTCCACGATCGGGTGCACCTCGCCGGCGAAGCGATCCTCGGGATGGCGCAGGAGGTCGACCGGGCCGTCGACGAGCAACGCATCGGGCAGGGAGGGAAGTCCGGCCAGGGCACGCCGTGCCGCGACGCGCAGCGCCTCGGTCATGCCCCACCCGTCACACTCCTCGGGCGACGCGTGTCCGACGGACCAGGACTGGCACCAGGCACCCACCGCCTCGAAGATCTCCTCCCGGCGCGATTCGCTGAGCATCTTCGAATCACGCAACCAGGCCGGCATGGACCGCATCTGCACGCGGGGCCGCACCACGGCGACGCCGACGCTCAACGGTCCGGCCCAGGCGCCACGACCGACCTCGTCGAGTCCGGCCACGGTCTCGAACCCCTGCGAACGCAGCCGCCGCTCCTGCTTCAGATCCGGGCGACAGACGGTCATCGGATGCGCGCCTCGTACCATGGGGGTGTGAGCACGGACGGGGGGCAGTCAACCGATACGTACACGTCGCGGCCCCCGCTCAACCCGGGGACCAAGGTCGACGTCCGCAACAGGTTCCAGGGAACGTGGGTGCGCGGCTTCGAGGTGGCCGAGATCACGCCCGATGGCTACCGCATCCGGCGCATGTCCGACGGCAGCGTTCTGGGCGAACTCTTCTCCCGGGAGGACCTGCGCCGCGAGCGGACGCGGCAGGGATTCTGGTGGCACTGAGGCTCAACCCCTGTCCGCCCTCAGGACGCCGTCGATGTACTCGTCGATGGGGATGGCAGAGAGCGTCAGGGTCTTGAGCGTGCCGCGGGAGCCCAGGACCAGGGCGACCCGCGCCATGGTGGTCTCGTCGGGGGCGTCGAGGACGGTGGCGAAGTCGTACTGACCGAGGAGCGCCCATTGGGCAACCACCTTCACGCCCATGGCCTCCACCTCGGCGTTGACCGCCTTGAGGCGATCGGGGTTCTCGGTCAGCGTCGCCGCCCCGTCGGGCCCGACCGTCGAGAGCATCAGGAACGTCGCCATGCCGTCACGCTACCGCAGGCTCCGTCCGGCCTCCGGGACGACGTCGACGTCAGCACAGCTCGCTCCGCACCACCTTGCCCAGCGCATTGCGGGGCAGCGCTTCGATCCGCCGTACCTGACGCGGGCACTTGAAAGGTGCGAGCTCCGCCAGCGCGAGAGCCTGCAGCTCGTCGGGGTCGGGATCGCCCACGACGAACGCCACCACGATCTCGCCCCACTCGGGCGAGGGAAGACCGACGACCGCCACCTCGGTCACGGCGGGATGGCGAGACAGCACCGCCTCCACCTCGGCGGGATACACGTTGTGGCCACCGGTGATGATCAGCTCCGTCCCCCGACCCCGGATGGTGACATAGCCGTCGGCGGCCACCGACACGAGGTCGCCGGTGGCGAACCAGTCCTCCGAGCCGTGCGATCGGTGGCCCCAGTAGCCACGGCAGAGCGAAGGCCCCCGCACGTACAGCTCGCCCACGCCCTGCTCGTCGAGGTCTTCCGCCACCGCTTCGACACCCGGGAGCGGCACCCCGACCGAGCCCGGGCGGCGCTCACCTTCGAGCGGGTTGGACAAGGTGAGCAACGTCTCGGTCATCCCGTAGCGCTCGAGGACCCGCACCCCCGAGGCGGCGAGGGCGTGCCACAGATCCGCTGCCAGGGGAGCTGATCCCGAAACGCAGAGCCTGAGCCGGGACAGCGCGTCGACATCCCCCGACGACGCCAACCGGTGGTACATGGTGGGCACGCCGAAGAAGAGCGAGCTCCCGGACGCGGCACGGAGGACGGCTCGCTCGTCGAAGCGATCGAACACGGTGGCCGACGCACCGGCGGCGAGCGTGCCGAAAAGGCCGGCGCACAGACCGTGCACGTGGAACAGGGGGAGGGAAAGGACGAGGTCGTCGTCGGGCTGCCATGCCCAGGCCCGGACGATGGCGGACACGCCGGCCAGCAGCGACGCATGCGTGTGGACCGCCCCCTTGGGACGGCCGGTCGTGCCGGACGTGTACACGATGAGCGCGTCGTCGCCGGGCGCGGGATGCGGGAGGCCGGACGAGGGCGACGAGCGGGCCAGACCAACGAGCGTGTCGACCGTGACGGCGGTGACCGGGGCATGCAGCGCGCTCATGGACGGATCGCCCGCGATGGCCAGAGCCGGCCGAGCGTCACCGACCACATGGGACACCTCGGCGTCGCGGGCGGAGGGGCTCAGCGGCACGACGACGGCGCCGGCGCGCAACGCGGCCAGGAGGGCGACGACCGAGGAGAGCGTGGCGCGCGCCTGCCACAGGACGCGCTCGCCCGGGACCAACCCTCGTGCGGCCAAGACCCGGGCCATGCGCTCGCTGCGCTGCTCGAGGTCCGCGCCCACCACATCCGCCTCGTCGCGCCATCCGTCGCGCAGCACCGTCCGGTCGGGTCGGGCCGACCACTGCCGCGACCACACCTCGAGCAACGTGGTGCCGGGCAACGGGGCCGTCTGCGGCCAGCGGCCCGGCGGAATCACCGCCACCGACCGAAGGTCATAGTCTGGCGGTCATGACCGCCCGTCGTATCGCCATCGTTCCGCACACGCACTGGGACCGCGAATGGTACAAGTCCTACCAGGATTTCCGCCTCGGGCTGGTCGAGCTCGTCGACACGCTGATCCCGCTGCTCGAAGGCGACGCCAGCTACCCGCATTTCATGCTCGACGGACAGATGGCCGCCGTCGACGACTACCTCGAGGTGCGGCCCGAGGCCGAGGAGCACCTCCGTGCGCTCGCCGCAGCCGGGCGGGTGAGCGTCGGCCCCTGGTACATCCTGATGGACGAGTTCCTCGCCTCCGGCGAGACCATCGTCCGCAACCTGCAGATGGGCCTGGTCCGTGGTGCGGCGTTCGGCGGCGTCATGGAGGTGGGCTACCTGCCCGACATGTTCGGCCACATCGCGCAGATGCCCCAGATCCTGCGCCTGGCGGGCTTTCGCCACGCGGTGGTATGGCGGGGCGTCCCCTCACAGGTGACGAAGGACGCGTTCGTCTGGGAGGCGCCGGACGGATCGGCGGTGCGGGCGGAGTACCTCCCGGTCGGGTACGGGAACGGAGCAGCGCTTCCCGACGACGCCAAGGCCCTGGTCCGGCGCACGCAGGACAACGTCGCCGAGGTGGCCGACTTCCTGACGGGCGACCTGCTCTGCATGAACGGCTCCGATCACCTGATGCCCCAGCCTGACCTGGGTCGGGTCGTGGCCGAGGCGAACGACATGCAGGACGAATTCGTCTTCGAGATCACGTCGCTTCCGCGGTATCTCGCCCGGGGTATCTCGGAGGACCTGACGACCGTGCAGGGCGAGCTCCGCTCGGGCTTCCGAGCCAACATGCTCATGGGAGTCACCTCCAACCGTGTCGACGTGAAGCGCAACGGCGCGCTGGCCGAACGCGAACTGGAGCGCCGTGCCGAGCCCCTGACCGCCCTCTTCCGGCCGGCGTCGGAGTACCCCGAACGCCTGCTCGAGCTGGCCTGGCGCGAGATGGTGCGCAACTCGGCACACGATTCCATCTGCGCCTGCTCCGTTGACGACGTGGTCGACGCGGTGCTCCACCGCTACGCCGAGGCCCGGGCCATCGCGGCCGGTCTCGCCGATCGAGCGGTGAAGGCCTTCGCCCGATCGCTGGCCCGACCCGGTCCGTCGGTGCTGAACGCCTCGCCCCGGCCACGCACCGGCGTCGTCGAGCTGGTCGTCCCGGCGGACGGGCCGGCGCCGGACGCCGTCCAGGTCCTCTCGGAGCGCACCGGGCTGCCGGGCTCGATGGTCCTCGACGCCGACACCGTCCGCACCATCCTGGGGATGATCCAGGGGCCGAAGATCAGCGAGGACGCCTGGATCCACGACGTGCGCGTCGAGGACACCGACGAGGGGTTCGACATCACGATCGCCGTCGGGACCGAGGAGAAGCAGGGGGTGCCGATCACCGAGGCGAAGCAGGACGTCTACACCCGGCTCGGTGCCCGGCCCGACGCCGTCGTCCGCGTGGCCATGGACCAACCCTCCACGAGGAGGATCGTCGCGCGCTCCCCGGAGGTGCCGGGCTACGGGTGGACGCCCTTCGAGCCGGCACCGTTGTCCCACCCCGTCGCATCGGCCGAGGAGGCGTCGACGGTGATCCTCGACAACGGGCTGGTGCGCGTCGAGATCGACGCCGAGACAGGCCTCTTCGCACTGAACGGCCTCCGGGGGTACGGACGGCTGGTCGACGACGGAGACCTCGGGGATTCGTACAACTACTCGCCGCCGCGCCAGGACTCGGTGGTGGACACGCCGGAGACGGTGTCGGTCCGGATCGAGGAGCGGGGCCCCGTCCGCGCCCGTGCCCGCATCACCGCCACCTACCTCTGGCCCGACCACGTGGACGGGTCCTCCCAGGCCCGGGTCGGCGAGCACCGGGTCGACGTCGAGACCGACGTCGAGCTGCGGGCCGACGAGCCCGTTGTCCGGGTCTCCACCGCGTTCGTGAACCCGAGCGGGGACCACCGCCTGCGTGTGCACCTGCCCCTTCCCGAACCGGCGAGCCACTCGGTGGCCGAGAGCGCCTTCACCGTGGTCACGCGCGGGTTGACCGCCGAGGGAAGGGCTGACGAGTTCGGGCTCCCCACGGCTCCCGCCAACCGCTTCGTGACGGCAGGACGCCTCACCGTCGTGCACGAAGGCGTCTGCGAATACGAGCTGGTCGACGTGGACGCCGAGGGCGACGCGGCCCGGACGATCGCCCTCACCGTGCTCCGCGCCACAGGAATGCTGTCGCGGCTCGGCATGGCGTACCGACCGTTCCCCGCCGGCCCGCTGACGCCGGTGGAGGGCCTGCAGATGCGCGGCAAGAGGGTGGCGCTGCGCTACGCCCTCGCCCTCGACTGCGACGACCCCTACGCCTTGGCCGACGACGTCCTGCTGCCGCTCGAGGTGGCATCGAGCCTGGGCGGCGGCACGCGTCCCCCGACGGGCAGCGAGCTGACGGTCCACGGTGCCGAGGTGAGCGCGCTGCACCGCGTCGCCGGCGTGCTCGAGGCCCGCGTCTTCAATCCCCGGCCGGAGCCCACGACGGTGTCCTTCCCCGGCCGCTCGGGCTGGCTGGTCGACCTGCGGGGCTATCCGTTGGAGCCCTTCGAGGACTCCTTCGCGCTACGACCCTTCGGCATCGCCACGGCCCGATTGCACGGCGGCTGAACCAGCGTCGCGGTTCGCGGTGAGCAGACGCTCACCGACCCCCCGCAGCTCCTCGAGATCCCGCAGCACCTCGGACAGACGCTCCCAGCGCACGTTGCGTCGGCGGTCCGCCGCCGCACCGGTACCGCTGGCCTCCTTGCCCGGGCGGGCCAACCACCACAGCTGGACCCGGCCCAGGTCCTTGAGCAGACGCGGGCGGAGCGCCTGTGCCGAGAACTCGTCCGGCGTCTCCTCGAGCAACGCGCTGTGGAACTCGTCGGAGACGAGGACGGTGCCCGGATTCCCGATGTTCACGATCCGATGGGCGAGGTTGACGGTCGGTCCGAAGTAGTCCCCGTCGCGCAGAAGGACGGGTCCACAGGCCAAGCCCACCCGGACGTCGGAAAGCAGATCGTCGTCGGCGTAGGCGTCCGCCAGGTCGAGGCCGATGCGGGCGGCATCGGCCACGCTGTCGACCACGAACATGACCTCGTCGCCGATCATCTTCACGACCCTTCCCCGCGTGCTGGTCACGATGTCGTGCGAGATGTCCTCGAAGCGGCGGACCACGGCAGCCAGCTCCTCGTCGCTCAGGTGCTGGCTCAGCAGCGTGAACCCGACCATGTCGGCGAAACCGACCGCGAGCACCGGGCTCTGGCCCGGCGCCAGGCCGTGACTGCGCAGCATCATGCTGCGCTGGATACCGGCCGCCACCTGACGTCGCCAGACGAACTCGAGCAGCTTGGCCATGGCCGGGATGGTGACGTCGGCGATCCCCGCGAAGGCCTCGGCCGAGAAGACCGGGTCGACCTCGGCGCTGACCATGTCTCCGGGCACGAGCTCCGCTTCGGCGATCCGCGCCATGGACGAGCCGATGACCCGCGCCATCTGCACGGCGGTCTCGACGTCGGCCGCGCCGAGCGCCTGCAACCCCTGGAAGATCCGTACCGCTTCGAGATCGAGGTCGGTGAACGCCGGCTCCTCGTCGTCGACGCCGGGGAACCCGAGGGCGCGCCAGAAGCGCTCGAGCTTGTCGAGGCTGACCCCGGTCAACTCCGACACCTCGATCCGGTTGTAACGCCGTCGCGACGGGACGAGCATCCGGTCCGCCACGAACAGGTCGATGACGCCGTCGGCCACGGCCCGGTCGATCTCCTCCTCCGTGGCGCCGTGCATCAGGAGAATCTCCTTGACATGGGCCAACGCCGCATCCCGCCGCATGTCGTCGTTGCCGTCGGGCAACAGGTCGTAACTGTGGAACAGCCCGCTCATGCCGGGAGTCCGCGCAGCAGCTCCTCGTCCCACTCGGGACGGGACGGGCGTTCCATGAGGTTCATCAGCGCCTGCGGCGGCGAGCACCGGCCCTCCACGATGGCTTGGACCTGCTCGGCGATGGGCATCTCGACACCGTGCGCCCGGGCGAGACCCACCAGGGGGCCGGCGCTCTTCACCCCTTCCGCCACCATGTGCATGCCTCCGACGATCTCGTCGAGCGAACGGCCCTCACCGAGGGCGAAGCCGACGGTCCGGTTCCGGCTTTGCGGGCTGGCACAGGTCGCCACCAGGTCACCCACGCCGGCGAGGCCGCCGAACGTGAGCACCTTGCCCCCCAGGGCGACACCGAGCCGCCCCAGTTCGGCCAGCCCACGCGTGATCAGGACGGCCCGGGTGTTGTCCCCCAGGCCCAACCCGTCGCCGATGCCCGCGGCGATGGCCATCACGTTCTTGGTCGAACCGGCGATCTCGCAGCCGATGACGTCGGTCCCGGTGTAGGTGCGGAACATCCGCGTATGCACGAGCGTCTGGACCCGCTCCGCCAGCTTCTCGTCGGGCATGGCGACGACGCACGCGGCGGGGTGCCCCTGGGCCACCTCACGTGCCAGGTTGGGCCCGGTCAGCACACCGGCCGGAACGTCGGGCAGCACCTGGCCGACGACCTCCGACATGCGCAGGTTCGTCCCCATCTCGATCCCCTTGGCCAGGCTCACGACGGCGTCGATCTCCGAAGCCAGCGGCTTGGCGCCGACGAGGACCTGTCGGAAACCGTGAGACGGCACGGCCATGAAGACGATCCGGGCCCCTTCGAGCGCCTCCTCGAGAGACGAGGTGATCACGATCCGGTCCGGGAGGGCGATCCCGGGAAGGTAGCGAGCGTTCTCGCCCTGCTCCCTCATGGACGATGCGAGCTCGTCGGAGCGTGCCCACAACGACACGGGGTGCGACGCGCCGACGATGGTCGCCATGGCGGTCCCCCAGGACCCGGCGCCGATCACAGCCACCCGCTCCCTCATACCAAGAGACTACGGCGGACCCACCTCGCTCACGGACGCCGCCCGTACACTGGCCGCGTGTCGAGCGCGATCGAAGAGGCGACGCTTCTCGCCGACGTCGAGCTCGGGCCCGAGGTCGTGCTGATCCCGGTGAAGGCGTTCGACCAGGCCAAGCGCCGGTTGGGATCCACACTCCCCGAGCCCGAACGCATCAGCCTGGTGCGAGCCATGGCGACGCACGTGGTCGCCGCCTGTGCCCCCCTGCCCGTTGCAGTCGTGTGCGACGACGAGGACGTCGCGACCTGGGCGGCCGGCCTGGGAGCGTCCGTGCTCTGGGCCCCCGGGCGCGGCCTGAACGGTGCGGTGGCCGCCGGCGTGCAGCACCTGGCGCGGGCCGGCGCTCGCTGGGTGACGGTCGCCCACGGGGATCTGCCTCGAGCCCGGGGGCTCGGGACGCTGCCACCCTTCGAGGGCGTCACCCTCGTGCCGGACAGGAGAGACGATGGCACCAACGTGCTGCGCCTGCCGAGCCTGCCTGCCGTCGAGCGGTTCCGCTTCGCCTACGGGCCCGGCTCGTTCCGGGCTCACCGCGCCGAGGCGACACGCCTCGGTCTGGCCGTCCGCATCATCCGCATGCCGGCCCTCGCCTACGACGTCGACTGGCCGGCCGACGTCGACGAGCTGAGCCGGGCGTCCTGACGCGGAACCGGGGGCCCGAAGGCCCCCGGTCCTCGGTCGTTCCCGACGGAACTAGCGCTTGCGTGCCCGACGGGCCGGAGCCCGCTTGGTGGCCCGCTTGGTGGCCCGCTTGGCCGGGGCCCGCTTGGCGGCCCGCTTGGCCGGGGCGCGCTTCTTGGCGGCCCGCTTGGCCGGGGCGCGCTTCTTGGCGGCCCGCTTGGCCGGGGCGCGCTTCTTGGCGGCCCGCTTGGCCGGGGCGCGCTTCTTGGCGGCCCGCTTGGCCGGAGCCCGCTTCTTGGCAGCCTTGCGAGCCGGAGCCCGCTTCTTGGCGGCCCGCTTGGCCGGAGCCCGCTTCTTGGCAGCCTTGCGAGCCGGAGCCCGCTTGGTGGCCTTTCTGGCGGACGTCCGCTTCGCTGCCTTGCGAGCCGGAGCCCGCTTGACGGCCTTTCTGGCCGGCGCGCGCTTGACTGCCTTCTTGGCCGGAGCCCGCTTCTTCGCGGCCTTCCTGGCCGGGGCCCTTCTCTTCGCGGCTACTGCCACAGGTGCACCTCCCTAGGAGCATGGTCACTGAATAGAGGTGAAGCCTGCGCCACGCCAAGGTCCGACCCTCGTCGTGCGCACTGCCGCACCGGTTTCACTTTCATGTGGGACGAAAGACGCATCACGCCTTCCGACCCCGATTCCCCTCGCGCAAGCTCGGAATCGACACGACGCAACACGGCACAGGACGCGGCGAAGCGAACCGACAACACTCGCTTTGCGCGCCACACGCCATCGTGTCGCAGCACATGTCAACCCTCCCTCCACACTTGGGTAGACACATTCTTCTGTTGTGAACACGCTCAGGTCAAGCATTCTTTGTTCGCGCCGTCATTTTGCGATCGCCGTTGTCCTTTGATTCACGTCGCGCGCGCCGGAAAATCGACGACGGCGCAGCGCTTGCGCACGTTCATCCGCGTGTGGTTGTCGCCGCATTGGTCGATATGTCCCATGGATTTCTCTGTTCCCCAACGCAAACATCGAATGCATGGAACGCGGCGATGACACACAAGTCGACGGCATCGATTCGAGCAGCGCGTTGCGCGAGGTCCACCGTTTGGCTCGTCACAGCATCTATGTTGGGAACGGAAGAAGCGGGTGGAAGTGGTCCGGCGCGCAGAGTTCGACGCTGGTGCTCGGGCCGCCGCGCTCCGGGAAGACATCTTCCCTGGTCATACCCAATATTTTGCTGTCGGACGGGCCGGTGGTCTCGACCTCGACCAAGCCCGATGTCATGGAGTCGACCGCACCGGCGCGCAGTCGTGACGGATGGACGTTCCTCTACGACCCGAGTGGCGAAGTGGCGTGCCCGCGTCACGTCGAGCGCGTCGGGTGGTCACCGTTGACCACCGCATCCGACTGGGACGCCGCGGTCGTCACTGCCGACGCGATGGTCGCTGCGAGCCGGATGAGTAGCGCTCGCGTCGGTGAGCACCACTGGACCGAACGGGCCGGAGCGTTACTCTCGACCCTCCTCCATGCGGCGGCTCTCGAGGACGTGCCCATGCGGGACGTCCTCAGGTGGATCGATCGCCACAACGGGGCCGACCCGCTCGAAATTCTCGCGACGAAGGCAGATCGCGAGGCGCCGGCCGCCGATCTGCTCGCCGGGATCGTGGCGACCGATTCTCGTGAGCAGTCAGGCATCTGGTCGACGGCATCGGGAGTGCTCGCCGCCTACCGAACAGGAGGTGCCGCCGCCTCGACGAGCGCCCCGCCACTCGACTTCGCGGCATTCTGCGACGGTCCCAACACCCTCTACGTGTGCTCGACCGGTCGTCGGCAGAGGCAATTCGCCCCGCTCGTCGTCTCGGTGATCGGAGACGTCCGCGATGCGGCCTACGCGCGGGCACACGAGGGCCGCACCGGTCCGCCCACCCTGCTCGCCCTCGACGAGGTGGCGAACATCGCTCCCATTCCGGACCTGCCGGCCATGGTCAGCGAGGGCGCGGGCCAGGGGCTTCTCGTCCTCGCCTGCCTGCAGGACCTCTCGCAGGCCCGGGCCCGCTGGGGCACGGCCGCCGACGGATTCGTCTCGCTCTTCGGCACCACGGTGGTGCTACGGGGCATCGCCGACACGCGGACGCTGCGCGACCTGAGTGCCCTGGCCGGTGAACATGACGTGGCGACGACCACCCTCAGCCGGTCCGTCGGACGGTGGGGTCGCATACGACCCACCGCCTCGGTGGGTCGAGCCCGCGAGTCCCGGCTACCCGTCGACGCCATCGCCCGCGGCGCCCCCGGCCGCGCGCTGGTCCTCGGTCCGGACAAGGAGATCGCAGAGGTCGCGCTCACACCGGCCCACGCGACGTCCCCGTGGAAGGAGATGCTGCCGTCGCAGCGCGACCGTGCCCGACCCCCGATGGGCCGCGGGCGATAGCGTCAACGGACGAGCACGAGCTCGGCAGGCCGACGGTGCCCGAGCCGGACCCGGGCCTCGTCCAGACGGCGCGAGACGCGCAGGTGCTCGGCCAGGCGCTCCGCCGGCATCCTCGCCAGACCGCCGGCGGCCGGCCCGGCCACCTCGAGGCCGAGCGGATCCGACGACCGGGTGAGCCCCCAGCGGGCCCGATAGTCGTCGAGCACGCGGGCAGCGCCCAGCCACACGTCGTGGTCCACCGGATCGAGAGGCCGGGGCCCGAGCGCCTCCAGAAGATGGTTGGCGGGCACGACGGACCGCCGCGAATGCAGCGGTTCGGCCACTCCCAAGGCGGTCGCGGGTCCGGGCACCCAGCGCTCGGCGACATGATCGACCGCCGGCGCCGGCAGGCCGTCACGGGCGGCGGTGGCGAACGCGGCCACGGCGTCGCGGCGGTGGACACCGCCGTGGGGGGTCAGGGACACGGCGGCCGCGAAGACGTGCTCGTCGAACACCCGCCGCACCCCCTCGACCCGCCGCCGGTACCGGGGCGGGTCGGTCCCGAGCGCATCCGCACGCCGCTGCCAGTCCGCGGCGGCCTCGCGGTACCCGACGCCCCCGAGATCCTTGTCCGGCCGGGTCGCGGCCCACGCCACGAAGCGGCCGTGGCGCGAGCGCACCCCCGTCTCGTCGAGGCGGCGACGGATGTCCGCCCGGCGCGACGAGAACTCGCCCAGCAACGCGTCGGGAACGCCGGCGATCTCGGCGTGACGGCCGGACGGCCGCGTCCAGCGCACGCCGAGTGCCCGGGTGAGCCCGTCCCGCAGGCCGGCTTCGTAGACGGCACCCGCCGCGGCCCGGTGGGCATCGAGCCCGCGGCGGTCGCAGGCGCTCCACCGTCCGTCCACTCCGTGGACGAGGTTCGCCATCACCACGTGGGTGTGCAGGTGCGGGTCGCCGTTGCGGTTCACTCCGTGGGTGAAGCGCGCCGCGACCATGCCACTCGTCGGGACGACGGCGCGTTCGGGACCCGTACGGCGCACCGCTGAGACGGCGTGGCCCTCGAGATAACCCAGGGCGCCCTCGACCGCGTCGAGATGCGCCGCCACCACCTGTGCCGCCACCCCCTCCCCGCCGAGCCCGTACACGACGCTGACCGACTTCGGCGCGCTGAAGGTGAGGTCGAAGGCGGCCACGGAGGCCCGCACGGGCATGGCACGGCCCGACAGCGGGTTCCGCCCCTCGAGGAGCCGCTGCAGAGCAGCGGGGTCGACCGCACCCGCCAGCCCGAGCGCGGCGCCGGCCCTCCCCGTCCAGCGACCCCGTTCCGCCACGGGCACCTCACGGGCCAGGTCGGTCACGTAGTACGCACCACGGTCGCGCCCCACAGCACGAATCCCCAGCATCACCACCGTCCCTTTCCGGACTCCCGGGAGAGGAACGGTCGGCGCGGTCAGATCTCGTAACGGGCCAGCACGCGCGCCGCCGCCGCCGCCGCCAGACCGGTCAGCTCGGGCGGCGCCACCACGCGTGCCCCCGGACCGAGTTGGAGCAGCAGACGCTCGAACCACGCCATGCCCGACACGTCGAGCACGACGCCGGTGACGGCGCCCTCGCCGTCACGCTCGACCGCCCGCACGGGGATCGACTCGGGCACCCAGCGCGCGCCCGGGCTCAGCCGCAGATGCACCTCGACGGCTTCGGGCCCCGGGACGAACATCTCGTCGGGGGGCCGCCTGCGCAGCGCTGCCGGCGCCGCGTCGGGTGCGGGTCCGGCGGCAGGCGCGCGCACCGCTCCGATACGGTCCACCCGGAAGCGGCGCATGTCGCCGGCACGATGACAGTACGCATCGAGGTACCAATGACCGTCGATCGTCACGACTTGAACCGGCTCGACCACCCGCGTGGTCAGCTCGTCGCGTGATCCCGACAGATAGTCGATCTCCACCACCCGTCCGCCGTCGGCCGCCTCGCGCACCGCCGCCAAGTGAGCCGGCGCGTCCACGTCCAGACCCACGGCTTCCCTGGCGCCGAGCGCTGCCTCGAGCTTGGCCAGGGCGCGGCGCAACGCGTCGTCGTCGGAGCCGGGCACCGCCAGCAGCAAGCGAGCCGAGGCGGCCACCGCGAAGCCCTCCGCCGGCGTCAGCCGCCGCGGCCGGGCGTACTCCTCGGGCAGGAAGGCGCGCACGGAATGCTCGGACACCTCGATCTCCATCAGCGTGTCCGGGGTGTAGGGCGGCGTCCCGCAGCAGGCCGCCAGCTCCAGCTCGGCCACGAGCTCCTGCTCGTCCATCCCGAAGCGCTGCGCCGCCTCGGCGATCGGCGCCTGGCCCACCTGCGCCAGCCACCCCACCAGCGCCAGCAGCCGGCGCAGACGTCGGCTCGTCTCCTTTCCGGGGGCGGATCTGGGTCCGGCCGCCGCGTCGGTGCCGCCCTCGTCGGACGCGGCGGCCACCACCGGATCCGCCGGAAACTCGCCGGACGGCTCCTCGAGCGCCGTCAGCCAGGCCACCAGCTCGTCGCGGAACGCCGGCGGCTCGAGCACAATGGCGTGCTCTGCCAACCCGAGCACCCAGGATCGGATCGAGGCGAACGAGGCCACGTTCAGCACCAGCTCGACCGACCCGTCGTCGGCCCGGCGCGCCACCTTGTCCTCGCCCACCTCGTCGACGACATGTCGGGCGGCCAGGGCGTCGATCTTGATGCACATCTCGATGCGGTGGTCGCCCTCCGCTTCCCACGGCTCTTCGGGAAGAGCGGCTTCCACGTCGACCTCGACGCCGTCGGGCACGGCACCGCTCCCGGGCTCGGCGCGCCCGACCTCGCCCTCGATGCGATCGACCCGGAAGGTGCGGACGGCCTCGCGGTCGAGGTCCCACGCCACGAGGTACCAGTGGCCGAAACGGAACCACAGCCCGACGGCGGCGACGCGGCGGGTCCTCCCCCGGTACCCGAACGTGGCCTCGGCTCGGGTGCGCACCGTCTCGTACAGCTCGATCAGGGCGGCCGGTGGGACGAGGGAGGCGATGGGCCGCACGTCGCCGAGCCCGGCCGCTCCCAATTTCAACAGCGCATCGCGGCCACTAGGATCGCCGAGGTGGACGCCGGCGACGGCGAGGTGGAGGGCGACCTGCTCATCGGGCTCGAGATCGAGGTCGGGCAGGTAGAACGAGTCCCGCTCGATCAGGTACCCGTACTGCTCGGCGCCGGGGAGCCGCTGCGTCACCACGGGGATGCCCTCGTCCCGCAGCAACCGCTTGTCCCGCTCGAAGGCCTGACGGCGCGCCGCGTGCTCGGTCGGGTAGCCCGGGACCTGGTGCGCGATGGCGTCGAGGGTCAGGGGCTGGTCGGTGTCGAGCAGGACGAGCACGAGATCGGTGACGCGCTCGAGCCGGTCGAGCTTCGGGGGGGCGTCCGTCGCCATCGCCCAGAGCCTACGGCGGGGACGCAGGCATGATCGCCGCCTCGTCCCACCCCTTCGACTGGCATCTCCACCTCCTCCCGCTGCTGGTCTTCCCCGCTCTGGTGGTCCTCTACCTCTGGGTGACGCGCCGCGGCGAGTTCCGGGCCACGGTGCGTGAGCGGGTGCTCTTCGTGCTCGGGGTCGTCGTCCTCGTGGGTGCGCTGACCTGGCCGCTGGCCGATCTGGCCGTGCACTGGCTGCTGATGGCGCTCGTCCTCCAGCGTTTGCTGCTGACGCTGGCCGTTCCACCCTTGCTGGTGCTGGGAACCCCGCGGCCCCTGCTCGCTCGCCTGACCCGCCCGGCGCCGATCGACACCGTGCTCCGGGTGGCGGTCCGGCCGGTTCCTGCCGTCCTCATCGTGACCGTGGTGGCGGTGGGCACGCTGACCACGGGGGCCGTGGACCTGGCCGCCCGATCCGAGCCGGCCCGCGCTGCGCTCGAGGCGCTCGTCCTGGCGTCGGGCTTCGTGCTGTGGGCGCCGGTGCTGACGGAGCTGCCCGGGACCCCGAGACTGTCGCCGCTGGCGCGCGGTGGCTACCTGATCATCCAGTCGGTCGTGCCCAGCTTCTTGTCCATCGTCTGGATCTTCGCCCGGCATTCGCTGTACCCGGCCTACCGCCACCCCGGAAAGGTCGTCGGCCTGTCCCCCCTCTTGGACCAGGAACTGGCCGGCTTCCTGGCCAAGCTGAGCACCATCGCGGTCCTCTGGACCGTGGCCTTCGTGATCATGACCCGGGCGTCCTCGGCGGACCTCGTGGGCAAGGACGAGCCCCTCCTGTGGTCCGACGTCCAGCGAGAGATCGAGCGGGCCGAGCGCCACGAGCGACGGCACGGCGTGCCCCGACCGACGACGACGCCGCCCCGCGATTCGGACGCGGACGGTCCGGGGACTCGCCACGACATGTCATGACGACACCCGTGCCACAATGGCGCTCCATGGGTGTGATCCGTGTCCGCGGCCAAGCGGACAGCGCGGGACGAGCGGCGACGCCTTCTCGGCCAGAACTTCCTCCGGCCTGATCTCGCCGACGCGCTCGTGGCGCGGGCCGACTTCGACGCCGAGGACCTGGTGGTCGAACTCGGCGCCGGGCGCGGTGCGTGCACGTTCGCACTGGCGCGCCACTGCGCGCACGTCATCGCGGTCGAGAAGGACCCGCGATGGGCCGAGCACCTTCGGCGCGAAGCTTCCCGGCTCGGTGCCGGAAACGTCACGGTGGTCTGCCGCGACATCCTTTCCTTCCGGCTCCCCCGGCGACCGTTCCGGGCCATGGGCTCCATCCCGTTCGGCGCCACCACGGCAATCCTGCGCCATCTCCTCGACGATCCGGCCCACGGACTGCAGCGGGCGGATCTGATCGTGCAGCGGGAAGTGGCACGCAAGCGGGCCGCTCTCCCCCCGACGACGATCCTCTCCACGGCGTGGGCTCCCTGGTGGACCTTCGAGCTCGGCCGTCGCGTCCCCGCCGAGGCCTTCCGCCCCGTCCCGGCGGTCGACGCTGCTGTGTTGCGGGCGATCAGGCGCGTCCCGCCGCTCCTCCCGGAGCGCATGGCCGCCGCCTACGCCGCCTTCGTGCGGAGCCAGTGGCACCAGCCCCATCCGGCCTCCGCTGCTGCGCGCGGCGGGGAGCAGGGAGAAGCGAGCCGGGACGGCCGGCGTCGTCGGGCCGACTAGGCCAGCGAAGCGCTGCGAAGCTCGTCGAGCGAGAGCTCGGCGGTCTGGTTCCCTCCGCACTGCGGGCAGTGCTCGACGTGGCGCCACGAACGGAGCAGCCGAGTGCCCTCCGGATTCAACAGGACCACGAACGACTCGGAGATCGGGTCGATCTCGAGGCCGTAGTAGGCGCGCCACGCAGTGGTCGCGGCGTGCGCATCGAGCGCGAGACCCTTGAGGACGCGCCGGAAGCGCATCTTCTCGGTGTCGAAGATCCACGTGCTGTGGCAGCTCTCGAGCACAAACAGGGAGTCGTCTGTGGGGGGGACCACATCGTTGATCATGCCCGATCCGTTGCCGGGTTCGGCGTCGAATGCACCTCAGGATGGTTACAAATCCGTGACATTTCGCGTCATGCCAGGTGACCCCCTATTGCGGTCCGGCGTCGTGCTTGCGGGGCACCATCAACTCCCGTTTCGTCACGACCTGCCGCAACACGGTGCAGAGGACATGGCGGGTCTCCGCCGGATCGATGACCTGGTCGAGCAACCCCCGTTCTGCGGCCGCCCACGGGGTCAGGTGGGCCTCCTCGTAGGCGAGTTCCCGATCGGCCCGCTCGGACGCGTCGAGCCCCCGGTACAGGATCTGCGCGGCCCCCGACGCCCCCATGACCGCGACCTCCGCCCCGGGCCAGGCCAGGCACACGTCGTTGCCCATGCCACGAGAGTCCATGACGATGTAGGCCCCGCCGAATGCCTTGCGGGTGATGAGGCACAGCCGCGGGACGGTGGCCTCGGCATAGGCAAAGGCCAGCTCGGCCCCGTGGCGGATCATCCCTCGCCACTCGAGGTCCTTGCCCGGGAGGAATCCCGGCGTGTCGACCAGGCTCACGATGGGGAGGTTGAAGGCATCGCACAGCCGGACGAAGCGAGCGCCCTTCTGCGACGCCGCGATGTCCAGTGTGCCGGCCAGGATCCGCGGCTGGTTTGCGATGAACCCGACAGGCATGCCCCCCAGGCGCGCGAATGCGGTGACGAGCTGTCCGGCCCAGCGCGGCCAGAGCTCCCGGAACTCCCCGTCGTCGCACACCGATCGCACGATGTCCCGACAGTCGTACGTCGCCGCCTTCCGGTCCGGGATCACGGTCCGCAGCTCGGGCGTCGACCGAACGACCGGGTCGCGGAGGGAGGCCGCCGGCGGAATCCCGTCGGTATTCGGCGGGAGGTACTCGAGCAGCTCGGCAACAGCCCCATCCACGTCGTCGGACTCGACAGCGCACAGGCCGCTCGCCGTCGCATGCATCGCCGTGCCCCCGAGCGCGCCCAGCCCGATCTCGATTCCGGTGAACTCCGCCACCATCTGCGGGCCCGAGACGAAGGCGACGGCCTCGGGGTTCATCACGACGAGGTCCGAGAGGCCGAGCAGCAACGCCGGGCCGGACACGACGGGACCGGTCGCGGCGGCGACGACGGGGACCTGCCCGCTGCAACGAGAGATGGCGGCGGCGGCTCGGCCCCATCCGTGCAGGGCGGCCACACCGTCCATGACGTCGGCACCGCTCGATGCGACGAAGAAGACGAACGGGATACCGAGCTGCCTGGCCTGGTCTGCTGCTTCCGCCAATCGGATCCCGTCAGCCAGGGTGATGGCACCTCGTCGCATGGTGGCCAGCGAGCGGGCGACGACGACGTTGCGTCCTCCGATCCGCTCGACCACCGACGTGACGGCGCCGACGATTCCCTTGCCGACGCCGACATCCGTCGTGATCGTCATCCCCATCGAATGTAGACGCGCACCCGACCGACGACCGTTCTTCGGATGTGCTCGACACGATCCCCGAGGCCGGTCCGCCTTCTCCAGAGGTTGCCGGCGCCATCGGCAATGCCGAACTGGCCCGGCTCTCGGGCCCGGAGCTCCTGGCACAAGCGGCGGAGACGTCCCGTCAGCTGGCCGCTCTGGCCGGGCGCTTCATGGCGCTCACCGCGGAGCTGGACCGTCGCGAGGGGTGGAGGGCCGAGGGAGCCACTTCGCTCGAAGCCTGGATGGTCGAGCGCTGCGGGCTGTCTCCGTCGAGCGCCCGCACGTACGCCCGGGTGGGCGAACGTCTCTTCGACCTGCCCCATCTGAACGGGGCGCTGGCCACGGGCTCCCTCAGCCTGGACAAGGTCAGGGTGCTCGTCGAGATGGCCGAACCGGAGTCAGAAGTCACCCTGGCCGAAGCAGCTCAGCACGCCTCCGTCCGGGAATTGGCCCAGCTGGCCAGGACTCGCAGACCCCCCGGCGCTGCCGGCGCCCATCGACAACACGAGGCCCGATCCGTCCGCTTCAACGATTCCTGCCTGACGATGACGGCCAAGCTGGGTCCCGACGCCTACGCCGAGGTGCGTTCGTGCCTCGAGTCCCGCGTCCGCCAGGCCAAAGGGGGCGAGACGAGCGGCGCCGTCGCCGAGCCCATCCGGCTCGACCAGCGCCTGGCCGATGCCTTGGTGGACATTCTGCGGGCCGGAGCCGGCGGTGCCAAGAGTTCAGGTCCGACCTCTCCACACGTGGTTGTGGCGCACGTCCCTCTGGAGGCGCTCAGCGAGGACTCCGACCTTTTCGGAGAGCTCGAACACGGCGGCCTGATCAATGGCGAGGTCGTCCGACGGCTGGCCTGTGACGCCACAATCGTCGTTGCTCTCGACGACGAGCTGGGTCACACCGTCTACGAAGGCCGGACCAGGCGTGACCCCACGGCGACGCAGCGCAGGGAGATCCAACGCCGCGACAGGCACTGTCGATTTCCGGGCTGTGCGAACGCCACCTTCACGAATGCCCACCACATCGTGCCGTGGACACCGCGTGGCCCGACAGACATCGGCAACCTGGCCCTTCTGTGTCTCCACCATCACGCCCGGATCCACGCCAAGGAGTGGACCATGCGCGGCAACGCCAACGAGGAGCTCACCTTCGTCGGCCCGACCGGGCGGATCATGACCTCGCACCCTTCGCCACTCTGGACCAGGGTGAGCACGCAACCCGGTCGACATCTTCTGGGTGAACCCGATGGATAGGGATCGCCCGCCTCAGCGGAGACGCTCCGCCTCGGCGCAGACGGGACCGCCAGCCCCGGAGCGAGACGGGACGGTCGAATGGCTGGGCCATGCCGCGGCGCCCAGACCCAGCAGCTACCTCAGCCGTGGTTGGTCTCCGGCCGCCGCCAGGGACCCGACCGACCACCCGACTTCTCCCACAGTGTCAGGTGTTCGATCGTCATCGTCCGGTCGGAGGACTTGCACATGTCGTAGACGGTCAGGGCGGCCACCGAGCAGGCAGTCATCGCCTCCATCTCCACGCCCGTCCGGTCCACCGTCTCGACCTGCGCTTCGACCTCGACGTAGTCGTCACCTATGGAGAAGTTGACCCCGATCGACCCGACCAGGACGGGGTGGCACATCGGGATGAGCTCGGCCGTCCGCTTCGCCGCCTGAATCCCGGCGATCCGGGCCGCCGCCAGCACATCACCCTTGGTGATCGCGTTGTTGGCCACCTTGGTGGTGGTCTCGGGAAGCATCGAGACCCGGCACCGTGCCAAGGCCCGGCGATGCGTGGGCTCCCGTGGCGTGACATCGACCATGCGGGCGCCACCGAGCGGGTCGAGATTGGCCAGCATGCGGTCGGACACGAAGAAGGAGTCTACGACCTGGGGCGACCGCCGACGGCCGCCGCCGACCGCCGCCGCCCCACTGGCCCCAACCGGATAGACTTGGCAGTCTCAGGTGGTGAGTGCCAACGAGTAGCGGACGGAGGGGTTCCTTTGCCGACCTATGAATACGCGTGCACGGATTGCGGGCACCGGCTCGAGGCCGTCCAGAAGTTCTCAGACGAACCGCTGACCGAGTGCCCTGAGTGCGACGGACCCCTGCGCAAGGTCTACGGCGCCGTGGGCATCGTCCTGAAGGGCAGCGGCTTCTACAAGACCGACTCCCGTGCTGCTTCGGGATCCAACGGCAAAGCCAAGGCGCCCGACTCTTCCGCCTCCAGCGCCGAGACCCCGTCCTCCGACGGCGGGACCAGCTCGGGTTCTGACTCGACCTCGGGGAGCAGTTCGGGGTCGAACTCTTCCGCCTCGGATTCACCGGCAAAGACGCCAGCCGCCGCAAGCTGACCGGCCGGCCCAACCGGCCGGGAAAGCCCGGGACCTCAGTCCCCGCTCAGTGCCATATCGGCGATGGCGAGGGTCTGCCCCGCCGCCAGGCCCGGGAGCCAGCGCAGGTCCGCCCCGATCTCGACCACCGACTGGAGCATTCGCTGCAGCGTCGAGGCCACCGTGACCTCACGCACCGGCTGACCGAGCGCACCACGCTCGATCATCAGGCCCTCCGCCCCGACGGAGAAGTCACCGCTGACGGGGTTGACGCCCGAATGCACCCCGGTGACCGACTGCACGAAGAGCCCGTCCCCCACCGCGGCCAGGATGTCGCTCTGACCCTTATTCCCTGGGGACAACACCAGAGCCCGGCACCCGGCCGATGGGGTCCCGGCGAAACCGCCGCGCACCGCCGAGCCGGTTGACACCGCGCCGGCCCGCCGTGCCGAAACGGTGTCGAAGACGAACATCCGGAGGAACCCGTCCGAAATCAGGACATTGCGCCTGCAGGCAAGCCCTTCCCCGTCATGTGACGCCGCACCGTACGCCCTGGCGTCCGTCGGGTCATCGACAAGCGTAATGCTCGAAGCGGCCACCGACTCACCGATGCGGCCGGCGAAGAAGGAGCGGCCCTTCACGACCGCCTCGCCCGACAGCGCGCTGGCCACCACGCTGAGCAACGTCGACACGACGCGAGGGTCGAAGACCACCGTGCAGTGTGCCGAGCGTGCCTTCTGCGCACCGATCATCCGCGTTGCCCGGAGGACCGCGTCGTCCATGGCCTCGTCGGGCACCAGACCACCCGGGCCGCGCGCGACAGTGAAGCCGGCGCCCGTCTGCGTGTCCGCCCCCTCGCCGACGATCGCGTCGACCGACAGGAACGCGTTGGTCCTCCGGCGGAACGACGAGATTCCCGTCGTCGTGGCCAGCGCCACCTCCACGCGACTGTCGCTGTAGTCGGCGGAGGACACCTGGCGCACCCGCGGGTCCGCTCCACGGGTCGCACGCTCGAGTTCGACCGCCAAGGCCACCTTCTTCTCGATCGGCGTCGACGTGACCCCGTCGTCCCAGAGGTCCAGCTCCACCGCGTGCACGCCGTCGGGCTCGGCCAGCACCACATCGGGATCAGGCGTCGCGAATCGGGCATTGTCGCGGGCGTCGGCCAAGGTCGCTGCTATGACCGCCGGATCGAGCGAGCCGGCCCACGCAAATCCGACCTGGCTGCCGGAATCCTCGCCACCACGGAGGAGCACACGGATACCCACACCGGACGAGTCGGCCGACGTGAGTGACTCCACCTCGCCCTCGTAGGCACGCACCTCGGTGTCGGTCCCGCGCGTCACATAGACCTCCAGGCCCTCGCCCGGCCCGGCCTGGGCGACGACCGAATCCGCCAGGCTCTGCAGGTCGTCGCTCACGCGGTGCCGCCGAGGGTGACGCCGGTGATGCGCAGGGTCGCCTGCCCGCACCCGACCGGCACGCTCTGGCCGTCCTTGCCGCACGTGCCCGGCGTCATGTCGAAGTCGGTGGCCACCGCATCGATACGACGCAGCACCTCCGGCCCGTTCCCGATCAGATTGGCGTCGCGCAACGGTTCGGTGATGCGACCGTTCTCGATCAGGTAGGCCTCGGTCGTCCCGAAGACGAAGTCGCCCGTCGCGGTGTTGACCTGTCCACCACCGAGCTTCTTCACGTAGACACCAGAGGGCGTCTGGGCGATGATCTCGTCGGGATCCTCCTGGCCGGCCAACAGATAGGTGTTCGTCATGCGCACCATCGGCAGGTGCTGATAGCTCTGGCGACGGCCGTTTCCCGACGACGTGCGGCCCTCTTTGCGAGCCCGCAGCCAGTCCCACATGTAATCGGTCAGCACCCCGTTCTCGATCAGGACGTTTCGTGCCGGCTCATGCCCTTCGTCGTCGACGGCGAAGTTGCCCCACTCTCCGAGGACGGTACCGTCGTCCACGAGGGTCACCAGGGGGCTCGCCACTGCCTCACCGACGCGACCGGTGTAGACGGACGCATTCTTCACGATGTGGTCCGCCTCGAGCCCGTGGCCGCAGGCCTCGTGGAAGAGGATGCCGCCACTGCCCCCGGCCAGCACGATCGGCACCTCACCCGAAGGTGCCGGGCGCGCCGACAGTTTCGTCAAGGCCCGCGTCGCCGCCACCCGTGCCAGATCCTCCACCCGATGACGTTCGAAGATCTCGTACCCTTCGGTGCGGGCCAACGACTCGTAACCCGTCTGCATCCCGGTGTCGCCGTTGGCCACGCACGTCACGTTGAAACGCGTCCGGATCTGGTCGTCCTGGGCGAAGAGGCCCTCGGAGTTGGCGATGAGGACGCGGCGCCGGCTGTCCCCGCATCCGACCATCACCTGCCCGATGGCTCCGCCGGCCGACCGGGCTGCATCGTCGGCCCGGGTCAGGAGCTCGAGCTTGCGCCCCTTGTCGACTCTGTCGGGTGGGGTGCGGTCGCCCCGGCCGTGCGCCGCCAAGGGCTCGAGCGCCACGGTGCGCACGCCACCGTCGCCCTGACGGGCCACCGCGGCAGCGGCACGAGCAGCCGCCAGGAGCCCCGCCTCTGACAGGTCGGCCGTGTGAGCGAACCCGGTCGTCTCGCCGTCGACCACCCGGATCCCGGCCCCTCGTGAGCGGCCGGACGACAACTCCTCGATCTTGCGATCGTCGAGCATGGCGCCCGCCGTGACCGCGTCCTCGGCGAAGACCTCGGCCATGTCTCCCCCGCCGGCCAAGGCGGAGGAGAGCACGCGTTCGAGCACGTCAGGTTCGATGAGGGCGGTGTCGGGCACGGCGGTATCGTAATCGTCGTGCCCGGCGATCCATCCTCCAGCACCGGGGCCGCAGCCGGTCACGGGCCGCACGCCGGGCTGAGCGCCCAGCTCGAGCTCACCGTCGCCGACGACGACACCGCCGACCACTTCCGCTCGGGCGACGTGCCGGTGCTCGCCACGCCCCGCCTCATCGCTCTCTGCGAGGAGGCGACCTGCCGTGCCACCGACGGTCATCTGATGGAGACCCAGTCGAGCGTGGCCACCCGGGTGCAATTCGACCATCTCGCCCCCGTGGCGATCGGATCGGTCGTGCTGGCCGAGGCAACGCTGGTCAAGGTCGAGGGACGCCGACTCGTCTTCACCGTGTCGGCTGCCCGGCTCGAGGACGACGGTGGTGGGCTCGTGGGCGCCGGCCGGGTCACCCGCGTCGTCGTCGACCGGGCCACGTTCCTGGCCAAATCGGGCACGCCCTGAGCACCTCGCCCGCCCCGATCTCGGCCGGGCGCCCACGACTCCTCGCCGGCGCAGGACCGGTGGTCGCGGCCTTCGCCACCTTCGGCCTCTTCTGGGGAAGCTGGGCCGTGATGCTGTTCGACATCCAGCGCGCCTTCGCCCTCGACGACGCCCAGCTCGGCCTCCTGTTGGCGGTGGCCATCGCCGTGGCCGGTGCGTCGAGCGCCGTGATGGCGCACTACTGCGACCGGGTCGGGGCGCGTCGCCTGCTTTGGCTGGCGATGATCGCCTGGTCCGTCCTGTTGTGCGTCCTGGCCCTCATGCACCAGAAGTGGGCGTTCGCCGTCGTGCTGGTCGTGACCGAGGTGGCCGGAGGCGCCATCGACACGGCGATGAACGCCGAGGCCTCGCACCGCCTGGTCGACCATCCCTCCGTCCTCGTGCGGCTGCACGCGCTGTTCAACTCCGGGGCGCTGGCCGGGGCCGCCGTCGCCGGGCTGCTGATCCATGCCGGCGTGAACTGGCGCTGGATCTGGCCAGGCATCGCCCTCGTCGCCCTGGGCGTCGGGGTGTGGGCCGCCGCATCCGATTCCGGCACGCCCCTCGCGGCGGCCTCACCCGATGCCGCCGGACCGGAGACGTCACACCCCCTGCGTCGATTGCGACGCGAGGGTTTGCTGCTGCTGCTGCTCGTGTTCGCCCTGGCCGAGATCACCGAGGGTGGGGTGGACACGTGGGGCGTGCTGTACCTGAGGAACCACCTGGCGACAGGGGTCTTGCTCGGCGCGGGTGCGTACGTGGTGGGGCAGGCGGTGGCGGCCACGACCCGTGGCGCGGGCGGCCCGCTGCTGGGACGGCTGGGAAGCCGTCGGGCGCTGATCGTCGGCGGCTGCGTGGCCGGCGGCGGCATCCTCCTCGAGTCCCTCACGTCGCTGTCGGGGCTGGCGGCCCTCGGCCTGGCACTGGGCGCCGGCGGGGCTTCCCTGTTCTGGCCCTTGGTGATGAGCACGGTGAGCAAGCAGGCGAGCCAGGTCGTGAGCGCCGTCGGTGCCTTCACGGCCGCCGGATACGTGGGCTGGGTGGCCGGCGCCCCGATCGTCGGCTGGATCTCGCAGACCCTCGGACCGGCACGGGGCCTGCAGGTGCTGGCGGTGGCCGCTTTCGCCGTGGCCGGATGCACGCTGCTGAGCCCCGTACGCCGCTCTGCGGACGGGCCCAGCGGGTAGCGTGGGGGGACCACCATGCTCTTGCCGCGTATCGAGACGCCCGCCGACGTCAAGGACCTCAGCCACGAGGAGCTCGAGCAGCTCTGCGCCGAGATCCGGACGTTCATCGTCGAGACCGTGACGACGACGGGCGGGCATCTCGGGTCGAACCTGGGCGCGGTGGAGCTGACGCTCGCCCTGCACCGGGTCTTCGACTCGCCCCGCGACGTCATCCTCTGGGACACGGGCCATCAGGCCTACGTGCACAAGCTCCTGACCGGCCGGCGGTACGGCTTCAAGAACCTGCGCATGGCCGGGGGCATGAGCGGGTACCCGAACCGAGCCGAGTCCGAGCACGACTGGATCGAGAACAGCCATGCGTCGACGGCGCTGTCGTACGCGCACGGGATCGCCTCGGGTTTCGCCCTGAGGGAGATCGACGGCGAACGACGGGTGGTGGCCGTCGTCGGCGACGGCGCGCTGACCGGCGGGATGGCCTACGAGGCGCTGAACAATCTCGGGCACTCGGGTCGCCGGGTGGTCATCGTCCTGAACGACAATGGACGGTCCTATGCCCCGACCGTGTCGCAGCTCTCGCAGTCGCTGACCTCGCTTCGGCTCAACCCCACGTACATGGCGGCCCGGGAACGGTTGCGCATACGGCTGAGGGAGCTGCCGGCCTTCGGTGGGCTGGCCTATTCCAGCGTCCACTCGGTGACCAGCGCCATCCGCGAGATGGTGGCCCCGCACACCTTCTTCGAGGCACTGGGGGTGCGCTACGCCGGACCCATCGACGGGCACGACATCGAGCACATGGAGCAGGCATTCACGCACGCCGCCGAGTGGGACGGGCCCATCGTCGTGCACGTGCTGACCCAAAAGGGCCGCGGCTATGCGCCGGCGGAGGAGGACGAGGTCCAGCGCCTGCACGACGTGAAAGCGACGCCACCGGTGGTGCTCGAGAACACGGTGGGGAGTTCAGCCGGTCTGGCGGTCGGAGGGTCGGCCGGATCCGACAGCGGGGGCGTCGCCGTGCCGGGGTCGGTGCCCGAGACAGAGGTGGACGGCCTTCCGCAGCGGGCCGCGACCTACACCGATGCCTTTTCGCGGGCTTTGCTGGCAGCCGCCGAGGAGGACCAGCGGGTGGTGGCTCTGACCGCGGCCATGCCCGGGCCGACCGGCCTCCTGCCCTTCCAAGCGAGGTTCCCGGACCGCTTCTTCGACGTCGGGATCGCCGAGCAGCACGAAGTGACGGCTGCGGCCGGGATGGCGATGGCCGGTCTGCGCCCGGTCGTTGCGGTGTACTCGACATTCTTCTCACGCGCTTTCGATCAGGCCAATCTCGACGTGGGTCTGCACGGATGCCCGGTCGTGTTCGTGTTGGACCGCGCCGGGATCACGGGCGACGACGGTCCGAGCCACCACGGCATCCTCGACATCTCGTTGGCACTCTCAATTCCTGGCATGACGGTGTTCGCACCGTCGTCCGCCGAAGAGGTCGAACCGATGCTGCGAGCCGCACTCGAACTGTCGGGTCCGTCGACCATCCGGATGCCCAAGACCGCGCCACGCCATGTCGATCCGTCCGACGTCGGTTCAGGTCTCGAGGCGCGGCGCCTCCGCGAGGGCGACGGGTCGGTGTGCCTGCTCGCCGTGGGCAAGGCCGTGGGCTCGTGCCTGGCTGCCGCCGAGGAACTGGCCGCCCACGGGGTGGAGTCCACCGTGTGGGACGTGCGAGTCGTCTCGCCCCCCGACGTGGCCATGCTGGCCGACGCGGCACGGCACCGGCTGGTCGTCACGGTGGAGGACGGTGTCCGTCACGGTGGCGCGGGCGCCTTCCTGGTCGAGGCGATGGCGGCGCACGTGGAGTCGGAGTCGTTGCCGCTGCCGGCGATCCGTATCCTGGGGGTGCCCCGCCAGTATCTGGCGCAGGGGAAAGCAGATGACATCCTGACCAGCCTCGGACTGGACGGAACCGGCGTCGCCGAGAGCGTGCGCAGGGCGAGGCTCGACGTACCGGCCGAGCCGCCGCCGCACTGAATCATCAGCCGGTTCGCCGTCCAGGGCGGGGCTTCACCCTCAGGGAGCGGCCGGGCGGGTCTGGCGTCGGTCACGCAACTCGTGGAGGCGGACGCGCTGTCCCGAGCGCAGCACGGCCCGCCGATAGACCCGTTCCGCGAGGAGCGCCACGCAAACGGTGCCCCCGATGGCCAGCGCGACTGATATGACGAACTGCCACCAGCTGACCAGATCGAGGCCCACCAGTACCGGCATGGCGAACGGCGCCGTCGGGGGCAGATAGGCGAGGACCTCGAAGAAGAGATTGGCGCTTCCGCTGCTGGCGGCCGTGATGGCCAGGACATAGGCGACGACGATCGGGAGCGTCAGTGGCAGCGCCAGGGTCTGGACCTGGTCCTGACGCTCCGCCATCGAACCGGCGGCGGCGTAGACCCAGCAGTAGAAGGCATACCCGAGGACGAGCCAGAGCAGCTCGCTGGCCAAGACCAGGGGTGCCGTCCCGTGCAGGATGTCGCTGCCGACGGCAGCCGCCACCACCAGTGCGAACACAACGATCAAGGCTGCCTGGCCCATGGCGACCAGCCCGATCCCGAGCACCTTGCCGCCCAGGAGCTGCAAGGGCCGGACGGCAGCGAGCAGCACCTCGACGACCCGGCTTGCCTTCTCCTGCATGACGCCGGTCATGATCCAGGTGTTGTATTGCGTGAGCATCAGGAACAACAGCACGAGCCCGATCACCGACGTTGTCTTGACCGTGCTCTTGGTCGTGGGTTGGAGCGATTGCACCGGTACGGGCCGGGCCTGGCTCAACTGCGCCACCTGCCCGGGCGTCAGCCCGGCGGCCCTGTAGGCCTGGGCGATGCCCAGCGCTGCCGCGACCGACTGCGCCAGAGCGGAGGTCTGCGACGCGGTGTTGTTCGAATCGAGCGGGCCGTTGACCAACACCCGCCTGTCCCCGTCCACGACGATGTCGACGGCTCCGGAACGCAAGGCGCTCTTGGCCGACGCCAAGGAGGCCTCGGGGACCACGTCGACCTTCGTGCCCACCCTTGCCGCGGCCTCGCCGAGCAGCGAGGAGACACCCGATCCGTCGGTGCCGACGATGGCGACCTTCTGCGCCGGCGCCGACGACCCCTTGCCGACGGCGGGAATGACGATGGCGGCCCCGACCGCCAGCAATATCACGACTGTCCCGATGCGGAAGATGCGGCCGCGCACTCGCTCGCGGATCTCGCGCTTTGCCACCAGGCCGGCATCGCCCAGGACGCCGCTCAAGGCGCTGCTCAACCGTCGGTGCTCACGCTGAGGCTCTTGCTCCCCAACAGAGGCTGGTCCTCCCTGCCCGACGACCCCGGTCGCCTTCCGACGTTGTCGCCGGCGGTAGAGGAGGACGCGCGCTGCGATGGCGACAGCCAGTATCAGCCCGATGAAGACGAACTTCATGCCACGGCCTCCCGGAAGACCTCGGACAGGCGGCGACGCTCGAAGGAGAACTCCGTGACGCGACCGGCCGTCATGGCCGCTCGCAACACCGTGTCGCTGTCGACCGACCCGTCGAGGATCAGCCGAGCCTGTCCCGCAGAGACCTCCGACACCGCCACCCCCGGAATCCCTCCCGCGAAGGCAGCGTCACGGTCGCCTTCGACGCGCACCACCAGGCGCCGGGCGCCACTGGTTGCCAGCTCGTCCACGGTGCCCGAGACGACCAGGCGTCCATGGTCGATGATCGTGACCTGCTCGCAGAGGTCCTCGACCAGGTCGAGCTGGTGACTCGAGAAGAGCACGCAACAACCGGCCCGGGCCTGATCCACCAGCACCTGCCCGATGGCGTCGATCCCAGCCGGGTCCAGCCCGGCCAGCGGCTCGTCGAGGACGAGCAGTTCGGGTTCGTGCACGAGTGCTGCGGCCAGCTGCACGCGCTGCTGGTTCCCGTGCGACAGCGTTTCCACCTTGCTTTCCATCCGGTCGCCGATGTCGAGTCGGTCCAACCACGCCCGTGCGGCCGCCGCTGCGGCGGGAGCTGAAAGGCCGTGCAGTCGACCCAGATACTCGAGCTGTTCACCGACGAGCATGCCCGGATAGAGCCCCCGTTCTTCGGGCATGTAACCGAATCGACGCCGCTCTGCTTGGCGCACCGGCGATCCGTTCCATCGCACGCTCCCGGCGTCAAGGTCGGTGAGACCGAAGATGGCGCGCATCGCAGTCGTCTTGCCCGCTCCATTGGGTCCGAGGAAGCCGACGACATGGCCCGACGGGACGCTGAAGGAGAGACCGTCGAGCGCGGTCAGTGACCCGTAGGTGCGGCGCAGCCCTTCGAGCTCCAGAAGACTCGGCACCTGATCAGGCTAGGCCGAGTGGTATTCCAGACCGGAATCATCGGTACGCCGAGGCCGGGACGGTGTCGTTCGCACCGATGACGACGACGGCAGCGGCGGATCAGCACGTACCCGATCCACGAAGCACTCAGGAGAACAAACCTTCTTCGCTATGAGCGGTTCGCGCCGTTCTGCCGCACGAAGTCGTTCACCGCGTAATAGGCCTCGATCGATTCGCCTGCGTCGCCCCAGAACCCCTCCTGCACGTCGTGCGCCATCTGGCACTTCGCCACGTAGTGGTTGTTGACGTCCGTGATCTCGAGTTCCCCGCGGCCCGATGGTACGAGATCCCCGATGATGTCGAAGACGTCGGCCTCGTAGCAGTAGATGCCGGTCACGCAGTACTGGGACGCCGGCTCGGTCGGCTTTTCCTCGATGTGAACCACCCGGCCGTCGTCGCCGAAGACCGGCACGCCGAGGTGGCGCAGATGCTCGGGCTCCTGCACCTTCGAGAGAAGGATGCGGGCGCCGGTGGGGTCCGCCCGGAACGCGTCCACCATCGGCTTGATGGAGTGTTCGACGATGTTGTCTGCCAGCATGACCAGGATCGGACCGCCCTCGGCGAACTGCGAAGCCAGCCCGAGGGCCTCCGCGATGCCGCCAGCGTTCTCCTGATAGGCGTAGGACAGCTGCTTGATCCCGTACGCGTGGCCGTTGCCGAGCAAGCGGAGGAATTCACCGGCATGGGTGCCCCCGGTGACGAGCATGATCTCGTCGATCCCGCTGGACACGACGGCCTCTATGGACCAAGCGATCATCGGTCGGTCGTAGATGGGTAGTAAGTGCTTGTTGGTAATACGCGTGAGCGGATACAGGCGAGAGCCCGTCCCTCCCGCGAGGATGACTCCCTTCACGCCCGCGCTCCCGCCATCGACTTCATTTGCATGAGCCCGTTTCTAGTCGAACATCAGCACGCCGCGTGCGACGCGCCCTGCATGCATCTCGTCGACGACCTCGCCGAAGCGCTCGAGCGGCCTGGTGAGCGAGACCAGTTCGTCGAGCATGAGGAGCCCTGCCTGGTAGAAGTCGACCATCAGGGGGATGTCGTGGTGGGGGCGGGCCGAACCGTACCGGCAGCCGATCAGGCCGCGGTCGACATAGGCCAGAGCGTTGACGTCGACCGGGACCTCGGTCCCTCGGGGGGGAATGCCGATCGCCACCGCCGTCCCGCCCCAGTCGAGGCAATCGAGGGCGCTGCGGAGAACGCCCGGATGCCCCACGCAGTCGAAGGCCCAGGTCACGCCGCCCAAGGGGAAGAGGGCTCCGGCGGCCGACTCCCGATTGGCCGGGACGAGGTCGCGCACTGCCGCGGCCGCGTCGCCGCTGCTCGCATCGACGAAGTGGGTGGCGCCGAACTGCCGGCCGAGCTCCTCCTTCCCTGCCACCGTGTCCACCGCGACGATCCGAGTCGCCCCGGCGATGCGGAGCCCCTGGATCACGTTGAGACCGACGCCCCCCACCCCGAAGACGGCGGCCGTCTCCCCCGGGCGCACCTTGGCCCGGTTGAGCACTGCGCCCACACCGGTGAGCACGCCGCATCCGATGAGGCAGGCCGACGACAGCGGAACGTCCTTGGGGATCCGTACCGCCTGGACCTCGCTGACGATCGTCACCTCCGAGAAGACAGACGCAGCAGCGAAGTTCGACGCCGGCTCCCCCTTGAAGGTGAACGGCGTCGAGATGTTCCCGAGCGAGCTCTTGCACATGGTCGGGTGCCCGGTGCTGCACGCCCGGCAGGCGCCGCAGCTGGCCAAGGTGGCGATCACGACGTGGTCACCGGGCTTGACCGAGCGCACAGCGTCGCCCACGGCCTCCACCACCCCGGCGCCCTCGTGGCCCAGGACGGCCGGCGCCGGGAACGGGATCGTCCCGTCGATCACCGAGAGGTCGGAATGACACACGCCTGCCGCCTGCATCCGCACCTGCACCTCGTTGGGTCCCGGACCGCGCACCTCGAGCGCGTCGGTGACCTCCACCCCCTCACCCGTGTAGACGATGCCTCGCACTTACCTGCTCCTCTCGTTGGTCACCACGTGGTCGGCGCCCTCTTCGTGGCGTCGCCGCAGCTCGCGCTTGAGTACCTTTCCGCCGGCGTTCAACGGCAGCTCCTCGACGAACACCACGCCGCGGGGAACTTTGTAGTTGGCCATCACCCCGCGCGACCAGCCGAGGATGGCCCGACCGGTCTCGTCCAGCTCGTCCTTCGTCACGCCCGCCGCCGGGACCACGTAGGCGCACCCGACTTCGCCCATCCGTTCGTCGGGCACTCCCACGACGGCGACCTGAGCCACCGCCTCGTGTCCGCGCAGCATCGCTTCGATCTCCGCCGGGTACGCGTTGAACCCGCCGACCACGTACATGTCCTTCACCCGATCGGTGATGGTCACGTTGCCGGTGTCGTCCATGACGCCGACGTCGCCGGTGTGCAGCCATCCGTCGGCGTCGATCGCCTCGGCGGTGGCTCTCTCGTCGCCCCAGTACCCCGTCATCACCGTGTAGCCCCGCACCACGATCTCGCCGGGTTCGCCGGGGGCCACCTCCTCACCGTCCACCACGGCGCGCACTTCGAGGCCCGGTATGGCCCTCCCGGACGTGCCGGCGATGACCTCGGGGGGGTCGCTGCGCCGGCACATGGTCACCGTTCCGCACGACTCCGTCAGCCCGTACGCCGTGAGGACGGTCCCGAAGCCGAGCTCGTCCCGCATGGCGTGCACCAGCTCGACCGGAACGACGGCGGCGCCGGTGACACCGAGGCGGAGGGACGACAGGTCGTGCTCGGTCCGGCTCGGATCGGCCAGCAGCGTCTGGTACAGCGTGGGCGGCCCGGGCAGCACGGTGATGCGCTCGGCCTCGATACGCCGCATGACCGCATCGGCGTCGAACACCGGCTCGGGGACCACGGTCGCGCCCGCCATCAGGCAGGCGAGGATGCCGGCCTTGTAGCCGAACGTGTGGAAGAAGGGGTTGACGACGAGGTAGCGGTCGCCCGCGCGGAGGCCGACGATCGAGGCCCAAGTCCCGAACGTGCGCAGCGTCTGTGCGTGCGTGGTGGCGGCGCCCTTCGGGGAACCGGTCGTTCCCGACGTGAAGATCAGGTCGGAGATGTCGTTGGGCCGCACGGAGGCGGCCCGGGCCCTGGTCTCTGCGGGGTCGATGCCCTCGCCCTCCGACAAGAACTCCGCGAGGCCCATGACGTTCGCTCCGGACGCGTCTCCGATCTCGCCCTTGAGCAACACGGTCCTGGACAGCGCTCCCGTGTCCTCGTCCTCGACCATGGCCGGGTAGTCGGTGCCGAGGAACCCGCGGACCGTGGCCAGCATGACGGCGCCCGAACTGCGGAGGATGTAGGCAGCCTCGGCGCCCTTGAAGCGGGTGTTCATCGGCACGAGCACGCCGCCCGCCCTGAGCAGGCCGAGCGCCGCCAACATCCACTCGGCACAATTGGGGGCCCAGATCGCCACCCGGTCCCCCACGGCGACGCCGCCCGCCACGAACCCGCGGGCGTAGCGATCGACCTCCGGCGCGAGCTCGGCGTAGGTCAGGCGCATCGCGCCGTCCACGAGGGCTTCGATCTCGCCGTGGCGGCGGGAGGCGTCGTCGACGAGCCTCGGCACCGTGCCCCACGTCTCGTCGGCCCGCGGGTCCTCCTGGTCGGTCACGGGTGCTGGCTGCTCACCGAGAGCACCTCTCCGGAGAGGTAGGACGCGTAGTCGCTGGCCAGGAACACGATGACGTTGGCGACCTCCCATGTCTCGGCGCCCCGCCCGAACAGTTCGCGTCGCCGCAGGACCGCCAGGTCCTCATCGGGAATGGCCCGGTTGAGGAAGGGATGCTCGGCCAGGCTCGGGGACACGGCGTTGACCCTGACCCCTGCCGGTGCGGCCTCGGCGGCCGCGCAGCGGGTCAGCGCCATCACGCCGGCCTTGGCCGCTGCGTAGTGGGCCTGTCCCGGCTGGGCCCGCCAGCCGAGCACAGAGGCGTTGTTGACGACGACACCCGAGCGCCGGGGCAGCATGCGGGCCAGGGCGGCACGCGTGCAGCGGAAGGTTCCGGTCAGGGTGATGTCGAGCACGGTGGACCATTGCTCGTCGGTCATCTCCACCAGAGGGACGGTGCCGCCGAGCCCCGCGTTGTGGATGGCCACGTCGATTCGCCCGAACCGGCCGATGGTCCCGTCGTAGAGCGCACCGACCTGCTCTTCGTCGCGGACGTCGCATGTGATGGCGTGCACCCGCTCCCCACCGGCGTCGGCCGCCAGCGCAGCGGCCGTCTCGGACAGTCGCCGCTCGTGGGCGTCGGAGACGACGACGGACGCACCCTCCTCGAGACAGCGCCGGGCTGTCGCCGAGCCGATGCCGGTTCCGGCCGCCGCCGTGACGATCACGACCTTCTCCTCCAGGAGTCCGTGGCCGCCCGGCGGCGGCGGAGGCGGCGGCGGCTCGAACGCGGCGTTCAGGCTCGTGCTCACGCCACCCCTTTCGGCTCGGGCGGCAGACCCAGGACCCGCTCGCCGATGATGTTGCGTTGGATCTGGTTCGAGCCGCCGTAGATCGTCTCCGCACGCGCGAAGAGGAAGGACCGCTGCAGGTCGTCCAGGCCGTAGTCCTCGTTCTCGTCGAGGACCGTCGCCGATGGCCCGCGCACGGCCATCGCCAGCTCGCCGAGCCGGCGGTGCCAGCTCCCCCAGTAGAGCTTGGCGATGGACGCCTCGGGCGGGGCGACCGGGCCGTCCACCCCCGAGAGCGACCGCAGTGTGTTGTAGCGCATGATCGTCAGCTCGATGTGGGCCTGGGCCAGCCGCTGGCGCACCACGGGATGGTCGGCCCGGCCGTTCCTCTCGGCCAGGGCGACCAGACCGTCGAGTTCGCGCCGGAAGCTGAGCTGGTGCCCGAGCAGGGCCACTCCGCGCTCGAAGGCGAGCGTGGCCAGCGCGACCCGCCAGCCGTCCCCCACCCCGCCCACGACGTTCTCCGCCGCCGTGCGGGCTCCGTCGAAGAAGACTTCGTTGAACTCGCTGGTGCGCGTGAGCTGCATGATCGGGCGCACCTCGATGCCGGGCTGGTCCATCGGCACCAGCAGATAGGACAATCCCTTGTGCCGTACCGACTCGGGATCGGTCCGGCAGACCACGAAGCACCAGTCCGCCTGATGGGCCAGCGACGTCCACACTTTCTGTCCGGTGATCACCCAGTGGTCGCCGTCGCGCACCGCCCGCGTCTTGACGTTGGCCAGGTCGCTCCCGGCATCGGGCTCCGAATAGCCCTGGCACCACAGCTCGTCGCCCTTCCGGATGGGTGGCAGGAACCGTGCCTGCTGCTCCGGCGTCCCGTAGTGGATGAGGGTCGGACCGAGCAGTCCCTCACCCATCACGTTGACCCGGCCCGGCGCTGCCGCCCGGGCGTACTCCTCGTTGAAGATCACCTGCTCGGTCATCGTGGCGCCCCGCCCACCGTGCTCGACCGGCCAGCCCAGACAGGTCCACCCGCCTTCTGCCAGCACCTTCTCCCAACGGCGTCTGACCGGGAACCCGAAGGTCTCGTCGCCCGATCCGCCCCGCCCGCCCAGGTCGGAGAATTCGCCGACCAGGTGCTCGGCGAGGAACCGGCGGATCTCCTGGCGGAACGCCACGTCCTCGGGGCGGTCACGCAGATCCATCGCCCGGGAGCGTAGCGAAGCTGGGACCCCCGACCTGACGGGTCGTCAGATCCGGATCAGGCCGTGGCCATACCGCTCCTCCACATCGGCGGATGCCAGCCGACGGGTGACGTGGGGCTCTCCCAGCGGGCCGGCGTGACGGGCATCTGGGCTGCAGGGGACAGGTGGCGCAGGCGGCCGTAGGGGGTGTCGCTCGTCGTCAGGTACGAGTCGACGTCACCGAAGCCCGTGACGGTGGCCTCACCTGACCCCGTCTCGTGCGTGGTGGCGAGCCAGGCGGCCGTCTGACACAGCGACACGCGAACGTGGTAGCTCCCACCCTCGCGTGCCCGTCGTCGGAGCGACGCCATCGTCCCGAGCGCGGCCAGGTAGCCCGTGGTGTAGTCGCACGCCGCCGCGGGGAGGAGCGCAGGGTGATCCCGGCCGCCCTGCCCGACAGCCAGCCCGGACACGGTCTGCGCCATCTGCTCCCACCCGGGCCGCAGCCGCCACGGTCCCGCATCCCCATAGCAGTTGATGGTCACCACCACGATGCCGGGCCGAAGTTGGGCCAATGCCTCCGGCCCGAAGCCCCGCCGCTCGAGCGAGCCGCCCCGGTAGCTCTGGCTGAAGACGTCGGCGGTCGCCGCCAGAGCGCGCAACACCGCCACCCCGTGCGGATCGTCGAGCTCGATGCAGCAGGAGCGCTTCCCGTGACTCGTGTCCATCACGAACGCCGGGACGTTCGACAACCGCCGAGAGTTCACCAGCAGCACCTCCGCTCCGTGCTCGGCCAGGGTCCGGCCGTTGGTCGGTCCGGCCAGCAGCCGGCTCAGATCGAGGACGCGCACGCCACCCAGGGGCCGGGACGGCGCCGGGGAGCTCGGCCGGGACGGCGATGCCGCCGTGGTGGCGAGGCGGGGCACGGGTTCGGGTGGGCTGTCCCCGATCTTCTCGACGCTGACACGACCGAGATCCCGGACGGCGCGTGCCTGGGGATGCGCCGACCATTCTTCGGCTGATCGGGCCATGGCACCGCACGTGCCGGCGTCGGCCAGGGCATCCTCGAGGTCCTGGCCGTCCCAACGCGCCACGCACTCGGCGATGGCCTGGCGCGGGCTGTCGAGGTCGCAGCCGAGCACTGCGCAGGTCGCGGCCGCCAGGTGCGCGAACTCGCCGTGCAGGTGCACCCAGCGCCCGTCGCGGCACTCGTAGAGCGCGACCAGGGGGCGGTCGCGCGTCGCCGGACCGGCAGGAGTCTCTCCCTCCTCGAGGCGCTGGAGCGCGAACCCGACAAGCGAGGCGCCCGCATGGCCCCGACGAACCGTGACCGGCTGGGCGGGGCCACCGTGGTCCTCCCACAGGAGCGAGGCCGCCGCGCCGATGGCACCCAGGACCGAGGCGGCCGCTTCCACCACTGCGAACGGGGTCGAGAAGGGACGTTCCTGGCCGACCAGCGTGACACGGTCGGCCGCCGCGGGCGGGAGGCCCACCTCCTCGAGCAGCCCGGCGATCACCGGGGCATCGTAGGGCGCGATACTCGGTCAGCAGCGAAAGGGAGGGGCATGCCGTACTCGGAAGGTCGGATCGTCCACGACGCCGACGCCCACATCATGGAGACGCCGACGTGGCTGCGCGACCACGCCGACCCGGCCATCCGGGACCGGATCGAGCCGCTGAGTTACCCGGGCGGGAACGAGCTGCGCCAGACCGGCGACCCGGAGGAGCAGCTGCGGGACCTGGAGGCGGCGTTCGGACGCCTGGCCGACCGGCACCGCTCCCCGTCCTACCGGGCGGGCGAGGCCGAGGAGATCATGCTCAGGAAGAACTTCGCCGCCACCGGGTCGTTCCTCGCCGAGGACCGGGGCCGGGCCCTCGACCTGCTCGGATTCGGGAGCCAGCTGATCTTCAACACCTTCCACAACCGTCGGCTGCACGACTGGGAGCACTCGGGGGACCTGGGCCTGGCGTACGGCACGGCCCGGGCCCACAACCGGGGCATGCTCGAGTTCTG
>DAHUZK010000040.1 GCA_027306605.1 Acidimicrobiaceae bacterium
GCCAAGAACGCCGGTCCGGACCTCAACCGGCGCACCTTCGTCGAGGCCATGTCCAAGATCACGAACTACCCGGGCACGCTCTCGCCGGTGTGGACGTTCGGCCCGGACAAGTTCTACGGGCCGACCCAGTACCAGGTGGTCTCGGTGCACGACAACCACCCGCCGGGCTCGCTGTGCAAGATGCCGAAGAGCCATCGCCCGCAAGGCGTCTGCTGGGTGACGGTGCAACCCTTCAAGCCGCTGCCGGGGTTGGCGTCGGGCTCCGGCGCCGGGTCGGGTGCGACGTCGAAGTCCGCCTCGGGTTAGCCGTGCCCGAGCGGGCGCCGAACCCGCCTCGGGCGCCGGCGGCTGCTCAGGCGATCGCCGTCGGTGAAGGCCGCCGTCCCTGCATGATGTCCGCGAAACGTCGCTCGACCTCGCCCATGAGCTCGGGATGGGTGAAGACGTAGAAGGTGTCGCTCTTCACGGCTTCGAGCACGCGGTCTGCCACCGTGGCCGGAGGGATGCCCCCGTCCACCATGCTCTGGACGGCCGCGCGCATCTCGGTGGCGCCGTCGGCCGCCGCCTCGGTGGCGCTGCCGGGCCGGTTGCGGTCCGACTCCGCGATGCGGGTCTGCACGAAACCGGGGCACAGGACCGACACGCCGACCGGTGCGCCCACCGCCTGGAGGTCCTTGACCAAGGTCTCTGAAATGGCCACCACGGCTTGCTTCGTCGCGTTGTAGGGACCCAGGAAACCGGCGGAGACGAGTCCGGCGATGGAAGCGGTGTTGACGACGTGCCCCTCGCCCTGCTCCATCAGGAGGGGCACGAAGGTGGCGATGCCGTGCACGACGCCCCAGAGGTTCACCCCGAGGATCCAGCGCCAGTCCTCCTCGGAGACCTCCCAGATCGGGCCACCGACGCCGACGCCGGCATTGTTGTGGACGAGATGGACGGCACCGAAGCGGTCGAGGGCCGCGTCGCGCAAGGCGCGGACGGCGCCGGCGTCCGACACGTCGGTGACCACGCCCAGCACTTCGGCGCCCGTCGAGGCCAGCTCGCGCCCGGCCTGCTCGAGGGGACCCTTCTCGATGTCGGCGACCACGATCCGCATCCCCTCGTCGGCGGCGCGGTTGGCCACGGCCCTGCCGATGCCGCTGGCGCCGCCGGTGATCACGGCCACCTTGCCCTGCAGGTTCTCCATGGGCCCTCCCTCGGTCCGCCAGGAGTCAAGCACGGCGTGCCCCCGCCCGGCCAGCGCCGGCGGGGAAGTATTGCGCGGTGGTCCGGCGAGCGCCGGGCGTGGCTCAGTCCCGAACCGGCTCCCACAGCGCCGTGCCGGCCGGTCCCGTGGCGAGGCGCGCCAGGATGCTCGCCGCACAGGCCTCGGGCGTCGCCGCGCCCGTGTCGACTTCCAAGTCGTAGACGTGGCCGATGTGCACGGCCTCCTGCCAGCGCCCGACGGCACGAGCCAGGTCCGCATCGGCCTCCTCCCGGCGCTGGCCCCACGTGGCGGCCCGGCGTTGCCAGATGACGTCGACGGCGCAGCGGACGCCCACGAAGAGGACGGGCAACCCGCTCAAGCGCCGGGCGCCCTCGGCGCGAAGACGGCGCGGCTCGGCGTAGTCGTCGTGCAGTCCGAGGTCCGCCACGACAGCCAACCCCTGCCGCGCGTGGGCGGCGATGGAGTCGAAGAGCGCCGTCGCCAGGGCCACGACCGCAGGCTCGAGGTCGGGGCGTTCGCCGCCGGGGCGCAACCCGAGCCCCGGCCGCCACTGTGCCGGAGTGGCCGCCACCGAGGCGTCGACGCCGAGGTTGACCCAGATCGCACCGCTGTGCCCCTGGATCGCCCGGGCGATGGAGGACTTCCCGGATCGGGGGGCGCCGTTGAGGATCACGACCTGGCCGGCAGGGGCGTCGGACAGCACGGAATGAGTGTGCGGGTTGTGGAGAGGCGCCGCAAGGTCCCGCCGACAACTCCGGGTGGACGACGTCGCCTCCCGCTCACAGCAACGAGAACGTCCCCGCCTGCACCAGGACGAGGACCCCGACGGCACACAACAGCAGCGGTACGGCCAGGGACCCCGTGCTGGCGAGGACCGACCTGGCCCGTGGGTGGCGCCCCGCCCAGAGCACGAGGGCCGTCACCGCGACCTCACCGAGCACGAACACGGCGGACACCACGCCGAGTCGGGTGCCGCCACCCACCCGGAAGAGGGGGATGTAGGCGGCCAGGTTGTCGCCCCCGGCACCGATGGTGACGACGGCGGCCGCGGTGAAGCTCTGCCCCACGGCCCGGCGCGTGAGCAACCCTCGCCTCCCTGTCCGCTCCGGCGGCAATCGGATCTGGTCGTCCTCGCCGTCCTTGCCGACCTGGCCGGACCGACGTTCAGCGGTCTCGTGGCCGCCGTGACCGCGCCGCAGGCCGGCGAGGCCGCGCAAACCCAGGATCAGCGGGACCAGCCCGAGGAGGCCGACGACGGCCGGCGAGAACTCGAACAGTACGGCGGCCCCGGCCAGCGATACCGCCACGAGCACGCAGAAGCCGGTGACCTGCCCCGCGGCGATGCGGTGCGCTCGCTCGAGCGGCGCACCCGCCACCATGGTCGTGGTGACGACGTAGTTGTCGACGTTCGTCCCGGCGAAGGCCGCAGCGGCCACGGCGACGTCGGCCCAGAGGCCCTGTGCTGCCACGGTCGAGAGGCAGGTCGGCTCAGCCGCGGGGCCGCGGCATGACGGGGCCGAAGGGCTTGTCGCCCTGCAGGGTCACCCGGTGGGCGAAGCGGGCGGCCGTGCCGTAGTCGTCGAGGGCATAGTGCAGCGTGGCCCGATTGTCCCAGAAGGCCACCGATCCGGCTCGCCAGCGGAAGCGGCAGGTGTACTCGGGCTTCACACAGTGGTGGTAGAGCATCTCGAGGATGGCGCTGCTCTCGTTGTCGGAGAGACCGAGGATGGCGCGGGTGAACTGGCGGTTCACGAAGAGACCGTTGCGGCCGGTCTCGGGGTGGGTGCGCACGACGGGGTGCAGTGCCGGGAGCAGCTTCTCGTGCCAGGTGCCGTCCCACTCGTAGCCGCCGCGCTCGGCGACATCGGCCGCGAACCACGGGTCGTGATGGATCGCGATCAGCTTGTCGCACAGCTCGCGCACGGCGGGCGCCAAACCCTCGTAGGCGTCCTGGAGGCTGGCCCACATGGTGTCGCCGCCCACCTCGGGGGCTTCGAGCATGGAGAGGATCGAGCCCATGGCCGGCGTCTCCAGGAAGGTGACATCGGTGTGCCACCAACTGGCCCGATCCACCCTCCCGTCGATGGCGAGGACCTCGGGGCTCTCGTCGATCGAGGGAAGAACGGGGTGGGCCTCGGTCACGGTGCCGAACTGGCGGGCGAAGTCCGCCTGCTGCTCCGCGCCGAGCGACTGATCCCGAAAGAAGACGACGTGGTGGGTGTTGAGCGCCTCTCGGATGGAGCCGATCACCTCAGGAGCCAGGGGGACCGAGATGTCGACGTTCACGATCTCGGCGCCGACCGTCGGAGAGAGCGGCAGCACGCTGATGCCGGTGTCCGGAGTCACCCTCCAATTGTGCCCGAGCACCCCCGGGTCCTCAATTGCCGTCCACCGTCGGTCCGCGCCGACGGCTGCCGCCCTACATTTGGCGCGGCGCCGACCGTCGGGAAGGCGGGAGCGAGGAAGGGGATCAGGCATGCACGACGACAGCGGGGGACCGGTCCTCACCCCGCCCGCTCGCAACTACTCGCCCTGGTACCAGTGGATGGTCCGGCTCGCCGCCACCGTGCACGAGGATCCGCTCCCCGAGGAGGACCCCGACCCGGAGGCGTTCCCGGCCTGGCTGGCGAGACGCCGGCGCCGCCTGGTCGAGTTGCTCGGACCCGAACCCACCCGGGTGCCCCCCGACTTCGAGACCCTCGAGTCGACCGAGTGCGACGGCTATCGGCGGGACAAGGTGGTCTTCGACACGGAGGACTCCATGTCGGTGCCGGCATATCTGCTCGTTCCCGACCAGCGCCGCGATTCGCCGCCGGGAGCGGCCGTCTTGGCCTGCCATGGGCACGGTCCCGGCAAGTCCCAGGTCGTCGGGCTCGAGCACACCGACATGCCGAACGCCGACTATGCGCTGCAATTGGCCCGTCGCGGCTACGTGGTCCTCGCGCCCGACCTGCGCTGTTTCGGTGAGCGGCTGGACTGGAACCCCGACGACCACTACGCCTGCGACACCAACCTCGTCCACGCCGCCATGGCCGGGTGGAACCCGTTGTCGCAGAACATCTGGGATCTGCGCTGCTGTCTCGACGTGTTGGAGCAACATCCGCTCGTCCATCCGCAACACCTCGGAATGGTCGGGATCTCCTACGGTGGAACGGTCACGTTGTTCACGGCCGCCCTCGACCCACGTGTGGCTGCCTGCGTTGTCAGCGGCTACTTCTCGTCGTGGGCCGTCAGTCACACCATGCCGTGGAACATGTGCGGCTCGCAGATACTCGGTGGCATGCTCGGTCGCCTCGAACACGAAGACCTCGGCGCGCTCGTGGCCCCGCGGCCGATGCTGATCGAGACGGGGACCGAGGACGACCTCTTCCCCCTCGGGGCCGCCACCGAATCGGTGCGGCGCGTCCGCCTGGTCTACGACGACGTGGGCGCGGGGGACCACCTCGTGCACGACGTGTTCACCGGTGGGCACGAGTGGCACGGCGCCGAGGCGTTGCCGTTCCTCGACCGCTGGCTCGGCCACACCCCCTGGTCGGCCTGAGCGCGCCCGGGCCGAGACGCCCTCCCGACGGCGCTCAGTCCGGGAGGAGGGCGGCAGAATCGCGATCGAGGTGGATGGTGGCGTGCTCGGCCGTCCGCAAGGCCGAAGCCGGGCACGAGGTGGCGATCGGTCCGGTCAGCGCGGCGTGGACCGGTGCGGCCTTGCGGGCCTCGGGCACGATGGCCAGCACCCTCTTGGCCCGCAGCAGGGCCGGGACCGTCACCGTGATGGCATGCGTGGGAACGGCGTCGAGCCCGCTGAAGTGCCCCTCGTTGACCTGTTGCATCCTGCAGGCCCGGTCCAGCTCGACCACCTTGACGTCACGGGGGTCGGCGAAGTCGGCCACGGGCGGGTCGTTGAAGGCGAGATGCCCGTTCTCCCCGATACCGAGGCAGCAGAGGTCGAGCGGGTGCGCCCGCAACAGGCTGCTGTAGCGGCGGCATTCGGCTTCGGGATCGCCCAGCCCCTCGACGTAATAGGCCGCCTTCGGGTGGGCGCGATCGACGATCCGGCGTCGGATCCAGTGTTGGAACCCGGCCGGGTGTTCAGGTCCGATGCCGACGTACTCGTCCATGTGGAAGACGACCGTTTGGGCCCAGGGCACATCGGTCGACTCCTCGACCAGGGCCCGCACGAAAGCCAGCTGTGAGTTCCCCGTCGCGAACATCGCATGGGCGACGCCGCGCCTCTCCACGGCCGCCCGCAGCACCTCCAGGGCTTCGGTCGCTGCGGCGCGGGCCATGGCCGGCGCGTCCTGGTGGACGTGCACCGTGGCTGCGTCGACGCTGCGGATACCGGTCTGCACGGCGTTCAGCATGCCAGGCGCGGATGCGGCCAGACTGATCACATGCGGCAAGTGGAGCTTCCGGGGCCCGCCCACATGGAAGCAGCATGGAGGGCGGTCCGGCGCCACCTCGCCGTCACCCCGGTCGTGGGCACGGCACAGCTGGGCCCCACCGTGTCGGCCAAGCTCGAGACGCTGCAGCCGACCGGCTCGTTCAAGGTGCGAGGCGGACTGGCCGCAGTGGCCGCCACCCTCGGGAGCGAACCGGGGCGGGCCGTGGTGGCCTCCTCCGCCGGCAACCACGGCCTCGGCCTCGCCTACGCGGCCGCCGAGCTCGGTGCCCGCGTCACCGTCGTCGTCCCGAATGGCGCGTCGGCGGCCAAGGTGGCCGCGCTGCAGCAGTTCGACGTGCGTCTCGTCCTTCACGGCGAGGGCTATCGCGAGGCGGAGACGCACGCCCTCGAGCTGGCCGAGCGGGAGGGGAGCCGTTATGTCTCGCCCTACAACGACCCGGACGTCATCGCCGGGCAGTCGACGATCGCCCGGGAGCTGGTGGAGCAGCTGCCCGGTGTCGACACCGTGGTGGTTCCCTGCGGCGGCGGGGGCCTGTTGTCCGGCATGGTGCTCGGCCTGGAGGGGACGGGGGTGCGGGTGGTCGGGGTGGAGTCGGAGGCCTCGCCTTCGATGAGCGCAGCGCTGCGTGCCGGCGGCATCGTTCCGATCGAGGTGGAGCCGACCGTGGCCGACGGCTTGGCGGGAAACCTCGAGCCCGGTGCCGTGACCGTCGGGATCGCGCTCGACCACCACGTGCAGGTTCTGACGGTGAGCGAAGCCGACATCCGCTCCGCCATGGCGTTCTCGGCGACCAAGATGGGGCTGGTGCTCGAGGGAGCCGGAGCGGTGGGAGTCGCCGCGCTCCGGGCGGGCGTCGTCGTCCCCGGGGGCGGCGGTGCGACCGCTGTCTTGTTGACGGGTCGTAACGTGGCGCCGAAGCTGCTCTCGGAGGTGCTCCATTCCTGAGGTCGAGGTCGACGGGGCCGTCATCGCATACGACGTCACGGGTGGGGGCAAGCCACTTCTTCTCGTCGCGGGATGCGGCCAGCCCGCCGCCGCCTGGCAGGTCTCGCTGGTGCCGCCGCTCGTCGCGGCAGGCTTCGCCGTGGCAACGTACGACAACCGCGGTATGGCGCCGTCGTCCTCGCCGCCTGCGCCCTACAGCGTGAGCGTGATGACCGACGACGCCGTCGCCGTGCTCGACCACCTCGGCTGGGACGAGCCGGTCCATGTCGCTGGTCATTCCATGGGCGGGTGGATCGCCGAGACGCTCGTCGTCAACCACCCCGAGCGGGTCCGAGGCGCCGCGTTCATGGGCAGCGCCAACCGGCCCACGGCGTGGGAGATCGCCATCACGACCGTCGAGCGTGACCTGGCCCGGCTCGATTACGACCTGCCGCCGCTCTTCTACGCCACCGAGACACTGCGCTACCTGCCCATCGCTGATCTCCAGGACTCCGACGTCGTCAGCTCCTGGCTCTCCGTGCTCGGGGATCTCCCCCCGTGGCCCAACCCCGGCCGGCTCGGTCAGTACGAGGCTGCGTTGGCCTGGTCCACCGACCCGGCGCGGACCGCGCGCTGGTCCGAGGTGCGCGTGCCCTGCCTCGTCGTCGCCTTCGAACACGACGTGGATTCGCCGCCGCGTTATGCCCGCGAGGCCGCCACCGCCATGCCGGGCTGCGAGTACCGCGAAGTACCCGGAGCAGGGCATCTCGGCATCGTGACCCATGCCGGTGAAGTGTCCCGGCATCTCACCGAGTTCTTCGCCCGGCTCTGAGAACGCGGCACCTGCTCGCCGGCCGTCTCCGGGATCGGTGGCCTAGCCGACCGGTGCGGCCGAGAAGCTGCGGACCAGCTCGGCACAGAAGGCGTCGAGGTCCTCGGGCTTGCGACTCGTGACGAGACGGTTCGGACCCTGGGTGCACACGACGACCTCCTGGTCGACCCAGCGCCCACCGGCATTGACGATGTCGGTGTGAAGGCTCGGCCACGAGGTCAAGGTCCGGCCGCGGACGACATCCGCTTCGATCAGCGTCCACGGACCGTGGCAGACGACAGCGGCGGGCTTCCCGGCTTCGAAGAAGGCCGCGACGAATCGCACGGCTGCCCCGTCCATGCGGAGCTGGTCGGGGTTCGCCACACCGCCGGGGAGGACGATGCCCGCCACGACCTCGAGATCGAGGTCTTCGGTGCTCAGGTCAGCACGGAAGCGGTCACCCTTGTCGAGGTGATTGAACGCCTGCACGGTCCCGGCGCGAGGCGCCACCAGCACGGGTTTCCCGCCGGCTTCCTCGACCGCGTCCCAGGGGCGGGTCAGCTCGACCTGCTCGACGCCTTCGTTGGCGACCAGAAACGCGATGGTCTGGTTCTCGAGTCTTTCCGTCATGGTTCCGTTTCCTTTCTCGAGGTCAATAGAGCTTGGCCAGAAGACTGTCTTCGTACTCTTCGAGCAGCTGTGCACACGACCGGTAGACCGCATGAGCCCCGGCGGCGAAGAGCTCACAGGCAGCAACCCCGCCGGTCTCCACGGCCATGCACGTGATTCCTGCTCGGCGCGCGGCTTCGACGTCCCACCCCGTGTCGCCCAGGGCGACAGCGCGTGAAGGCAGAACGCCTGTGCGCGCCAGCGCCTCGTGATAGAGATCGGGCGCGGGCTTCGCCGCATCGACGGACTCGCCGTGCACTATCTCGTCCAGCGCGTCGGCGCAGTCGAGAGGCTCGAGGAGCAGCTCGAGCTCGCCTTCCTCGGCCGACGTCACGAGCACGGCGAGGTGGCCGGCGGCGTGGACCCTGCGCACGAGGTCCTGGGCTCCGGGCAGCGGCCGTATGCGATCACCGTGCTGGGCGAAGTAGCGGCTGTGGGCCCGGCTGATCCGCTCGTCCGGCCCGTCCGCCACCTCGTTGAGAAGGTCGTGTGCGCCCTTCCCGATGAGCCGGTGCAGCCTGGCCATCGGCACCTCGCGACCGTTCTCGGCCAGAGCCTGCCACCAGGCCCACGTGTGCAGGTAATTGGTGTCGACCAGCGTCCCGTCGATGTCGAAGAGGACTGCGCTGGGGCCCGTCACCACTCAGCTCCGCAAGGCCGGAAGAAGCGAGTCCGCGGCCCAACGGAGGAACGGTCCCTGGTCCTCCCCGCCGATCTGGACCAGCGCCACGTCGGTGAAACCGGCATCGGTGTATCGCCGTACGGCTGCCGCCACCTCGTCGACGTCGTTGCCGCACGGGATCGACTTCGCCACGTCCTCCGGGCGCACGTGACTGGACGCCGCCGCGAAGGCGGCCGGTCCGGGGAGCTCCGCATTGACCTTCCAACCGCCGCCGAACCAGCGGAACAACTCGTGCGCGCGCTCGATGCCCCTGTTCCTGTCCGTGTCGTAGCAGACGGGGAGCTGCCCGATGACCCGTTTGCCCGTCCCGCCCTCCCGCTCGAACTGTGCAACGAGCTCTGCCGAGGGTTCCACGGCGATCAGCGCCTCGGCACGCTGCGCCGCCAGCCGACAGGACTGCTCGCCCGAGGCCGCCAACCCGATCGGCGGCGCCGCCGGGGGCCTGTCCCAGAGCTTGGCCGAATCGACGTCGAAGTAGCGACCGCGGTACGAGACGTCGTCGCCTTCGAAGAGCGCTCTGATGATGTCGACCGCCTCCTCCAGCATCGCATGCCGCACGTTGACCGGGGGCCAACCGCCGCCCGTGACGTGCTCGTTGAGGTTCTCGCCCGCCCCGAGGCCGAGTGTGAACCGCCCGTCGGACAGGAGAGCGACCGTCGCCGCCTTCTGCGCCACCACGGCCGGGTGGTAGCGCTTGATGGGGCAGGTGACATAGGTCATGAGATCGATCCGGTCCGTGGCATGCGCCGCCGCGCCGAGCACCGACCACGCGTACGGGGAATGACCCATGGCGTCGAGCCACGGGAAGTAGTGGTCCGAGACGACGGCGAAGTCGAATCCGACCGACTCCGCTGTGGCCACGTCCGCCACCAGCTCCTTGGGTCCGGACTGTTCGCACAGCATCGTGTAGCCGTACCGCGTCATCGTCTGCTGGTTACCACCCGCCCGCGGGGTGAAACATCACGATGGATGCTTCTGTGGATCGTGTCCGCGCGACGACGCTGGTGGAGCCAGGGTTCGGCCCAGGGTTCGGCCCACGGCTCAGTCGGCGGCGTGCCTGGCGTAGGCATAGAGGAATTGCAGGAAGTCGCTCATGCGTGCCGTTGCGCTGATCGACACGACGGCACGCGTCAGCGCCGGCGCGGCCACGGCGCCGGCGAAGAGCCCGGTCGCCACCCATTGGGCGGCGCAGAACGGGCAGGTGAGCAGTTCTCCGACCGCGTGCTTGGTGCCGTGCCCGACGACAGCCTCGTTGACCTCGCCCTCACCGGCTGCTCCCTCGAACTGCGTGAAGGGCGTTCGGAGGACGGAGGTCACCGAATCCTTGGTCAGGACCCGGCTCAAGTGCTCCGTTGCCAATCCGTAGAGCAAGAGGTCCATCGGACCCAGCGCTGGGAGTCGCCACGCCCGGCGTCGGAGCAGGAGCGCGAGGCCGGCGCAGGTGCCCCCGTAGATGGCGAGGAGCCTGGCGTAGCCGCCAATCGGTCGGGGATCCCGCTGTGCCTGTGCAGCGCGCCGGTTCGTGGTGAGGTCGTCCGTGACGGCAGCCATGCTGCCTTCCTTACCCCGCTGTCTGGAAGAGATGTGCGCCGCGGTGCAAGGATCTCCGGTCGATGGCGGTGACCATCGGGACTTCCGGCTGGCACTACGCGCACTGGCGACCACGCTTCTACCCGGCCTCCATGGGACCGGGACGATGGCTGGCGTTCTATGCGCAGCGGTTCGCCGCCGTGGAGGTCAACAACGCCTTCTACAGGCTGCCCGAGCGCTCGACCTTCGAGAAGTGGGCCGCCAGTGTGCCCGATGACTTCGTCGTGGCGGTGAAGGCCAGCCGCTACCTGACCCACATCCGTCGCTTGCAGGAACCGGGCGAGCCCGTGGCGCGGCTGATGGAGCGGGCCACAGCTCTGGGCGAGCATCTGGGTCCGGTGCTCCTCCAGTTCCCTCCCACCCTGCACCTCGACGCCGAACGCCTCGACGCGGCCTTGGCCGCGTTTCCTTCTTCGGTGAGGGTCGCCGTCGAGCCACGCCACGAGAGCTGGTTCGTCACGGCGGTGCGGCGTGTGCTGGAAGCGAGAGGAGCGGCGCTCTGCCTGGCCGACGGGGGCCCGGTTGCCGTGCCGTCGTGGCGCACGGCCGACTGGGCCTACGTGCGGTTCCACGGAGGCCGGGGGCGTCCTCGCAGCTGTTACCGGCAGCGGGATCTCGAATCGTGGGCGGATCGTCTGGTCGCGCAGTGGCGTGACGCGGAGGATGTCTACTGCTTCTTCAACAACGACACCAACGGCTGCGCGCTCCGCGACGCTCGCTGGCTCGCCGGTGCCTGCCGGCGTCTCGGGCGTCGGGCGACCCGGGTCCCGGATCCGGGGGAGACCCGCGTCGGTCCGCTCTGAGTCCCGCCGGCCCGACCCGGATGGATCCATCGCGAGTCCGGGTAAAGGACCGCGAGTCCGGGTAAAGGACCGCGAGTCCGGGTAAAGGACCGCGAGTCCGGGTAAAGGACCGCGAGTCCGGGTAAGGGACCGCGAGCGCGGGAAGGGCAAGGTGATCCTGTGGCGGGAATGAGACGGGAACGAGACGGGAATGAGAGAGGTGAACGCAGATGAAGAAGATGGCGTTTCTGATGGGCCTCGGCATCGGGTTCGTGCTCGGATCGAAGGCTGGAAGGGGCCCCTACGAGGAGCTCGAGCACAAGGTGCGGTCGCTCCGGCAGCGTCCTGAAGTCGAAGATGCGGTGGTGCGCGCCAAGGGCGTCGCGAACGACCAGGTGACCGGCGTCGTCGACAAGGTCAACGAGAAGTTGCCCTCGACCGGGCAGGTCGCCGTCTAGGCCGAACATGACGACCGCTCGAGAGATCATGACCAAAGGCGTCGACGGCACCGAGGTCGTCGGCGTCGTGAGCCAGGCCGATCTGGCCCGCCGGCTCTCGAAGTCACAGGTCGCCGAGTTCCTGGCTGCAGTGAGCTCCTGACATGACCGAATCGCACGGGGGGGCCGGGAGCCGGGCCTCGGGTCCCGTCGAGGTCGTGGTGGGGGAGATCCCGGCCGCGGACGACCCGACCACCATGCTGTGGACCGTGCGCTGCTCTCTGCCGGCACACGACCTCATCGGACACTTCGACACACGGAGCGAAGCGGAGCAAGTCCGCGCGGACCACCTTCGGGCACATCAGGAGGGTTGATGGCCAGTCGAGCACAACGCAGCGCCGCCCGGCGCAACGTCAAGAAGGCGGCGGCGGCGGCGAAGAAGAAGCATTCGATCGCCCACATGCCCAAGAGCACCCGCAGCGCTCTCGGCAAGCAGGCCGCGGCGGTCGCCCGCCGTAGGCGCACCGGCGATACGACGCCCAAGACCCGGGCCGAGCTCTACGAAGAGGCCAAGCGCCGGGACATCCCCGGCCGCTCGAAAATGGGACGCGCCGAGCTGCTGCGCGCCCTCGGTCGGAGGCCCTGATCGGTCGGAGGCCCTGATCGGTTGTCGGACCTGATCGGTCGAAGCGCCTGATCGAACGGAGACGGAGCGCGGCCGGAACGCTCAGGGTGGCTGTGTTTCCCAGTCGATCTGCAGGTCCGATCTCTCGTCGGGGTGCTCGTCGAGCCAACGGCGCGCGAACGGGCACCACGGAACGAGGGTCAAGCCCTCGGCCCGGGCACGACGAGTGGCGGCGCGCACGAGTTGTCCGCCGACGCCGCGCCCCTCCCAGGCGTCGGGCACTTCGGTGTGGACGAGCACCAGTCGCTTCCCGTTGCGGTGGTACGCCAATTCGGCGGCGCCGCCGCTCCCGCGCACGACGAAACGACTCTCGGCGGGAACGTCGTCGACCTCGATCCCCTCGGTGGGGCCGGCCATGGAGGGACCTCCGGTGCGGGCGCACGACCGGCGCGTGGGCCCGCAGCCACCCTAGGGGTGTAGAAGGAAGGTCGTGAGCGGACCGGTCTCCACCGAAGACGCCGTGCCGCTCCCCGCGGTGGCACCGGGTGTGGCCCGGCCGGTGCTGGAGCTCACCTCGGCGCGAGCGACACGGGTGGGCTCGCTCCCGGTGCGGCGCCTCCTGCCCCGACGGGCCCGGCGCACCGTGGGGTCGTGGTGCTTCGCCGACCACGCCGGACCGGTCGGCGGCACCCGACCGGGGGAGCTGGGCATCGGGCCTCATCCCCACATGGGCCTGCAGACGGTGACGTGGCTCGTCCACGGCGAGTTGGTCCACCTCGACAGTCTCGGCTCCGAGCAACCGATCCGTCCCGGACAGTTGAATCTCATGACGGCCGGCCGTGGCGTCGCCCATGCCGAGGAGGACGGCGGGCGCGGCGCCGGGCTCCACGCCGTGCAGCTCTGGGTGGCGCAACCCGAGACGACCCGCAACGGTCCTGCCGCCTTCGAGCACCATGCCACGCTCCCGCAGGCCGAGCTCGACCGTGCCACGGTGACGGTCCTGGTGGGGGAGCTGGCCGGTGCTGTCTCGCCGGCGCGGCGCGACACCGGTCACATGGGGGCGGAGCTGTTGCTGCGGCCGCCGGGTGTGGTGCTGCCGTTGCGCCACGACTACGAGTACGCCCTGATGAGCATCGAGGGTACGGTCCTCGTCGGCGGTTCCGCCGGCGCGGCCGTGGAGCCGGGAACCCTCGCCTATCTCGGCGAAGGCCGGGACGAGTGCGGACTGGCGGTGGCACAGCCGGCCCGCGTGCTGCTCCTCGGCGGTGTGCCCTTCCCCGAACCCCTCTTCATGTGGTGGAACTTCGTGGCGAGGAACCGCCACGAGGTGTCCGAGGCACGCCGACAGTGGGCCGAGGGTGCGGACCGGTTCGGAACGGTGCGCTCGGCGCTGGAGCGCATCGAGGTGGGACGACCCCCCTGGGAGTGATCCGCAGGTCGGGCGGGCGGCCCGCTACCACTCTCCCCAGCCGGGCGGGCTGACGACTCCCGTGATGGTGCGCGGATCCACCGGTGCCCGGGTCGCGCCCGCCTGGTAGACGGCGAAGCACAGCCGGAGCACGTCCGTGGCGTCGGCAGCAGACATGGCGGCATCGGTGCCCTCGGTCAGGGCGTCGACGAAGTGCTGGGACGAGCGGACGAATCCGGTGGCCCAATCCGCCTCGATGTCGGTGAACTCCGTGGTCTTGCGCTCGTGCGGGGTGCCCGTGAACAGCATGACCGGCGCCAGGTCGAGCATCTCGCCCGTGGCCCGGGTCACCCAGATCTGACCCTCGTCGCCGGTGATCTCGAAGAACTCGTCGGCTCCGTAGTAGGAGGAGCGCATGTAGAAGTTGGGGGAGTACTGCACCTCCATCATCCCGAGCACCTCCGGGTCCTCGTACTCGAAGATGACGGCGCAGGGCTCGAAGAACAGATCGCGTCGGCGGACGACGGCCTGCACGGACGTGATGTCGAGGTCGAGCAGCCAGAGCGCCATTGCGTACTTGTGCACCATGTCGTCGAAGAGGTGTCCGCCCGGGCTGCGCTTGTCCAGGCGCCAGCCGTATCCCTCCGGTCGCAGGTTGGCCTGGAAATCGGAATCGGTCTGCCCGACCAGCGTGCGGATGCGCAAGGAGGTCGGTTTGCCGATAGCCCCGTCGGAGACCAGGCGCTTGGCCAATTCGAGCGGCGGGTAGTGCACGAAGCACTCGCTGATCCGCAGGATGCGGCCGGCCTTCTCGGCCGCCGCCTGCATCTCGAGGGCGTCGTCGACGCTGTTGGCCACCGGCTTCTGCACCGAGACGTGCTTGCCGGCCTCGAGCGCTGCGATCACGTGGTCGTGGTGGAGGTGGGTGGGGGTCAGGATCTCGACGGCGTCGACGGACTCGTCGGCCAGCAGGGCGGAGAGATCGCGGTAGTAGGAATCGGCGCCCCACTCCTTGGCCGCCAGCCGGCCGGCCTCCTCGTCGGTGTCGCAGACGGCGACGACGTCGCAACGGGGATCCTCGAGGTAGCCCTTGACGTTCAGGACGGCGATGTTGCCTGCACCGAGCACCCCCAGGCGGACCCTGTCCATGGACATCCTCCTCTTCGTCGTCCGCGTCCGCCTAGGCGTCGGCGCCGAATGCGCCTCCGTCCCGGGCCGTGGCGATCTGATTGTCGTCATAGCCGAGCACCGAGCGCAAGACGTCGGCGGTGTGCTGCCCGACCGTCGGGGCCTTGGCGGGGTGCGGGAGCTCCTCGCCCACGAAGTGCAACGGGGTGAAGAGCTGGTCCGCGCCCAGTTCGGCCCGAGGTAGGAGGGGGAAACGGTCGGCGAACTGGGGGTCCTCCAGCAATGTCTTCGGCGTGTTGACCGGTGCGATCGGCGTGTTGACGCGACCACCGAAGTCGAGCCATTCCAGCGAAGTCTTGGTGCGGAAGATGTCGCGCAGCTCGCGCTGGAGCTCGCGGTTGCCGCGGGCATGGTCGGCGTACTTGGACCCGGGCCAGCGCTCGAAGAGGTCGGTGCGCCCGACGCCTTCGCAGAAGTTCTTCCAGAAGGCCTGTTCGGACGCCATGAAGAGGACGAAGCGACCGTCAGCCGCCTCGTAGACCTGATAACGGACACCCTCGACCATGCCGGCCGTGCCGGGCGCCCGCCGTTCGTATCCGTCCGCCTTGTTGCCCGTCACCTCGGACTCGGGCCGTTCGTAGGAGCGCCAGGTCTCGGAGCGGTACCAGTCCATGGCGGCGGCGGCATCGGACTGCGCCAGGTCGATGTAGGCGCTCTGACCGGTGGTACGGGCGCGCAGGACGGCAGCGAGGATTCCCAGCGCGCCGTAGAGCGGTCCGGCGTTGATGCCGATGGACACGTGCTCGGGGATATAGGCGAACCCCTCGGCGTCGATGGCCACGTTGACGATCCCGGCCCACGTGTCGTAGGCGACACCGTGGCTCGGATAGTCACGGTAGGGCCCGGTCATCCCGTATCCCGAGATCGTGCAGAAGACCAGCTTGGGGTTGACGGCCAGCAGGTCGTCGTAGCCGACGCCCCGCCGGGCCAGCGCCCCCGGCCGCATGGCCTCGACCACGACGTCGGCACCTGCAGCCAGCTCTCTGAGGATGGCGGCGCCCGCCCCGGTGCGCAGATCGAGCACGAGGGAACGCTTGCCCCGGTTGAGATGGAGATGCATCAGCGAAGTGCCCTCGACGATGGGCCACGTCATCTCGCGTATGTAGTCGCCAGCCGGTGGCTCGATCTTGATGACGTCCGCACCCAGGTCGCCCAGCGCCGTCGTGATCGCCGCCGGGCCCAGCGCCGAGCACTCGATGATCCGCATGCCGTCCAGCGGTGGCGTCGTCGCCATCGAAACCTCCCGTGTTCGAAGGCCGGATCGTAGCGGCCGCCCGCCTCGGTGCCCGAAGCCCGGCCCGACATACTGGGAGCGATGGGGACCGTGGCCACCGAGCCGCTCGACGATGCCCTGACGGTGTTCGCCGGCACGGCTCCCACCTACGGGCCGCGGGCGTTGGCCAACCACGGGCCGATGGTGGCTGAGGCGCTGTCGCGCCTCGGCCACGACGACGCCATCCCCGGCTGGGTGGCCTGCTACCGGCGCCACCTCGAACGGGCATCCGCGCCGGCTTCCCGGCCGCTGGCGGAGGCCGAGTGGCAGGACGCGCTCGGGGCCCGGAGGCGCTACCCGGAGTGGCTCGCCCTCTTCGAGCGCGAGGTGGCGGACCGCCCCGTGGCGGCCGTCGTCGGGGAATGGGCGCCGCGCCTGCTGCCGGGCACCATCGGCGCGGCGACGCACGGCCTCATCCGCACAGGGCACGCACTGCGCGCCCTGGCCACGGCCGACACGCCCCCGCGGCGTCTCGAGGTGGCCACCGCGCTCGCCTTCTGGGCCTGCAGCTACGAGGAGCTTCCGGGGCCGCCTCTGCTGATCGGCCGCGAGGGGGTGGCACAGGCACTGGCCGATCTGCCCTATCTCCCCGGCGACGCGCCCGTCGCCGGCCTGATCAGTGACCGGGTGGCCGCGGTCGGCGAGATCGCCGGCGAATTCGAGCAATCGGTCGCCTCGCTCGGCTGGTCCGGTGGCGCCGTCGCCCTGCTGGACGAGCTCGCCTCGGGAGGAGCCGCCGCCTACCTGCGCAACGCCGGACGAGGCGGCGCCCTCGGCCTCCTGCACGCCGTGACCGCGCCGCTGGCCTGCGAGATGCTGCTGCCCTGGCTCGACGAGGAGGACCGGGCCGCCGCCCTGGGCTATGTCTGGCAGGCTGCGGCGGCCTTGCACGTGGCCTACGACGTCGACCGCGCCACACCGCCGCCCGCCGCGCCGCCGCCAGGGGTCGGGTCCCTGGTCGAATGCGCCCTCGGCTCGGGCGACGAGCACGCCATCAAGCTCACCGAGGCCGCGGTCCGGAGCCACGGGCGAACCGGTGACACGACCCTGCTGCTCGCGGCCGCCGATGCGTCCGCCCGACTCTGATCGGCGGGAGCGCCGGGCGCCCGGCCGGGCATGTGGATAGCCTCGACGCGATGGAGTACCGCACGCTGGGCCGGACCGGCCTGAAGGTCAGCCCCCTCTGCCTGGGCGCGATGATGTTCGGGTCGTTCGGCAACACCGACCACGATGACTCGATACGCATCATCCATGCCGCCCTCGATGCCGGCATCAACTTCGTGGACACCGCCGACGTGTACTCCTTCGGCGAGTCCGAGGAGATCGTCGGCAAGGCCCTGGCACAGACGAAACGTCACAGGGTCGTGCTGGCGACCAAGGTGCACGGCCAGATGGGTCGCGATCCGAACGCCCAAGGCAATTCGCGCCGCTGGATCATCACCGAGTGCGAGAACAGCCTGCGGCGCCTCGGTGTCGACTACATCGACCTCTACCAGATCCACCGCCCGTCGCCCGAAACGGACATCGACGAGACGCTGGGTGCACTGACCGATCTCGTGCGCATGGGCAAGATCCGCTACTTCGGCAGCTCCACGTTTCCCGCTCACGAGATCGTGGAGGCCCAGTGGGTCTCCGAGCGGCGCGCCCGGGAGCGCTTCGTCACGGAACAGCCTCCGTACTCCATCCTCGTGCGCAGCATCGAGAAGGACGTCCTGCCGACCTGTCAGAAATATGGCATGGGCGTGCTGTCGTGGAGCCCTCTCGCCGGCGGCTGGTTGTCTGGTGCTTTCGGGCCGGGGAAGGCGAACACGAGCCGCCGTGCCGCCGCGCTGCCGCATCACTACGACATGGAGATTCCCGGCAACCGGGCCAAGCTCGAGGCCGTCGGCAAGCTGAGCGAGCTGGCGGATCGGGCGGGGCTCAGCCTGATTCAGCTGTCGCTCGGTTTCGTGCTCGAGCACCCCGGCGTGACCTGCCCCATCATCGGGCCCCGCACCATGGAGCACCTGCAGTCGCAGCTGTCGGCGCTCGAACTGCGCCTCGCCCCCGACGTGCTGGACGGCATCGACGAGATCGTGGCGCCGGGTACCGATCTCAACGAGACCGACGTCGGCTGGGTCCCGGCCGCCATCGCCGACCCGTCGCTGCGTCGGCGCCCGCGCTGAGGCGCGTCGTGCCCGTACAGCTCAACCACACGATCGTCCCCGCTCGCGACAAGCAGGAGTCGGCGACCTTTCTGGCCGAGATCCTGGGGACCGACCCTCCCACGCCGTTCGGCCATTTCCTCTGCCTCGAGACGGCCAACGGTGTGAGCCTGGACTATGTCGACCGCGACGGGGACTTCGAACACGGCCACTACGCCTTTCTCGTGACCGAGGGCGAGTTCGACGCCATCTTCGACCGCGTGACCGAGCGGGGACTGCGCTACTGGGCGGATCCGGCTCACACCCAGGAAGGCAGCATCAACGGCCACGGGCGCGGCTTCTACTTCGACGACCCGTCGGGCCACAACATGGAGGTCCTCACTCGCCCCTACGGAAGCTGACGCGCCTCCCGGTGCACGACGTTTATGGCGAATCCAAATGAGGTAGTTCACCTCTGAACGTCATCTGCGCCGCCAGTGAGGAGGATCGCCATGAGCGACGGACATCGGGTGTCCCGATGAATGCCCTGTTGCGACGGTTGTTTCCCTGGAGCCGCCGGAACCTCCGGAGCCGCCGAGGCGACGTTGCAGGCGGCACCGCGCCCGCGTCCGCGGACGCGCACGACGCGGCGATCGTGGCTGCTGTCGCCGAGGCCGCCGCCCTGCTGGAGGGAAGGGCCGCCGACGCCTACGAATCGCGTCGGCTGCCCATCCCGTACTGGGCATGGGTGAACGCGCTGGCCCACCGGCCCCCGTCGGCTTTCAGGTCGTTGGCCACCGCCTACTCGCTCGGACGCTGGACCCAGGCCACCAGAGAGATCGCCGACGAGCTCGACCGCGTCGCCCCGGCGCAGGCGCTGGCCATCCAGGCTTCCGTCCTCAAGCCCGCCGAACTCGAAGCGCACTCGCAAGGCGCGGACCGCGCCGATGTTCTCGTGCGTGTCGTGCGACGTCACGTGGCGCAGGCCCGACGGGAGAACCTCAGGGGTCGAGAGCACATAGGCCGATGAGCGCCGGAACGACCGTCCCGTCCGAGCGAGCCCGGTCAGGGCTGGCGAGGATCGTTCCGTCCTTCGTCTTCGAGATCTTCAACGGCGACAACCGGTTCGTGACGGGCATCGCACTGCTGGCGGCCCTGGGCGGCATGCTGTTCGGGTTCGACACGGGAGTGATCAGCGGCGCCCTGCCCTACCTGGCCAAGGAGTTCAACCTCGGATCGCTGGGGCAGTCCTGGGTCGTCGGCTCGCTGCTCCTGGGGGCCGTGGTCGGGGCCTTCATCTCGGGCAAGCTCGCCGACAGCCTCAGCCGGAAGTGGACGAAGTTCGTGTCCGGGTGCATCTTCACGGTGGGCGGCCTGTGGTCGGCGCTGTCCCCCGACGCCGCCTCCCTGATCGCCTCCCGGGTGCTGCTCGGGTTGGCCGTGGGGACCTCGTCGTTCGTCGCCCCGATGTACATCGCCGAGCACTCGCCTCCGAAGCTGCGCGGAGGCATGACGGCCCTGAACCAGTTCGCCGGGATCACCTTCGGCATCCTTCTCGCCTATGTCGCCGACTTCGCCCTGGTCGGGCTTTCGGACAATTGGCGCTGGATGCTCGGGCTCGAAGCGGTTCCGGGGCTGGCCCTGGCGGTGGCGATGGTGTTCGTGCCGCACACGCCCCGTTGGCTGGTCCAGCAGTCGCGTACCGACGAGGCGGCGCACGTGCTCGAGCGGACCCGCCCGGGTGTCGATCCCCGTAGGGAGGTCCGCGAGATCGAACACGTCGCACAGGCACAGCGCACCTTCGGCCTGGGTCAGCTGCTCGGTCCGAAGATGCGGCTGCTGCTGCTCGTGGGCGTCGGCCTGGCCGTCTTCCAGCAGGTGCTGGGAATCAACACCGTGATCTACTTCGGCACGACGATCCTGCACTTCACGGGGCTGGATCTGAGCACCTCCGTCGGGGAGACCGTCTTCATCGGCGCCGTCAATTTCGTCTTCGCCGGTATCGCGGTCCTGCTCATCGACAAGGTCGGTCGCAAGCCCCTCCTCGTGCTCAGCGCCGTCGGCTGCACGATCGCCCTGGTCGTGTTGGGGTTCTACTTCTACCAAGGATCCTCGTTCGAGCATGCGAACGCCGGCATCGCCCTGGGTGCGCTGCTCGGGTATCTCGCCTTCTTCGAGCTCGGCCTCGGCCCGGTGTTCTGGGTGATGATCGCCGAGATCTACCCCCTGCGATCGAGACCAAAGGCCATGGCGGTCGCCACCATGTTCAACTGGGGCTTCAACTTCTTGGTCTCCTACTACTTCCTCCAGATGACCGACTTGTTGGGCAAGGCGGGGACGTTCTGGCTCTACGCCGGGCTCGGCGTCTGCGCTGCCGTCTTCTTCGTGGTCTTCGTGCCCGAGACGAGGGAGCGTTCGCTCGAACAGATCGAGCGCGACGTGACCGGGCGTTCGCTCGAGGAGGAGGCGCCCGAGGCGGCCTGATCACTGGGCCTGCTCGGGATGGTGCCCCGGTCGTCGGGCAGCCGCAGCCACATGGTCAGGAGCTGCTGGACCCCGCGGCGCCGGTGGACGGCTCCAGCGATACGACGGGGACGGTCATGGCCGGTGCCTCTGTCCCGCCGTCGATCTCGAACACCTTGCCCGTCACCCAGGAGGCGGCGTCGGAGACGAGATAGACCATGGCACAGGCGATGTCTTCGGGTTCGCCCGGCCGGGCCATCGGCGTGCCGGCCAGGAACTGGCTCCGCAGCGCGTCGTCGGTCAGGACGACGTCCAGCGAGCGCGTCGCCACGCCGCCGACGTCGAGCGCATTGAGGCGGATGCGAGGTGCGAGCTCTGGCGCCATGTTCCGGGTCAGCCGGTCGAGTGCAGCCTTGACGCTTCCGTAGGCCGCGAAGCTGGTCTGGGTCATGCTGGCCGAGCGCGACGAGATGTTGACGATGGCGCCGGCGCCGGCGGTGTCGACCATGTGCCGGGCCGCCAGCTTCGTCAGCGTGAAGGGTGCCGTGACGTTGAAGTGGAAGGCCCGTTCGAGGAATCCGGCACTGGTGTCCATGGCAGAACGCGGCATGGCGCCCCCCGCGTTGTTCACGGCGATGTCGAGCCGGCCGAACTCGCGGACCGTGGCGTCGGTGAGGCGTTCGAGCTGGTCGAGGTCCGAGACGTCGGTCGGCACCACCAGGGCGCGGCGGCCTGACGCCGTGACGGCGGCGGCGACCTCTTCGAGATCGGACTGTGTGCGCGCCGCCAGCACGACGTCGGCACCGGCCTCGGCGAGACCGACGGCGATGCCCCGTCCGATGCCGAGCCCGGCCCCGGTGACGATGGCGACGCGGCCGTCCAGGCGGAAACGGTCGAGGATCACACCGACGACCGGTCCCGATCGCGCCCGTGATCGCGGCCGGGCCCGTGGTCGCGGCCGAGTGAGGAAGCGGCTCGCCCGGCGACGAGGGGCATGTCGAGATAGGTTCGCAGGCCCGGCTCGGCCTGGCACACGTAGGGCACGGCGTTCACGCAGTGCATGGCCGTCGCCACGATGCCGCGGTTGCGCTCGAGGCCGGACTGGAGGGACTCGGGGTGGAGCTTTCGGAACGAGACGAGGCAGTCGGGGTCGCCGGTGATCTCGATCTCGAAGTGCTCCCCGTCAGGCCCGAAGCGCCAGGGCGGGTCCAGGTGCTCTTCGCCCATGAGCCAGTTCACCGCAGCCGTGACCACGGGCTGGCCGTCCACCAGCCCTTCCCAGCGGAAGCGCTGCGCCGCCACCGTGCCGGGCCTGATCGGTCCGATCGGGGAGTCGATCGGTGCGGTGGCCACCGCCATCTCGTGCGTGGTGCGCAGCACCGGGTCGAGGTCGAAGCCGAGCTCGTCCGCCACCATGTGCACGGACTGGCGGAACCCCGCACCCAGGGCCTCGGCCATGATGCTCCGACGCGACTGCTCGGGGGTCTTGCCGAAGAGCATCCACTCGCTGATCACGTCGGGGGCGCCGTAGGTGCGGATGTCGGAGAATTCCTCGGCGCGCACCTTCGTGATGGAACTCGACAAGGCGGAGACCATGAGCGGGAACCGCTCGGTGATGCCCCCGGGGTGGATGCCGGTGCCGTGCAGCGTGACGCCGGACCTCCGGCAGACCGCATCGAGGCGATCGCGCTCGGGCGCGGGCGGATAGAACCAACCGAGCGGTGTCACCAGGTTCTTGCCCGATTCGAGGATGCGGACGACAGTGTCGTCGTCCGCGAAGATCGGGCTGTAGACGACACAGTCGGCGTCGAGGGCGAGCAGTGTGTCGACGTCCCTCGTTGCGGACAGGCCGACCGGGTCGTGCCCCATGAGGGTGCCCACGTCCTGGCCATCCTTCTCCGCGGTATGCACCCAGCACCCGACCAGGTCGAGGTCGGGATGGCCCAACACCCCCTCCATCGCGGCGCGCCCGACGTTGCCGGCCGCCCATTGGATCACTCGGTAGGCCACGGTCCACCCTCCACCCTCCGCTGAGGGCGCCCACCCTAGGTGATCGCTCCTCTCGCCGGCAGGCGATCGCGATCACGCCAAGGCCGCGGCCCGACCGCCTCGTCGGTTCGAGCGAGCCGGGCGATGCCACCCTTCTATGCTTGTCCGATGTCCCGCGCCCGGCAGGATCCCCTCCGGCGCGCCGACGGCCGCCGGCTCTTCGGTCTGGACCCCGCCGTCTACGACGCGGGGCGCCCGCAGTATCCACCGGCGCTCTACGAGGCGCTCGAGCAGCGCTGTGGGCTCGGCGAGGCTCGCCGCATCCTGGAGATCGGGCCGGGCACCGGGCTCGTCACGCGCCGGCTGCTGGCGACCGGCGCCTCGGTCGTCGCGGTCGAGCCCAACCCGAGACTGGCCGCCTATCTCGAGGGCGTGTGCGACGGGGACCTGCGCGTGGTCGAGGTCACCCTGGAGGAAGCCGAGCTCGAGGAGGGCGCCTTCGACCTGATCGTGGCCGCCACGAGCTTCCACTGGGTCGATCAGGAGGCTGGTCTGCACCAGGTCGCCCGCGCCCTGCGCCCGGGTGGTGCTGTGGCGTTGTGGTGGACGCTCTTCCAGGACCCGACCGCGCTCGATGCGTTCAGCCACGCCGCGGCGGAGGTCCTCGGGCCGGCGCGCGTGTTCGAGTTCGAGGACCCCGACCGACCTCCCTTCCAGCTCGACACCGAGCAGCGCCTGCACGATCTGACCCGGTGGGGTGGTCTGGTCGACGCCGAGGCCGAGATCATCGAGACGCCGACCGAGCTGGACGCCGCACAGGTGCGGGCCCTCTACGCCTCGGTCGCCACTGTGCTGCGCCTTGCCCCTGACGAACGCACGAAGGTGCTCGACCGGCTCGAGGCGCTGGTGCGCGAACAGTTCGGCGGGAGGATCGAGCGCCTCTTCGTCACGGCGCTCTACACGGCACGGAAACCGATGGCCGGTGGCCGGCCGGTGGGGAGGAAGACATGACGACGCGCCGAGAAGAGAACCGGATCCTGATCGAAGGTTTCTGGGCCGACCTGTACCGCCCGGACCTGGCGGCAGCGGCGTCCCGCTTCACCGCCGACGGCGAGTACACCGACATCACCACCCCCGACGACGACGTGGCGCGCGGGCCCGACGAGATCGTGCGCCGCCTCACTCTGGCCTGGGCGAAGCTCGCCGGCCTGCGTGACGAGCGGCGTCATCTCGTGGCCGGCGACGACGTCGTGATCACCGAGCACGTGGAGACCTGGGATTGGCCGAGCGGGGAGACCATGGCGCTGCCGGTGACGTCGGTGCACGAGATAGGGGACGGCCGCATCACGCGCTGGACCGACTACTGGGACATGGCGGCGCTCGTCGCCGCCGCACCCCAGTGGTGGTTCGAACACGTCATGCAGGGCTGGAAGTAACCCGTCCCGGCGCGGTCCTCCGCCCCTCCGGTCCTCCGCCCCTCCGGCCCATCCGGTCCTCCGGTGCTCCTCGTCGACGCGGCGAACGTCGTGGGATCCAGGCCGACGGGTTGGTGGCGCGACCGGGCGGGGGCGGCCCGTCAGTTCGTCGACCGGCTGCGATCGGCGGTCGGTGACGGGCGGATCGACCCACCCGTCACCGTCGTCCTCGAAGGCGGGGCCCGCCAGGGCGTTCCGCCCGGAGCCGCTGGCGGTGTGACGGTCGTCCACGCAGCCCGGAGTGGCGACGACGCGCTGGTCGAGGCGGTCGCCAAGGCCTCCGGCGAGCGGATCGTGCTCGTCACGGCCGATCGCGGTCTGCGCCGGCGGGTGCAGCCCTTCGGTGCCGAGGTGGTCGGGCCGTCGTGGCTGCTGGACCGGCTCGGGTGACCGAGATGGACCCTAGGCCCGTTCCTGGCGCGGCATCGACTGGTGCTCGGGGACCGGGTAGACCGGCATGTCGTTCTGCACGCCGAGTATCTCCTGCTGCGTGCAGCCCAGGGCGAGCATGTCCGACATCGTGTCGTGGGCCGTGCTGGGGAGCGCCGGCACCGCGGTCTCGTGTCGGTCCATGTGCAGCGTCGACGTCAGATCGCCCGACGTCGCCCGGCGCCAGGCCGAGATGTTTGGTGCCTTCACGCCGAAGCGCTCCTCCAGGAAACGAAGCTGTGAGGTGTGGTCGAACACGCCGGGCGCGACGTGCCCGCCGCGGCTGAAGGGTGACACCACGAGCAGGGGCACCCGGAAGCCCATGCCGACCGGCCCCCGGATGCCGTCGGCGTCGTTGGGCAGAGCCTGCTGAGTGAGGAACTCGCCGGTGGTGCCCTTCGGCGGGACCGGCGGTGGCACGTGGTCGAAGAAGCCGTCGTTCTCGTCGTACATGTGGAAGAGGACCGTCTTGGACCAAACCTCGGGGTGCGCTGCCAGGGCCGCCACGACCTGGCTGGTGAAGTACTCGCCCAGCGCCGGTGGTGACGAGGGGTGCTCGTCGTAGCCGAGCGCCGGGATGAGCCAGCTGACGGCGGGGAGCCGGCCCGTGGCCAGATCCGTCATGAAGTCGTCTGGGTACACCGGCAGGAACGCCTTCTGGTACAGCGGAGAGCTCGGGTTCTTGTACTGGGAGAAGTACGGGAGGATGGCATCGCTGAGGATGCCGTGCTGCTCGAAGAACGCGGGCTGGAAGATGGCGCCGGTGGGGTTGTACACCTTCCAGCTCACCCCGGCGTCCTCGAGCACCTCGGGGACGGTGTCCCAGCTGACGCTGTAGACGACGTCGGCCGACAGGCTGGTCGTGAGGACCGGGCCGCCTGCGTGCCCCGAGGGGTCGATCGTCCCCGAGAGCGACATGAGGCGGTTGGGATGGGTCGGCCCGAGCACCGAGCAGTGGTAGTTGTCTCCGATGGTGAAGGCGTCGGCCAGCGCGTAGTAGAAGGGGAGGTCCTTGCGCTCGTAGTAGCCCATGGTGAGGACGCCGTACTCGGGTCCCTCGAAGTCGGGCTGGACGTGGGTGCTCACGAACGCCTCGTTGTGCCCCGTGCCCCGGCACAGGTGCTCGGCTTGCCAGCTGTGGTCGAGGTCCTTCGTGCACATTCCGCGCGACGTCGAGGAGTCGAGGTGGAACGGGAGCAGCGTTCGGGCACGCCCACCCGGCCACTTCTGGGCGAAGGCGCCCAAGCTGTCGCGGGGATGGTCGTCGAAGCCGCGCACACCGCGATAGGTGCCGTAGTAGTGGTCGAACGACCGGTTCTCCTGCATCAAGAAGACGACGTGTTCGATCGCACCGAGGTCCGACCCCGCCGGTTTCGTCGACGCCGCCGCCCGTGCGATGGCTGCACCGGCTCGGGCGGTGTCGCCGCGTCGCGCCGCGGCCAACACCGACGCGCCGCCGGCGGCCAGCGCGGCCCGCAGGAGCGTGCGTCGGTCGAAGCGACCCCGGCCCTCCGGTGGTCCGCCCCCGCTCATGACTTCGGTCCGCCGCTCACACCGACTCGATCAGGCTCGAGTCGTTGTTGCGGACGTTTCCGATCCGCGGCCCGACGAGGTGATGCACCACCGTGCCCGCCGGCGGCGGTCGCAGCAGTGCGCGCGGCGCTTCGCCGTCCTCGTCGGCGGGATCGAGCCACAGGTCGAAGGTGGCCGGGTCGAGGATGACCGGCATGCGATCGTGGATGCCCTCCATGTCCGCGCCGCCCGGGGTGGTGATGATCGTGCAGCTGCGCAGGAAGGGGGCGCCCTCGGGTGCATCCTTCGGGCGCCAGCGCTCGGCCAGGCCGGCGAAGGCCATCGGCTCGCCGTCGGCCCGGGTGAAGTAGTGGGGCTGCCTGGCGCCCGTCTTCGTCTTGCGCCACTCGTAGAACCCGTCGGCGGGCACGATGATCCGCCGCCGTCGGAAGGCCTCGCGGAACGACGCCTTGGTGGCGACCGTCTCGCTGCGCGCGTTGAAGAGACGGCTGGCGGACTTGGCGTCCTTGGACCACCAGGGGACCAGGCCCCAGCGGAACGACATGAGCAGGCGTTCGGGCTGTCCGTCGGGCTGTCCGGGTGACGGGCCGCCGCCCGCCTCCGCCGGACCCGGGTGCGGCGGGCGGTCCCGGATGCCCAGGACCTGGTCGGTGGGAGCGACGTTCCAGCTCGGCTCGTAGTCGGCCTCGGTGCCCTCGGCCAGGGTGGCTCCGAAGTAACGGGCGATGCGGGCGGGCGGGGTGTAGAGGGCGTAGCGGCCGCACATGCCCGAAGCATGGTCGTCCCGCGGGCCCTATGGCGAGGCGAGTCCGTGAGCTGGACTTTTGCCTCCACGAGCACGACGCGCACGGCGTCGGTATCCTGCGAACATATGTTCGTATCCCGGATCGGGTCGTCGTCTGCTCCCTCGCCGGCTCCCTCGCCGGCTCCCGCGCCGCCCCCTCGTTCGCGGGACCTCCCGGCCGGGTTGGCCGACCGGATCCGGCCTGTCACGCCGGTGGCCGGGCGGACCCTGCCGGTGCCCCCGTCGCTGGCCCCGCTCTTCCCGGGTGGCACCCTGCGGCGCGGGACGACGACCACCGTGAGCGGGCCGCCGGGCCACGGCGCGACCACCCTGGCGCTGTCCCTCCTCGCCGCCGCGTCGGCGGCCGGCAGCTGGTGTGCCGCCGTCGGGCTGCGTGACCCGGGGGTGGTGGCTGCCGCCGGCCTTGGGCTCGACCTGCGCCGGGTCGTCTTCGTCCCGCACCCCGGCGCGGGGTGGGCCGAGGTGGCCGGAGACCTGCTGGCCGGCGTCGATGCCGTCCTGGTGCGGCCGCCCCGGCGGGCTCGCCTGACGGCGGCGCGCCATCTGAGCGCGCGGGCCCGCGAGCGCCAGGCCGCGCTGGTGGTCCTGCTCGAGCACACCGGCGCCTGGCCCGAGGGCGGTGACCTCGCGCTCTCGGTGTGCGCGGGCGCGTGGGAGGGGATCGGACGGGGTCATGGCCACCTGCACGGCCGCCGGGCCGAGGTGCGCGTCAGCGGCCGACGCGCCGCCGGCCGTGCCGTCGAGTGCGCGCTGTGGCTTCCTGCCGCCACCGGCGCCGTGGCGCCAGCCCGACGGGAGGCCGCAGAGCGGAAGACCGAAGAGCAGAAGACCGAAGGGCAAGAGAAGGCGGCCCGGCCGGAGGGGGCCGGCTTCGGCGTCGGGCCGGAGGCGGCCTGACTGAGCGACGTGGTGGAGAAGAAGAGTGGAACGGCTTGTCGTCATCTGGTGCCCGGACCTCCTCGAGGAGGGGCAGCGCGGGGAGGAGGCACGGCGCTTCGCCCGCGTCGTGGCGGCTGCGGGCGAGCTCTGCCCCTGGGTGCATCCCGTCCGGCTCGGGGTCTGCGCGCTGCCGGCGCGCGGCCCCGCCCGCTTCTTCGGCGGTGAGGAGGCGGTCGTGTCCCTGCTGGCGGCGCGCCTGGGCGCGAGCGACGACGCTGCGGGCGGCCGGGGAGGCGAGGAGGTCCGGATCGGGGTGGCCGACGGGCTCTTCGCCGCCGTGCTGGCCGCCCGGGCCGGGCTGATCGTCCCGCCCGCCGGGACGGCGGGCTTCCTGGCATCGTGGTCGGTGGCGACGCTGGGGCGTCCCGACCTGGCGGTCACGCTGCAGCGGCTGGGGGTGACCACGCTCGGGCAGCTCGCCGCGCTGCCCGCCACGAGCGTGTCGGACCGTTTCGGGACCGATGCCGCCGCCTGCCATGCGGTGGCCCGGGGTGAGAGCGGCGAGCTGGCCGGGTTGCGCGACCGCGCCGTCGAGCGCCGGCTTCGTGTGGCCCGGGGCGAGGATCCCGAGCGCGGGGACGCACCTCCTCCACCGACGCAGCCCGGCTTCTTCGGTGGCACGTCGGAGGCCGATGTGCGGGCGGCGCGCTCTTTCGTCAAGGTGCAGGAGCGGCTCGGGGTCGAGGCGGTGCTGTTGGGCCGGCTGCGCGGCGGACGCGACCCGGCCGGCCAGTCGGTCCTGGTGCCCTGGGGCAGTCCCGACACCGACGCCGGGACGGGCGGTGGCGCACCCTGGCCGGGCCGGCTGCCTCCACCGGCCCCCACCGACGTGCTGCGCGAGCCGCTGCGCGCCGAGCTGGCCGACGCCGAGGGGAACGCCATGGTGGTCACCGGGCGCGGGCTCCTGACCGCACCGCTCACGCGGCTCTCGGTCTGCGGCGGCCCCTGGGAGCAGGTGGTGGGGTGGGCCGGCCCGTGGCCGGTCACCGAGCGGTGGTGGTCGGCGCGCCGGCGCACGGCCCGTCTCCAGGTGGTGACGGCGGATGGGGTGGCACGCCTGCTGCGGACCGAACGTGGCCAGTGGTGGGTGGAGGCGCTCTATGACTGAGGCCTCTGCCCAATGACTGAGGCCTATGCGGAGCTGCACGCCCACTCGGGGTTCAGCTTCCTCGATGGCAGCAGCGATCCCGAAGAGCTTGTGGCCGAGGCGGACCGGCTCGGCCTGGCCGCCCTGGCCCTGACCGACCATCACGGCTTCTACGGCGTGGTCCGCTTCGCCGAGGCGGCGCGTGCCTGCGGCCTGCCGACCGCCTTCGGAACCGAGGTGACGTTGGCACCCGCCGGTCTGCGCACCGGAGAGCCGGATCCGACGGGTACGCACCTCGTCGTGCTCGCCCGCGACCCCGAGGGCTACGCGCGCCTCTCCACCGTGCTGGCCGACGCGCATCTCGCCGGCGGGGAGAAGGGCAGGCCCGTGTTCACCTTCGAGGCGCTGGCCGGCGCGGCCGATGGGCACTGGCTGGTGCTCAGCGGCTGCCGCAAGGGGGCGGTCCCCGCCGCGCTGATGGAGGCCGGGCCACGGGCGGCTTCCAAGGAGGTGGGCCGTCTCGTCGACGCCTTCGGCCGAGCCAACGTCGCCCTGGAGCTGTGGGACCACGGGGACCCGCTCGACACGGCGCGCAACGACGCGCTGGCTCGCCTGGCCGTGGAGTGGGGGCTCGATGCGGTGGCCACCAACAACGCGCACTACGCCACACCGGCAGGGTTCCGCCTGGCCACCACGCTCGCCGCGGTGCGGGCGCGTCGCCCCTTGGCCGAGCTCGAGGGCTGGCTGCCCCCGGCGCCGGTGGCCTGCCTGCGTTCGGCGGCCGAGCAGTCGCGTCGCTTCGCCCGCTGGCCCGGCGTGGTCGAGCGTGCCGCCGAGCTCGGGCGCGCCTGCGCTTTCGACCTGCGCCTGGTGGCGCCCCGCCTGCCCGACTTCCCCGTGCCGGCGGGGACCGACGAGCAGGGGTACCTGCGCCAGCTTGTGGTCGAGGGTGCGACCCGGCGCTACGGGCCACCCGGGGCCGAGCGGGTGCCGGGGGCGTGGAAGCAGATCCACCACGAGCTCGACGTCATCGGCCGGCTCGGTTTCGCCGGCTACTTCCTCATCGTCTGGGACATCGCCCAGGTCTGCCGGCGACTCGACATCTACTGCCAAGGCCGCGGCTCGGCCGCGAACTCGGCGGTCTGCTACGCGCTCGGGGTCACCAACGTCGACGCGGTCGATCTCGGACTGCTCTTCGAACGCTTCCTCTCGCCGGCGCGGGACGGGCCCCCCGACATCGACGTGGACATCGAGTCGGAGCGACGCGAGGAGGTGATCCAGTACGTCTACGAGCGCTACGGCAGGCGTCATGCGGCACAGGTGGCCAACGTCATCACCTACCGGCCACGCTCGGCGCTGCGCGACGTGGGCAAGGCCTTCGGCTTCACCCAGGAGGAGGTGAACGGCTGGTCGGCGGGTATCGACGCCGGTCACGGGCGCGGCACCTCCTCGTCCGCCGCCGTGCACGAGGTGGCCGAGACGCAGGGTGGCGCCGTCCCGGAGCTGGTGACCGAGCTGGCGGCCGAGGTGCTCGACCGGCCACGCCATCTCGGCATCCACTCGGCCGGCATGGTGCTGTGCGACCGCCCCGTGGTCGAGGTCTGCCCGGTGGAGTGGGCCCGCATGCCGGGGCGCACCGTGCTGCAGTGGGACAAGGACGACTGCGCCGCCATCGGACTGGTCAAGTTCGACCTGCTCGGCCTCGGCATGCTCGAGGCGTTGCACCGCATGGTCGACCTGGTGCGCGACTTCCACGGCGCAGAGCTCGACCTGGGCCGGCTGCCCCAGGAGGACGCCGTCTACGACCTGTTGTGCCGGGCCGACACGGTCGGTGTCTTCCAGGTGGAGAGCCGGGCCCAGATGGGGACGCTACCGCGGGTGGCGCCGCGCACCTTCTACGACCTCGCCATCGAGGTGGCGCTCATCCGGCCCGGGCCGATCCAGGGGCACGCGGTGAACCCCTACATCCGTCGTCGCCGCGGGGAGGAACCCGTCACCTACCTGCATCCGCTGCTCGAACCCATCCTCGAGCGCACGCTCGGGGTGCCGCTGTTCCAGGAGCAGCTGATGGAGATGGCGGTGGCCATTGCGGGATTCAGCGCGGCCGACGCCGACGAGCTGCGCCAGGCCATGGCGGCCAAACGCTCGGTGGTGCGCATGGAGCGGATGCGGGAGCGTCTCTACGAGGGCATGACGGAACGCGGTGTGACGGGCGACGTGGCGGACCAGATCTTCGAGGCGCTGGCGGCATTCGCCAACTTCGGCTTCCCCGAGTCGCACTCGGTGTCGTTCGCGCATCTCGTCTACTCCTCCGCCTGGCTGAAGCTGCACTACCCGGCCGCGTTCACCGCCGGGCTGCTCAACTCCCAGCCGATGGGGTTCTGGTCCCCCCAGTCACTGGTGGCCGACGCCCGGCGCCATGGGGTCGGCGTGCGCCGCCCGCACGTGAACCGCTCCGCGACGGGTGCCTCGCTCGAGGGCTGCGTCGGCGCGCCCTTGCTGCGGCTCGGGCTGGCCTCGGTACGCGGGGTGGGGGAGGCGACGGCCCAACGCATCGTGGCGGGACGTCCCTGGCGCGACGGCGAGGACCTGGTGCGCCGGGCCGGGGTGACCCGGGCTCAGCTCGAGACGCTGGCCGCCGCCGGCGCGCTCGACCCCGAGGGGGACGACGGTGAGTCGCACGGCACCGCATCCTCACGGCGCCGGCTGTTGTGGGGGGCGGGAGCGGCGGCACAGGGGACGCCGGACCGTCTGCCCGGGATCGTGGTGGGGACCGAGGCACCGCCGCTGCCCGAGCCGAGCCTGGCCGAGGCCGTGGGCGACGACCTGTGGGCGCTCGGGCTGGCCCCCGAGCGCACCGCCATGCACCTGGCACGCGAGCGGCTCGAGGCGGCGGGGGTGGTGACGGCCGTCGCCCTCGAGGGCTGCGCCGACGGGGAGCGGGTGACGGTGGCCGGTGTGGTGACGCACCGCCAGCACCCCGAGACGGCGCGCGGCGCGGTGTTCGTCAACCTCGAGGACGAGACGGGCCACGTCAACGTCGTCTTCTCCCGGGGTGCCTGGGCCCGCTGGAAGCACGTGGCCCGTCACGTACCGGTGTTGCTCGTCCGCGGCCGGGTGCGCAAGGGCCAGGGGGCGGTCAGTTTCGACGCCGAGCGGGTCGAGGCGCTGGGGGTCGGAACGGCGGTGCCGGCGAGCCGTGACTTCCGTTAGGTGAGCACGGCCCGATCGACCGAACGCCACCGAGCCCCGGGCCTCCCCTCGCCGGGCCGATCCAACTATGGTTGGTGGGCGTCAGCAGTCGGCCTTTATGGCGAATCAGGAGGCCGAACATGGCTACCGGTCATCGACTCATCCAGGTCGCATCCCACGTCACGAGCTTCGTGGGGCGTGTTGGTGTCGTCGGGCTGTGTTCGTGCGGCTGGCTCGGGGGTGAAGAGGACGACGACACCCGGCGGGCCGTCCTGAAGCTCAACGACTCCTGGGAGCAGCACGCCCGGACCGAGGTGACGACCGAGAACCTGCCTGAGCTGGCTGGTGACATGCGAGTGGCAGACCCGCCCCGGGCCTGACAGACTGGCCGGCGGCACGCCGGAATTCCGCCAATCTCACGTCCAGGCGTGCCACACCGCAACCGCGAGGCGACCCCGGTCCGCTCTATCGGGCCGGGGTCGCTTCGTCTCTCTCGGCACATCCGGGCCTCCAGTTGACCCGTCGTTGTCGACCGGTTGACCGTTCGTTGTTTCGGGGCAGCCCCCGGGGGTACAGAGATGTCGGGTTCGACCTCCGAGATTCCCCGGAGACCGGACCCGTTTGGCGACGGCCCCCGGGTCATCACTTGGCGCACCCGGGGGCCGCTTCGCACCGACGCCCGTCGCCTCTCGACGCAGCGGCCCTGGTGGCGGCGACGACAGCGGTGCCGTCGTTTTCCTCGTCCCGACACGGGTATTGAACGGTCCGACGTGATGCGGCCGGTGGGTATCCCCGGTTGCCCGGACAGCACTCTCAGGAGGTGCCTCATGTTCTCGTCACGGCGTGTTGCGGCAAGAGACGGATCGCGCACCCGGGTCTCCGAGCGTGCTCCGTGGAGCCCGGCACAACTCGTGGTCGCCATCGTCGGCCTCGTCTTCGTCGTGCTCGGAGGAGTGGCGCTGGCACGTGCCGGCCTCCACTTCAACGACGTGCCCCTGACCCGGACGCAGGTCGCCGGGTTGTGGTTCACCGACGTGTCGGCGCTCGTCACCTTGGTCGGTGGCGTCGTGATGCTGGTGGGAGCCATCGATCCGGACAGCGCCAAGGCCACCATGTGGCTCTTCGGCGTCGTTCTGATCGCCTTCGGCCTGATCGTCGCCATCAGTCCGCAGCCCTTCACCAACATGTGGGGCTTCAACGCTGCGAACGGCGTCTTCTACGTGGTGGCCGGAGCCGTCCTCGTCCTCGCTGGCGCCGTTTCACCGGTCTTCTACTCCCGACGGTCGGTTGTGTCGCGGCGCCGCGTGGTCGACGACGAGCCGGGATCCGTCGCAGAAGCGGCGCGGCCGGGGCGCGTCGCCGGAGACGACGAGCGTGACCGGGCCCTGCGGTGAGGCACGGCGAGCGGCCGTGGGTTGAGGAAGGGTGGAGCGTCGCCGGCGTCACCGATGTACTCGCCGGCGTCACCGATGTCACCGGCCGCGACACCGGTGGTGGTAACCGGTGCCGCGGCGGCCGGTGCGGCCGCCTTGCGCGCGGCGGTGGAGGATCGCGACGTCCGGAGACGCCGACCGTGCGCAACGACCGGCCCATGCGGGCACGCCGTCTTGTCGCCCTCTCGGGCCCGTGACTTGAGCGGCAAGGGTGACCGGTTGAGGGAGAATTGCGTCGTTGACGCCGTGTTGGCACGTCCGTCCCGTCCGGGCGCGCCGGGCTCAGGTCGCGCCGGGTTCGGGCTCAGGTCGCGCCGGTCTCAGGTGACGACGAGCCCGCGACCGGTGATCAACGGAAGGTCCAGCGCGGTGACGAGACCGGGGGGCGCCTGCACCACGGCGGGCACGGCATTGACCAGCCGCATCGCTGTCGCCTTGAGGCCGGCCGTGTTGTGGTCGCCGTCGCTGCCCATCAGCTGCATGTCGACGGTGTAGTTGGGCTCGCCACGCAGCTCGACGCGATAGCAGCCCTGGCCCGCCGGTTGCGGCCAGCCGGCGCCGAGGTCGTCGCGAAGCCGGGTGACGTGTTCGAGCACGATCACGGGCCGGTCGCCGACCATGCCGCGGACCTCGAAGTGGAGCGCGGCCACGGTGCCTTTCCCGATGGTCCCGGCCGCGATCTCGAAGTCCTCGGGCGCGGCCTCGCGCTCGTACCACTCGGTGATGCCGCTGAGCGTGACCCCCAGTCCCGCCGCGAGCTGTCGCACCACGCTGCCCCAGGCCATTGTGAGCACGCCCGGAGTGAGCAGCATGGGGACGTCGTCCGGGTCGCGTCCGAACCCCATGATGTCGAAGAGCACCATGGGCTGGTTGTAGGTGTCGTAGTTGAGGACCTCGGAGCACCGCACCTCCTCGATGCGTTCGCAGACGCCCGAGAGCACCAGGGGCAGGGCGTCGTTGGCGAAGCCCGGGTCGACGCCGTTGACGAAGAGCGAGACGCTTGCCTTCCGGGCGGCCTCGATCACCGGCGCGGCCAAGGGGTCGTCGGGCGCGGGGTACTGGAGCATGACGGGGCTCGAGGAGACCACGTTGATCCCCGCAGCGAGGAAGCGCTCCAGGTCGGCCAGCGCCTCGACGATGCGATCGTCGGCCATGGCGGTGTGGACGATGCAGTCCGGCGCCAGCGCCAGGAGAGCGTCGACGTCGCCCGATGCCTCCACACCGAGGCTGTGACCCAGACCGGCCAGTTCGCCGGCATCGCGGCCGAGCTTGTCGGGGTTGGAGACGAAGAGGCCGACCAGATCGAGGTCGGGATGAACGTCGATCCCGGCGAGGGTGTGCCGGCCGACGTTGCCGGTGCTCCACTGGACGACTCGGTACGGCATGGTGGATCGCCTCCTGGCGCTTACAGGTCGGGAATGGGCATCTCGAGGTTGGGCGACTGGAGGCCGCCGTCCACCTCGATGATCTTGCCGGTCACGTAGGAGCCCGCGGGGGAGACCAGGTACAGGATCGCCGATGCGATGTCGTCGACGTGACCGAGACGCCTGAGCGGAGTCGCGTCCTCCATGGCCGTGCGCAACTCGTCGCTCGACATCACGATGTCGAGGGCGGACGTCGCCGTCGAGCCCACCCCGATGGCGTTGACGCGGATGCGCGGTGCCAGGTCCCGCGAAGCGAGCCGCGTGTACTGCTCGAGCGCTCCCTTCACGGTGCCGTAGGCCAGGTATCCCCGCCCGGCGACGTGACCCATGACCGACGAGATGCTGACGATCGCACCGCCGGGGCTCTCTCCCGTGAGCATGTGCGGAACGGCGGCCCGTACCAGTGCATGGCCTGCCGAGACGTTGAAGCGAAATGCCTCTTCTAAAAATCGCGGCGAGGTGTCGAGGAGGGGCCGCGGCATGGTCCCGCCCATGTTGTTGACCACGATGTCGAGACGCCCGAACTCGTGCACGGCTGTCTCGGCCAGCGACGCCATCAGGTCGAAGTCGGTCAGGTCGCCCGGGACCACGACGGCGCGTCGTCCCGCCGCCTCGACCTGCTCGGCCACGGCCCGGAGCTGCTCTTCGGTGCGTGCCGCCAGCACGACGTCGGCACCGGCCTGGGCGAGGGCGGTCGCGGTGGCCGCGCCGATACCGCGGCCGCTGGCGGTGACGACGGCCACCTGGTCGGTGACGAGGAATCGGTCGAGGATCATCCGGCGAATGTAGCGGGCCCCTCCGCCTGTGCGGGGAAGGGGTGGGGCATGATCCTCTTCTTCACGTCGTCGGGAAGGCTGAGGTCACCGCCGGTGTGTCCGACGCTGAACACCCGTTCGGGTCGGGCGTGCCCGACCATGGCACGGAACCAGCGCACCATCGTGCTGGCCCGGTTCCCGAACCCGTTGAGGAACCCGATGTGGACGAAGAACCACACCGCCCAGCCGGCCAAACCGCTCAGCCGGACGCCCCGGAAGCTCACGATGGACTTGAAGCGCCCGATGGCCGCGGCGCTGCCCAGGTCGCGGTACGTGAAAGGCAGGCTGTCCCGGCCTTTGAGACGGCGCTTGATGGTGTTGGCGGCGTGGAGGCCACCTTGCATGGCCACCTCGCACACCCCGGGAAGCTCCTGGACCGATGCCATGTCGCCCACGGCGAAGACCTCCGGGTGCCCGGGCAGGCTCAGGTCCGCGAGGACCTCGATGCGCCCCGCCCGGTCGGTCGAGGCGCCGCTGCTCTCGGCCAGCATCCCGGCCAAGGGCGACGCCTGGACGCCGGCGGCCCAGATCGTCGTCGCCGCCCGCACGCGGCTCTTGTCACCTTGGGCGTTCTCGGTGTCGACCCCGTCGGGATCCACCCCCACCACGCGGCGGCCCATCTGCAGCTCGACCCCCATCTTCTCGAGCTCGCGGCGGGCACGGCCGGCCAGCCTGTCGCCGAAGTTGGTCAGTGGTTCCTCGCCCCCGTCGACCAGGATCACGCGGACGGTCGCAGGATCGATGCGGCGGAAGTCACGGTTCAGGCTGCGGGCCGCCAGCTCGCGGATCTGTCCCGCCAGCTCGACGCCCGTGGCCCCGGCGCCGACGACGACGAAGGTCATCCAGAAGCGGGTGAGGGCGTCGTCACTCAGGCTTTCGGCGATCTCGAGTGCACCGTAGACGCGGCGGCGCAGCTCCATCGCATCGTCGATCGTCTTCATGCCCGGTGCGATCAACGCGAACTCGTCGTGACCGAAGTACGACTGTCCGGCACCGGCGGCGACGATGAGGCTGTCGTAGGGGAACTCGATCTCGCGCCCTGGCGCTGCCGTCGTGCGCACGATGCGGCGCCCGAGGTCGAAGCCGTGGACCTCCGAGAGGACGACCCGCACGTTGGATCGCTTTCGCAACATGTGCCTCAAGACGGGCGAGATCTGGCCTGGCGAGAGGATCCCGGTCGCCACCTGGTAGAGCAGGGGCTGGAAGAGGTGGTGGTTCCGCCGGTCGATGAGGGTGATCTCGAACTCCTTCGAGCGGGCCAGCAACCGGGTGGCGGGCAGGCCGCCGAACCCGCCGCCGACCACCACGACCCGGTGCGGTGTCGCTGCGCGCACGCGGCCTCCTTTCACCCCCGATCGCTCACAGCACCGGGGCGTTCGCTCCTTCGGCCTCGATCAGCCGGCCCACCGCATCGATCAGCGCCAAGTGCGTGAAGGCCTGGGGGAAGTTGCCGAGGTGCTCGCCGGTGCGGGCGTCGATCTCCTCGGCGTAGAGCTGGAGGGGTCCGGCGAAGGCGAGGAGCTTCTTGCACAGGGCTCGGGCGCGCTCCTCCTCGCCGATCATGGCGAGGGCGGTGACCAGCCAGAAGGAGCAGATGGTGAACGTGCCCTCCTTGCCTTCGAACCCGGTGTCGGTCGTGTCGACCTTGTAGCGCAGCACGAGCCCGTCCTCGGTCAGCTCGTCGGCGATCGCCAGCACCGTCGCGCGCACCCGGTCGTCGTCGGGGGGGAGGAAGCCGAGGATGGGTATGAGGAGCAAGGAGGCGTCGAGCTCCTCGTTGCCGTACTGCTGGCGGAACCGCCCGTTCCCGTCGACCCCCTTGTCGAGGATCTCCGCCTTCAGCTCGTCGGCTGCCTGGCGCCACCGTTGGGCATGGTCGGTGTCGTGGCGCAGGCGGGCCAGGTCGGCGCCACGGTCCATGGCGACCCAGCACAGGACCTTCGATGCCGTGAAGTGCTGCGGGTCGCCCCGGATCTCCCAGATGCCCTGGTCGGGGTCGCCCGCGTGTGTGATGGCGGCGTCGACGAGCGAGGCCAGACCATCCCAGATCGGCTTCACGATCTGGGCCGCACCCTGGCGCAGGTGGATGTCCACCGCGTCGAGCAACATCCCCCACACGTCGTTCTGATGCTGGTTCCAGGCACCGTTGCCCACGCGGACCGGCCGCGAGTCGCGCCAGCCGGTCAGGTGGTCGAGGGTGCGCTCGGTGAGGTCCTTGCGGCCGTCGATCCCGTACATGATCTGCAGCTCGAAGTGGCCGGCGTCGCCGGCCAGCGCCTCGAGGATGAACGCGAAGTACTCGATGGCCTCCCAGTCGAAACCGAGCCGGTAGAGCGAACGGAGCATGAAGGACGAGTCACGGATCCAGGTGTAGCGGTAGTCCCAATTGCGCTCACCGCCCGGCGTCTCGGGCAGCGACGTCGTCGCCGCCGCCATGACCGCACCGGTCGGCGCGTAGCTCAATCCCTTCAGCGTGAGCGCGCTCCGCTCCATGTAGCTGCGCCAGGGATGGTCCGGAAAGGTCCCGTTGGCCAGCCACGAGCGCCAGTAGGACACGGTGTCCTCCAGCTGCGACTGCGCCTGCTCGAGCGAGGTCGGCTGGTGTCCCGACCACGAGAGCGCGGCGAACGCGGTCTCGCCCTTCTCGAGCGTCGACCGCCCGTAACAGCGCGCCCCGACGGCTCCGAGCCCGATCGTCGATGTCAGGGTCAGTGTCGGCTCCCCCGCCGCGGGCGGGTGAATGGTCATGCACTCGTAGCCCTCGCCGTCGTAGGACCACGGACCCGTCTGCTGCCCGTAGTCGAACACCGGTACCGCGTTGACGACGACTTCGACGCGTCCCTCGATGCACGTCGCCAGTCGGAGAAGGGTGCCGGTCGCCGCGGTGTCACCGGGTGCCCGGCGGTAGTCCGAGCGCCGGACCCCGTCGGTCACCGGTTCGACGACGAGGAGGTCCTGGACGATGAGCCATCCCGTGGGGGTGTGCCATGTCGTCTCGAGGACCATCGTCCCGGGCACGTAGCGCCGGTGGTGCGGGACCAGGGTGCCCGTGGGCCCGAAGCGGAACACGCCGGCGGCACGATCGAGCAGTGCGCCGAACACGCTCGGGGAGTCGGGCCGCGGAAGGCAAAGCCACTCCACGGACCCGTCCGGGGCCACCAGGCAGTTGTTCTCGCAGTCCGAGATGAACCCGTAGTCCGCGATCGGAGGGTACGTCTCGGCCGCTGCGTCCTCGTCCTCGATCACCGGCCGTGATGCTAACGGTGACCGTCGGTGGCCGGCTCGGGTGGTGGTCCCGACGCTCCGGCGGCGGCCGGGGAGGTCGACCCCGAGGGTGTGGAGCCGGCGTCCGGCGGCTCGCCGCCGACGCGGGGGACCGACAAGCGCTTGCGGAAGACGTGGTACCCCCAGGCCTGGTAGACGAGCACCACGGGGAAGAAGACGACGGCCACGACGGTCATCACCTTCAACGTGTAGGAGGGGCTCGCCGTGTTGCCCACCGTCAGGTTGTAGGCGGAGTTCGTCGACGAGATCATCACCCGCGGGTACAGCTCTTGGAAGATGGACCCCACCGTGCCGGCGATCCCGATGGCGGCGGCCACGAAGGCCCACCCCTCGGCCCCGGCCCACGCCAGCCAGGCGGCAGCGATCACCGCCATGAAGGCCAGCGCTTCGATCGGCTTGGGGACGAACCCGGTGCTCAGACCCACGTGCAGCCAGGTCATGAACCCGAAGGTGACCACGATGGCGACGACCCCGATCCCGACGGTGGCTCGTTGAATCCGCGCGTGCAGCTCGCCGGTGGTCTTGAGCGTCAGGTAGGTCCCGCCCATGAGGAGGCAGAGCGCCACCATCGTGACCCCCGACCAGAGCCCGAAGGGGGTGAGCAGGTCGAAGAAATTCCCGGTGTACTCGTGTTGGGCGTTGATGGGCAGTCCGTGGAGCAGGTCACCGAGAGCCACGCCGACCAGCAGCGGTATCAACGCGCTGCCGATCGTCAGACCCCACTTCCAGGCCGACCGCCACCGCTCGTCCGCCGACTTGCGGGTGAACTCGAACGCCATGCCTCGGACGATGAGCGCGAGGAGCAGGACCACCAGAGCCAGGTAGAGGCTCGAGAACATGGTGGCGTACCAACTCGGGAACGAGGCGAAGATGACCGCTCCCGCCACGATGAGCCACACTTCGTTGCCGTCCCAGACGGGGCCGATGGCGTTGACCAGGACGCGTCGCTCGTCGTCGGTTCGGCCGAGGAACGAGTGCAGCATTCCCACACCGAGGTCGAAGCCGTCGAGGACGAAGAACCCCACCCAGAACAGGACGTCGATGATGAACCAGAGATCTCCGAGTGTCATGGCCGCCTCCTAGTAGACGAGGGCCGACTCGTCCTCGGACGACGAGTCGGCATCGGTGGACGGGGGACCGGCGACTCCCTCGGCGGAGGTCACCTTGGCCAGTGGGTCGGCGCCGAAGTCACGGCGCGAGTAGCGCACCATGAGCCAACCGTCGGCCACCCCGAGAACGGTGAAGAGCAGGACGAAGATGGCGATGGAGATCCAGATCTCCGTCGCCGACACCGAGGAGGAGACCCCGGCCGCCGTCTTCATGAGCCCCTGGACGATCCAGGGCTGGCGGCCGTTCTCCGTCAGCATCCAGCCGGCGGTGTTCATCAGGACCGGTGCGATCACCGCCCAGGGCGCTAATCGCAGGAACCACTTGGCGTGCTCCAGCTTCTTGCGGTACAGCAGCCAGCCCCCCCAGAGGCCGAACAGGAGGATGATGGTGGCGACGTAGGCCATGACTCGCATCGACCAGTACTGGAGGAAGACGTTGGGCACGTAGTTGCCGGGGCCGAACTCCTTCTGGTACTGCGCGTTGAGCTGCGTGAGACCCTTGACCCCACCGTTGGGCGAGTTCGTGGCCAGGATGGAGAGCAGGCTCGGGACGCTGATGATCTGCGTCGGTGTGTGGTCGTTGGCGCCGCCGCCGATCTGGAAGAGCGAGAAGGAGCAGTGGCTGGTGCACGTGTTCCACTGCGCCTCGGCCGCCGCGATCTTCATCGGCTGGTAGGTCTCCTCGATGACGCCGAGCTCGCTGCCGACGAACATGGCGAGGATGATCGAAGGGAGGAGTACCGCCAGTGAGATCACCGCGGTCTTGTGGAACGCCTCCACCGCCTGCTTGCGGTGGATGTGCCAGGCCGAGACCCCGAGCATGATGAGGCTGGCGGTCACCAGCGCGGCCAGGAGGACGTGTGGAAAGGCCCACAGGAAGACGGGGTTGGTGAAGAGGGCCCAGATGTTGTCGAGCTGCGGCTGACCGGTCTGGTGGTTCGTGACGTAGCCGACTGGATGCTGCATCCACGAGTTCGCGGCCATGATGAACGCGGCGGACAGGATGGTGCCGGCAGCCACCATCCAGATGGTGGCCAGGTGCGCCTTCTTCGAGAGGCGGTTCCACCCGAAGATCCAGATGCCCAGAAACGTCGATTCCAAGAAGAACGCGACCAACCCCTCCATGGCGAGCGGTCCGCCGAAGACGTTGCCGACCAGACGCGAGTAGGCGGACCAGTTCATGCCGAATTCGAATTCCTGCACGAGTCCGGTCACCACGCCGATGGCCACGTTGATGAGGAGCAGCGTGCCGAAGAACCGAGCGAGCTTCCGGTAGGTCTCGTCCTCGTTGCGGTACCACGCCGTCTGCAGCAGTGCGACGAGGAACGCCAGCCCTATGGTGATCGGAACGAAGAGGAAGTGGTAGATGCTCGTCAGCGCGAACTGCCAGCGGGCGAGGTCGAGGTTCACGGCGTATCGCTCCCTTCGTTGACGGGTAGATCGGGCGGCGGCTCGTGCGTGGCCGGGGCCGGCCGGGCGGGCGCCCCCATGCGCTCCTCCCACCACAGGCTGGCGTAACGGCCGCCGGCGTGGAGCAACTCGGAGTGGGTGCCTCGTTCTGTCACCGCGCCGCTCTCCAGCACGACGATCTCGTCCACCTGCTCGAGCCCATCGAGGCGGTGTGTGATGAGGAGGACGGAGCGGCCCTGGGTGATCCGGAGGAGATCGGCGATGAGGGCGTCCGCCGCCACCGGGTCGAGGTGCTCGGACGGTTCGTCGAGGACGAGGACGGGAAAGTCGGCCAGCAGGGCGCGGCCGACCGCCACGCGCTGGCGCTGGCCGCCCGAGAGCCGGGCACCGCGCGCGCCCACCCGGGTGCGCAGGCCCTCGGGCAGTCCCGCCAGCCACTCCCCGAGACCGACCCGGTGCAGCACGGCGGTGAGATCGCTGTCGGTGGCCTCGCGCCGACCGACGCGTAGGTTCTCGGCCAGGGTCGTATCGAAGAGGTGCGGGTTCTGCTCCACCAGCCCCACCACCCGCCGCACGTCCTCCCCGGTCAGGCGCTCGAGGGGCTGACCGTCCAGTGTCGCCGTGCCGGCGTCGACGGGCAAGAAGCGCACCAGGACGTCGGCCAAGGTGGTCTTCCCGCCCCCGCTCGGACCCACCAGGGCCACCCGCCGCCCGGGCTCCAGCGTCAGGTCGACGCCACGCAGCGCGGCACGCCCCGCGCCGGGGTAGGAGGCCCACACGCCGCGCAGCACCACCGAATGCGGACCGCCACCGATCCGGATCGGCGACATCGGCTCGGAGACCGCCGGCGGGGCGTCGACGACGTCGAAGACGCGCGCCGCGGCGCTGCGTGAGCGCTGGAGTGCCTGGGTGGCGGCGGGCAAGGGCGATACCAGCTCGAAGGCGGCGAGCGGCACGAGGGCGAGCACCCCGAGCAGCGCGCCGTTGAGGGTCCCGGCGTGCGTCGCCCGCACGCCCAGGGCGAGTCCGCCCCAGCACGCCAGACCCGCCAGTGCCGTCGTGAGCCCGAGCCCGATCCCGGTGGTGGAGGCGCTCGTGCGGGCGATGGCGCGCAACCGCAGATCGTCGCCGGCGACGCGGTCGACCTGCGCCGCGGTGGCCCCCATGACCACCAACTCGGGTGCGCCCTCGACGAGGTCGAGGACACCGGCCGCCAGGTCGCCGCGGGTACCGGCCTGGCGGGCTTCGGCCCGGGTGGCGAGGCGGCCGGTGAGCCAGGGCACGACGGTCGCGGACAGCACGAGCGCCACCAGCAGGGCGGCGGCGGCCTGGGGCAGGAACCACCACAGCACCCCGACGGTGACCACACCGACGAGCGACGCCACCAAGAAGGGCTGCAGCACACGGAGGACGACGTCCTGCAGCGAGTCGACGTCGTCGACGACGCGGGCGACGAGGTCACCCCGGCGGAACCCGGGCAACCCGGCCGGCGCCACGCGCTGGAGCCCGTCGTAGACGCGGACGCGCAGGTCGGCCAGCACGCGCAAGGCGGCATCGTGGCCCACCAGGCGCTCTCCGTAGCGGAGGAATCCGCGGGAGAGCCCGAAGAACTGGACGCCGACGATGGCAAGGGTCAGCGAAGCTTCGGACGGATGCTGCGAGGCTCGGGCGATCAACCAGGCCGAGGTCCCGAGCAGGGCGATCGACGCGCCGATCGCGCCGGCACCGAGCAGGGATGCCTCCGCAAGGCGGCGGCGCGCCACGAGGCCGATGCTCAGGGTGCGCGCCGCGCTCGCCCGCGCCCGCAGGCGGGAGGCGCTCATGCCCTCACGGCTGCGGGCAACTCGACCACACGGTCGGCCAGCGCGGCGAGTGCGGGACGGTGTGCCACGATGACTGCGGTACGGCCCTCGACCAGGTGGCGAACCGTCGTGAGCACGTCGGCCTCCGTCTGGGCATCGAGGTTGGCCGTGGGCTCGTCGAGGAGCAGGAGCGGCGCGTCCCGCACGAACGCCCGGGCCAGGGACAACCGCTGTCGCTCGCCGGCCGACAGGCCGGCCCCTCCCTCGCCGAGGACGGTGTCGACCCCTTGGGGGAGGCGTTGTACCACCTCGCTCAGCCCCGCGGCGCCGAGTGCGGCCTCGACCTCGGTTCCGGTGGCGCCGGGCCGGGCCAGACGGACGTTGTCGGCGACGGAGCGGGCGAAGAGATGTGGTTGCTGGGGCACCCAGGCGATCTGGCTGCGCCACTCCTCCAGGTCGACGTCCTCGAGGTCGGCTCCACCGAGGGTGACCGATCCGCCCTGCGGCCGGCGCAGGCCGAGGAGCACCGCCAAGAGGGTCGACTTGCCGCAGCCGCTGGGGCCGGTGAGCGCGACGGTCTCGCCGGCTTCCACCGTGAGGTCGGCGCCTCGCACCGCCGGCAATACCCTTCCGGGATACGTGACGTCGAGTCCCTCGACCTGCACCGCCGTGCCCATCGGTCGGGTCGAGCCCCCGGCGGGCGCCGGGCTCGGCTCCTCCAGCAGTGCGAACAGCTCCTCGGCCGCCTTCATGCCGTCGGCACTGGCGTGGTAGTGCAGCCCGAGCGCGCGCAGGGGCAGGTAGGCCTCGGGCGCGAGGACGAGGACGAAGAGCGCGTCCTGGAACGTCATGGTGCCGCCGAGGAGCCGCAGTCCGACCGCGACGGCCACGAGCGCGACCGACACGGTGGCCAGCAGCTCGAGGATCAGCGAGGACAAGAAGGTGAGGCGCAGCGTGGCCATCGTCGCCGAGCGGTAGCGGTCGGTCACCTCGGCGATCGCTCGCGCCTGGGCCTTGGCACGCCCGAAGACCTTCAACGTCGGCAGCCCCGACACGATGTCGAGGAAGTGGCCGGCGAGATGCTGCAGCGAGCGCATGCGTGCTGCGGTTCGGTCGCGGGTGGTGGCGCCGACGAGCGCCATGAACAGGGGGATGAGGGGGAGGCTGACCGCGATGAGCACTGCGCTGACCCAGTCGGCGCCGGCCACGACCGCGATGACGGTCACCGGGACCATCACCGCCAGGAAGACCTGCGGAAGATAGCGGGAGTAGTAGCCGTCGAGCGCGTCCAAGCCGGACGTCAAGAGCACGCTCAGCTTGCCCGTGTCGTGTTGCTCGAGACCGGCCGGACCGAGCGCGGCGACGTGCTCGGTCACGGCACGCCGAAGCTCGGACTTGGCAGATGCGGAGGCCCGTACGGAGGCTCCCTCGGCTGCCCAGGCCAGCGTGGCCCGGCCGGCGATGACGGCGAGCAAGGCGACGAAGAGACCCTCCAGGGAGCCCAGTGACCTGTGGTGGACGAAGGCGCCGGTCACGACCCGAGCGATCAGCCAGGCCTGGACGATGACCAGGAACGCCGTGACCGCGCCCACGAGGACGGAGAGGACGAGGAAGAACCTGGTCGAGCGCGCGTAGGCCAGCAAACGTGGATCGAGAGCGCCACGTCGCCGGGAAGGAGGTCGGACCGGGCTCGTTCCCCCCGCCGCCGCCTCACCGTCCATGTCGTCCCCTTCTAGTCCGCCTCGTCACTCGATGCGCGGACTCACGGCCGGAATGCCAGGCCATTGTGATGCGGTGGTTGCCGTGCAAGAAGGGACCTTGGTCCCGTCTTGCCGGTCCGACCGGCGTCGGGACCGGCGTATGCTCGAACGACAGGGCCATGTCCACGACCGCCGATCGTAGGTACGCGACCACGGTGGGGAGCCAGAGGGTCGAGCTCCCGCTCGTCGCGCTCAACGACGAGTTGACCATCGCCCTGCTCATCTGCGTCGACATGGGCGTGGCCTTCGCCGAGACCGCGGGGCGGGAGCTGGCCGAGCTGATGCGACCGGCCCGGCCCGACATTGTCGTCTCGGTCGCCACCATGGGGATCCCCCTCGCCATCGAGGCCAGCCGCGCCCTCGGATTGGACGATTACGTGATCCTGCACAAGACGCCGAAGATCCACCTCGGCCACGCATGGTCGGAGCCGGTCTCCTCCATCACCACCGAGAGCGCCCAGCGCCTGCGCGTCGATCCCGCCCGCGTCGGCGCTGTGCGCCACAAGCGCGTCGCCGTCGTCGACGACGTCGTGTCGACCGGGGCCTCCTTGTCGGCCGCCCTGCGCCTCGTGCGCCGCATGGAGGCCGAGCCGGTGGTGGTGGGCACGCTCGTGACCGAGGGTGGCGGGTGGCAACGCGCCCTGGGTGAGGACGCCGCCCTGGTGCAGAGCCTCGGTACCATGCCGCTGTTCCATCCCGACGGGGCCGGCGGGCTCGTCGAAGACTGGAGCTAGGCAGGGAGGGACAGGCCGACCTCGGGCCCGGTGGGCTCCCTCAGCTCGCCAGGAGCCCTTCGTCGCGCAAGAGCGCCAGCTGCCGGCCGCGTTGGGAGCCGACCGCTCGGTGCGCGAGCAGGAAGTAGACGGCGCCCGCCACGCCGATCCCCATGAACACGCTGAAGTCGGCCCCCTGGTTGTGGTACGTGACCTCGTTCAGCCACGGGGGTAGGTGGAACGTGGCCGCCAGCGCCGAGATGGCGGCGAACATGCCGATCAGCTGGGCGAAGATGGCAGGCCAGAACACGCCTCCGGAGTTCCAGTAGAGCGACGTCGGCCCGGTGTTCTGCAACTCGCTCGGCACGTAGCGGAAGCCGCGCAGCGCCCAGTCCACGACGAAGATGGCGACCCAAGGAGCGATCCAGACGATGACGACGTCGACGAAATCCTCGAGGTACGTCGTGAACGAAGAGCTGAAGATGGCGTACATGGTGACGATGAAGGCGATCACGCAGTCGATCAGCACCGCCTGGTAGCGCTTCACCGGCAGCCCGATCGCCTGCAGGGTGACCCCGGAGGAGTACATGTCCAGGCTGTTGATGGCGAAGAGCTGCAGCACCGCGAAGACGAGGAAGACGACGACGAACCAGCCGGGGATGAAGCCCTGGTGGGCGAGGGGCAGCAACCCACCCGCGCCGGTGCCGATGCCGGCGATGAAGGTCCCCACGACGGCGCCGAGCGTCATGATGAGGATCTCCGGTACTGCCGTGCCGAGAAAGATCCATCCCACCAGACCCTTCTTGGAGACGTCGGGCGGGCAGTAGCGCGAGTAGTCGTTGCCGCACTCGGCCCAGCCGAGCCCGCTCAGGGCGATCGTGAAGGCGAGACCCGCCATGTAGGTCTGCCAGCCGGCGCCGTGCGTCACGAGGCCCAGATGGGCGTGCGGTACGGCGAAGCCGAGCATGACGAGGAAGAGCACGACGAAGGGGGCGATGAGGAGCCGCAGGGTCTTGACGATGGCGGCGTGACCGAGGAAGGGCAGGATCCCCTGGATCAGCACGGCCAGGATCACCAGGGCGACCTTGGCCGGGTCGCCCGGGGCGAAGCCGCCCTCGACCATCAGGACCAGGCCGGAGCCCACGATCAGGATGAGGCCCTCGACCTCGAACCCGATCTGGGTGAGCCAGTTGAAGCACGAGATCGGCCGGGAGCCGTTGGGCCCGAACGCGGCGCGGTTGATGGCGAAGACCGAGGTCCCCGCGTCCGGCCCCTGCAGCGAGCACAGCCCGAGCAGGAGGAAGGACAGGTTCCCGATGACGATGAGCGAGAGAGCCTGGGCGAAGGTGAAGCCGAAGGTCATCAGGATGGCGCCGTAGAGGAAGTACTCCACCTGCACGCTGGCCCCGGCCCACATCCCGAAGATGTCGCGCGGCCGCGCCCAGCGCTCACTGACCGGGATGTAGTCGATCCCGTGTTGCTCGACGGTGAAGGGATCTTCCACCGTCGGGTCGTGAATGACCGCGAGGTCCTCCGCGATCGCCACCGCTCTACCTCCTTGTGGTCGCCTCCGGCAGAGATGCAGCCGTTGCCCCGAAGGCGGCCGGAGGGGCGACCGAAGGGGTGTCGGCCTCAACCATGTTTGACGACGCACCCCTCGGTCAAGTGGTCCCACCACCTCTGTATGCTCCGACGTGGCATCACAGTCCCCCCTTACCCGGAGGTCCGCCGTGGGTATCCCCTTCGCCATGCAGGACCCGGACACGCTGGCGGTCAACACGATCCGGACGCTGTGCATGGACGCCGTCCAGAGGGCGAACTCGGGACACCCAGGCACGCCCATGGGCGTCGCGCCCGTCGCCTACACGCTGTGGCAGCGCTTCTTGCGCTTCGATCCTGCCGACCCGATCTGGCCCAACCGCGATCGCTTCGTCCTCTCCGAGGGCCATGCCTCGACGCTGCTCTGGTCGCTCCTGCACCTGGCCCGGGTCCACGCGGTCGACCCCGACTACGAGGTGCTCAAGGAGCACGCCGTCACCCTCGAGGACCTCGAGACCTTCCGCCAGCTCGACTCGCACTGCCCCGGACATCCCGAATACCGCTGGACCAGTGGTGTCGAGACCACGACCGGTCCGCTGGGTCAGGGCGTCGCCACCTCGGTCGGCATGGCCATGGCCGGGGTGTGGCTGGCCGCCCGATACAACCGGGAGAACCTCACGCTCTTCGACTTCGACGTCTACGCCCTGGCGGGCGACGGCTGCATGATGGAGGGCATCTCGTCCGAGGCGGCGTCCTTGGCGGGCCACCTGGCACTGTCCAATTTGTGCTGGATCTACGATTCGAACCGCGTCACCATCGAGGGCCACACCGACATCACCTTCACCGAGGACGTCGCGGCCCGCTTCATCGCCTACGGCTGGAACGTGACCACCGTGGCCGACGCCAACGACCTCGACGCAGTGGCTCGTGCCTTCCACACGTTCAAGACGGAGCACGAGCGACCCACGCTCATCGTGGTGCACAGCCACATCGGCTACGGCTCGCCCGTCGAGGACTCTCCCCAGGCTCACGGGGAGCCGTTCGGGACCGAGGGCGTGCGGGCCACCAAGCGCTTCCTGGGCATGCCCGAAGACGCCGAGTTCTTCGTACCCGGCGACGTCTACGAGACCTTCGCCGCCGGCGTGGGGGCTCGTGGCGCCGCCGCCCACCAGGAGTGGGAGGAGCGCTTCGAGCGCTACCGGGCCGATCACCCCGAGCTCGCCGACGAGGTGGCGCGCATGCAGCGGCGTGACCTGCCCGTGGGGTGGGAGGCCGCACTGCCGGTCTTCGCGGCCGACGAAGCCGGAATCGCCAGCCGCGACTCGTCGGGTCAGGTGCTCAACGCCCTGGCCGGGGTGGTGCCCTGGGTGGTCGGCGGATCAGCCGACCTGTCGCCTTCGACGAAGACCCGACTCACCTTCGACGGCGCCGGCGACTTCGAGCCGGGCCAGGTGAGCGGGCGCAACCTGCACTTCGGGATACGCGAGCACGCCTCGGCGGCAGTGGCGAACGGACTGGCGCTGACCAAGCTGCGGCCCTTCTGGTCGGGGTTCTTGATCTTCTCCGACTACGCCCGGGGCGCCATCCGCCTTTCCGCCCTCATGGAGATCCCCGTCGTGCACGTGTTCACGCACGACTCCATCGGCGTCGGTGAGGACGGGCCCACCCATCAGCCGGTCGAGCAGCTCGCCTCGCTCCGCGCCGTGCCCGGTCTGCTCGTCTTCCGACCGGGCGACGCCAACGAAGTGGTCGAGACCTGGCGCTTCGTCGCCCCCTTGCGCCACGAGCCCGCCGCCGTCGTCCTGTCCCGCCAGCCCCTGCCCACGCTCGACCGCAGCAAGCTCGGGCCGGCTGCGGGGGTGGCACGCGGCGGCTACGTCCTGGCCGAGGCGCGGGCCGGGGGGCCCGAAGTGATCCTGCTGGCCACGGGCTCGGAGGTCCATCTGGCCCTCGAGGCCCGAGCCGAGCTCGAGTCGGGCGGCACTCCGACCCGGGTCGTGAGCCTGCCCTGCTGGGAGCTGTTCGACCGCCAGCCGGCAGAGTACCGCGACGAGGTGCTGCCGCCCCAGGTCACGGCGCGTGTGGCGGTGGAGCAGGCCGCGACCCTCGGCTGGCACCGCTTCGTCGGTGATGCCGGCCGGGTCGTCGGGATGCACACCTTCGGCGCGTCGGCACCGCTCAAACAGCTCTTGACCAAGTTCGGCTTCACCCCGGACCGGGTGGCTGCGGAAGCTCGGGAGTGTCTCGAGGACGTGCGCCGTTCGGCGCGGGCCTAGGTGTACCGGCAGGAGGAGGCGGGCAGGAGGAGGCGGGCAGTGAGGAACGGGCAGTGAGGACGGGCGGGAGTAGTCGGTGAACCAGGAGATGGAGGAGACAGAGACATGGCAATGGCAACGACGCCTCTGACCGAGCGCCCTGCCTACGCCGCTCTGGCGGAGCACTTCGCCAGGATCGAGGGCGAGCACCTGCGCACGCTCTTCGAGAGCGATGCGACGCGGGGCGAGCGCATGGTTGCAGAGGCGGCGGGTCTGTACCTCGATTACTCGAAGAACCGGGTCACCGACGAAACGCTCTCGCTCCTCTTCGAGCTGGCCCGCCAGTCGGACCTCGAACGGCGACGGGACATGATGTTCGCCGGCGACCGCATCAACGTCTCGGAGGACCGCTCCGTACTGCACGTGGCATTGCGCATGCCCGAAGATGCGTCGCTCGTCGTCGGCGGGGTCGACATCGTGCCGCAGGTCCACCAGGTCCTCGGCCGCATGGCCGCCTTCGCCGACCGGGTGCGGTCGGGCGAGTGGAAGGGGCACACGGGGAAGCCAGTCCGGAACGTGGTGAACATCGGCATCGGTGGCTCCGACCTGGGGCCGGTCATGGCGTACGAGGCATTGCGGTACTACGCACGGCGCGATCTCACCTTCCGTTTCGTCTCGAACGTCGACTCGACCGACTTCGTCGAGGCCACGCGGGACCTGGCCGCGGAGGAGACACTCTTCATCATCTCGTCGAAGACGTTCAGTACGCTCGAGACGCTGACCAACGCGACCTCGGCGCGCGACTGGGTCGTCGGCGAGCTGGGGGACGAGTCGGCCATCGCCAAGCACTTCGTGGCCGTCTCGACGAACGACGAGCGCGTATCGGAGTTCGGGATCGACACGGCCAACATGTTCGGGTTCTGGGACTGGGTCGGCGGCCGTTACTCCATGGATTCGGCCATCGGATTGTCCACCATGGTGGCGGTCGGACCAGAGCACTTCAAAGACCTGCTGGCGGGCTTTCACGCCATGGACGAGCACTTCCGCACGGCGCCGCTGGAGCAGAACCTGCCCGTCATCATGGGGTTGCTCGCCGTCTGGTACGCCGACTTCTTCGGCGCCCAGACGGTCGGCGTGATGCCCTACGACCAGTACCTCAAGCGCTTCCCGGCCTATCTCCAGCAGCTGACCATGGAGTCCAACGGCAAGCATGTCACGCTCGACGGCACGGCCGTCGACTACCAGACCGGGTCCGTCTACTGGGGCGAACCGGGAACCAACGGGCAGCACAGCTTCTACCAGCTGATCCACCAGGGCACGAAGCTCATCCCCGTCGATCTGATCGGTTTCGGCCGGAGCCTCAACCCGCTGCGCGACCATCACGAGATCCTCTCGTCCAACGTGTTCGCCCAAGCCCAGGCACTGGCGTTCGGCAAGACGGAGGACGAGGTGCGCGCCGAGGGCACACCGGAGGCGGTCGTCCCGCACCGGGTGATGCAGGGCAACCGCCCGACCAACGTCCTGCTGGCCGAGGTGTTGACGCCGCGCCTCCTGGGCAGCCTGGTCGCCCTCTACGAGCACAGCGTCTTCACCCAGGGCACCATCTGGGGCATCGATTCCTTCGACCAGTGGGGCGTGGAGCTCGGCAAGGTGCTGGCCAAGGCCATCATCCCCGAGCTCGAGAGCACATCCGAGCCCGCGTTGGCCCACGACTCGTCCACCAACGCGCTGATCCGCCGTTATCGAGCACTGAAAGGGTAGAGAAACCACCATGGCATCTGAACGACCAATGCAACTCGGCATGATCGGCCTGGGCCGCATGGGCGCCAATCTGGTACGCCGCCTGACGCGCGACGGCCACCGCTGCGTCGTCTACGACGTCAACGCAGAAGTGGTGAACGAGCTCGCAGCAGAAGGGGCCACGGGCGCCGGGTCACTCGAGGACTTCGTCCACAAGCTCGAGAAGCCCCGAGCGGTCTGGCTGATGCTGCCAGCGGCGATCGTCGACCAGACGCTCGACCAGCTCGTCCCGCTCCTCGAGAGCGACGACGCGGTCATCGACGGCGGCAACTCCTACTACCGCGATGACATCACCAGGGCCAAGAGGCTGCAGTCCTCGGGCCTGCACTACCTCGATTGCGGGACGAGCGGTGGCGTCTGGGGCCTGGACAGGGGCTACTGCTTGATGATCGGCGGCGAGGACGAGGTCGTCCGGCGTCTCGACCCGATCTTCAAGACCATCGCGCCGGGCGAAGGCAGCGCCGCGCCCACGCCGAACCGGAAGCGCGGCGGCACCGCTCCCCACGGCTACCTCCACTGCGGCCCCAACGGTGCGGGCCACTTCGTCAAGATGGTCCACAACGGCGTGGAGTACGGGATGATGGCCTCCATCGCAGAAGGACTCTCCATCATCGAGCACGCCAACGCCGGCACGACGACCCAGGAGGTGGATGCCGAGACGACACCCCTGCGCGATGCGTGGGCATACCAGTACGACATCAACGTGGGCGACGTGGCCGAGGTGTGGCGCCGGGGATCGGTGGTCGGCTCGTGGCTGGTCGACCTGATCGCCGACGCCTTCGCCGCCTCTCCGGACCTCGACCAGTTCGCCGGCCGGGTGTCGGACTCGGGTGAGGGGCGCTGGACGGTCCTCGCCGCGGTCGACGAGGGAGTCCCCGCGCCGGTCATCACGGCCTCCCTGTACCAGCGCTTCGAATCACGCGGGCTGGGCGAGTTCGCCGACAAGATCCTCTCGGCCATGCGAAGCGAATTCGGCGGGCACGACGAGAAGAAGCAGTAGTCGTGGAGCACCGCGTCGATGCCCAGCCCGACCCCGCCGGGGTGGCACGAGCAGGCGCCGCCCTGGTCGCGGCGGCGGCCCGCGACGCCGTGTCGGCGCGGGGCAGCTTCCATTTCGCGGTGAGTGGCGGTCGCACACCTTGGGCGATGTTCGTCGAGCTGGCCCACACCGACATGCCCTGGCCGTCGGTCGTCCTCTACCAGGTCGACGAGCGTGTCGCCCCGGCCGACGACCCCGACCGCAACCTGCACCATCTCCGTCTGGCTCTGGGCCCGGCTCCGGCGCAGGTCCACGCCATGGGAGTGGACGAGCCGGACCTGGCGGCCGCCGCCGCTGCCTACGCCCGCCTCCTTCCCGAGCGTTTCGACCTCGTCCACCTGGGGCTGGGGCCTGACGGTCACACGGCCTCCCTCGTCCCCGACGACCCCGTGTTGGAGGTCGCCGACCGCCTGGTGGCGCTGACCCAGCCCTACCAGGACCGGGTCAGGATGACGCTCACCTACCCGGCCCTGGCCCGGGCGCGCCGTCTCGTGTGGCTGGTCACCGGCGCGGACAAGAAGGAGCCACTGCAGAAGTTGCTGGCGGGCGACACCAGCATCCCGGCGGGCCGGGTGGAGGCCGAGTCGTCCGTCGTGCTGGCCGACCAGGCCGCTCTCTGACGCGGCGGTGACGGGCCAGGGATCAGTGGACGAGGTCGGTCCGGTCGACCTGCTCGCCGCGGCCGACGAAGACCGTCGCCACCATCTCGGCCGGGAACAATCCGTGGGCGACGACGCCAGGTGTGGCGGCGAGCGCGGCGGCCAGCGCGGCCGGGTCGTCCACCGGACCGGTGTAGTCGGCGATCACACCGCCATCGGGGCTGCGCGGCACGTCACGGAAGGTGACGGTGCCGAGCCGGCCGAGGTGGCGCACGGTGGCCCGCAAGCCGAACGCCAGGAGCTCGAGCGGGACGGGTGGGCGGAGCGCCCGCACGGGCTTGGTCGAGTCGGCAATGACGACGAACCGGTCGGCGGCGGCGGCCACGATCTTCTCGCGGGTGTGCGCCGCCCCGCCGCCCTTGACCAGCCAGCCGTCCGGCGCGATCTGGTCCGCCCCGTCGATGGCCAGGTCGAAGCGGTCGATGTCCACGAAGGGTTCCACCTCCAACCCCAACGCCCGTGCCGCCTCCTCGGTACGGGGCGAGGTCGCCGCGCAGCGGATGTCGAGGGCGCGGGCGGCGAGCGCCGGGAGGAGATAGGCCACGGTGGAGCCGGTGCCCAGGCCCACGGTCATCGAATCGTCCACCATCCGGGCCGCGGCTTCCGCGGCGATCTGCTTCTCCCTCTCGGTGCTCACGGCTCGGTTCCTCCAGCGTCCCGGGGCCACGGCCGCGCCCGACGGGGGACTGTGCCGATTCTGGCAGGCACGGGCGCGCCGGTCAGGGAGACCACACCGAGACGGCGCGGAACGGTGGCCCGAGAGGCGAGGCCGAGAGCACGGAGGCGAGATGGCTGATCCAGCGCACACGACAGCGGACGTCCTGGTGGTGTTCGGCATCACGGGCGACCTGGCGAAGAAGATGACCTTCCGGTCGCTGTACCGGCTCGAGGCGCGGGGCAAGCTGCGGTGCCCCATCGTGGGGGTCGCGCTGGACCAGTGGTCCGACGACATGCTGCGCCAGCACGCCCGCCAGGCTGTCGAGGACTCGGGCGAGCAGGTCGACGACGGGATCTTCGCCCGCTTTGCGGCCCGGTTGTCGATGGTGACGGGTGACTACGGCGACGCCGCGACCTACGAGCGAGTCGCCAAGGCCCTCGAGGGCCACCACAACCCCGTCTTCTATCTCGAAATACCCCCGTCGCTCTTCGGGCGCGTCGTCGAAGGCCTGGCGGGGGTCGGGCTCACCGCTCGGGCCCGCGTGGTGGTGGAGAAGCCCTTCGGCCACGACCTGCCCTCTGCCCGCGAGCTCAACGCGGAATTGCGCAGGCTGCTCGGGGAGTGGCAGATCCTGCGCATCGACCACTTCTTGGGCAAAGAACCGGCGATGGACATCCTGTTCCTCCGCTTCGCCAATTCGGTCTTCGAGCCGCTGTGGAACCGCGATCGGATTCGCTGCGTCCAGATCACCATGGCCGAGGACTTCGGAGTGGAGGATCGCGGCGGCTTCTACGACCCCGTCGGCGCACTGCGCGACGTCGTGCAGAACCACCTCCTTCAGATCATCGGACTGATCGCCTCCGAGCCACCGTCTACCGCCGATGCCGACGGCCTGCGCGACAAGCGGGTCGAGGTCTTCAGGGCCATGCCCGATGCCGATCCCGCTCATTACGTGCGGGGGCAGTACGACGGCTATCTCGACGTCCCGGGGGTGGCGACGGGGTCCGAGACCGAGACCTTCGCCGCCTTGAAGCTCGAGATCGACAACTGGCGCTGGTCGGGCGTGCCCTTCTTCATCCGGGCCGGTAAGGCCTTGGCCGTCCGGGCCACCGAGGTGCGCATCATCTTCAAGCAGCCGCCACGGCTGGCGTTCGGGTCCGGCTCGCCACCGCACCACGACGAGCTCGTGCTGCGCATCGATCCTGACCCCGGCGCGGACCTCGTCGTGCAGGTCAAGACGCCCGGAGCGCAGACGACACGGACGGTCGACCTCTCGCTCGTCTTCGCCGAGGAGCTCGGCAGCGCGCCCGAGCCCTATGAACGCCTCCTGGGCGACGCCCTCCGCGGCGACGCCGCGCTGTTCACCCGGGAGGACAGCGTCGAAGAGACGTGGCGGATCGTGCAGCCGCTGCTCGATGCACCGCCGCCGGTGGAGCCGTACACCCCTGGGGGTTGGGGTCCGTCGGGTGCCGAGGGCCTGGTCACGGGCTTCCCGGGTTGGCGGAACCCTTGGCTCGGCGGTCGCTGAACGGAGGACCTGCCGCTTCGGCTGTGGACCAGAGGGAGGCGCGCCGGGGCCTCAGGTACCGAGTTCGCGCCGCATGAAGTGCACCGACTTCTCCTGCATGGTGCGCGCCTGTGCTTCGATGAACCGCTCCACGACCGGGCCGACGCCGAAGATCTTGACCCGGGCCTCGAGCGAGAAGGTCTCGACGGTACGGCCGTCCTGCCGGGCGAAGGCGATCGTGCCGTCGATGTGCGTCTTGTCCGCCATGGTGCCCGGCGTCATGGTGAAGGTGGTGGTGGAGGCGGCAGGGTCGTAGGTGCTGACCTCCGTGGTGGTCACCTCCTCGCCGAAGATCTTGCGCACCGGACCGGGCATGGGAGGGCGCTGGCCGTACCGTAGGGTCCGCACCAGCCCGCTCGAGAGGTCGCCGACCTGGGACAGTACCTCTGCGGACGTCGAGCCGAGACACTCGAGGTGCAGCCGGACGGCGAATTCGGGGTCGTAGTAGAGAGCCCAGAACTCCTCGGGTGTGCAGTCCCAGTCGTAGGTGAGCCCGAGCTTCACGGTGCCAGGTCGAAGAGCAGGTGCTGTGACAGTTCGCCGACGAGATCGATGATGACGTGCATGCTCGTCACGCGCCAGCGGCCGTCCACCAACTCGAAGGTGTGCCGGTAGCGTCCGGCCACGACCGGTTGGAGCGCCAAGGCGCCGGGCACGGCCTGCAGGACGGTGAAGTAGGAGCGACTGGCCGCGGAGGTGCCATCGTCGGCCGCGTCGACGACGACATTCGTCATGACGTGTTTGGTCTTGGGCGTTCCGTCCTCGAACCGTCGAGTGCTCTTGGTGTAGAGCGCCTCGACCGCCTGCCGTCCCGTCACCGCCTCGCCGGAACCCTCGAAAGTGAGGGTGGCGTGCGCGAAGAGCTCACCCACCCCGGCGAAGTCGCCGGCGTCGATCCGCTCCGCATAGGTGTAGATCAGCCTGGGGATGGCCTCGGCCGCCCGTTCCATGCCCGAGATTCTGGCATCAGCTCAGCTCCCGACCACTCTCCCGAGGGCGGCGGCCAGACGGCTCGGGTGCCGGCTCCGTTCCTCCAGGTGGTCGGCCAGCTTCATAGCCGTCAGCGCGCCGTTGACCCCGAGCCAGCGCAGGGGCTCGCGTTCCCACCGCGGGGAGCGGTGGCCGACCCAGGGCAGGTGCGTGAGCTCGGTGTCCGCACCCGTGATGAGGTCGGCCAGCGTGCGACCGGCCAGGTTGGTGGTGGCCACCCCGTCGCCCACGTAGCCACCGGCCCAGGCCAGGCCGCGGGCACGGTCGAGCCCGACCGAGGGATGCCAGTCACGCGGGATCCCGAGCGGCCCCCCCCACGCGTGGGTGAAGCGGGCGGGTCCCAGGTCCGGGAACAGCTCGCTGAGGGTCCGGCGCAAGAGGGAGTGGATCCGGGGCTCGGCGTCGAAGCCGGGGCGGACCGAGGACCCGAAGTGGTAGGGCGCCCCCCTTCCGCCGAAGGCGATGCGGCCGTCCGCAGTGCGCTGCCCGTAGATGATCATGTTGCGGTGGTCGGCGAAGGTCGGCCGGCCCTCGAGACCGGCCGACGCCCAGAAGTCCTCGCCCAACGGCTCCGTGGCCACCATGAGGGAATAGACCGGCACGAGGTCGCGTCCGAACCCTGGGAGTGCTGGCGTCCACGCTTCGGTGGCCCGCACCACGACGTCGGAGCGCACGGTGCCGCCGAGGGTCAGCACGGACGCCGGCTGTCCCGTCCGGATCTCGTGCACCTCGGTGTGCTCGAAGATCCGAACTCCGCGCCGCTCGACGGCGTCCGCCAGGCCGCGGGCCAGCAGCGCGGGTTGCAGGGCGGCGCAGTGTGGGGTGTAGGTGGCACCGAGCACGCCGGTGGCGCCGACGCGCGCCCGGGCTTCGTCGGGACCGAGCCAGCACAGGTCCGCTTCGGGCGTGCCCAGCGCTCGGGCCTCCTCGAGGGCGGAGCGGGCACGGACCCGTTGGGCCTCGGTGCGCACCAGGTCCACCGTGCCACCCTTGGCGAAGTCGCAGGCGATGCCCTCGGCCGCGGCGCTGGCGCCGACCACGTCGACCGTCTCCTGCATGGCCCGGCGCATCGCCCGCATGGCGTCGACGCCGTGCCGACGCGCCAGGGCCGCATCGGAGGTGGCGAAGAGGGCCGAGCACCAGCCGCCGTTCCGGCCCGACGCGCCGTAGCCGGCCACCGCACGCTCGAGCACCGCGATCCTGAGCGCGGGGTCGGCCAGTGCCAACGCCCTGGCCGTCCAGAGGCCCGTGAAGCCGGCGCCCACGATGCAGACGTCGACGGTGAGGTCCTGGTCCAGGGCGGGTCGCGCCGGCACGGGGGCGGGGACGGCCTCCCACCACAACGAGAGCCGCTGATAGCCGGCGTCGGCCCCCGGCCCTACGTCCTGCGCCATGCCTCGGTCAGCACCTCCCGCAGCGTGGTCGCCATGAAGTCGATCTCCTCCTGGCCGCAGACGAGGGGCGGTGAGAGCTGCACGACCGGATCACCCCGGTCGTCGGCCCGGCAGATCAGGCCGGCGTCGAAGAGCGCGCCCGAGAGGAAACCGCGCAGCAGGCGTTCCGACTCCGCTTCGTCGAAGGAGCGGCGCGTGTCCTTGTCCTTGACCAGCTCGATCCCGTAGAAGAAGCCGGCACCGCGCACGTCGCCCACGATCGGCAGGTCCAAGAGCCCGTCCAGGGCGCTGCGGAACGACTGCTCGGTCGCCTGCACGTGCTGGAGGATCCGCTCACCCTCGAAGACGTCCAGATTGGCCAACGCCACCGCACAGCTCACAGGGTGTCCGGCAAAGGTGAACCCGTGGAGGAACGACGCGCCGGGGCCGAGGAACGGTTCGATCAGCCGATCCGAAGCGATCATGGCGCCGAGAGGGGCGTAACCCGACGTCAGTCCCTTGGCGACGGTGACGATGTCGGGTTGATAGCCGTAGCGCACGGCCCCGAACCAGTGGCCGAGGCGCCCAAAGGCGCAGATGACCTCGTCGGAGACGAGCAGCACCCCGTGGCGGTCGCAGATGTCTCGCACCCGTTCGAAGTATCCGGGCGGGGGAGGGAAGCAGCCGCCCGCGTTCTGCACGGGTTCGAGGAAGACGGCGGCCACCGTCTCGGAACCCTCGCGTTCGATGGCGCGCTCGATCTCGTCCGCTGCCCACTTGCCGAAGGCCACCTCGTCGTCGGCGAAGAGCTCAGCCCGGTAGAAGTTGGTGTTGGGCACCTTGATCGCCCCCGGCACCAACGGCTCGAAGGGCGTGCGCAGGTCCGGGATGCCCGTGATGGAGAGCGCGCCCATCGAAGTGCCGTGGTACGCGATGGCGCGGCTGATGACCTTGGTGCGTTGCGGCTGACCCAGCATGCGGAAGTACTGGCGGGCCAACTTCCACGCCGATTCGACCGCCTCGGAACCGCCCGTGGTGAAGAAGACACGGTTGAGGTCACCGGGCGCGTACCCCGCGACCCTCTCGGCCAGCTCGATGGCCCGAGGATGGGCGTAGGTCCACAGCGGGAAATAGGCGAGGGTCTCGGCCTGCTTGGCTCCTGCCTGGGCCAGCTCGGTGCGGCCGTGGCCGATCTGGGACGTGAAGAGGCCCGCCAGCCCGTCGAGGTAGCGCTTGCCGTGCTGATCCCAGACCCAGGCCCCCTCGCCGCGCACGATGACGGGTACCTCGTCGTTCTCGTAGGCGCCCATACGGCTGAAGTGCATCCACAGGTGACGAGCCGCCTGTTCGCTCAGCTGCGGCGTCTCGGTCTGTCTCATCTTCCCTCCGGATCTCCCGTGGACCCGTTCACCGCGGTGCCCCAGGCATAGGTCTGCTTTGCGAGCTTCAGGTACAAGAAGGTCTCCGTGGCGCGGACGCCGGGGATGGCTCGTACCGAGTCGTTGAGGACCTGCAGCAGGCGCTCGTCGTCCTCGCAGACGACCTCCGCCAGGATGTCGAACGATCCGGCACACATGACCACGTAGTCGACTTCCGGCAGGGTCGAGAGCCTCTCCGCCACCCGCCGGGCATCCCCCTCCACGGAGATCCCGATCATCGCCTGGCGGGTGAAACCCAGTTGGAGCGGATCGGTCACTGCGACGATCTGGACGATGCCGGACTCGCGCAGCCGTTGGACGCGGCGGCGCACGGCCGCCTCCGAGAGCCCGACGTGCTCGGCGATGGCGCCGTACGGCTGCCTGCCGTCGCGCTGGAGCGCCTCGATGATGGCCCGGTTCGGCGCGTCGAGGAGCGAGCCGGGGGACTGGCCGTCGCCCGGCACCATTGGTTCCAGGTGCTCGTCGGCGTCGGCCATCGGCCCTCCTCGTCCTTGGCGCGGGTCGCCCGTCGAGACCCACGCTGTGCAGAATTGTGTCACGTCATGGGCCGTCGTCAAGCTGAAACCGTCACAATGATGCCCAAGTATTGCGAAAACGCTTGTTGAAAGGCCAGGCATCTGTGATCCTTGACGCCAAGGAGGGGGTGGTTGGCAGACCGGAAGGAGCAGCATGCGGAGGTTGCAGAACTTCGTCGGGGGTGCGTACTGCGACGCCGAGGACGGGCCGACCGCCCCGTTGACCGACCCGAGCACCGGCGCGGCGTTCGCCGAGGCACCGGTGTCCGGTCCGGCCGACGTGGACCGGGCCGTCAGGGTGGCGGCCGAAGCCTTCGCGTCGTGGCGGCGCACCACGCCGTCGCAGCGCAGCCTGGCTCTCATCCGAATCGCCGACGCGCTCGAGGCCAGGGCGGAGGACCTCGTGCGCGCCGAGTGCGAGAACACGGGGAAGCCCCTGCGTCTCACCATGGACGAGGAGATCCCCCCCATGGTCGACCAGATCCGCTTCTTTGCCGGAGCGGCCCGTCATCTCGAGGGCCTGGCGGCCGCTGAGTACATGGCAGGCCACACGTCGTTCGTGCGCCGTGAACCGCTGGGGGTGTGCGGTGCGGTGACTCCGTGGAACTACCCGATGATGATGGCCGTGTGGAAGTTCGCGCCCGCGCTGGCGGCGGGGAACACCATGGTGCTCAAACCGTCCGACACCACGCCTGTCACGACGCTGCTCATGGCCGAGATCATGGCCGATCACCTTCCGCCCGGTGTCTTCAACGTGGTGTGCGGTGACCGGGACACCGGGCGTGCCCTCGTCGTGCACGAGACGCCCGCGATGGTGTCCGTCACCGGTTCGGTGCGGGCGGGCATGGACGTCGCCGCCGCCGCCGCACCGACCCTGAAGCGAGTCCATCTCGAGCTGGGCGGCAAGGCCCCGGTCATCGTCTTCGACGACGCCGATGCCGCGGCGGCGGCGCGCGGGATCGCCGGGGCGGGCTATTTCAACGCCGGTCAGGACTGCACGGCGGCGACCCGCGTTCTCGCCGGACCGCGCGTCCACGAAGATCTGCTGGCCGCGCTGGTGGAGCAGGCGGAGACGACGACGGTGGGCGGCGTCGAGAACGGCGACGCCGACTACGGGCCCCTGAACAACGCGCAGCAACTCGAGCGAGTGAGCGAATTCCTGGAGCGGGTCCCGTCACACGCTTCCGTCGCGACCGGAGGGGCGCACGTCGGGGAGCGGGGCTATTGCTTCGCCCCGACCGTCGTGTCGGGGCTGCGCCAGGAGGACGAGCTCGTGCAGTCGGAGATCTTCGGTCCCGTGATCACCGTCCAGGAGTTCAGCGACGAGGCCGAGGCACTCGAGTGGGCGAACGGGGTGCAGTACGGCCTGGCGTCGTCGGTGTGGACGCAGGACCACGGGCGCGCCATGCGCATGGCGCGAGATCTCGACTTCGGCTGTGTCTGGGTCAACACCCACATTCCACTGGTCGCCGAGATGCCCCACGGCGGGTTCAAACGTTCCGGCTACGGCAAGGACCTCTCGGCCTACGGTTTCGAGGACTACACGCGTCTGAAGCACGTGATGAGCAACATCGAGGCACCACGATGATCATCGGCGTCCCCAGCGAGATCAAGACCGACGAGTGGCGGGTTGCGCTCACGCCGGCCGGAGTTCGTGAGCTCACCTCCGCCGGCCATGACGTGCTCGTCGAGAGGGGAGCGGGCATGGGTTCGGCCATCGCCGACGCCGAATTCGTGCGGACCGGGGCCAAGATCGTCGACGATGCAGATGAGGTCTGGGGCGCGGCCGACCTCGTCTGCAAGGTGAAGGAGCCGGTGCCCGACGAATTCCACCGGCTGGGCGCGCGCGGTGACCAGACGCTCTTCACCTACCTCCATCTCGCTGCGTCGCGGGGGTGCACGGAGGCCCTCGTTGCCGCGGGCAACGTCGCCATCGCCTACGAGACTGTCCGCCTCGAGGACAACACGCTGCCGCTCCTGGCCCCGATGAGCGAGGTGGCGGGACGCATGGCGCCCCTCATGGGTGCGCACCACCTGATGCGCCCGGGGGGCGGACGCGGCGTCCTCGTCTCCGGGGTGCCGGGGGTGCGCTGCGGGCGCGTGGTGATCCTGGGCGCAGGCGTGGCCGGCTTCGCGGCCGCCACGATCGCGGTGGGCCTGCACTCGGAGGTCTTCGTGCTCGATCGCAATCTCGACCGGTTGCGGGAGGTGGACCACCACTTCCGGGGCGCGCTCGAGACGATCGCCTCGTCCGAGCACGCCATCGAGGAGGTCTGCATCGAGGCCGACGTCGTGATCGGTGCCGTGCTCGTGGTGGGAGCGCGGGCGCCGCACCTGGTCTCCGACGCCCTGGTGGAGAAGATGCGGGAGGGGTCGGTACTCGTGGACATCTCGGTGGACCAAGGTGGGTGCTTCGAATCCACCCGGCCCACGACGCATTCGAACCCGACCTTCGAGGTGCACGGCTCGGTCTTCTACTGCGTGGCCAACATGCCCGGCGCGGTGCCGCACACGTCGACCTACGCTCTGGCCAACGCGACGCTGCCCTACGTGATCGACATCGCCAACCGTGGGTGGAGGAGGGCGGTGCGATCGGACAGCGCCCTGTCGGAGGGCGTCAACGTCGTCGGTGGCACCATCGTCTACCGGCCGGTGGCCGAGGCACACGGGCTGCCGTTCACATCACTGGACGAGCTGCTCGGCTGAGGCCGGCTCAGCCGAGCTCGGAGCCGAGCACCGAGACGAAGGAGACCATTTCGCCGGGGTAGCCCCCCAGGTTGTGGGTCATGGCGAGCCCTCGGTCGACCGTGGCCACCTGGCGCTCGGACGGCGCTTCACGGCGCAGCTGGAGCCAGCATTCGAACACCATGCGCAGTCCCGAGGCGCCGACAGGGTGCCCGAAGCTCTTGAGGCCTCCGTCGGGGTTCACCGGCAGGTCGCCGTCGAGGGCGAAGGTGCCCGCCAGAACCTCCTTCCAGGCCGTCCCGCGTGCCGCGAAGCCGAGGTCCTCCATCAGCACGAGCTCGGTCGGCGTGAAGCAGTCGTGGACCTCCGCCATGGCCAACTGGTGCCGGGGGTCGGTGATGCCGGCCTGGGCGTAGGCGTCGACCGCTGCGGCCTCGCATTCGGGGAAGTGGGTGTAGTCGTAACCGGGGTCGATCAACCCCGAGCCGCTCCCTGCGGCGAACGACAGCGCCTTGATGTAGAGCGGCTTCTGGGTGTAGCGGTGTGCGTCCTCGGCCCGCACGACGATGGCTGCCGCCGCGCCGTCGGCCACCCCGGCGCAGTCGAAGACGCCGAGCGTTCCGGCGAGGCGGGGCGATCCGAGTGCCGCTTCCTTCGTGATCTCCCGGCGGAACTGGGCCCGCGGATTGCGTGCACCGTTGTGATGGTTCTTGACCGCGATGGAGGCGAGCACGTCGGCCATGGTCTCCTGGTCGACGCCGTACTTCTGCGCGTAGGCGGGAGCGACCATGGAGAACATGGCGGCGGCGGTCAGAGTGCGCGCCGTCCCGTCGTTGGGTGGGTTCACTGCGTTGAGGCCCTGGAACCCGCTGTCCTTGACCTTCTCGGCGCCGACGGCCATCGCCACGTCGTAGGCGCCGGACGCCACCGCGTAGACGGCACCGCGCAGGGCCTCCGATCCTGTGGTGCAGTAGTTCTCCACGCGGGTGACGGGCTTGTTGTGTAACTGCAGCGGGCGGGCGAGTGTGATGCCGCTCATCCCGCTCTGCGCGGTGCCGAACCAGTAGGCGTCGACATCGTCCTTCGCCACTCCGGCGGAAGAGAAGGCCTCCGTGCTGGCGTCGACGATCAGGTCGTCGAGGCCCTTCTCCCACAGTTCGGCGAACCGGGTGCATCCCATGCCGATGATGGCCACCTTGTCTCGGATGCCGTGCGAGCCCATCAGCCGTCTCCTCCCGTTCTCAGCGGTCGCGCCTTCCAGAAGTAGTCGTGGATCCCGTCCGCACTGAAGAGCCGACGGAACGTCATTTCGACACGCGTGCCGACCGTGATCTCCTCGGCGTCCGCATCGGTCAGCTCCACCGGGTAGCGGCCGCCACCGTCGAAGTCGACGATGGCGAAGACGATCGGCGGGCTCGGGGAGTACGCGAGCCGATCCACGGTCGATGTGACCACGGTTCCGTTGGCGTCGGCCATCGCAACCGGCACCATGTCGTCCACGGCGCCTCCTTCCATCGAAATCCGCGAAGGAGGAAGGTGCACCGCGCCCGACGTCCGGTCCTTGGAACCGACGAAGCCGAACTTCCATTCCTCGTTGCGGTGCGCCGCCGAACTCGACACGCGGGCCGGTTCGGGCCGTCGCGGCGGTTCGGGCTGGAGCTGCCCGCGCCACGACAAGAACTTCGAGTAGGTGATCGGAGCACCGTTGGCGACCTGCGCGGCGACCGGGCGCGACGGACGCCATTCCGCCAGCGCTTCGGTCGTGCGGAGCACGAGAGCATCGGCGCCGTCCGCCAGGTGCAGCAGGACGACGACCGTTCCGGCGGGCGCAGACGACGCGGCCAGTGACTCCAACGCAGCGGCCAGGACGAGCAGCGGATGGGCCGTGCCGCTCTGTCCGACGGTGCCTGCGAGGTCGTCTTCCACCACGCCTTCGGGCAGCGAGAGCTTCCTGGCCAGAGCGGACACGGCCCGGCCGTGCATTCCCGTGACGACGAGCCGTCCGAGAGCACCCGCGTCGACCCCCGCCTCCTTCAGCCCCCGAGCGAGTGTGTCCTGGCCGAGCGCCAGGTAGCGGTTCTCGCCGAAGCGCTCCTCCCACAGCTTCGAGGTTCGTTCACCCGGCGCCCGCCAGCGATCGGTGAATTCGTCGCTGGCCGAGGCGACGCCGGCAATCTCCGCCACGACGCCCGGGCCCTCGCCGACGAGCACCGCCGCACCGGCATCACCGCCCGCCGCCTCGTCGCTGCTCGTCGGGAGGCCGTCGCGCACGTCGGCACCCACAACCAACGTCGTCCCGGTGCCCTCGAGTGCGGTGCGCAGTGCCCCCGTGCCCGAGCGCAGCGCGCCGCCGAAGTCGTAGGCCGCAGTGGTGCCGGGGAGACGCAGCGCAGCGGCGATCGCCGTGGCGTTCGTCTTGTCGAGGTATGCCGGCGTCGAGGTGCTGAACAACACGGTGTCGGGCGTGTGTTCCGGCACCGAGCGCAGCGTTCCCCGCGCCGCCTCCACCCCGAGCGTCGTGGTGTCCTCGTCGTGGGCGGCCACGGCCCGGGTGCCCTTGCCGCCACCACTGCCCATGAACGCTGCGATGTCCGCCCGGGCGAGCCGGCGGTACGGCACGGAGCCCCCGGCGCTGATGATGCCTCGCACGGCGATCGAGCCTAACGTCTGGACGCTCGGTGAATCTGACGGCGCGTCAGATCTTCCGGCATCGGGTCGGAAGGGGCAGACTGTCCTCTCGTATGGCGGAGCCGCCGGTTCCCGAAGTACCCCACCCTCCCGCCGGGACGGACCCCAGCCCCACCGAGCGCGTCTCCGACGCCGACCGAGACCGCATCGTGACGCTCCTGCGGGAGCACATGGCCGAAGGCCGCCTGACCCTGGACGAGTTCTCCGATCGGGTGGCCGGGGCGATCGAGGCCGTGACCAGGGCCGACCTGGCGGCCTGTCTGACCGACCTGCCGGGGACCGCGCCGTTGCCGGTTGCCCGTCCGCAGGCCGCCGCCGCCCCGCAGAAGCGCCGCTGGCACGTGGCGGTGCTCAGCGAGCACAGCACCAAGGGGCGCTGGCGCATCGGCGGGAAGACCAACGCCGTGGCGGTGCTCGGCGGCTGTGACATGGACCTGCGCCGCGCCGAGATCGCGGGGCCGGAGGTCTTCATGACCGCCTTCGCTCTGCTGGGCCAGGTGACCATCGTGGTCCCCGAGGGCTTCGAGGTGGAATTGCAGGGTTTCACGTTCCTGGGCGGACGCGATCTGCGCCTGCGTGACGTGGCCCGGGTGCCGGGCTCCCCGGTCATCGTGGTGCGGGCGTTCTCCGTCCTGGGCGGGATCGAGGTGAAGAGCCGGCCGGCTCGGGCCGCCCGGCGACTGGGTCGCGGCGCCCGGACGGCGCGAGCGAGCAGCGGCCCAGGCCCGGGGGCTGACGGGCCGCCGCCGACCGATCTGGCCGCAGCCGGGTCGGCGGTGACGGCCGACGGCACCGTGGCGGCCGACGGCACCGTGACGATTCTGTTCTGTGACCTGGTCGACGCCGCCGGCATGACCGAGCGGCTCGGGGAGCAGGCTTCCCTGCGCATCCTGCAGGAGAACCAGCGCATGGTGCGCCAAGCGGTGGCGCGGCACGGCGGGCGCGAGGTCAGCGGGCGGGACGATGGGTTCATGGTCGCCTTCGGCGGGGCGGCCCGTGCGCTGCGCTGCGCCATCGACGTGCAACGGGCCCTTCACGCCTACGTCCCGCCCCCCGGTGCCGAGCGGATCTCGGTGCACATCGGGGTCCACAGCGGGGACGCCGTGGACCGAGAAGGCGACTCTCTCGGTCACACCGTGATCGTGGCCAGCCGGCTCGCCGATGCCGCAGGGCCGAGCGAGATCCTCGTGTCCTCCCTCACGGAGCAGCTCGTGCAGGGCTCGGACGAGTTCTCCTTCGACGGTCATGCCGAGCGCCCGCTCACAGGACTGATGCGCGCCCAGCCGGCGGCGAGACTGTCCTGGTCCTCTTGAGGGCCATGGACTCGGGCGGCTTCGAGGCGGCGAACTGGGAGCAAGCGGGTCTCTACGATCCGAGAAGCCCCGATGCAACCGAGCGTCTCGCCCTGCTCGAGTTCTTGCACGCGCGCGGAGCGACGCTGGCGCAGATGGTGGAGGCGCAGAGCCTCGGGTCGCTACCGGGCCTCGCCGGTGACCTGGTGACCCAGGGCCTCGGGACGTCCGTGCTCACGGTCGAGGAGATCGCCGTCCGCAGCGCGATGCCGGTGTCGCGCGTGCTGCGCGCCCTCGTGGCGGCCGGCATACCGGCCGAGCCCGACAGCGAGGTCCCTGCGGCGCTGGAAGGTTTCCTGGCGGCGTTCGAGCAGGGGTCCGCGCTGATGGGCGAGGAAGCGATCCTCGCCTTCAGTCGGGTGCTGGGGGCGGCCGCCAACAACGTGGCGGAGGCGGCCATCGCCCTGTTCTTCACGGAGCTCGGTCCCGGAACCGGGCGAGAGGGGGCGGACGAGCTGTCGCGGGCCCGGCTGGCCGAGGCGGCGACGACCGCGTTCGTCCAGGTGCCCGACGCCTTGAGGACCATGGTGCTGTACTCGTTCGTGCGGGCGGCCCGTCGCGGTCAGGCCCGAGGCGGCGTGACGGCCGGTGGCGTGGGCGGGCCGGCGGTATCCGGACCGGTGTCCGGGCCGACCGAGCACGTCGCTCTGGGTTTCGTCGATCTCGTGGGATCCACCGCCTGGGGCCAGTCCCTGGGCCTGCGGGAGCAGAGTCTGGCCCTGGCCCGCTTCGAGTCCGTCGCCTGGTCGAGCGCGGTGCTGGCAGGCGGACGGGTGGTCAAGACGATCGGTGACGAGGTCTTCTTCGCGGCGCCGTCGGCCGACGCCGCGTGCCGCATCGGCCTCGAGGTCTGCCGGGCGGCAGCGCAGGACGACGTCCTACCCCCCGCCCGCGGCGCCGTGGGAGCGGGCGCCGTCACCCCGCGCGAGGGCGACTACTTCGGCCCCATGGTGAACTTGCTGTCCCGTCTGGTCAAGGTGGCGGCGCCGGGCGAGATGGTCGTGACCGAGGCCGGCGCGGCCGAGCTGTCGGGGGCCGAGTGGCTCCTCGAGCCGCTCGAACCGGCGTCCTTGCGGGGGATCGATGGCCCCGTGCAGGCGTTTCACGTGGAGCATCGCGTCCCAGGTCAGTGAGTGTTTTCACTTTCGGACGGCAGAGTGTTAACGCTGTTATGAGGCTGGTACCAGGGCTGTGCGCCGGAACAGCCCGCTCGGAGGTGCTCACCCCCGTTTACACCTGACGGTAGTGTTAACGGCTATCGCCACCTCCAAGTCCACCGTTCTGGGTCTGCGCCTCGACCACGATCGGCGAGCATGGGTCGAAGCCGCGGCGGCCCAGGCGGGGCTCACCGTGCGGGGTTTCTTCGAGGGACTCATCGACCGAGCTCGCATCGAAACGTCGGGCGCGAGCGCGGGATCCGGCGCGTCGATCGACGTGCCCGGTGCCGGCGGCGGAGTGCCTGGACCCGGTTCCGGACCCGTCCTCGCCCACGACGACGAAGGGAAGCAGGCTGCAGGAGGCGAGGCCGCAGGAGGCGAGGCCGGAACGACCCCGCCGCGCGTGGTGACCGGGCGGGACGTGCCTCCGCTGCCCCCCATCGCGGAGGTCCCGCGGCTCCTGCTCGTCCCCGGCCAGGTGCTCGAGGCCGCCACCTCCGCCACGGCGACGCTGATCGAGTCGGGCGGCCGCTGCCTGCGCGAGACCTGGCGAGCCTTCCTCGTCACCCTGCTCGAGGGCATGCACGACCGCGACGCGTAGGCGTTCGCTCTCGGAGTCCGCGGCGGGCGGTGCCCTAAGATGACCGCCGCTTCTGACGCTTCGTCAGATCCGGCGCGCCGGGCGACCTGGAGGCAGGCAATGGATTTCGAGTTCTCGCCGGAGCAGCTGGCATTCGTCAAGGAGGTCGAGACCTTCCTCGACGCCAACGACGATCCAGAGGTCTTCGATCTGACCCGCGAGAACATGGCCCAGATCGTCGACACCCCCAGGCGCCGCGCCTTCATGGCCTCGCTGGGGGAGCGGGGCTGGCTCGGCATGACGTGGCCCAAGGAGTACGGGGGCGCCGAGGGCGAAGGCGTCTACGAGTACCTCCTCAACGAGCGACTGGCCGGACGGGGTGGTCCACAGATCGGCAAGGGCGTGGGCATCATCGGCAAGACCCTGATCCGCCACGGCAACGAGACCCTCAAGGAGGAGTTCCTCCCCAAGATCCTGCGCAACGAGGTCGAGTTCGCCGTCGGCTATTCCGAGCCCAACGCGGGCTCCGATGCCGCCTCCATGCAGCTGAAGGCGACGAAGGTCGAGGGGGGCTGGGTACTCGACGGGCAGAAGACCTGGACCACCTCCGCCCATTTCGCCGAGTGGTACTGGGTCGGTGCCCGCACCAATCCCGACGCCCCCAAGCACGCCGGCATCACGCTCTTCCTCGTCCCGCTCGACCAAGAAGGCATCACGGTGAACGCCATCTGGACCATGGGGGACGAGCGCACGAACGAGGTCTTCTTGAACGACGTGTTCGTACCCGACGAGTACGTCGTCGGACAGGTCGACCACGGCTTCCAGTACATCTCCGAGGCGCTCGACCTCGAGCGGTTCACCATGTTCACCTTCTCGCCGATCCAGCAGCGCTTCGAACTGCTCGTCGAGTACGTGCGCACCACGGTGCGCGACGGTGTGCCCCTCAAGGACGACCCGGTCGTGCGCCAGCGCCTGGCTCAGCTGGCCACACAGCTCGAGGTGGCGCGCGTCATGGGGCTCAAGTTCGTCTTCGAGTCGTCCAAGGGCGGCGCGGCGCCCACTGCCGAGGCGTCGGAGTACAAGCTCTTCGCCACCGAGCTCTCGAAGCGGCTGGCCAACGCCTCCATGGACATCGCCGGCCCGGGCAGCCAGCTCCGGGTGAAGACACCGGAGGCGCCGATGGAGGGGCGGGCCGAGTCGACCTACCGCTACACGGTGATCGACACCATCGGCGGCGGCGCCTCGGAGATCCAGAAGAACATCATCGCCCGGCGCAAGCTCGGTCTGCCCAAGAACTTCTGAGCCGCCCCATGGCCGATTCCACACCATCGACGGGGGATTCCATCGGTCCGCCCCCGGGGCCCCTGGCCGGTGCCACGGTGCTCGACCTCTCGACGGTGGGGCCGGCGGCGCGCTGCACGCGGCTGCTGGCCGACTACGGCGCCCGCGTCGTCAAGGTCGGCCCCGTGCCCTCGGCCGACGCCGCACCCATCGCGCCGCAGTACTTCGCCTACAGCGGCCAACGCGGCATGCGGCGGGTGCAGATGGACCTCAAGGACGACGACGGGCGTGCGGCGTTCCTGGCCCTGGCCGCGGTGGCCGATGTCGTGATCGAGAGCTTCCGGCCGGGTGTGGTCGACCGCCTCGGGATCGGCTACGAGGCCGTGTCCGCCAGGAACCCGGCCATCGTCTACTGCTCCACGAGCGGCTACGGCCAGGACGGGCCGCACGCGCACTGGGCCGGGCACGACATCGACTACCTCGCGGTCGGCGGCTACCTGGCCATGAGCACGCCGGGCCCCGACGGTGCACCACCCCTGCCCGGCGCCACCGTGGCCGACGCCGCGGCCGGGGGCATGCAGGCGGCGCTGGCGGTCACCGCCGCGCTGGCCGGGCGGGCGTCGAGCGGGCGCGGCGCCTACCTCGATGTCGCCGTGGCCGAAGGCGTGCTGTGGCTCACCTCGCTCGCCGTCGACGAGCACCTGGCGACGGGGGTCGACATCGCTCCCGGGCACGACGTCCTCTCGGGTCGCTACGCCTGCTACGGCCTCTACGCCTGCGCCGACAAGAAGTGGGTGGCGGTCGGAGCCATCGAGGCCAAGTTCTTCGCCAACCTCTGCCGCGCCCTGGGCTGCCCGGAGCTGGCCACGCTCCAGCTCGACGACGAGTCGCAGCCGGCGATCCGGCGCGTCTTCGCTGCCGCCTTCGCCACCCGCAATCGCGACGAGTGGGTGGCGGCCCTCGCCGGGGAGGACACCTGCGTCGCCCCCGTGCTCGAGGTGGCCGAGGTGGTCGACGACCCCCAGTACTCGGCCCGGCGGGTCGTCGGGGTGGCCACCCACCCAGAACGCGGGACGTTCCGACAACTGGCTCCCTTGCTGGCCGGCATGGACCGCACCTCGTCGTGCCGATTGCCCGACGCGCAGGCGACCGATACCGAGCATCTCTTGAAGGAGGCAGGCGTGGACGGCGAGACCGTGGCGGGCTGGGTGGCGCGGGGAGTCGTGGCGTGAGCGCCGGCAGCGCGGCAGACGACCTCCTGACGGCGGCACGCGAGCTGATCGGCAAGGAGCAGTACCACGAGGTGGGGGAGTTCCCCGTCGAGCGGGGCTACGTGTGGACGTCGTGCGCCTCGGTGGAGAACGGCAACCCGCTCTTCTGGGACGACGAGGTGGCGGACGCGCTCACCGGTGGGCCGATCGCACCGCCCTCCATGGTCTCGGTGTGGTTCCGTCCCCACCACTGGTCCCCCGGCCGCACCGAGCAGGCCCTGCCGCTGCAGGTGCACTTCGACCTCAAGGCGCTCTTCGGTCTGCCCGAGGCCGTGATGACCGACAACACCATCGAGTTCCACGCGCCGGTGCGCATGGGGGACGTCCTGCGCACGCACCAGGTGCTGCGTTCAGTCAGCGACGAGAAGACGACCAAGCTCGGCACAGGACGCTTCTGGGTGATCGACGTCGTCTACCAGAACCAGGACGGCGATCTGGTGGCGGTGGAGTCCTACACCGGCTTCGGGTACGTCCGGGACGCGGCGGCATGAGCGGCGTCGTGACGCCCCGGCTCCTCCTCGACGACGTCGCCGCCGGTGACGCGCTGCCCGCGCTCGAGTACGAGGTGAGCGCCACCACCGTCGTGTTGGGCGCACTGGCCAGTCGCGACTGGCGTCCCATGCACCACGACAAGGACTTCGCGGTCAACCGCAACGGGACCCGCGACATCTTCTTGAACACGCCGAACCAGGCGGCCTGGTTCGAGCGCTACCTGACCGACTGGACCGGACCGCATGGGCGCCTGGGCCGCGTGACCTTCTCCATGCTGGGCTCGGTGTTCCCCGGCGACACCATGGCGTTGCGCGGCGTCGTCGAGTCGACCGAAGTCGACGAGACCGGCTGCGGCTTCGCCACCGTCGCCGTGACGCTGTCGGTCGGCGAAGACGTCAAGACGAGATGCAGAGCGCGCGTCGCCCTACCGCGCCGCGCCGACGACAATCCGTGGGCTCGGCGCGGCGACCAGTGGCGCCCCGCACCGTCCGCCGTCGATCCGACACCCGACCAGAGAGGCTGAGCGTGCTTGATCTCGAGTTCGACCAGGAGCAGGAGCTGCTGCGCCAGACGGTGCGCGACCTGCTGTCCCGCCACTGCCCGCTCGAGGTGGTCCGCCGGATGGAGGACGACCCCGTCGGCTATCCCGCCGCGCTGTGGGAGCAGATGGGCCGGCTCGACCTGATCGGCCTCCTCCTACCCGAGGAGCACGGCGGTTCGGGCATGACCCTGGTGGAGGGGGTCGCCCTCTACGAGGAGCTGGGCCGCGCCCTCGCACCCACGCCGCACTTCGTCAGCGCCGTGCTGGGCGCCGGCGTGCTGGCCGCGGCGGGGAGCGCCGAGCAGAAGGAGCGCTGGCTGGCCCCCGTGGCCTCGGGCCAGGCCGTCCTCACGCCGGCCTGGCTCGAGCCGGACAACGGCTTCTCGGCGCGCGGCGTGGAGGCGACGGCGGTGGCGGACGGGAGCGGGTTCCGCCTCAGCGGCGTGAAGCGCCACGTCGCCTTCGCCTCCGCGGCCGACCGGCTCGTGGTGCTGGCCCGCACCGGGGACGCCGACGAGGCGATCGACCTGTTCCTGGTCGACCCCCAGGCGCCGGGTGTCGAGCTGCGCCAGCAGTTCAGCGTCGCCTCCGACACGCAGTACGAGGTCACGCTGAGCGGGACGGCGGCAGCGGCCGAGGACCGCATCGGGGCCGCCGGGTCGGGCTGGGCCACCTGGCAGGAGGTGCTCGAGCCCGCCCTCGTCCTGCTCGGCGCGCAGGCCGTCGGGGGCGCCCGCTACGCGCTCGAGATCACGACGCAGTACGCCAAGGACCGCAGGCAGTTCGACAAGCCGCTCGGCGCCTTCCAGGCGCTGGCCCACTATCTCGCCGACGCCGTCACCCGTCTCGACGGGGCCGAGCAGCTCGTGCACGAAGCGGCCTGGGCCGGGGCGACCGGGCGGCCGCTGACTTCGCTGGCGTCCATGGCCAAGCTCTTTGCCTGCGAGACCTTCCGCGACATCACGGCCATGGCCCAGCAGGTCTTCGGCGGCATCGGCTTCACGCTGGACTTCGACATCCAGCTCTACTTCCGCCGGGCGAAGGTGCAGCAGATGATGTGGGCCAACGACCGCGCCCTCGAGGGCGCCGTGGCGGCCGCGTTGCTCGACTGAGGGACTCCCTCACGTCGCTGTGGCCGAGTCGCGGCGGCGTCCCACTTGTCGGCGTGCGCGGCAGGCGCGCCCCATCGAGCGGGGCGCGCCTGCCGTCGGTCACGCGACGGCCCTGAGACCGGCTGCGCCCACGATGGGCTCGTTGAGGTGGATGCCGCCCGTCGAGCCGTAGAAGGTGGCGTCGCCGTAGCTGAACACGCCGCCGTCGGCGGCCATCAGCCAGTAGCCCTTGCCGTCGGGGGTGGCGGCCATGGCGACGATGGGCTTGTTCAGCACGATGCTCCCGGTCGAGCCGTAGAAGGTGGCGTCGCCGTAGCTGAAGATGCCGCCGTCGGAGGCCACCAGCCAGTAGCCCTTCCCGTCCGTGGTCGAGCCCATGCCCACGATGGGCTTGTTGAGCTTCATGGCGCCGGTCGAGCCGTAGAAGGTGGCGTCGCCGTAGCTGAACACACCGCCGTCGGAGGCCACCAGCCAGTAGCCCTTGCCGTCGGGGGTGGCGGCCATGCCGACGATGGGCTTGTTGAGCGCCATGCCGCCCGTCGAGCCGTAGAACGCGGCGTTGCCGTAGCTGAAGATGCCGCCGTCGGAGGCCACCAGCCAGTAACCGGCACCGTCGCCGGTGAGCGCCATGCCGACCACGGGCTTGTTGAGCTTCGTCCCACCGGCCGAGCCGCAGTAGGGCAGCGTCCCGAACGTGAAGACGCCACCGTCGGAGGCGGCCATGTCGTAGCCGTAGGCGTTGGCCGGGGCGGTGCACGGACCGGCGAAGGAGATGTTGGCGGTCGCCGTCTCGCCCGCCAGGTCGCCGTAGGCGATGCCGCACGAATATCCGGCTGCCTGCTGAGCCGCCGTGGGCGGGCAGGGATACTTGGCGGCGTCCGTCGCAGCGTCACCACCCGTCGAGTCCGTGCCGGTGGCGGGCGGACCGACCGTGCCGGTCGTGACCGTGAACTGAGTCGACGGGAGGTTGCCACCGGCGTCCGTCGTCACGACCTTCGAAAGCGGGTTGGTGCATCCGACGGGTACGGCGTTGCCGGCCACCGTTATGGTGGGCTGATTCGGAGTGAGATTGCACTCGGTGATACCGCCGAGGTTGAGCGGGGTGAAGCCCGAGCCGGTGACGGTCACGACCGAGGTGCCGCTCGACGGCAGCCCGGTATTCGGTGTGACGGTGATCGCCGGCGTGGCCGCGCCGGCCGCGCCGGCGAGGGCGAGCGCGCCTGCTGTTGAGATGCTCAAGGCGGCTGCCAGCGCCAGCACGCCTCGAATGAGTGCTCCTCTTCTCATAGGTAAGACCCCCAGGTCGGTTGTCGGGTGTTCGTCGCTTCTTAGTTCACCCGACCGATGTTTGCTAGCGGCGTTTCGAGGGAATGCATCGGAACCGGGAAAGGGCCGATGGCCCGCCCGCCGCCCGCCGCCGCCGCCCGGGTCGCCCGTTCGCCTCGTGGCTCCGTCCGCGGCGTCAGCCGGCGTGGAGCGCCGCGATCGTCTCGAAGGCGGCCGTGCTGCCTCCGAAGGGCCCCGTCTGGTCCGGATGGTGCAGGACGATCTGGTCGAAGCCGAGCTCGGCATAGGCCGCAGCCAGTTCCTCGAACTGGTCGGCGGAGTCGATGGCGGGTTCGGCGGGCATCCACAACAGGACCTTGCCGACGGTCGCCGGGTCCCGGGCCTCTGCCGCGCAGGCGGCGTCGAGTTGGTCCCGCTGCGCGCGCACTGCCCGGAGGATGGTGTCCGGAGTCCGTTCGACCGCCCCGGTCGGGCCGATGGTGACCCACTGGCGGGCGTGGCGCGCCACGAGGCGCAAGCCCTTGGCACCACCCGCGGCCACGGTGAGCGGGAGCGGTGACTGCAGCGCACCGGGTGTGCTCGGCGCCTCGTGCGCCGCGTAGTGCTCGGTGCTCGCCGTGCGGCGGGCGCGGGCGTCGCCCTCGACGATCGGACGCAGGACTTCGAGGAAGTCCGCGAAGCGGTCCAGACGTTGCGCAGGGCTCCACGGCTCCTGGCCCAGAACGCTGGCGTCGAAACCGTCGCTGCCCGGACCGACGCCGAGGTCGAACCGCCCGCCGCTGATGTCGTCGAGCGCCAACGCTTCACGGGCGAGCGTGACCGGGTGGCGGAAATTCGGTGTGGCGACCAACGTACCCAGCCGGACCCGTGTGGTGACGGTGGCCGCCGCCGCCAGCACGGGCACCGCGGCGTGCCACGGTCCGTCGGGCATGCCGCCCCAGCGGATGTGGTCATAGGTCCACGCGGCATGGAAGCCCGCATCGTCGGCCCATGCCCATTGGTGTCGAGCCTCGTGCCAACGGTCCGTCGGGAGGATCACGAGGCCGACGTGCACGACGCCGAAGTTAGCCGGGGCCCGGTTACGGTGTCGCCGTGGCCAACGAAGCGGAGCGACGACGCTGGAACGACGAGCGGTGGGTGGCGGCGTGGCCGCACCGCGAGCGCCTCACCGAGACCGTCACGCCCTACCTGCTCGAGGCCGCCCGGCCACGGCCGGGCCAGCGCGTCCTCGACATCGGGTGCGGCGGGGGCGCTCTGGCCATCGCGCTCGCCGGCGCGGTGGCTCCCGGCGGCGAGGTGGTCGGGGTCGACTTGTCGGCGTCGCTCCTCGACCTCGCCCGCTCCCGCGCCGGCGAGGCCGGCGCGTCGGGTCTGCGCTTCGTCCAGCTCGACGTCCAGACGGACTCCCTGCCCGAAGCGCCGTTCGACCTGGCGGTGAGCCAGTTCGGCGTGATGTTCTTCGACGAGCCCACGGCGGCGTTCAGCGCGGTTCGCCGGGCGCTCGCCGTCGGCGGGCGTCTCGTGTTCGCCTGTTGGCAGGGCGTGGAGGACAATCCCTGGCACGTCGGAACCGCGTTGCGCCCGTTCGTGGCGGCACCGCCGGTCCCCCCTCCGGGTAAGAGCCCGGTCGGACCGTTCTCGCTCGGCGACGACGAGTACGTGTGCGAGATCCTCGAGGCTGCCGGGTTCAGCCGGGTGGCCGCCACCGCGCACCGGACGTCCGTGCGCGCCCCGGCCAGCGCGGTCGCCGACCCCTCCCTCCTGCCCGTCATGGGCATCGCGGCGCAGCGCGAGGAAGAAGCGCTGTCGGCTCTGGACGCGCACCTCGACCGCTTCGCCGTCGGTGACGGTGCCTACGAGTACCCGCTCGCCTTCCGGGTGTACGAAGCCGTCAACGAGCGCGCCTGACCGCAGCGCCTGACCGCGGCGCCTGACCGAAGCGCCGGCGCGCGTCAGAGGATGCCGAGCCGCGAGAGCGGCCAGATCCGGAAGTCGGCCTTGCCCACGATCGTCGATTCGCGCACCGGCCCCCAGTAGCGGCTGTCGCACGATCGGATCCGGTTGTCGCCCATCACGTAGACGTCGCCGGCGGGAACGGTGTATGCGTGATGGAGGGAGAAGTCCGCGTTGCCGGGACCGGGGTAGGTGTCGTTCCTCGACTGCGGGGAGAGCCACGGCTGCGGGAGGAAGTGGCCGTCGATGTAGACGTGGCCGCCGGAGAGCGAAATGGTCTGCCCCGGCAGCGCGATGACCCGCTTGACGAGGTCGGCCACCGGTGGCCCGGCGCAGTTCTCGAGGTGCGGTGTCGAGAACACGATGACGTCACCCGTGCCGACCCCGTGCAGGTGGTAGGCGAGCTTGTCCACCATGATCCGGTCACCGACCTGGAGCGTCGGCTCCATGGAACCCGAGGGGATGGAGTAGGTGGCCACCACGAAGGTGCGCAGCAGGACGGCCACGACGACAGCCACGACGACGACACTCACGAGCTCGATCAGCCAATGCCCCGAGCGCTCCTTCTGGGTGGCGTGCCGCCCCCGCCTGGCGCCGGTGGCCCGCGCCCTCGCCGGCCCGCCGGCCGGCGCGTCGCCCGGCTGGTCGTCGGCGTCCATTGCCCGTGAAGTATTACCCGGTCTGTCACAGCTCGCTGGCAGTATGGGGTCGTGGTGAGCGCTGTCGTCTTCGATTTCTACGGCACGCTGGCCCACTGGGCGGGCGACGAGGCGACCGACTACGCCGGCGTGTTCGCCGCGCACGGCTACGAGCTCGCGCCGGAGGACCTCGACGCCTACTTCGCGCGCTACGACGGTGTCGACCACGCCGAGCACTCGGTCAGCGAGGCGGCGTACGAGGCCTGGGTGCGCCGGCGTCTGCGTGACCTCACGGACGTCTGCGGCGTGGAGGACGCACGGGTTGACGAGGTGATCGACGCGCTGCGCCGTTCGGACCAGGGCGAGATGGTGGCGTACCCCGAGGCGCCGGCGGTGCTCTCGTCCCTGCGCGACGCCGGGTTGGCCGTCGGCGTGTGCTCGAACTGGGGTTGGGAGCTCGACACCTTCCTCGAGGATGCGGGCCTCCTCGGCCTGGTCGACGCGGGGATCACCTCGGCCCGGGCGGGCGCCCGCAAGCCGCACCCCGACATCTATGCCCGCACGGTGGCCGCGCTGGAGGTGGCGCCGAGCGACGTCGTCTTCGTGGGCGACTCCTGGGAGCCCGACGTGCGCGGTCCGCGCCGTGCCGGCATGGCCGCCGTGCACGTCTGGCGCCCCGCCGAAAGAATCGGCCGCCGCGCGCCGGCGCTCGAGCCGGGTGACCACCGGGTGGCGGACCTCGGCGAGGTCCTCGGGGTTCTCGAGGTGTTGGGTCGTCCGGTGGTGCGGGCGACCACCTGATCATCGGGAGCCGGGAGCGCCCACGGGCGGCCGGCCGTTGGCGGCCAGGCCTTCGGCCAGCACGGCCCGATCGGCCTCGGTGAGCGGCACGAAGCGCAACTCGGTCGAGTCGAGCGGGCGCCACCACACCGGCTCGTCGCAGGCCCAAGCCTCGGCGCGCAGGCCGACCTTGGTCACCTTGCCGGTGGCGGTCTGGGGGAGGGAGGCCGACACGCGCACGAAGCGAGGGATCCACTTCGGGCCGAGATCGGGTTGCGCCGCCAGCCAGCCGGCGAACGCGTCGGGGTCGAACGTGTGACCCGGGACCATCTCGAGGGCCACCATGACCTGGTCGCCCGCGCCCGACGCCGTGTCGGGCACGGGGTAGACGGCGGTCACCGCCAGCGCAGGGTTCCGGGAGAGCACGCCCTCGACCGGCCCGGCCGCGAAGTTCTCCGAGTCGACACGGAGCCAGTCACCGGTGCGGCCGGCGAAGTAGAAGAACCCGTCGCCGTCGACGTAGCCGAGGTCGCCGGTCCAGTACCACCCCTGGCGCAGGCGCTCCGCCTCGGCGTCGTCCCGCCGGTAGTAGCCCTCGAAGCTGCCGCGCCCGCTCCGGTTGACGATCTCGCCGATGGCCTCGCCCGCGTTGAGCAGCCGGCCCTCGTGGTCGAAGACGGCCGGCGGGCACGGCGCGCCGGTCTCGGGGCTGATCACGGCCAGGTCGACCCCGCCCACCGGTTTCCCGAGCGCGCCCTTGGGCATGCCGAGCACGGGATTGACGGCCGCACCACCTTCGCTCTGGCCGTACCCCTCGATGAGGTAGCAGCCGAAGCGGGCCCGGAAGCGGTCACGGTCGCGCACGGAGGCCTCGGTCCCGAACGCGCTCCGCAGCGTGTTGTCGGCGTCGTCGGGACGTTCCGGTGTGGCCAGGATGTAGGCGATGGCCTTGCCGACATAGCTGAACTTGGTGGCGCCGAAGCGTCGCACGTCGTCGAGGAAGGCCGACGCGCTGAAGCGGGGCCGGACGGCCAGGGTGGCACCCACCTTCACCGTCGGGCCCCACAGCGCCATGAGCGCGTTGCCGTGGAAGAGCGGCATCGGGCAGTAGCAGACGTCGTCGGCCGTGTAGCCGTAGCCGGGCGCCGCCACTTCGGCGATGCCGGCCAGGCGGCCTTGGGTGCACTTGACCGCCTTGGGCACGCCGGTCGTCCCCGAGGTGAAGATCAAGAGGAAGAGCGCGTCCTCGCGGACCTCGCCCGCCTTCGCCACCAGCGCCGCCGCCTCCGGCCCGGCGGCCAAGCGGGCCAGCGCCTCCTCGTAGGGCGAGCTGCCGACGACGAGGACGTCCTCGGCTTCGACGCCGAGGTCGAGGCCTTCGAGCAACGCCGCGCCCTCGGCGTCGGTGACGATCAGCGCGCAGTCGGTCGCCCGCACGTCGGCGGCCAGCGCCTCGCCGCGCCGGGTCGGGTTGATGCCGACCACGGCGGCACCGGCCAGCGCGGCACCGTTCAGCCAGAAGAGGTACTCGTGCCCGTTGGGCAGCAGCACGCCGATGTGGGGTCGGCGGTCGCGGAGGAGCGAGCGGGCCAGCGCACCCCGTGCCGCCCCCTCGGCCACGGCCTGGCGCCAGGTCCAGCTTCCGCCTTCTTCGAGGACGCCGGGCCCGTCGTCCTCGGCCCGCGCCGCCAGCATCGCCGCCACCGTCGTCATCCCAGCGCCCTCCGCACCAGCCCGCGCTCGATCGCCTCCACCGTGCCCGTGCCGCACAGCGCCATCGCCCGCCGCAGCTCGGCCTCGAACCATCGCAACAACGCCGTCACCCCGTCCGCCCCGCCCGTAGCCAACGCCCACAGCGAGGGCCGCCCCACCAGCACGGCCCGGGCCCCGAGCGCCAGCGCCTTGACCACGTCGGGCGCCCGACGCACGCCACCGTCGACGTAGACCTCGGCCCGGCCGCCCACCGCATCGGCGATCTCGGCCAGGATGTCGGCGGTCGGCGGCGCGTCCGCCAGCTGGCGTGCCCCGTGGTTGGACACGACGACCGCGGCCGCACCGGCCTCCACGCAGCGCACGGCGTCGTCGGCACGCTGCACCCCCTTCACGACGACGGGCAGCCCGCTCAGACCGGTCAGCCAACCGACGTCGTCGGGAGAGAGCGCGGGCTCGCACTCGTTGGCCACGACGGCCATGAAGCCGCCACCGCGCGCGCTGCGGGTGCTCTCACCGGCCAGGTTGGGCAGGGCGAGATCGTCGGGGAGGTGGACGCCCTGGCGCCACTCGCGCAGGCGCAGTCCCGGCACCGGCGCGTCGACGGTGAGCACCAGCGCCCGGTACCCGTGCGCTGCGGCGCGGGCGACCAGGTCGGCCGTGCGCGCCCGCTCGCGCAACACGTAGACCTGCATCCAGCGCGGGGCATCGGGTGCGGCGGCGGCCACGTCCTCGAGGGCGCAGGTGGCGAGGGACGAGAGGACGAGCAGCGCGCCGGCCGCCGCGGCGCCGCGGGCGGTCGCCATCTCCGCTTCTGGGTGCGCCAGCCCCTGGATCGCCGTCGGCGCCACCGCCACCGGCGAGTCGACTGCGCTGCCGAGCAGCGTGGTGGCGGTCGAGACCTCGGCCAGCCCGGCCAGCACGTGCGGGTGCAGCTGCCAGCGGCCCCACGCCGCCACGTTGCCCTCCAGGAGCCGCTCGTCCTCGGCGCCGCCGGCGTAGTAGGCGTAGGCCATCTCGCCGATGGCGTGGCGGGCGTCGCGTTCGAGGTCGTCGAGGGAGAGGTCCGTCACCAAGGGTGCGGCCGCACCGGCACCGGCCATCTCGGGGTTGTGCCCCGGCGTGCTGGTGCTGGCAGGATGAGCGGGCACGGGCCGCATGGTAGGCGGCGTGCGCGGGCCGGACGAACGGCCGACGAACGGAGGTGTGGTGCGTTTCTCGTATGCGGAGTCGATGACCGATCCGTCGTACTACCTCCCGCTCGCCCGCGCCGCCGAGGAGGCGGGCTTCGACTCCATGGTCGTCCCCGACAGCATCTGCTATCCCGAGGTCTCCGACACCACCTACCCGTTCAACCCCGACGGCAGGCGGGAGTTCCTCGAGGACAAGCCCTTCTTGGAGCCCTTCTCGCTCATCCCGGCCATGGGAGCGGTCACCGAGCGCATCCGCTTCGTCACCTTCGTGATCAAGCTGCCCGTTCGCCAGCCGGTCCTCGTCGCCAAGCAGGTCAGCTCGACGGCGGTGCTCACCGGTGACCGTCTCGTGCTCGGCGTGGGGACCAGCCCTTGGCCCGAGGACTACGAGATCTGCGGCGTGCCGTGGGAACGCCGGGGCAAGAGGATGGACGAGGAGATCGCCGTCATGCGAGGCCTGATGGCCGGCGGCTTCTTCGAGTTCCACGGCGAGATCTTCGACATCCCCTCCATCAAGATCTGCCCGACGCCGAGCCGCCCCGTGCCGATCCTGATCGGCGGCCACCACGAGGCCGCCCTCAGACGGGCCGCCGTCGACGGCGACGGCTGGCTGCACGGCGGCGGCGATCCGGCCGATCTGCCGCGTCTGCTCGACCGCCTGGGGCAGCTGCGGTCCGAGCACGGCACCGGGTCGAAGCCCTTCGAGGTGCACGTGATCTCGGCCGACGCCTACAGCGCCGACGGCGTCAAGCGCCTGGAGGCGCTCGGGGTGACCGACGTCATCGTGGGCTTCCGCTGGCCCTACACAACCGAGCACGACACCGAGTCGCTGCAGACCAAGGTCGACAACCTGCAACGCTTCGCCGACGACGTGATCGGCACGGTGCGGTGATCGGCACGGTCCGCTGAGAGGAAGGAAGGTCCCGCCATGGCCGACGAGACGCTGAACGCACGGGAGCTCGGGATCCGCTCGCGCGCCGCGGTGACGGCCGGCGACCGCGAGGGCTGGCTGTCCCTCTTCGCCGACGACGCCGTCGTGGCCGACCCCATCGGACCCTCCCCCTTCGATCCCGAGGGCAAGGGCCATCACGGCCGCGCCGCCATCGCCGACTTCTACGACACGGTGATCGCCTCCAGCGAGGCCATCACCTTCGAGATCAGCGAGTCGTACCTGTGCGGGGACGAGGTCGCCGACGTCGGCGTCATCCGCACCACGCTGGCCGGCGGGACCCACCAGGCGGTGGTGCACGGCGTGTACACCTACCGCACGAACGGGGCCGGCAAGCTGGCCTCGTTGCGCGCCTTCTGGGAGTTCGACGCCCTCGAGATGGTGGAGCTGTGACCGGCCCGCCGGTGATGGTGCGAGCAGGACTCTTCCGCGACGGCGACGCACCCGTCCTGTTGGCCAGCCGTTGCACCCGATGCGGCCAGGTGCTCTTCCCGCGCGCCGACGGCTGCACCTACTGCTCGGCCGAGGCTCCCGAGCCCGTGGAGCTGGCCGGCCCCGGCACGCTGTGGTCATGGACCGCCGTGACGGCGCCGCCCCCCGGCTACCGGGGCGAGGTGCCCTTCGGCGTCGGTGTCGTCGAGCTGCCCGAGGGCGTGCGCATCATCGGCCGCCTCACCGAGAGCGATCCCGCCGCGCTGACCGCCGGGCAGCAGATGGAGCTGCGCGTGGTCCCGCTGCACACCGACGACGAGGGAAACGACGTCGTGACCTACGCCTTCGCCCCGGTCGCATCCTCGTGAGTGGCGGTGTCGCCGTGGCCGGGGTGGGGATGCATCCCTTCGGCCGCTTCGAGGGCCTCTCGACCACCGACATGGGCGTCACCGCGGTGCGCGCCGCGTTGCGCGAGGCGGGCGTCGGCAAGGGCGGCTTCCAGGCCGCGTTCTGCGGGACCGCCTACGGGGGGGTGGCCACCGGCCACAAGGTGCTGAGCCGGATGGGCCTCACGGGCATGCCCATCGTCGACGTGGAGGCCGGCTGTGCCAGCGGGGGAGCGGCGCTCATGCTGGCCGCCGGCGCCATCCGGGCCGGGCAGTACGACACGGTGCTCGTGTTCGGCACCGAGAAGATGCCCAAGGGCATCATCCGCTCGTCCTTCTTCGAGCCCTGGCAGGAGGAGGCCGGCCTGGCCGCAACCCCGGCCTTCTTCGCCCTGCGGGCCCAGCGCCTGCTGCAGACGTCAGGGGTCACCAAGGACCATCTGGCCCGGGTCGTCGTGAAGAACCGCCGTCACGGCGCGGCCAACCCCGATGCCATGTACCAGAAGGAGACCTCGGTCGAGGAGGTGCTCTCCTCGCGGGTGGTGAGCGAGCCGCTGCACCTCTTCATGCTGTGCTCGCCCAACGAGGGCGCAGCGGCCGTCGTGCTGCGCCGGGCCGATCTGGCGTCCAGCGGCCCGGCAGGCGCCCGGGCGGTCGCCCCGGCGGTCACGCTGGCCGCCGCCGTGCTCCGCTCGCACATCCCGGGGCCGGTGCTCAGCGAGTCGACGCCCCTGTCCGGATTGCCCGACGACGGCGTACCCTCGCCGAGCACGCTGGCCGCCACCGCGGCCTACGAGGAGGCCGGGCTCGGGCCGGCCGACCTCGATCTGGTCGAGTGCCAGGACACCGACGCCGCCCGCGAGCTCCAGTCCTGCGAGGAGCTCGGCCTGTGCGAACCGGGCGCCTCGGGCGCGCTGGTGGACTCGGGGGCCACCGCGCTCGGCGGTCGCCTGCCGGTCAACCCGAGCGGCGGGCTGCTCTCCAAGGGTGAACCGCTGGGCGCCTCCGCCCTCGGTCAGGTCGTCGAGCTCGTGCGCCAGCTCCGCGGCGAGTGCGGGCCGCGTCAGGTCGAGGGAGCCCGTGTGGCGCTGGCGCACACGGTGGGCCGCGGGGCCAACGCCGGCGTCGTGATCCTCTCCCGCTGAGGCGCCCGCAGTCTGGGTAGGCTGCCCCGAGGAGCGCCGGGAAGTCTGGTCGGCACGCAGTACCCCGACACCGAACACATCCGAAAGGTCCCCTCGCGTGCCCCGCCCCCGTCCCCGTCCCCGTCCCCGCCACCGCCACGGCTGCCGCCACGGCCACGGCCTTCGTGCGTCGCCGGAGCGCAGCCGGTGATCCTCGCCGTGGCGTTCGTGCTCAGCGCAGCCGTCAGCCTGCTGGCCAGCTGGATCCTCGTCACGCGGATCGAGCACATGGGAGGCCGTCTCGGCGTGACCGAGGCCATGCTCGGCCTCATCGCCGCGCTGGCCGCCGACGCGCCCGAGATCACCGCGGCCGTGAGCGCGCTCGTCGGTCATCAACCCGACGTCGGTGCCGGTGTGACGGTGGGTTCGAACGTCTTCAACCTGGCGGCCCTCCTCGGTCTCGGCGCGGTGGCTGCGGGCTGGGTGGCGCTGCACCGCCGGGTCATCGTGCTGACGGGAGCGATCGCCCTGTTCATCGCCGCCGTCTGCACGCTCACGCTGCTCCACTGGCTCCCCGCCACGATCGGGCTGCTCTTGGTGCTCGCCGCGTTGGGGCCCTATGCGGTCCTGGCGGGCAGCAGGCGGCGCTCCGGTGCCGGCCGGTGGCTGACCGGCGCCATGCGCGAAGAGGAGATCGAGCTCCATCCCGCCCTCGAGCCGCGCTCGGGGCGGTTCGACCTGGCGGCCGTCGCGGTGGCGTTGGTCGTCGTCGTCGGCGCGTCGGTGATCATGGAGCACCTGGCGACGAGCATGGGCCGGCGTGAGGGCGTCCCGGGCATCGTGGTGGGCGGTGTGATCCTCGCCGCGGTGACGAGCCTCCCCAATGCCGTCGCCGCGGTCTACCTGGCGCGTCGGGGTCGGGGCACCGCCATGTTGAGCACCGCCCTCAACAGCAACGCGCTCAACGTGGCGGTCGGCCTCTTGCTCCCGGCCGCCGTACTCGGGCTGGGAGGGGTCTCGCAGAGCGGGGTTCTGCTCACGTCGTGGTACCTCGGGCTCACCGCCGTCGTGCTCGTTCTCGCCTACCGCGAGCGGGGTCTGCGGCGCCATGCCGGGGTGGTGGTGCTCGTCGCCTACGCCCTCTTCGTCGTCACGCTGACCCTGTCGGCCCATCGCCAGCTCGGGCCCGTCGCGCTGGCCCTGCCGGCGGCCGTGGTGGTGGTGTGGACCGGCCTGCTGCTGGCGGCGCCCCCGCGACTCAACGCCCGGTGAGCACCGCCGCGATGCGGTCGTAGCGCCGGTCCTCGTCTCCGGCGATGCGGGCCACCCAGCGCAACACCTCCGCCGTGGAGAGGTCGGCCCCTGCCGCGAGCATCGCCTCGATGTCGACCCAGTCCCGCGGCCTGTCGTAGACGACCTTGCACACCGCGAGATGGTCCGCGGCCAGGATCGGGATCGACCCCGGCCCGAAGGGCACGGTGTGCCGCGCCGCGGCCGCCGCCTCGTGGAAGGCGTCGTAGGCGAAGAACAGGTCGATCGGCGTGGCGTCCCACAGCACCCGCACCTGGCCGTCGCGCCGGACGATCGCCGCCGTGGCGGCGTCGTCGGCCGCCGCACCGAGCCGCGCCAGCGGGACGGCGACCTCCGCGAAGTGATCGGCCGGGACGAACACGTTGAGGTCGATGTCGACGGTCGCCCGCGGCTCGGCGTAGTAGGCGAGCGCCAGGGCACCCCCGAAGGCGTGCGGCACGTCGACCAGTGCCTCCTCGATCGCCAGCACGCGTCCGGCGAGCGTCAGCGTGCTCATCGTGAGACGAGCAGCGGGGCGTGCAGGACGGGGTCGGGTGGCCGGCGTCGGGGAACGGCGTCGGCCAGGGAGAGCACGTCGAGCAGACGGCGGGCGTGCTCCTCGGCGTCCGCCGGCGGCGGGAGGTCGGGGCCGGGTGGCACGGCGTCGACGCGCAGGCGCTCGCCGGCGGCCTCGACGAGCTTGCGCAGCATGGCGTAGCCGGGGTCCCGCCTCCCGTGCTCGTAGGCCGAGATCACGGGCTGGGACGTGCCGGCCCGACGGGCCAGCTGTTGCTGCGTCAGGCCCTGGCGCCGCCGGACCTCTCGGATGACACGGGCTGCGCTCACCGCCGCCGAGTATATCGAATTGTCTATGGATCGCAGGACAAGCCCCTTCGCACGCACGACAAACCCCTTCGCACGCACGACGAACCCCTTCTGAGCAGGGGCGGACGCAGGGGCCCGGTCGTCACAATGGACACGTGAGCGCGGGCCAGATCCTCGTCGTGCTGGCCGTCGCCATGGTGACCTTCACGTCGGTGGCGGTGCTGCGCCGGTTCGGCGTGCCCGCCCCGGTCGTGCTGGTGCTCGCCGGCCTGGTCATCGGCTTCCTCCCGTTCGTGCCCGACGTCACGCTGCCACCGGAGCTGGTGTTGCTGGGCCTCTTGCCCCTGTTGGTCTTCGACACGGCGCTCACATCGTCGCCCACCGCCTTTCGCCGCGATTGGCGCTCCATCGGGACCCTGGCCGTGCTGCTCGTGGTCGTCACCGCGGGCGCCGTCGCCGCCGTGGCGCACTGGGTGGCGCACCTGCCCTGGGCCATCTCCTTCGTCCTGGGCACGGCGGTGGGCCCGACCGACGCCGCGGCGGCGACCAGCGTGGCCCGGCGGCTCCGGATGCCCCGGCGCCTCGTCACCCTGCTCGAGGGCGAGGCGCTCTTCAACGACGCCACCGCCCTCGTCTTCTATGCCGCCGCCGTCACCGCGGCCACCTCCGGCACGTTCTCCGCGCTGGGCACGGCCGGCGGCATCGTCTACGCCGTCGTGGTGGGGGCCGGGATCGGGCTGGTGGTCGGCGTGGCGGGCCGCTGGGCACTGAACCGGATCAACGATCCTCCGATCGAGATCGCCGGATCCATGCTGCTGGCCTACCTGAGCTACCTGCCCGCCGAGGAGGTCCATGCCTCGGGCGTGCTGGCCGCCGTGGCGGCGGGCCTGTACCTGGGCTGGCACCTCAGCGGGAGCGAGGTGTCGGCCCGGAGCCGGCTCCAGTTCAAGGCCTTCTGGGAGACCCTGGTCTTCCTGGTCAATGCCGCCCTCTTCATCCTGGTCGGGCTCTCGTTCCACACCTTCTCGGCCGAGGCCAGGGGAACGCTCGGTCGCCTGGCTCTCGCCTCCCTGGCCGTGGTGGCGACGGTGATCCTCGTCCGCATGGTCTGGATGGGAGCCTTCGCCGCACCGGGCCGCCTCCGCCTGCGCCTCGGTCTGCGGCGCCGCGGCGGGCGACGGCCCCGCCGGCCGCGGCGCGCCCGGGGTGAGCGCCTCATCCTCGGATGGGCGGGCATGCGCGGCGCCATCACCCTCGCCGCGCTGCTGGCGGTCCCGACCGTGACGAACGCCGGCGATCCGCTGGCGGGTCGCGACACCATCATCTCTCTCGGTTTCGCGGTGATCCTGGCCACCCTGGTCGGCCAGGGGATGACCCTGCCCGCGCTCGTGCGCTGGGTCGGCCTGACCGAGAGCTCGTCGCTCGTGGAGGCCGAGCGCACGGCGCGGCTCGAGCTGGCGCGTGCGGCGCTGGAGCATCTCGACGAACTGAGCGAGGACGAGGAGGTGCCCGGCGACGTGGTCGACGGTTTGCGGGCTCAGTACCTTGGTCGGCTCCGCCTCTTGGAGTCGGTCTCGTCGGACGGCGCGGCCGAATCCGTGGCGCGGATCAGCGCCGTCACGGATGCGGCGCTGCGTCGTGAGCTCATCGGGGTGCAACGCCGGGCCCTCACCGCCCTGCGGGCGCGCGGCGTCATCGGCGCGACCACGCTGCGCACGATCGAGCACGATCTCGACCTCGAGGAGGCGCGGATGCCCGACGGCGCCGGCCGGTAGCAGGCGCCGGCCACCGGGTCAGGGGACTGCCAGCGCGTCGAGGACCCCGGGCAGCTCGGTGAGGGACGACACCACGGCGTCGGGCCGTTCCTCGGCGGGGTGCAGCCGCAGGAACGCCTCGGCGCCCTGCCGGTCGCGGTCGAGCCACACGGCATGCCAGCCCGCACGCTTGGCGCCGATGACGTCGTTCAGCGGATGGTCGCCGACCAGCACACAGGCGGCAGGGCCCAGACCGAGCCGGCGCTCGACCACCTCGAAGAGACCCTTGTCGGGCTTGGCCACTCGATGGTCCTGGGCGAACACCACGCATTCGAAGTAGCCGTCGAGCCCCACCGTCTCGGGGAGCCGGCTCCCGTTGGAGAGGAGGCCGAGCCGGTAGCGGCCGTGCAGGGTGTCGAGGCACGGCCGCGTGTCGGCGAACAGCGCGGGGTCGCGGTCGCGGTAGGTGAAGTACGAGGAGCCGACGCGCTCTGCCAGCTCGGCATCCGCCGTCTCGTCGCCACCCTCGGCTGCCCGGAGGTACGCCAGGGTGCGGCCGAACCCGAGGGCCCGCAACCGGGCCAGGTCGTACTCCACCCCCGCGAGCTCCTCACCCACCTCGGTGCGATGGCGTGCCAGCTCCTCCCACGTCAGCGCGTCGGAGAAGGGGCCCGGGCGCGCCGCCCTGATGTCCTCGAGCACGGCGACCAGCGCGTCGTGCATGACCTTCTCGAAGTCCCACAGCGTCTGGTCCCCGTCGAAGAGCACCGCCTCGATCATCGGGGGCCAGCCGGAAGGGGCCTCACGCCACCAGCACCACCTTCCCGAGCTTGGCGCCCTCGGTGAACCGCGCGTAGGCCGCCTCGGCCTCGGCCAGCGGGAAGGTGGCGCAGACCGGCACCCGCAGGCGCCCTGAAGCCAGCAGCGGCAGCACGTGCCGCGCCACGCCCGCGGCGACGTTGGCCTTCTCGCGTCGGCTGCGTGCCCGCAACGTCGAGCCGCCGATGCGGGCGCGCTTGCCCATGAGCGAGAAAAGGTCGAGGTCGATCCGGGAGCCCCCGCCCACTCCGATCACGACGAGGCGCGCCCCGGTGGCCACAGCGGGCAGCGCCGCCGTGAGGCTGGGCGCACCCACCAGCTCGAGCACGACGTCGTAGGGACCGTGCGCGGCCTCGTCGCCCGGTGCCACCACCTCGTTCGCTCCCAGCGCGGCGACCTCGGCGCGCCGGTCCGGCTGTCGTACCGTCGCCACGACGTGGGCGCCGGTCACCGCGGCCAGCTGCACGCCGGCCGTTCCCACGCCGCCTGCCGCTCCCGAGACGAGTACCCGCTCGCCCGAGGCCAGCCCGGCCTGCGTGAAGAGGGCGTCGTACGCCGTCGAGAACACCTCGGGGAAGCCTCCGGCCTCGGGCCAGGGCAGCGAGGCGGGGACGGCCAGGGCATGGGACTCGTCGACGAAGGCCATGGTCGCCTGCGCGCCGCCGCCCACGACGGCCATGACGCGGTCGCCCGGCCCGAAGAGCGTCACCCCGCGGCCGACGGCGACGACCTCGCCGGCCATCTCCATCCCCGGGATGTCCGTCGGCCAGCCCGGGGGTGCCGGGTAGTGCCCGGCCCGCTGCACCAGGTCCGCGCCGTTCAGCCCCGCTGCCTTCACCTCGACGAGCAACTCGGTGTCCCCCGGCACCGGATCGTCGCGCTCCTCCCAGTGGAGGCGCCCGTCCCGGATCACCACGGCGTGCACGGAGGCCACCCTACGCGGGCCGGGGCGCGCCACCACCCGGTGCCGGTAGGGTCGGCGCATGGCTCTCTCCGACATCCCCATCCACACGCTCCAGGGCGCCGACGCCTCCCTCGGCGATTACGCGGGCAAGACGCTGCTGCTGGTCAACGTGGCCTCCAAGTGTGGCCTCACCCCGCAGTACGAAGGGCTCGAGCGCCTGCAGAAGAAGTACGAGGACCGCGGCTTCACGGTTGTGGGGTTCCCGTGCAACCAGTTCCTCGAGCAGGAGCCGGGGACGGCGGAGGAGATCCAGCAGTTCTGCTCGGCCACGTACGGCGTGACCTTCCCGCTGATGGAGAAGATCGAGGTCAACGGCGAGGGCCGGCACCCCATTTATGCGGAGCTGACACAGAAGGCCGACGCCGAGGGCAACGCCGGCGACATCACCTGGAACTTCGAGAAGTTCCTCGTCTCCCCCGAGGGTGACGTCGTGGCGCGCTACCGGCCGCAGGTCGAGCCGGAGGACGCCACCATCGTGAGCGACATCGAGGCGCAGCTCACCGCTTGATCCCGCCGTACCCCGTCGCGGCGGGGCTCACCGCCTCCATCTTCGACATGGACGGGCTGCTGCTCGACTCCGAGGTGCTGTGGCACGAGGCCGAGATCGAGATCCTCGGCGGGCTCGGCGTGCCGCTGGACTCCGACGGCTGCCGGACGACCAAGGGGATGTTCGTCAACGAGGTGGCCTGGCACTGGTTCGTCCGACACCCGTGGGAGGGGCCGACCCCCGACGAGGTCGCCGTGGCGATCGTCGACCGGGTCATGGAGCTCATCGTGACCAAGGGGAGGCTCAAGCCGGGCGCCGAGCACGCCATCGCGCTGTGCGGGCAGCGGGGCTGGCCACTGGCGGTGGCGTCGTCGTCGCAGTACCGCCTCATCGAGGTCGCGCTCGGGCACTTCGGATTGGCGGGCCACTTCGGCGTGATCCACTCGGCCGAGGAGGAGCCCTACGGCAAGCCGCACCCCGCCGTCTTCCTCTCGGCCGCCACCCGGCTGGGCGTGGCGCCGAAGCAGTGCCTCGTGTGGGAGGACGCGCCGGCCGGCGTCCTGGCGGCGAAGGCCGCCTCCATGGCGTGCATCGCCGTGCCCGAGGTGGGGGAGGGCAGTCATCCGGCCTTCGCGCTGGCCGACCTCGTGGTCTCGTCGCTCGACGAGGTGGACACGGCGGCGCTGGATGCGCTGGAGGCGGCGATCCGGGGCGATTAGGTCGGAGCCGGGTGGTCAGAGGATCTGCTCGAGGCGTGCCGCGACCTCCCGGAAGCGGGTGATGGGAACCAGGTGCACGCCGTCGAACGCGCCCGAGTCGCGGATGCCGGCGACGAGATCGACAGCCAGGTCGACGCCGGCGTTGCGGTCGGCTTCGAGCCGGGCGACGAGGTCGGGCGGGACCTCCACGCCCGGGATGTGCATGGATCGGGCCCTGGCGGCGCTGGCCACCACCATCACCCCGGCGTAGACGGGGACATCGATCTCCACGCCGGCGCGCCACTCGAGGAGCGCGTCGAGGGAGAACCCGATCTGGACGAAGAGGAAGTCGGCCGCCTTCTTCCAGGAGGGGAGCGGCCGCAGGCCGGTGGCGGCACCGAAGCGCATCGGGAGCGGCGGCGTGAGCCCGCCCGCGTAGGAGCGTCCCTCCTCCAGCATGGTGCGGACCGTGAGCTCGCTGGTGCGTGTCCCGGCCAGTGGCTCGTCGCCGTAGACGAAGAGGAACTGGTCGACGCCGTAGGCAGCCGCCGTGAGCAGGTCACGGCGGAACCCGAGGAGGTTGCGGTCGCGCGCGTTGAGGCAGGCGATGGAGCGCCCGCCCATGGCCTCGACCTCGTGGGCCACGGCCACGCTCGACACGGTGGCCCTCCCGATGTGGTTGTCCGGGATCAGGAACATGGAGGCGATGGGGCTGAGGACACCGATCTGGTGCCGGACCCGCTTGAGGTCGGGCGTGGTGGCGGGCTCTATCTCGCAGACGATCTCGAAGGGGCGGGCCGTCATGGCGCCGCCCTTCCCGGCGCCGGGGTGGGTCCGGGCCCCGGGCCAGGGGCGGGTCCGGGGCCCGGGCCACCGGTGGGTGCGGGTGCCGGGCCGCCGGCGGGGGTGGCTCGTATCCCGCAGCAGTTTCCGATGGGTGTGTACAGGTGTGTGTACATCGGAGAAACAACCGACGGTGGGCACGCCATTCGTGGGGAAGGGGTGGGTCGATCCATACCCTCTATCCTTTCCGAGACGACGGGTCCGTCTGGATCCTCCCGCCGCCCGTCACCCGCCTCCCGTGTTCTCACCCGTCCCGCCCGACATCGACTTCGTCGCCCTCGAGCAGGCCGAACTGGCCCGCTGGTCGGCCCACCGCGTCTTCGAACGCTCCGTCGAGCAGCGCGCCGGCGCCCCACCGTGGGTCTTCTACGAGGGCCCCCCCACGGCCAACGGCATGCCGGGCCTGCACCACGTCTGGGCCCGCGTCTACAAGGACCTCTTCTGCCGTTTCCGCACGATGCGCGGGGCCTACGTCGCCCGCCGGGCCGGGTGGGACACGCACGGGCTCCCGGTCGAGGTCGAGGTCGAGAAGAAGCTCGGCATCACCGGCAAACAGCAGATCGAGGAGCAGGTCGGCATCGCCGAGTTCACGCGGCTGTGTCGGGAGTCGGTCTACACCTACGTTGACGAGTTCGCCCGGCTGACGACGCGCATCGGCTACTGGGTCGACATGGACGCGGCGTACTGGACGCTCAGCCCTTCCTACATCGAATCAGTGTGGTGGCACCTCCAGCAGCTCTTCGACCAGGGCCTTCTCTACGAGGACCTCAAGGTCGTCCCGTACTGCCCGCGCTGCGGCACCGCGCTGTCGAGCCACGAGCTCGGCCAGCCCGACGTCTACCGGGACGAAGAGGACGAGTCCGCGTACGTGCGGCTGCGCATCCTCGATCCCGATCCCGCTGTGACCGGGGACGCGGCGTGGCTGGCCGTCTGGACGACGACGCCGTGGACGCTGCTCTCCAACACGGGCGTCGCCGCCAATCCAGGGCTGACCTATGCCGTGGTCGACGGGATGCTCATGGCCGACGAACTGGTCGACACCGTGCTGGGGGAGGGTGCGTCGGCGCGGGTGACGAAGCGCTTCCCCGGTTCGGCACTCGTCGGCCTGCGTTACGAGCGCCCCTTCGACGATCTCGATGCCCCGCCGGGTGCCGTCGGCTGGCGGGTCGTCCCCGCCGACTACGTCACGACCGAGGAGGGAACCGGTCTCGTCCACCTGGCGCCTGCCTTCGGCGAGATCGACCGGCAGATCGGCCGCGACAACGGACTGCCTTCGCTCAATCCGGTCGGGCCCGACGGGCGGTTCACACGGGACATCGGCTGGCTCGCCGGTCGCGAGGTGCGCCAGGCCAACCAAGACATCAACGACCGGCTCGAATCCGACGGCCTGCTCATCCGGCGCTTCCCGTACGTGCACGCGTACCCGCACTGTTGGCGCTGCCGCACCCCGTTGATCTACTGGGGCAAGCCCAGCTGGTACATCGCGACCTCCACCCGCAAGGACGATCTCCTCGAGGCCAACGAGACGGTCGACTGGCACCCCGGCTACATCAAGGAAGGGCGCTTCGGCGAGTGGCTGGCCAACAACGTCGACTGGGCGCTCTCACGCGACCGCTACTGGGGGACGCCGCTCCCGGTCTGGCGTTGCGGCCGAGGCCACCTGCGCTGTGTGGGATCGCTGGTGGAGCTCTCGGACCTCTGCGGCCGTGACGTCACCGGGGTCGATCCGCACCGTCCGGCCATCGACGAGGTCGCGTTCGCCTGCGCCACCTGCGCTGCCGAGGGCGCCGACGACGAACTGGCGGTGGCACGCCGTGTCGAGCCGGTCATCGACGCTTGGTTCGACTCGGGATCCATGCCGGCCGCACAGATCGGGTACCCGCACGCGCCCGGTTCCGCCGAGACCTTCACCTTTCCGGCCGATTTCATCTCGGAGGCCATCGACCAGACGCGGGGCTGGTTCTACTCGCTGCTGGCGGTGAACGCGCTGGTGTTCGGCGAGAGCCCGTACCGCCACGTGGTCTGCCTGGGGCACATCGTCGACGCCGACGGTCGCAAGATGTCGAAGTCCCTCGGGAACATCATCGACCCATGGCAGATCCTCGAGACACGGGGCGCAGACGCCATGCGATGGTGGATGTTCAGCCAGGGGTCTCCGTGGACCCCGACACGGGCCACGCTCGGTGCGATCGACACAGCCGTGCGGGACATGCTGCTCACGCTGTGGAACACCTTCAGCTTCTTCACCACCTACGCGTCGCTGAACGAGTTCGAACCGTCCGATCCGAGCATCCCGGCACCGGCGTCGCGGAGTGCTCTCGACCGCTGGATCCTGTCCCGGCTCTCGTGCACGGTCAGCACCATGACGTCGGCGCTGGACGAATACGAGCCGCTGGCGGCGGCCACCGCGCTGGGTGAGCTGGTCGACGACCTCTCCAACTGGTACGTGCGTCGTAGCCGCCGGCGTTTCTGGCGCACCGATCCCGGAGCGCCTGCGGGTGACACGCTGGCCGCCCAGGCCACGTTGCACGCCGTGTTGACGAACGTCGCCCTCCTGCTGGCGCCGTTGTGCCCGTTCGCGGCAGATGCGATGTGGCGACAGCTGGTGGGAGCGGCCGACGTCGACTCGGTCCACCTGGCCGACTGGCCGGCCGCGGACGCCGCGCTGAGGGACGAGGGACTCGAGGCGCAGATGGCGCTGGCCCGGCGCCTGACCTCCCTCGGCCGCGCCGCCCGCAGCGAGGCCGGGGTGAAGGTGCGCCAGCCTCTCCGGCGCGCCCTTGTCTTCCTACCCGGCGACGCGCCCGAGATCCTCCATGACATCGTGGCCGACGAGCTCAACGTCGACGAGATCGATGCCGCCGACGAACTGAGCGATGTGATCACCTTCGAGCTCGTGCCGAACTTCGCCACTCTCGGGCCGCGTCTGGGCAAGCGCGTCCAGCTGGTCCGGACCGCCCTGGAGAAGCTGGACGGGGCGGACGCCGCCGATGTGCTCGAGTCCGGTCAGCCACTCACGGTGACGCTGGAGGGAGAAGCGGTCGAGCTGAGCCCGGAGGACGTCTCGTTGCGGGTGCGTCCGCAGCAGGGTTTCGCCGTGTCACGCGAGGGGGGCGAGGTGGTGGCGCTGGACCTGGCGGTCGACGAGGACCTCCGGCTCAGGGGCCTGGCGCGCGACGTGGTCCGGCTCGTGCAGGACCTGCGCAAGACCACTGGCCTCGCCGTGTCGGACCGTATACGGCTGCACCTCGTGGGGCTCGACGCCTTGTCGGGTCACTTCGACTTCATCGGCCGCGAGGTCCTCGCCGTCGAGATCGCCACCGGGCCCGGCCAGGGTGAGGGCGCGACCCTCGAGCTCGACGACGAGGCGCTGGCCGAGCCCGTCCGCGTCTGGATCGAGCGGGTCGACCCCGACTGACGCCGCCCCGGTCGCACGGCCATCAGACCACCTCGGGGTACGCGCCCCGCTCGTCCCGCCCATCCACCACGTCGGCCGCAGTGGACACCATCATGTATGTGCTTCGTGACGGACACCGCAGGTCACAGTCGATGGAAGGGAGAGCGAGTGCCGGACTCTCGACGGCCGCGCCTGCGGCTGACCCCGTTGCTCGGGCCGGTCGTGCTCGTGCTCGGGTCGGTCGCGCTCGTGCTCGGGTCGCTGACGCTGATTGCCGGGGTGGTGCCTGCCGCCGCCACGTCGGCGACGTCGGCGAACTGGAAGCAGCTCCAACCCGCCACCAGTCCCCCCGCCACCGCCGGGGCGGCCATGGCGTACGACCCGGCGAGCGGGCAGGTGATCTCGTTCGGCGGCGCGACCAACGTGGCGATCGGCGACACCTGGGCCTGGAACGGCACCACCTGGGCGCAGCTGCACCCCGCGCACAGCCCGGCGGCGCGCTTCGGGGCCGGGCTGGCCTACGACCCGGTGAGCAGGCAGCTGCTGCTGTTCGGGGGTGAGAACGACAACACGGGCACCATGTACGGCGACACCTGGGAGTGGACGGGTTCGGACTGGCAGCAGCTCTCACCGGCGACGAGCCCCCAGGCACGTGCGTACGGTGCCATGGCCTACGACGCCGCCACCGCGCAGCTCGTCCTCTTCGGTGGCCAGGACCACGGTGTCTACCTCTCGGACACCTGGACCTGGAACGGCACGAACTGGATCGCGCTCACACCGGTGGCCGGCCCGTCGGCCCGCACGCTTCCCGCCATGGCCTACGACCCCGTCACCAGCCAACTCGTCCTCTTCGGCGGGTTGACCACCGCCGGCGACGACGGCGGCACCTGGAACTGGACGGGAACCAACTGGGTGCAGCTCGCCCCTGCCAGCAGCCCGACCGCGCGCTACGGATCGATGATCGCGTTCGACGACGCCACGTCGCAGCTCGTCCTCTTCAGCGGCATCCACGCCGGCGTCGAGACGAACGACACGTGGGAGTGGACCGGGACGACCTGGGCCCAGCTTTCGCCCGGAACCAGTCCGCCCGGGACGTACTCCAACCAGATGGTCTACGACCCCGTCACCCGCGGGCTCCTGCTGAACAACGCCAACACGCCGGGCGTGGACGCCGCCACGTGGCTGTGGTCGGCGCCGGCCGTCTCGGGTTATTGGCAGGTGGCGTCCGACGGCGGCCTCTTCTCCTACGGCGGGGCGCAATTCTTCGGGTCCACCGGCAACATCCATCTCAACAAGCCGATCGTCGGCATGGCGCCGACCCCGGACGGCAACGGGTACTGGCTGGTGGCCTCCGACGGCGGCATCTTCTCCTACGGCGACGCCGCCTTTCTCGGATCGATGGGTGGCAAGCCACTCAACGAGCCGATGGTGGGAATGGCGGCCGTTCCCGGCTGACCGCGGCGCAGCTCAGCGCCGGGTCATCGGCCGTTGCGTTCGCGGTGCGCGCACCCCGGCCAACAGCAGGGTCGCCGCATGCCGTCCTCGAGCTCCTCTTGGGTTCGGCGAATGCGACCTTCCCGCGTCTTCTCCTGCTTGGCGTCTTCCACCCAGCAGATGAACTCGTTGCGGGCCAAGGGGGTGATGTCCTTCCACGCGTCGAGGGCAACGGGATTGGCCACCAGTGCCAGACGAAGATCACCGGGAAGCCGGTGCACGACACCTCCGGGTACTCGCGGGCTCATGGAGAGCACGGTAGTCCTCCGCCCGTGCTCCACGACGAGAGGCACTAGGACACAGGTTCCATCGGAGCATCGCCTGACCAGTCGGGATCCCAGTCCGTGATCCAGATGTCCAGCCCGGTGAGCTCGAAGACCCGGTGGACCATCGCACTGGGGCGGGTGACGACGACGGTCCCGCCCGCCTTGATCGCATGCTGCCGTGCCGTGTGGATGGCGCCCAGGCCCGAGGAGTCGATGAAGGTGAGGCGAGACAGGTCGAAGACCACCAGCGAGCCCGGGGGAGCGGTCGCGTGCTCGGCGAGAACCTGGCACGTGCTGACGTCGAGCTCTCCTCGTGGGACCACCACGCGCCCTCCGTCGAAATCGTATGAGCGAACGGCGAACGGCGACGTCACCCTCTGCGATCCAACTGTTGCTGCTCCGGAACGGCCATCTCCTCCCAGCCTCGTCGACCATCTCTTCGGGATCAATCACCCGATCGGGTGATTGTGTGTGACGCCGCCGGCACCGCGACCCGTAGGGTCGGAGCCGTGTCCAAGACGATCCGGGTCGCGCTCGTCAACGACTACATGATCGTCCTCGAGGGCCTTCGCGCTCTCCTCGCATCGAGCGAGCCGGAGATCGAGCTGGTGGAGATGGACCTTCGAGAGGCGCCACGGCGCACGGTCGACGTCACGCTGCTGGACACCTACGGCGAGACCGAGACCCTCGACGGACGCGTGAAGTCCCTCGGATCGGACCCGACGAACGGGGCGATCATCGTGTTCAGCTTCTCCGACCGCCAGCAGATGGTGCGCCGAGCGCTGCGCTCGGGTGCGCGGGGGTTCATCTCGAAAGCAGTCCCCCGGGAGCAGATCGTCGACGGCATCAAGGCTGCGGCACACGGCGAGCGTGTCGTGTTGACGCGCGGGTCCCATCAGGGCCACATCGACGACGCGTTGCGGTGGCCCGGGCGCGACATCGGCCTGACCGGCCGCGAGAGCGAGTTGCTCAGCCTGTTGTCGACGGGCATGACCAACCGCGAGCTCGCCGCCCACCTCTATGTCAGCGAGAACACGGTCAAGACGCAGCTACGGAGCCTCTACGCCAAGCTGGGCGTCCGCAACCGTGCGCAAGCCGCCTCGCTGGGAAGCATGGGCATCCTCGGCGAGTCCGTCCGCCGTCGCGGAGAAGCCTGAGCCGGGTCAGCAGCCGGCTTCGAGCAGCTTGGTCAGCACGCCAGCGAGCGACGACCGCTCGCTCTGATCGAGGTGTGCCATCAGGTGCCGCTCGATCCCGTCGATGTGCGCGGCGACGGCCCTCTCGAGGGTGACCCGCCCGTCGGGCGTGAGGACCACGTGCACGCTACGACGGTCGTTCGGGCAGTTCTGCCGCGCCACCAGGCCGGCATCGACCATGCGGTCCACCAGTCGCGTGACGCCGCCGGTCGTCAGAGCCACCTCGTTGCTCAGGCGGCTCATCGTCAGCTGCCCGTCGGGCGCGGCACCGACGTGGATCAGCACGTCGAAGAAGACGAGGGGGATGCCCACGGTCTCTTCGAGTTCCCGGCCCAGTGCATCGGCCAGCGCGCGGTGGGTACGGACAAGGAGCCCCATGAGTCGGATCCGCTCGTCGTCCATCTGCTCCAGCACTCCACAGGTGCCCCCGGCGTCACCCCGGTTGGGGCTCGTCCCGAGGCGCTGGTCGTCGCCGGTCACCGAGATGGTCGCAGTGTCCATATCTCCTCTTCCCGCCGCCAGTCTCTCCCGAAATCCCTTCCGATTCCTAATATCACTGATTGACAAGTTTCTGTTTACTCAGATACTATACTGTCAATCAACTCCGGGGAAGCCCCGGCAGGACGAGGCAGCACCAACAAGACCAACAAGACCAACAAGACCGAGCAATTGACGGAGACAAGGAGCACCACGATGAGCAGTTCGACCAGCACGGCCACCATTCCCCGGACCGGTACCTACGCCATCGACCCGGCCCACACAGAGGTGGGCTTCGTCGCCCGGCACCTGATCGGCACCAAGGTGCGGGGACGCTTCACCGAGGCGTCCGGCACCTTCACCGTGGCCGAGAACGCCGAGGACTCGACCCTCGAGGCCGTGGTCCAGGCGGCCAGCATCCACACGAACCAGGCGCAGCGCGACGAGCACCTGCGCACCAACGACTTCCTCGACGTCCCCAATCACCCGACCCTCACCCTCAAGAGCACGGGCTTCAAGCACGTGGACGGCAACGAGTGGGTCATGACGGCCGACCTGACCATCCGTGGCGTCACCCAGTCGGTCGACTTCGACCTCGAGTACCTCGGCGAGGGCCCCTCCATGCAGGAGGGCAAGACCGTCGTCGCCTTCTCCGCCAGCGCCACGATCGACCGGCGCGACTTCGGCGTCAATTTCAACCACTCGCTGCTCGACGGCAGCGTCGTGGTCGGCAACAAGGTCGTCATCGAGATCGAGGTCGAGGCGAGCCTCGTCGACTGACCAGGGCTCGGCAGGTGGAAGGTGCGACCGGGTCGCCCTCGTTCTGGCCCCGGTCCGGCGCTCTATCTCCCGCCGGACCGGGGCATGCCCCCAAGGCTCATTCGGCCGTGCCCTTGGTCACGACGAGGGCCAGCGACGTCGTCACGTAGCCGGCTAGTTCGGTGCGGAGGTGGACGTCGGAGTAGGGCGGGACGTCGACGTGCACGTCGTCGGGCGTGGTGCCCTCGGTGTAGTCGACGTCGATCTCGTGGCCCAGGCGCGACAGCCGCATCGCGAGGTCCTCGATGTCACGGCGCCGGTAGAGAACGGTGCCGCCCCGCTCGACGGTGTCCTCGTCAGAGGAGACGACGTACTCGGTGGTGTGGACGGCGACCCCTCCCGGCCTGAGGCAGTCCATCTGCGCCACGAGGAAATCGGCGCCCGCCCGCAAGCTGCCCAGGTGCTCGAGGGCACACGACGACCAAGTGAAGTCGAAGCCGCGCAGGTCGGCTGGAAGGCGGTTCATGTCGACGGCCCGGAAGCGGACCCGTTCCGCAAAGGCTGCCGACGGGCAGAGCCCGTGCGCGTTGAGATGCTCGATCCCGGCGGCCCACTCGGTCTGCGAGTCGGTCCATCCCGAGACGAGAGCGGACTCCTGTGGTTGATCGGTTGCCACCACGCGGCAACCTTCGGCCGCGAACAGCGCGGCGAGTGGTTCCTGGCCGACGCCGAACCCGAGGCCGGCGCGCCCGGGCGCCAGCATGTCGCGCTCACGCAGCGCTTCGGCGATGAAGAGCCACTCCCACATCTTGCGATGGAGCATGACGACGCGCGAGTCCCGGTCGCCGCTCGCCCACATGGGCCGAAGCCGTTGGGCCCAGGCCACCAGCGCCGGCGAGCGCAGGGAGTCGGCCGAGCACAGTTGCGATTGCAGCACGACCGGGGCCTCAGATCCGTTCGAAGTTGCGGGCGAGCTCCCAGTCCGACACGTGGCGGTTGCTCGACGCCCATTCCTGCTCGGCCGTGTTGAGCAGGTGGTGGTGCACGTCGGGCCCGAAGGCCTCGAGGGCGACGGCCGAGCGGCGCAGCTCCTCGATCGCCTCGACCAGGGTGGCCGGGATGCGCGGGACGTCGGCCGCCTCGTAGGCGTTCGCCGGGTAGGCGTCGCCCGGCTCGATCTCGTGATCGATGCCGAAGAGCCCGGCCGCGATGGAGGCGGCCAGGACGAGGTAGGGGTTCACGTCGGCACCCGGGATGCGGCTCTCCACCCTCCGCCCGGCGCCGTGGCCGACCACCCGGAAGCCACAGGTGCGGTTGTCTTCCCCCCACACCACCGCCGTGGGCGCCCAGCTCCCGGGCACGTAGCGCCGATAGGAGTTCACGGTGGGCGCGGCCAGCCACGCCAGCTGCCGCGCCGCGTGCAGCTGACCGCCAAGGAAATGGCGGCCCAGCGTGGAGAGGCCGCTCGGGTGGCCGTCGTCCGCCATGAGGGGTTCGCCGCTCTCGCCGTCCCACAGGCTCGTGTGCACGTGGCACGACGAGCCGACGTCGTCCATCGTCCACTTGGCCATGAAGGTGGCCGCACGGCCCTCCTGTGCGGCGATCTCCTTGATCCCGTTCTTGAACACGAGGTGACGGTCGGCGGTCACCAGCGACTCGTCGTACGTCACGTTCACTTCGTGCTGGCCGCGGCCGGCCTCGCCCTTGGAGAACTCGACGGGGATGCCCGCGGCGAGCATCTCGTTGCGGATCCGCCGCACGATGTACTCCTCGCGCGTGGTCTGCAGCAGTTGGTAGTCCTCGATGGTGGAGGTGTGCGGCCTCAGCTGGCGCCATCCCCTGGCGGACGCCTCCTCGTAGGAATCGAGGAAGAGGAAGAACTCGAGCTCGGTGGCGCTGCACACGCGCAGGCCACGCTCGGCCGCCCGTTCCAGCTGCCGACGCAGGATGCGGCGCGGGGAGACCTCGACAGGCGCACCCGCCTCGTCCGTGAGGTCGCCGATGACGAAAGCCGATCCCTCGAGCCAGGGGATGAGGCGCGCCGTCGCGTAATCGGGCCGGCAGACGACGTCCCCGTATCCGGTGTCCCAGTTGGTGAAGCGGTAGCCGGGGAGCGGGGTCATGTCGACGTCGACGGCGAGCACGTAGTCGCACGCCTCGATGCCGTGCTCGGCCACGTGGGACCGGAAGAAGTCCGCCGTCACCCGCTTGCCCACGGGACGCCCGTACATGTCGGGGAAGGCCACCACCACCGTGTCGATGGAGCCGTTGGCGATCCCGGCGTCGATCAGCTCTCGACCGTGCATGCGCCATGTTGTCCCCGCCGTGGGCACCCGTCCAGCTCGTGGGTACGCTGTGCCGGTGACGGCGATCCCTCTCATCGGCGTGACGACCTACGTCGCCGACACGAGCTGGAGCTCGTGGGAGCGCCGCGCCGCAGTCCTTCCCGAGTCGTATTTCGAGTTGGTCGCCGGTGCCGGGGGACGCCCGCTCCTGCTGCCCCCGCCCTCTTCGGCACCGCGCGGACCGGGTGCAGGCGCCGAGGAGGTGATCGACGTGCTCGACGCGCTGGTGCTCACCGGTGGGGGAGACGTCGACCCGGCTTCCTATGGCGAGCCGCCCGATCCCGAGGTGTCGGGAGTGGACGTCAACCGCGACGCCAGCGAGCGGGCGCTGCTGGCGGCGGCGCTCCGGGCCGACATGCCCGTGCTCGCCATCTGCCGCGGTTGCCAGGTGCTCAACGTCGAGCTGGGCGGAAACGTGTACCAGCACCTGCCCGACGTGGTGGGCAACCTGGACCACCGCAGCGCGCCGATGGTCTTCGGCGACGTCGACGTGAAGACGGTGCCCGGTACGGTGACCGCATCGATCTTCGGGCCCGCCACGACCGTGCGCTGCTCGCACCACCAGGCCATCCGGGACCTGGGCCGCGGTTTGGTCGTCTCGGCGCAGGCCGGCGACGGCGTCGTCGAGGCCGTCGAGCTGCCGTCGGCCCGCTTCGTCGTCGCCGTGCAGTGGCACCCCGAGGAGTCGATGGACCGGCGCCCCTTCGACGCCCTGGTGGAGGCAGCCGTCGCCTACGCACGCCACCGCGCCGTGCGCCGGAGCGCATGACGTCAGCGGTCCGCGGCCGGACCGCCGTGATCACCGGCGCCAGTCGCGGGCTCGGTGCCGGGTTGGCCGTCCATTTCGCCGGAGCGGGCATGCACCTCGGCCTGTGCGCCCGGCATCGGCCCGGGTCCGAACTCGCAGGGCGGGCCCGGCCGGTGGCACAGGCCCGGCAGGCTGTCGGCACCGATGCACCCGTGTACGAGCCGGTCGACGTGACGGAGCGGTCCGCGCTCGATCGTTTCGCCGCTTCGGTCGTGGCGCGGTTCGGCCGCATCGACATGTGGGTGAACAACGCCGGTCTCCTCGGCCCCATCGGGCCCCTGGCCGAGCTCGACCCCGATGCGGTCGCCGAAGTCATGGAGGTCAATGCGATCGGCGTGCTGCACGGCAGCGCCGTCTTCGCCGCGCACGTGCGCAGTCGTCCCGGGCCGGGCGTGCTCGTCAACGTCTCGACCGGAGCCGCCACCCGGCCGTACTTCGGCTGGGCCGCGTACTGCGCGTCGAAAGCGGCTGTCGATCAGCTCACCCGCGTCGTGGCCCTCGAGGAGGCGCGCTACGGCCTGACCGCCTACGCCCTCTCGCCCGGGCTGGTCGACACCGACATGCAGGTCGCCATCCGGGCCTCCGACGAGGAGGCCTTCCCCGACGGGACGCGCTTCCGCCAGGCCGCGGCGGACCACCGTTTCAACACGCCGGCATGGATCGGCGACTTCCTCCTCGACCTCGCTTTCGGCGTGGGCGCCAAGCCGGGCGGCGTCGTCGTGCGCGTCCCCGACCAGCCGCGGCCTGGCGGGACCGGGTGATGGACGCACGCCGCCGCGCTCTCGTCCCCGCCGCTCTCGCGTTCGGTGTGCTCGTGCTCGGCACGCTGGTGCCGGCCGCCGGAGCCGCGGCAGCCACCCGCGTCCCCGTCGGCGCCGACCATGCATGCGTCGTCCCCGGCGGCCCTCCCCCCACGGTGGCGTGGTCCCGGTTGCACAACCCCGTCCTGTCGTATCCGCTCCAGGCCGCCAAGGATCAGGCCCTCGTCTGGGCCTCCGGACGTTGGCACATGCTGTTCAGCTTCGTCAGCAACGCCACGGCTCGGCCCAACGCGCAGCGCTGGCAGATCGCCACCGCCGAGAGCCGCGACCTCGTGCACTGGTCCAAGCCGGTGCCCTGGAGCGAGCAGCGCGGCGGGATGGCCTCGCCCGACGTGGTGCGCGCGCCCGACGGCACCTTCGTCGCCACCTACGACTCGCCGCCCGGCGAGTCCGGCGGAGTGCAGGCCAAGCTGTACTACCGGACTTCGCACGACCTGGTGCACTGGTCCGGTCCCCACCCGCTGGCGGCGCGCCTCTACCCTTCGCCGTCGGTGCGCATGATCGACCCGGCACTGGCCTGGACTGCGTCGGGCCTCATGCTCGGCTACAAGGTCGGGACGACGTCACAGGCCCAGGCCTTCGAGGTCGCCCGCTCGCCGAACGGGTCGCTGACGGGACCGTGGCAGGTGGTCGGGCGTCCCGACATCCGGATCTACGGCGACACGGTCGAGAACTACGAGTTCCTCACCCTCGGCGGGGTCTGGCACCTCGTCGCCACCTCGAACACGCTCGACCAGCCCTGGATGTTCACCCTGGCCGGGAACCCCTCCGCCCCCGGCAGTTGGCTGCACTGGGTCGACGGCTATCAATTGGAGGTCCCGTCCGAGTCGTGGAACACCGGTCCCGGCATCTCGAGCGTGGGCTACGAGCATGCCAACTCGGCCTTCGTGTGCCAGGACGGTTCGACCTATTACCTGACCTATGCCGGCAGCAGGGACCTCACCAGCTTCGGTGGTTGGGGCCACGCCGCCATCGGTATCGCCCGCAGCACGGACCTCGTGCACTGGCAGGTTCCTCCCGGCCCAGGGCCGGCTGCCGGGTGAGGTCCCCCGCCGTCGGCGGTACCTCTCGCCGCCCCGGGTTCGGCGGTACCTCTTGCTGCCCCGGGTAAGGTCTGGCGTCATGGCCGAGAACGGCGCCAAGAAGGTCGTCAAGCCGGTGGCGGCGGCAGTCGTCACCCTGGGCACGATCGCCAGCATCTGGTGGTTCGCCCTGAAGCCCCGCCGCAAGCCCAAGAGCGACGCCGCGGCGAACGGGAAGGCGAACGCGAAGAGCTAGGCGAAGGGCCGGGGGAGCGACGGCCCGGACGGGAAACGGGTCGCCGCCGTGCTCAGGCGGGCGGTAGCCCGGCCACCGTCGCCGGCAGCACGTCACTGATCGGACCCTGGACGAGCGCGTCGGCCAGTCCGTCCATCTCGGTCGGGCCGCCGTTCACGATGATGACCACCGCCCCGTGGCGCACGGCGATCGGGACCAGGCCGGCGGCCGGGAAGACGCCCAGCGTCGTCCCGACGGCGAGGAGCAGATCGCACCGCTGCGCGGCCTGCTCCGAGCGAGCGAGGTCCTCGGCCACCAGGCTCTGGCCGAAGCTGATGGTGGCCGACTTGAGGATCCCGCCGCAGGGCGCGCCGTCTGGTCCCGAGGCGATGCAGGCGGGGTCCGCCTCGCCGGCGCGGACCCGGGCGTGGACCGGCTCGGCTTCCTGGCGCTCGCCGCAGCGCAGGCACACGATCTGGCGCGTCGTGCCGTGTATCTCGATGGTCCGCGCCGGGTCGGTGCCGGCCCTCTGGTGCAGCCCGTCGATGTTCTGTGTGACGAGGGTGTCGAGGCGCCCGCTGCGCTCCAGGTCGACCAGCGCCCGGTGGCCGGCATTGGGTTCGGCCCGCCACACCGGCGAGGTCAGGCGGCTCTGCCACGAGCGCCGGCGGACCTCGGGATCGCTGAGGTAGTACTCGAGCGTGGCCATCTTCTCGGCTTCGGGATCCTTGGTCCACACGCCCTCGGGGCCCCGGAAGTCGGGAATGCCCGAGTCGGTCGAGATACCGGCGCCGGTGAGGACCACGATGCGGCACGCCTGCTCGACGAGCGCCCGGGCCCGCGCCACCTCGCCGCCGCGTCCGGCGCTCTCTGGCCGTGTCATGTCGCCGTGGACCGCCGCACCGGTGCCATGGTGGCACGGAAGCGGACCTACGCTGCCCCGGTGACCGTCACGGTGGAGCTGCTCGAGCAGGCCGATGCCGAGTCGCGCCAGCGCCGCGCTGCCGGCGCCCTGTTGGCCCGGGGTTGCCGGGAAGGGGACCGGGTTGCCTTCGCCCTGGGCTCCTCGGCGGACCTCGTCTGCGCCGTGCTCGGTGCGTGCCGGGTCGGGATCATCCCCGTCCTGCTCAACGCCACGCTGACGCCGGCCGAGCGTGACGAGCTGGCGGACGACGCCGAGCCGGTCGCCCGCGTCTTCAGCGCGGGCGCGCTGGCGGCCCTGACGGCGGGCGAAGGGGCGCGGCCGGCCGAGCTCGCCCCCTTCCCGCTCACGCGCTCCATGCACTACACGTCGGGGACCACGGGACGGCCCAAGGGCGTCACCAGCGGCATCTGGGACGAGGCGACGGCGCGGGCCGTCTACGAGGACGAGGCGTCGGTGTGGCACTTCGACCCGCACGACCTGCACATGGTGTGCTCGCCCCTGTACCACACCGTCTCGATCCGCTGGTCGGTGAACACGCTGCTGAGCGGCGGGCGACTCGCCGTCCTGAGCCGCTTCGACGCGGCGACCGCGCTCGATGTCCTGCGGCGTCTCCGCCCCTCCACCGCCTTCTTGGTCCCGACCCATCTGCACCGCATCCTCCAGCTGCCCGGCCTCGGTGCGGACGAGACGTGGGACTCGCTGCGCCTGCTGGCACACGCCGGCGCGCCCTGCCCCGAGTCGGTGAAGCGGGCGACGATGGCGCGGCTCGGGCCGGGCGTGCTGTGGGAGTTCTACGGGTCGACCGAGGCGCAGTTCACGGTGTGCTCGCCCGACGAGTGGCTGGCGCATCCGGGCTCGGTGGGCCGGGCCCGGCCCGGGCGGCATCTCTTCGTCGACGAGGGCGACGACGGGGGCACGATCTGGTGCGACATGCCGGCCTTCGCCCGCTTCTCCTACTGGCACGACGAGGAGGCCACGGCAGCCGCCTGGCGGGGCGGCGCCTGCAGCGTGGGTGACCTGGGCCGGCTTGACGGCGACGGCTATCTCTACCTGACCGGACGCCGCCACGACCTCATCATCAGCGGCGGGGTGAACGTCTACCCGGCCGAGGTGGAGAACGTCCTGGCCGAGGTCGACGGCGTGGGTGAGGTGGCGGTCTTCGGCCTTCCCGACGAGCAGTGGGGCCAGCGGGTGTGCGCCGCCTTCGTGGCCGAGGCCGGGCACCGTGCGACGGCGGCCGAGGAAGCCCTGCGGGCCGCCGCGTCGGTCCGCCTCGCCCCGTACAAGCGGCCCAAGTCGTACATCGCCGCCGAAGACCTGCCCCACACGGCCACCGGCAAGCTCATCCGCCGGGCGGTCCCCGCGCACCTCGGGCTCGAACCCGGGTAAGACTGTTTCATGCCCTACGCCACCACGAATCCGGCCACCGGCAAGACGGAGAAGGTCTTCCCGACGCACACGCCGGCCGAGGTGGACGCGCTGCTCGACCGCGCCGTCACCGCCTTCTCCTCTTACAAGGAGACGACCTACGCCGACCGGGCACGCCACCTGACCACGGCGGCCGAATTGCTCGAAGCAGAGGTGCCCGACGTGGCCCGCATCCTCACCACCGAGATGGGCAAGACGTTCGCCGCCGCCAAGGCCGAGGTGTCCAAGTGCGCCGTCGCCCTGCGCTGGTTCGCCGCGCACGGGGCCGAGCTGCTGGCCGACGAGGAGATCGCGACGTCGGCCAAGCGGTCCTACGTGCACTACCAGCCCATCGGTGCCGTCCTGGCCGTGATGCCGTGGAACTTCCCCATGTGGCAGGTCATCCGGTTCGCCGCGCCGGCGCTGATGGTCGGCAACGTCGGGCTGCTCAAGCACGCGTCGAACGTCCCGCAGACCGCTCTGGCCATAGAGGACCTGTTCCGCCGGGCCGGGCTGCCCGAGGGCGTCTTCACCACGCTCTTCGTCGAGTCGAAGGACGTGGCGGCGCTGATCGACGATCCGCGGATCGCCGCGGTCACCATCACCGGCAGCGAGGGCGCCGGCATGTCCGTGGCCGAGGCGGCGGGCCACGCCTTGAAGAAGAGCGTGCTCGAGCTCGGGGGCTCGGACCCGTTCGTGGTCCTGCCCTCGGCCGACCTCGATGCGTGTGTGCGCACCGCGGTGACGGCCCGCGTCCAGAACAACGGGCAGTCGTGCATCGCGGCCAAGCGGTTCATCGTCGTCGACGCGGTCCACGACGAGTTCCTCGAGCGCTTCGGCGAGGCGATGGCGGCGCTCGTGGTGGGCGACCCCTTCGACCCGGCGACCGACGTCGGACCCATCGTCACCGAGTCCCAGCGCGACGAGCTGAGGAGTCAGGTGGAGGAAGCCGTGCGCCAGGGTGCCACGGCGCACACGGGTGCCGCGGTGCCCGAGGGCGACGGGTGGTACTTCGCGCCGACGGTGCTGTCCGGGGTGACCACCGACATGCAGGCCGCCCAGGTCGAGATCTTCGGACCGGTCGCCATGGTGCTGCGGGTGCCCGACGTCGAGACGGCCATCGCCACGGCCAATGCCACCACCTTCGGACTCGGCTCGAGCGTGTGGTCGAACGACGAGGCGGAGATCGCGCGGTGCATCGAGGGGATCGAGGCGGGCGCGGTGTTCGTGAACGCCATGGTGGCCTCGACGCCGGAGATGCCCTTCGGCGGCATCAAGCGGTCCGGCTACGGGCGAGAGCTGTCCGAGCTGGGCATCAAGGAGTTCACCAACGCCAAGACGGTCTGGATCGCGTGAGGTCGCGCCCGACCTCCTATCTCGACCACGCCGCGACCGCACCGCTCCGACCGGAGGTGGCGGCGGCCATGGCCGAGGTGCACGCCGAACCGCTCGGCAACCCGACCGGGACGCACCCGCCGGCCCAGCGCGCCCGCCGTCTGCTCGAGGAGGCGCGTGACGAGGTGGCCGCCTTTCTGGGGCGCGATCCGGGTGAGGTCGTGTTCACGTCCGGCGGCACGGAGGCGGCGAACCTGGCCGTGCTGGGTTCGGTCGAGGCGGCGGTGCGAGCTGGCGGCGAGGCAGTGGTGCTGTGCTCCGCCGTGGAGCACCCGGCCGTGCGCGAGTCGGCACGTGCCGCGGCGTGTGCCGGCGCCGACTGCCGCGAGCTCCCAGTCGATGCGGCCGGGATCGTCGACCTGAATGCCCTGGCCCGGGCGCTCTCTTCGCGCGTCACGCTCGTCGCGGTCATGGCGGCCAACAACGAGACCGGTGTCGTCCAGCCCCTCCCCGACGTCGTGGATGCGGTGCGCCGCCGGGCGCCGCAGGCCGCGGTCTTCACCGACGCCGTGCAGGCGGCGCCCTGGCTCGACCTGGCCGACCGCGCGGCCGGTGTCGACCTCGTCTCGCTCAGTGCGCACAAGCTCGGAGGCCCGGTCGGCACCGGCGTGCTCGCCGCCGGCCCGCGCCTGGCACTGCGTGCACGCCAGCACGGTGGGGGGCAGGAGCGCGAGCGGCGCAGTGGCACCCAGGACGTCGCCGGTGCCGTGGGCCTGGCCACTGCGCTGCGGCTGGTGGCCGCTCAGCGCGTGAGCACGGCGGCGCGTGTGGCGGCGCGGCGGGACCAGCTGTGCGAGGGACTCCTGGCGCGCATCGAGGGGGCGCACCGCACCGTGCCTCCAGGGGTCGCCGTGCTCCCCGGTCATCTCCACCTCTGCCTGGCCGGGGTGTCGCGTGAAGAGCTGCTCGTGGCGCTCGGGCGCGAGGGGATCTGCGCCTCGGGTGGGTCGTCCTGCGCCAGCGGCGCGCTCGAGCGCAGTCACGTGCTGGCGGCCATGGGGGTCGAGCGGGGCCTGGCCGAGGGGGCGGTGCGCTTCAGTCTCGGCTACGACACGGGTGAGGAGGACGTGGCGCGCGCCGTCGAGGTGGTGCCTGCCGTGGTGGCGGCACTGCGCCGCACGTGAGCGCGACCGGGACCGGACCGGGCGGGCGCGAAGCACCCCGGTGGCACACTGGGCCCATGCGCTCCATGCGCTCCATGCGTTCCGTGCACTCCGTGCGGCCCATGCGCGTGCTCGTGGCCATGTCCGGCGGGGTCGACTCTTCGGTGGCGGCCGCGCTGCTCGTCGAGCAGGGCCACGAGGTGGTCGGCACCACCCTCAAGCTGTGGGGCGGACCCTCCGACTCGGGGTGCTGCTCGGTGGCGGACGTGGACGACGCGCGTCGGGTGGCCCAGCAGCTGGGGATCGAGCACCACGTCTTCAACCTGAGCGAGGAGTTCGACCGCGCCGTCGTCGAGCCCTATGTCGGCGAGCACGCCCGGGGCCGGACGCCGAACCCGTGCATCGAGTGCAACCGGGCCATCAAGTTCGATCGCCTGCTCGAGCGCGCCGGGCGCCTGGGCTTCGACCGGCTGGCCACCGGCCACCACGCCCGGGTGGGGCGGGCCGGGTCCGGCGAATGGCAGCTGCGGCGCGGTGCCGACGGCGCCAAGGACCAGTCCTACGTCCTCTCGATGCTGGGCCAGGCCGCGCTGGCCCGTGTCGTGTTCCCGGTGGGCGACATGACCAAGGACGAGGTGCGTGCCGTCGCCTCGAGCCTGCACCTGCGCACGGCGGCCAAGCCGGACAGCCAGGACGTGTGCTTCATCGGCCGCCGCGATGGACGGCGCGCCTTCCTGGCGGACCGGATGGCGCTCCATCCCGCCGAAGTCGTGGACGCGGCCGGCCGACCGGCGGGACGTGTGGACGCCGTCGAGCTGGTCACGGTCGGCCAGCGGCGGGGGATGGGCCACGGCAGCGACGGCGCCAGGCGCTACGTCACCCATGTCGACGTGGCGGCACGCCGTGTCACCGTGGGCAGCGCGGCCGACGCCGTGCGCGCCGCCGTCGTGCTGCCGACCGCCGGCGTGACGTGGGTCGGCCGACCGCTGGCCGCCGGGGACCGTGCCGTGGCGCAGGTCAGCGCCCACGGCCGGCCGGTGCCCTGCACCGTGCTGCACGACGGCGATGGGGTGCTGGTGCGCTTCGACGACCCGCAGCGACCGGTGGCGCCGGGTCAGACCGTCGCCCTCTACGACGCCGAGGACCCCGACGCGGTGCGCGGGGCGGGCATCGCGGCCTGACGTGGCACGCGCGCGTGCCGCCGGTGGCGCCGGTGGGGTTGATGGCGCCGGTGGGACTGGCGACGCCGGCCCCGTGCCGGCCGAGGCGAGGGCCCGCGCCGAGGAGCTGCGCGCGCTGATCCTGCACCACAACGAGCTCTACCACGTGCTCGATGCTCCCGAGATCCCCGACGCCGAGTACGACCTCCTCGTCGTCGAGCTGCGCCGGCTCGAGAGCGACTTCCCCGAGTTGGCCAGTCCGGACTCCCCGACGCAGACCGTCGGCGCCGCACCGTCGGGCCTGTTCCGAGAGGTGCGCCACCGCGTGCCGATGATGAGCCTCGACAACGCCTTCGACGAGGACGAGCTGCGAGCCTGGGGCGGGCGCCTGGTGCGGGCGGTGCCGACGCTCGACCTCGAGACGGTGCCCTTCTCGTCGGAGCCGAAGGTCGACGGTGTCGCCATGTCGCTGACCTACGAGCGCGGGCGGCTCGTCCAGGCCGCCACCCGCGGTGACGGCGTGAGCGGGGAGGACGTGACGCCCAACGTCGCCACCGTGAAGGACGTTCCCGGCGAGCTGGCCAGGCGGGGAGGACCGTATCCCGACGTTCTCGAGGTACGCGGCGAGATCTACATGCCCGTCGCAGACTTCGAGGCCATGAACAAGCGCCAGGCGGACGCGGGCGAGCGTCTGTTCGTCAACCCTCGCAACTCCGCCGCGGGCGCGCTGCGACAGAAGGATCCGAGCATCACCGCGCAGCGCCCGCTGCACTTCTGGGCCTATGCCGTCGGCTTCGTCGACGGCGGGCCTGGTGCCTCGGCCTGGCCCGCCGCGTCCCAGAGCGAGATCCTGGCTCAGCTGGAGAGGGCCGGCTTCCCGGTCAGCCCCGACGCCCGCAGGGTCGTCGGGATGGCAGCCGTGATCGCTCGCTGCCGGGAACTGGCCGAGGCACGGCACTCGCTGGCCTACGAGATCGACGGCGTGGTGAACAAGGTCGACGAGCTGGCCCTGCACGACTCGCTCGGGGCGACCTCGCGGGCGCCGCGCTGGGCCATCGCTTTCAAATTCCCGCCCGAGGAGCGCACGACACGCCTCGTCGACATCATGGTCTCCATCGGCCGCACCGGCCGCGCCACCCCTTTCGCCCGGCTCGAGCCCGTCTTCGTCGGCGGCTCGACCGTGGGCGTCGCCACCCTGCACAACGAGGACCAGGTGGCGATCAAGGACGTACGGCCCGGCGACCTGGTCATCGTGCGCAAGGCGGGCGACGTGATCCCCGAGGTGGTCGGCCCGGTCAAGGAGGGTCCCGGGGTCCCGGCCCGGCGCAAGCCCAAGTGGAAGTTCCCGACCGCATGCCCCTCGTGCGGCCAACCGCTGGTGCGCCTGCCGGGGGAAAGCGACACCTACTGCACCAACATCGACTGCCCGGCCCAGCGCGTGCAACGCATCGCGCACTACGCGTCCCGCGCCGCCATGGACATCGAGGGGCTGGGGGAGGAGCGCGTGCTCCAGCTGGTCGGTGCCGGCCTCGTCGACGACCCGGCCGACCTCTACGAGCTCGCGGTCGAGCAGCTCGTCCGACTCGAGCGCTTCGGCACGGTGTCGGCGGGCAATCTCGTGGCGGCCATCGACGCTTCGCGGTCTCAGCCGCTCAGCCGCCTGCTCGTCGCGCTCGGCATCCGCCACGTCGGACCCACCGGTGCCCGTGCCGTCGCCCGCGCCTTCGGCACGCTCGACGCCGTCGTGGCGGCGTCGCAGGCAGAGCTGGCGGCGGTCGACGGCGTGGGGGAGGTGATCGCCGCCAGCCTGGCCGAGTTCCTCTCCGCGGACAGCAACGTCGGTGTCATCGAGCGGCTGCGCCGGTCCGGGGTCAACACGGAGGAGCCGGGGACCGCCGGGACGATGGCCGGCGGAGAAGGGGCGGTGGCCACGGCCCTCGCCAAGACGCTGGAGGGAAAGACCGTAGTCGTCACGGGCACGGTGCCGGGCTACACGCGCGAGGAGGCGGAGGAGGCGATCGTCTCGCGTGGCGGCAAATCGCCGGGGAGCGTGTCGAAGAGGACCTTCGCGCTCGTCGTCGGCGACGGGCCCGGCGCCAGCAAGACGAAGAAGGCGGACGAGCTCGGCATCCCCACCGTCGACGGGTCGTTCTTCGACGCGCTGCTCGAGACGGGCGAGCTCCCGGGCAGCCCCGGACAACGGTAGCCCCGGGTACCCGGTCACCCGAGGTGACACGGTCCTCGCTGTGGCGCGGATGTCCGGTCGACAGGAGCGCCCGATCTGACACGGGCGACGTCCCGCGGAGCCAGGTCGGAGGGCGTCCACCGGCGGCGCCCGCGCGCTCAGTAGCGTAGGGACCGCCCGATGCCCCTGATATCAGACTCCATCGGCCGGGTCCTTGGGAAGCGGTACCGGCTGCTCTCCGCCTTGGGCACCGGCGCTTCGGCTCACGTCTACCTGGCCGAGGACGTGTCGCTGCAGCGACACGTCGCGGTCAAGGTGCTTCAGCCGGGACTGGCCACCGACGACTCCTTCCTCAAGCGCTTCCGGGCCGAGGCGCGCTCTGTCGCCTCGCTCAACCACCCCCACGTCCTGCGCGTCTTCGACTGGGGCGACGACTCGGACGGGCCGTATCTCGTCCTCGAGTATCTCGGCGGAGGCTCGCTGCGCGACCTGCTCGACCGCGGTGTCCGCCTCTCGCACTCCCAGGCCGCCCAGCTCGGGACCGAGGTGGCGCAGGGCCTGGCCTACGCGCACGCCCGCGGGTTGGTCCACCGCGACATCAAGCCGGCCAACCTGCTCTTCGACGAGGAGGGTCGGGTGCGCGTGGCCGACTTCGGCGTGGCCCGCGCCCTGGCCGAAGCGGCCTGGACCGAGCCGGCCGGCGCCATGGTCGGGACGGCGCGCTACATCTCGCCCGAAGCGGCCGAGGGCAAGCCGGTGGACGGCCGGGCCGACGTGTACTCGCTGGCGCTCGTCCTCTACGAGGCGGTGACCGGGACGGTGCCCTTCGTCACCGACACCACCATGGGCACGTTGGCGGCGCGCATCGGCCAGCCCCTGCCGCACGACCCCGCCCTGGGCCCCCTCGACGACGTGCTGGCCCGGGCCGCTGCGCCCGAGGTCGGGTCGCGGCTCGACGCGGCGGGCCTGGCGGCGCGGCTCGGCGCGCTGGCGGCGGCCCTCCCGACTCCGTCGCCGCTGCCGCTCGTCTTCCCGCACCTCGAGGACGCCTCGCCCATCGCCGGCTTCCGCGCCCCCGGGGTCTCGGAGCTGACCGATTCGGGCGTCGTCCTCGGCACGGCGAACGACACCACCGCCAGTACGGCTGCCACCGCCAGCGCGGCGGCCGGCTTGTCCGCCACCGCCATCGCACCTTCCATCTCGTCGGCACCGATCGGGACCAGGGCCGGGCCGGGCGAGCTCTTCGACGCCGAGCCGCTCGGAGAGAAGCCCGAGAAGAACAAGAAGAAGGACAAGAAGCGCTCCGGGGGGCGCTCCGGTCCGCGGCGGTGGGGATGGAACCACCGGCGCGGCACGTACCTGATCGCCGGCGTCGTCACCCTCGTCCTGCTCCTGCTGGCGGCCGGGCTCACCGTGGCCTTCGGGACGAACCTGCTGACGCCGTCGCACCCGACGCCCAACGTCGAGAACCTCTCCCTGACCCAGGCGCGCGCCGCTCTGGACAAGGTGCACATGAACCTGAAGGAGGGCGCGCAGGTCAAGTCGATCACCGTCGGGGCGGGCGACGTCGTGTCGCAGTCGCCCCGGCCCGGCACCTCGCGCAAGGAGGGATCGACCGTCACCGTCGTGGTGTCCGACGGCAAGCCCGACGTCAGCGTGCCGTCTCTCGCCAACATGACCTGCGCCCAGGCGGTCACGGCGCTGCAGAGCGTGCACCTGCTGGCCAACTGCACGCCGGGGGTCTACAACGACACGGTGCCGTCGACCATCATCGTGTCGTGGTCGATCGGGTCGACGCCGAACCCGACGGCAGCTCCCTACGGCAGCACCATCACCATCAACCCGTCCCTCGGTCACGCGCCGGTCACGGTGCCCAACGTCCCGACCAGCTACACCTACGCCCAGGCGGCCGCCGCCCTGCAGGCGGTCGGCCTCGGCGCCACCCAGGCGCCCGCGTCCAGCACCTCCATCCCGAACGGCAACGTGATCGCCACCAATCCGGCCAGCGGCCAGACGGCTCCCTACGGCTCGGTGGTGACGGTTACGGTCTCCACCGGTCCGCCGATGGTGCCCGTGCCCAACGTGGTGGGCGATTCGGTGGCCCAGGCCAGTGCAGCGCTGCAGGCGGTCGGGCTGACGCCCTCGGGCGTGCAGGGCAATCCCACCGGGAACGTCCAGTCCACGCAGCCCGCCGTCGGCACGTCCGTGGTCCAGGGTTCGGGCGTCCAGCTGATCACCCACTAGCGACGTGGCACTGCCCTTCGACGCCGACTGCGACCTGTGCGAGGCCGCCCGCCTCTCGGAGTGGCACCACGAGGACGACGTGTGCTGGGTGGCCGACTGCGAGGTGTGCGGGGTCCCCATGGTGGTGTGGAAGCACCACGGCCCGACGCCACCCGACGAGGACGTCGCGCACATGCTGGCCCAGCTGACCCGGGTCGCCGACTCGCGCTTCGGCCCGGACCGGTGGTCGATCGATCGCGTCATGCGCCAGATCCCCGAGCATTTCCACGCCCACGGGCGCGACCCCAACTGGTGGTTCCGTCTGCGCGGGATGGGCTGAACCGAACCCAACCGCGGATTCCCCGGGGATCCTCTGCGGACCCCCGAGCGGAGTCCCGGCACCATGAAGCCCCGAAAGGGGCCACCGGTAGGGTGTCCCGCATGGCGTCTTCCTTCGAGCGGTCCGACGCGCTGCTCGATCCGGTGGCCGATCCGGGCGGCGGTGCGCTGGGAACGCTGGGGGACGGCTCGGTCGAGACCAACTGGTTCGCCCTCCTCCACCGTCGCGTCTCGGGGCGAGCCGCGCGCAGCCCGCGCTACAAGTGGTGGGCCCTCGTCGCGCTGCTGGCCGGCCTGCTCTCCCTCAACATCACCTTCACGGTCTTCGTCGTCGCGCTCCCGACGGTCAAGGCCGACTTCCACACCAATTTCTCGGTGCTGGCCTGGGCCTCGACGGGCCCGCTCCTCGCCTTCGGCGTGGCGGCGCCCTTCTTCGGCAAGGCGGGGGACCTCTTCGGCCATCGACGGCTGTACCAGTTCGGCCTGGTGGGCGCCATGGTCAGCGCCGTCCTCACCGCCACGGCACCCGACGTGGGGATGCTGCTCTTCGCCCGCGCCCTCGACGGCGTCCAGGGCGCGGCGACCGGCACGGCGTCGATGGCCATCATCCTCGAGCTCTTCGGGCGCGAGGACCGCGTCAAGGCGCTCGGCTGGTGGTCACTCGTGGGTGCCGGCGGGCCCGTCCTCGGCGTGACGCTCGGTTCGCCGGTGATCCAGTACTTCGGCTGGCGCACCCTGTTCTGGGGCCAGCTGGTCCTGCTGGTCGTGGCATCCCTGGTGGTCGCCGTGCTGCTCCCCTCGGGACGGCGGTCGCGGGCACGCGGTGGTGAGGCGGCCGCGCCGGGTGGAGCCGAGGGCGGCCGGGCCCGGGACTGGTCGGGGATGGACTGGGTGGGCAGCTGGAGCCTGGCCGGCTGCGTCACCGCCGGGATGCTGGTCCTCAGCATCGGCCCCGTGGCCGGCTGGAACTCTCCCGGCGTCGTCGCGTCCGGGGTCGCCTGCGTGGCCCTCGGCGCCATCTTCGTCTGGCGCGAGGCGACGTTCGCCCATCCGCTGGTGCCGACGACCTACTGGCGCCGCCGCAATTTCATGTTCCCCATGGGTGCCAAGGCCTTCTCGAGCTTCGCCTACTTCGGCGGCTTCTTCCTCTTCCCGCTCCTCATGGAGCAGGTCTATGGCTACAGCGTCTCCCAGGTCGGCTTCGTCTCGGTGGCCCGCCCGCTCGTGTTCGCCGTGAGCGCGCCCATCGCCGGCTACATGACGGTGCGGACCGGTGAGCGCACCGCCGCGCTCGTCGGGACCGGTGCCATCTTCCTCTCCATGATCGTCTTCGCCACCCTCACGGCGTCGACGGGACTCGTGCTCGTCCTGCTGGCGCTCGCCCTCTCCGGGCTGGGCATGGGTGTGTCCCAGCCGGCGACATCGGCGACGATGTCCAACGAGCTGTCCGAGTCCGAGTACGGGATCATGAGTGCGGCGCAGCTGCTGGCGAGCCAGGTCGGTGAGGTGGCCGGGATCCAGGCCGTGCTGACGATCCAGGAGTCGATCGCCAAGAGCTCGGGGCTGGGCAACGTCCATCACAGCACCTCGCTGCTGCACAGCTTCAGCGTGCCGTTCTGGGTCGGCGCGGGCGTCGCCGCGCTGGCGGTGGTCTGCGCCCTCTTCATCCGCCCGCTGCCGCGCGCGGCACGCGGCCGGGAGGCCCTCGACGACGCCGCCTCGGTCCGGGCGACCTGATCCGGCGGACCGTCGCGGGATCCGTCATGAGCCAGAGGCGTCCGTTGCCCTACCGCTACACGTCCCCGGACGAGGACAGCGGCCGCTGGCGCGGCTTCTCGTTCCGCCACGGGGACATCGTGATCAGCACGCGGTCCAAGTCGGGCACCACCTGGGTGCAGATGATCTGCGCGCTCCTGGTGTTCCAGACGCCGGAGCTGCCGGCTCCGCTCCCTCGGCTCTCGCCCTGGCTGGACTGGCTGATCGTCCCGAGAGACGAGGTCCACGCCCAGCTGGCGGCCCAGGAGCACCGCCGGTTCATCAAGAGCCACACGCCACTCGACGGGATCCCCGCCGACCCGGGGGTCACCTCCATCGTCACCGGACGCCATCCCCTCGACATGGCCGTCTCGCTCTATCACCACGGTGCGAACCTCGACCGGGCGCGGCTGCGGGCGCTGACGGGCCGGTCGGATCCGGCGCCACCGTCGCCGGAGCGTCCGCCGCTGCACGAGTGGCTCTGCGCCTGGATCGACGCCGACCCCGATCCCCGGGAGGCCCTCGACTCGTTACCCGGCGTGCTGTGGCATCTGAGCGATGCCTGGAACCGCCGCCGGACTCAGGACGTCCTGCTCGTCCACTACGACGACCTCGGGCGCGACCTCGGCGCGGAGATGCGCCGGATCGCGGGAAGGCTCGGCATCACCGTGCCGGACGAGACGTGGCCCGAGCTGGTCGACGCGGCGACGTTCGCCCGGATGCGCGCCAGGGCGGAACGGACCGCGCCGGATCCCTCGGGGATCCTCAAGAGCCCGGCGGCGTTCTTCCGGCGAGGATCCTCCGGCGCCGGGGCTGAGGTGCTCACGCCCCGCGAGCTCGAGCACTACGGCGAGCGCGCGGCGGAGATGGCGCCGGCCGAGCTCCTCGCATGGCTGCACGGGGGCTCGGGGAGCAGTGGCGCCGCGGCGGCGGGCACCGGAACCCGCGGGAACGCCGGCCGATAGCCTCGGCCGGGTGAAGCCGCCAGGGCCGCTGATCGCTGCGGGGCGCGACGCCGACATCTTCGAGTACGGAGAAGGCCTTGTCCTGCGACGTTCGAGGGATGGACGGTCCATGGCGGAGGAGGCCCGGACCATGGCCTACCTGCACCAGCAGGGCTACCCCGTGCCCGCGGTCGAAGAGCTGAGCGACGACGGTGCAGAGCTCGTCATGGAGCGGATCGAGGGGCACTCGATGGTCGACGCCATTGCCAGGTCACCGTGGAGCGTGCGGCGGCTGGCGAGGACGCTGGCCGGGCTGCACGCCCGGCTCCACGAGATCGCGGCTCCCGGTTTCCTCGGCCCGGCCCCGGTCGCTGCCGGCGATCGGGTCGTCCACATGGACCTGCATCCGCTCAACGTGATGATCGGCCCGAAAGGTGCGGTGGTCATCGACTGGGCGAACGCCGGCGCGGGGGACCCGCGGGTCGACGTCGGTCTGGCCTGGGTGCTGATGGCCGCCGGCCGGGTCCCCGGCGGCCGCGTGACGGCGACACTGCTCGGCTGGGGCAGGGCGATGCTCGTGAACGGGTTCGTCTCGCAGTTCGACCGGCTGGAGGTGTCGGCCGTGCTGCGCCCGGTCGTCGAGTGGAAGGTGAAGGACCCTCACATGAGCGAGGCCGAGGTGGCGGCCATGTGGAAGGTGGTGCAGCGGGCCGAGGCCCGAACCTGAGACCCGGGCCTGAGACCCGGGCCTGAGGCCCGGGCCCCGGAGCCTCGGGTCACTCGGTGATGTCGCGCAGACGCGCCGCCATCTCGGCGGCCGAGGGATCGGCGGCGGCGGGCGTCGCCTGCAGCGCCATGAGCTTGGCCATGTCCCCCTCGACCCGGACCTTGCCGGCCATGAAGGCCTGCATGCCCACCTGGGGGTTGCCCTCGATGAGGATCGCCTTGGCCGTCTCCCAGTCGACGGTCACCTTGAGGTCCTGTGACTCGAGATGGCCCTCTTCGAGGATGAGCTCGCCGGTCGACGTGTCCACGTGGGCCAGGATGTCGTCGTCGGAGAAGGGGATGGACGTGACGACGAGGTTCATCTTCACCGAGTGGACGATCGGGGCGGTCTTGCCCTCGTACTCGGCGCGGATCTTGCGGGCCTCGTCCAGCCATTCGTCGCTGAGGAACGGGTACGACGGCATTGGGTGCTCCTTCGTCTTCGGTCTCCGTGCTCGTGCAGGACTGCTCGTGCAGGACTGACGGTCGTCCCGCCGCCCGCCCGGGAACCATGCGGCCGCCGGAACCCTACTCGGCGCGCCGGTAGGCTGCCCTGTCGTGACCGCCGCCATCATGCAAGGTGCCGAGCCCTTCGCCGCATCCGGTGACGGCCGCGGCGCGCTGGTGCTGCACGGCTTCACGGGCAACCCGCAGTCGATGCGGGGGCTGGCGCGCGCGCTGGCGGACGCCGGTTTCACGGTCGAGCTGCCGCTCCTGCCGGGGCACGGCACCGACATCGCCGACATGATCCCGACGCGCTGGGAGGACTGGTCCGGTGCGGCCGAGCAGGCGTACCGGGAGCTGGCGGCTCGATGCGACTGCGTCGTCGTCGCCGGCCTCTCCATGGGCGGCATGCTCGCCGTGTGGCTGGCGGAGCACCATCCCGAGATCGCCGCCCTGGCCCTCGTGAATCCGCTCATCGCCCCACCCGATGCGGACACCGTCGGGCTGGTGCAGACGCTGCTCGACGCGGGTGACGAGGTGGCGCCCGGCATCGGGTCGGACATCGCCAAGGAAGGGGTGGCCGAATCGGCCTACCCGGGCCTGCCCCTGCGGGCGGCCCTCTCCCTGTTCGCCGCTACCGAAGCGGTCGAGGCCGCCGTCCCGGCCGTGCGCTGTCCCGTCCTGCTCTTCACCAGCGCGCAGGACCACGTCGTGGACCCGAAGTCGAGCCAGATCCTGGCCGCGCGGGCCGGCGGTCCCGTCGAGCAGGTCATGCTCGAACGCAGCTACCACGTGGCCACCTTGGACTGGGACAAGGACGAGATCGAGGCGGGCACCGTGGCGTTCCTGACCGCCGTGTCCTCGGCCGCAGCACCCTCGTGAGCGATGCCGACCCCGGGCGCGCCCCGCTCGGGCGGGACGACGTCGTCCACGTGGCGCACCTGGCGCGCCTGGAGCTGAGCGACGAGGAGGTCGAGCTCTTCACGGCGCAGTTGCGCACCGTCCTCGACCATGCGGCGGACGTGGCGGCACTCGACCTGTCGCACCTGGAGCCGTCCTCGCACCCGATCGCGCTGCAGAACGTGATGCGGGCGGACGAGCCCCGTCCCAGCCTCGAGCGCGACGAGGTGCTGGGCGCGGCGCCCGCGGTGGAGGACCACCGCTTCCGCGTGCCGCGCATCGGGGGTGAGGCGCCGTGACGCCACCGGCGAGCGGTCCGGGGCTGGGAGCGACCACGGCGCTCGAGACGGCGGCCGCGGTCCGGGCGGGCGAGCGCTCGGCGCGCCAGGTCGTCGAAGAGGCCCTGGCGGCGGTGACCGCCCGTGACGGTGAGCTCAACGCCTTCCTCAGCATCGGCGCCGACCGGGCGAGGGCCCAGGCGGAGGCGGTCGACGCCGCGGTGGCGGCAGGAGACGATCCCGGTCCGCTGGCCGGCGTCCCCGTCGCGCTCAAGGACAACCTGTGCACGCGGGGCTGGGACACGACCTGTGGCTCGCGCATCTTGGAGGGCTGGCGCCCGCCCTACGACGCCACGGTGGTGGTCCGCCTGCGTGACGCGGGTGCGGTGGCGCTGGGCAAGACGAACATGGACGAGTTCGCCATGGGGTCGTCGACGGAGAACTCCGCCTTCGGCCCGACCCGCAACCCGCGCCACGGCGGCAAGGTGCCGGGCGGGAGCAGTGGCGGCTCGGCCGCCGCCGTCGCCGCTGGTTTCACCCCTCTCGGCCTCGGGTCCGACACCGGCGGCTCCATCCGGCAGCCCGCCGCCCTGTGCGGCGTCGTGGGCATGAAGCCCACCTACGGCCGCGTCTCGCGTTACGGGCTCGTCGCCTTCGCCAGCTCGCTCGACCAGATCGGACCGTTCGCCGCCACGGTCGAGGACGCCGCCGTGCTCTTCGATGTCCTGGCCGGTCACGACCCCCTCGACAGCACCTCGCTGCCGACGCCGGCCGAACCGGTCCTGGCGCGCCTGCACGAAGGCGTGGCGGGGGTCCGCGTGGGGCTGTGCCGCGATCTGGTCGACGGCTGCGCTCCCGACGTCGTTGCCCGCGTGCGTGAGGCCGCCGATGCGCTGGCGGCGGCGGGCGCGCTCGTCGAGGAGATCTCGGTCCCTGAATTCGGCTTCGGGCTCTCGGCCTATTACCTCATCGCGCCGGCCGAGGCATCGTCGAACCTCGCCCGCTACGACGGCGTGCGCTACGGCCTGCGCGTCGAGGGCGAGGACGCGGCGGCCATGAACGCCGCCACCCGCACGGCCGGGTTCGGCCCGGAGGTGAAGCGCCGCATCATGCTCGGCACCTACGCGCTCTCGGCGGGCTACTACGACGCGTACTACGCGCAGGCCCAACGGGTGCGCACCCTCGTGATGCAGGCTTTCGCCCGCGCCTATGAGTCGGTCGACATCCTGCTGGGCGCGACGGCGCCGACCACCGCCTTCGACATCGGGGCGAAGGTGGACGATCCCATGGCGATGTACGTGAACGACGTGTGCACCATCCCGTCCAACCTGTCCGGCCACCCGGCCGTGTCGGTGCCCTTCGGCGCGGGCGACGACGGTCTCCCCGTCGGGGTGCAGGTCCTGGCCCCGGCGCTCGACGAGGCCCTGCTGTTCCGCGTGGCCCGGGTCGTCGAGGCGCACGCGCCGGCCCTGGCCGAGAGGGCGGCGCGCTCGTGACCGACCGGAGCGACAGCGAACGGGACGCCGAGTGGGAGATGGTCGTCGGTCTCGAGGTCCACTGCGAGCTGGCCACGGCGACGAAGCTCTTCTGTGGTTGCCGCAACGCGTTCGGCGACGAGCCCAACGTCAACATCTGTCCGGTGTGCCTGGGCCTGCCGGGGGCGCTCCCGGTCCTCAACGAGCAGGCGGTCGAGCTCGCCATGCGCATCGGTGCCGCACTGCACTGCGAGATCCGTCCCTCGGTCTTCGCCCGGAAGAACTACTTCTACCCGGACCAGGCCAAGGACTACCAGATCAGCCAGTACGACCTGCCGCTCAACGCCGACGGTTGGCTCGAGCTCCCGGACGGCACCCGCATCGGCGTGACGCGGGCCCACATGGAAGAGGACACGGGCAAGCTCAGCCATGTCGGGGCGAGCGGGCGGATCAACGCGGCGGAACACGCACTGGTCGACTACAACCGCTCCGGCGTGCCCCTGGTCGAGATCGTGAGCGAACCCGACATGCGCTCGGCGGCCCAGGCCCGGGCCTATGCCTCCGAGCTACGAGGGATCCTGGTCGCCACCGGCGCCTCGGACGGGCGGATGGAGGAGGGCTCCATGCGGGTCGACGCCAACGTCTCGGTACGGCCCGCGGGCAGCGACCGCTTCGGCACGCGTTGCGAGGTCAAGAACCTGAACTCGCTGCGCTCGCTGGGCCGGGCCATCGAGTTCGAGGCGGCCCGCCAGATCGGCGTGATCGAGGGTGGCGGCACCGTCGAGCAGCAGACGCGCCACTGGGACGAGTCCGCAGGGCGGACGGAGCCCCTGCGCTCGAAGGAAGAGGCCAACGACTACCGCTACTTCCCCGAGCCCGACCTGGTGCCGCTGGCGCCGGACCCGGCGTGGCAGGAACGCGTGCACGCGGGGCTGGGACCGATGCCGGCCGATCGCCGCGCCGCCCTGAGCGAGGCGCTGGGCGGGTCACCGAGCACCGCCGAGACCGATCAGATCCGGGCGGTGGTCGATCTCGGCCTCGACGGGCTGATCGCGGCGGCGGTTGACGCCGGCGCACCGGTGGCGCTCGCCCTGGCCCGGGCGGCCAACGAGGTGGCGGCGGGCGGCGAGGCCGCCCTCGACCTCGATCCGGCCGCGTTCTCCGAGCTGCTGGCTCTCGAGGCGGGTGGCCGGCTCTCGGCGACGCAGTCGAAGGCGGTCCTGGGCGCGCTGCTCGAGCGCGGCGGGGGGGATCCGGCCGCGCTGGCCGCGGAGATGGGGTTCGAGGCGCTCGGGGCGGACACCCTCGGTGCCGTGCTCGACCAGGTCATCGGCGAGAACGCCGACGCCTGGGCCCGCTTCGTCGACGGTGACGACAAGGTCCAGGGCTTCTTCACGGGCCAGGTGATGAAGGCCACCTCGGGCAAGGCCAACGGCAGGGAAGTGGCGGCGGAGCTGCACCGGCGCCGCCAGGCCGCGTCCGCGACCTGAGGGGCTCGGGCACATCGCCAACGGTGCCGGCCACGAAGTGCGTCGCGCCCGTGGTGACGGTCTTCCCCGCCACGACGCACACCCGTGACGACGCACACCCGTGACGACGCACGACCGTGACGACGCACGCTCCCCGGCAACCTGATCCGCACCGATCTGCGCGAGAAGGCCGAAGGGGTCGGTCGCACTTGCCGCCCGGGTCGAGCACCCCGCTAGCTTTGGTCTCGTGAGCAGCAGATCGGGTTCCTCTGAATCATCGCCTGAATCATCGGCCACCTTCGTGTCACTCAATCCCGGGCGCGACGTCCAGCGCGTCGGCACGGCGAACTTCCTGGGCGAGGACGTCCGCAAGATCCACGATCCGGTCTGGGCCGTCGTCGGGAACCTCGGCGACAGCCAGTGCTACCTGGGCGTCCCCGAGAAGGTGCAGGCCGTCCAGGCCGCCGTGTCCCGCCGCATCGCCGCCGAGGACCTCGCGGTGCGGCTGATCCCACCGGCGTACACGCTCGGAGTGTCCGACGGCCAGCTCAACGGCACGCCCGAGATGCGCTTCTCCTTGGTCGGCCGTGAGCTGGTGCACGACGTGGCCGACGTCCACCTGGCGGCCAACCGCGTGGCCGCACTGATCGCCGTCGTCGCCTGCGACAAGCCGCCGGTCGGTACCGTGGCCGCCGTCCTCGAGAACGACGTTCCCGCGGTCATCATCTCGGACGGACCCATCCGCCCCGGGACCGATCCGCAGAGCGGTGCCCGCATCGACCTCGTGTCGGCCTTCCAGGTGGCGGACCAGGACGACGAGGTTCGGGCCCGTTACGCACTCAACGCCTGCCCCGGTCAGGGCAGCTGCGGGGGCATGTTCACCTACAACACGATGCAGACCTTCATCGCCGTGCTGGGCCTGGAGCCGTTGCACATGGTCTCCCCGCCCTCGGACGACCCCCGCCGCCTGCACGAGTTCCCCGACCAGGCGGTCGACTGCCTCACCACCATGACGGGCCGCGGCATCCGGCCCCGTGACATCGTCACCCCGGCGTCGCTGCGCAACGCCCTCACCGTTGCCGCCGCCATGGGCGGCTCGACCAACGTGCTGTTGCACAGCGTCGAGATCGCGCGCGCCGCCGGAATCGACCTCTGGGGGGAGGTGCTCGGTCAGGACGACTTCAACCGGCTGGCGCGACGCCTGCCGGTGCTGGTCAACATGCGGCCCTTCGGTGACTACTCCATGGTCGACGTGGACGCCAAGGGGGGCCTGCAGGTCATCGTGCGGGAGCTGCTCGAGGCCGGCTTCCTCGACGGCAGTCCGGTGACCTGCACCGGCGAGACCCTGGCCGAGCAGGTGCGCCGCCTCGACCCACCCTCACCGGACCAGGACGTGATCTTCGCTGTCGACAAGCCCTTCAAGGAGACGGGCGGTCTCCGCCTGCTGCGCGGCAACCTGGCGCCGGAGGGGGGTGCGATCCTCAAGGTGGCAGGGGTCGAGGGCGGCGTCAGGGACGGCATCTTCACGGGCCGTGCCCGCGTCTTCAACGGCGAGCGCTCCCTCGTCGAAGCGCTCGACCGCCACCCCGAGCGCTTCGAGGACAACGACATGGTGGTCATCCGCTACGAGGGCCCGCGCGGGGCGCCGGGAATGCCCGAGCTGCTCGATCCCACCTCGCGCATCACGTCGCTCTGCCGCCAGCGGGGGATCACCATCGCCCTCATGACCGACGCCCGATTCTCCGGGGGGTCCGTGGGCCTCGTCATCGGCCACGTGGCGCCCGAGGCGCTGCTCGGGGGGCCCATCGCCCTGGTGGAGGACGGCGACACCATCGTGGTCGACCTCAATGCCGACCGCCTGGACTGCGCCGAGCTCGACGATGCGGGGGTCGCACGTCGGCGCGCCGCTGCCTGGCGGGCTGCGGCAGAGGACAGCGGCGGCCTGCACCCCGACGCGGGGCCCGTGACCGACCGCGTGCTGGCGCGCATGCGGGCCACGGCGCTGCCCGCCCTCCTCGGGGCCGGCATGGCCACCCCGCCACCGGGCTGACCCGCGCCCGCCGCCGCCGCACGCCCGGTTGTGCCTGGGTTGTCGAGCCGGAGCGGCCGGGGTTGTCGTCGGCCTCCGCCCGTGCCACAATGGACGCCTCATGCAGACGCACGCCATCCGCCCCGAGATCCTGGTACTCGTCACGTAGGCGCGCGCCCACATCGCACACCGCGCGCCGACCGACCTCCCGAATCCGGGAGGTCTTTTCAATTTCCGGACCGATTCCCATGCACATCGCCAAGATCCGAGACACGCCCGAACGAGTGGAACAAGGGGAAACACCATGAAGCTGACAGGAGCCCAGGCCCTCATCAAGAGCCTCGAGATGCAGGGGGTCGACGTGATGTTCGGCCTGCCCGGCGGCGCCATCCTGCCGGTCTACGACCCGATCATCGACTCCTCCATCCGCCACATCCTGGTGCGTCACGAGCAGGGTGCGGGGCACATGGCCGAGGGCTACGCCATGGCGACGGGACGGCCCGGCGTCGCCATGGTCACCAGCGGTCCCGGGGCGACCAACATCGTGACGCCGCTGGCCAACGCCTACATGGACTCGACGCCGCTCATCGTCGTGTCGGGCCAGGTGGCCACCCCGTCCATCGGGACCGACGCCTTCCAGGAGTGCGACATCACGGGTGTCACGATGGGCATCACCAAGCACAACTGGCTGATCAAGGACGTCGCTGACATCCCGCGGGTGGTCGCCGCCGCCTTCCACGTGGCCACCACGGGACGGCCGGGTCCGGTGCTCGTCGACTTGCCCAAGGACATCTCGAACCAGCCCATGGAGTGGTACTGGCCCGAGACGATCGACGATCTCGACCTTCCCGGGTACCACCCGGTGACGCTGGGCGATCCGGTGCTCGTCGGGCAGGCGGCGGAGCTCATCGCCTCGGCGCACCGGCCCGTCCTCTACGTGGGCGGCGGCGTGCTCAAGGCCAGGGCGGCCGAGGCGTTGCGGGCCCTGGCCGACCGCACCGGGATCCCGGTCGTGACCACGCTCATGGCGCGCGGTGCGTTCCCCGACTCGCACCCGCAGGCCCTCGGGATGCCGGGCATGCACGGGCACTACACCGCGGTGACGGCCATGCAGCGCAGCGACCTGCTCATCAACCTCGGCGCCCGCTTCGACGACCGGGTGACCGGCAACGTGAGAACGTTCGCGCCCGAGGCCAAGGTGATCCACGTCGACATCGATCCCGCCGAGCTCGGCAAGGTGCGGATGCCCGACGTCGGGATCGCCGGCGACTGCCGCCAGGTCATCGAGGAGCTGCTCCTCGCCATGGACGCCCACGGCGACGCGCCGGTGGTGCAGGACCTCGAGCCGTGGTGGCACCAGATCCGCCAGTGGCAGGAGAGGTTCCCGCTGCACTACTCCGACGACGACGGGAGGGCGATCAAGCCGCAGAGCGTCGTCGAGCAGCTCCGTGACGCCGCGCCTCCCGACACGATCGTCGTGGCCGGCGTCGGTCAGCACCAGATGTGGGCATCGCAGTTCTGGACGTTCGACTCTCCCTACACCTGGGTGAATTCCGGTGGGGCGGGCACCATGGGCTTCGCGGTGCCGGCGTCCATCGGCGCCAAGGTCGGTCGGCCCGACCGCACCGTGTGGGCCATCGACGGCGACGGTTGCTTCCAGATGACCGCCCAGGAGCTGGTGACGGCCAGTGCGGAGCAGATCCCCGTGAAGATCGCGATCCTCAACAACGCCTATCTGGGCATGGTCCGCCAATGGCAGGAGATGTTCTACGAGGAGCGGTACTCGGAGGTCTACCTGTCCCCGGACCTGCCGGACTACGTCAAGTGGGCCGAGGCAATGGGTTGCGTGGGCATCCGGGCGGAGACGCCCGAGGACGTCGGTCCCGCCATAGAGAAGGCGAACAGCATCGACGACCGACCGGTGGTCGTGGACTTCCGCACCGATGCCTTCGAGAAGGTGTTCCCCATGGTGCCGGCCGGCGCGTCCAACGACGACATCGTCGTGCACCCCGACCAGGCGGCTCAGCGGTGACGGCCGACCCCGGGACACTGCGTGCCGTCAGGGGTGGGCGGCCGATGCGCAGCGGAGGCGCACCGCGCCATCACATCCTCTCGGTCCTGGTGGAGAACAAGGCCGGCGTGCTGGCCCGGGTCGCCGGCTTGTTCAGCCGGCGAGGGTTCAACATCTACTCGCTCGCCGTGGCACCCACCGACGAGGACGAGCGATTCAGCCGCATCACCATCGTGGTCGACGTGGAGACCGCGCCGCTCGAGCAGGTCATCATGCAGCTGGACAAGCTGGTCAACGTCGTGTCGATCGACGAGCTGTCGCCAGCCGAGGCCGTCGAACGGGAGCTGGTCCTGGTCACGGTGGCCGTGGGGCCGACCGAGCGTTCGCAGGTGATCCAGCTCGCAGGCGTCTTCGGCGGCGACGTCGTGAGCGTCGGTGGCGACCGCCTGACGATCATGGTTGCCGGACGGCCGGAGAAGATCGACGACTTCGAGGGCCTTCTCGAGCAGTACAACGTGGTCGAGCTCCAGCGGACAGGGCGCGTCGCCCTGCCTAAGCTGGATCGCCGCCACTGAACAGACAGGAAAGAGCAGACACCATGGCCAGGCTGTACTACGAATCCGACGCCGATCCCACGCTGATCGCCGGCCGCAAGGTCGCCATCTTGGGCTACGGCTCCCAGGGACACGCCCATGCGCAGAACCTGATGGAGTCGGGCGTGGACGTCCGGGTGGCACTCCGCCCCGGCAGCTCGAGCCGCCGCAAGGCCGAGGAAGCGGGACTGCGCGTCCTGTCCCTGGCCGACGCTTCGGCGGAAGCCGACGTGATCATGATCCTGCTGCCCGATACGGAGCAGAAGACGGCGTACGACGAGTTCGTGGCGCCGAACCTCGAGGACGGCGACATGCTCATGTTCGCCCACGGTTTCAACATCCGCTTCGGGCAGATCGTGCCGCCCCCCGGGGTGGACGTGACCATGGTGGCGCCGAAGGGTCCGGGCCATCTGGTGCGCCGGACCTACACCGAGGGCGGCGGCGTGCCCTCCCTGGTGGCCGTGCACCAGGACGCCACGGGCAAGGCGCACGAACTGGCACTGTCCTATGCACACGCCATCGGTGCCACCCGAGCCGGTGTGCTCGACACGACCTTCGACGAGGAGACCGAGACCGACCTCTTCGGCGAGCAGGTGGTGCTCTGCGGTGGCCTCACGGCGCTGGTCACGGCGGGCTTCGAGACGCTCGTCAACGCGGGGTACCAGCCCGAGTCCGCCTACTTCGAGTGCCTGCACGAGTTGAAGCTGATCGTGGACCTCATGTACGAGCAAGGCATCGCCGGGATGCGCTACTCCATCTCGGACACGGCCGAGTACGGAGACCTGACCCGCGGGCCGCGCGTGATCGACGATGCCGTGCGCCGGCACATGCAGACGATCCTCGACGACATCCGCAGCGGCGCTTTCGCCGAGGAGTGGATCGCCGAGAACAAGGCGGGGCGGCCCAACTTCACGGCACTGCGCGCCGCGGGCCAGGCGCACCAGATCGAATCGGTCGGCGCCGAGCTGCGGGCGATGATGCCCTTCATCTCCGCCGGCAAGACCAGGGTCCAGGACGCCTCGGGAGGCTGAACCGGCCCGGCCCCGGTCGGGCCGGCTGGGCCGGTCGGGCCGGCTGGGCCGGTTGACTATGACATCACAGTGATGTCATAGTGACACTATGAAGATGTCACTGGTGGTCGAAGGGCTCCGGTCCGACGTGGTCAGCGTCGGGGAGCTCGGCGACGACACCGTGGCAGCGGTCGCCGATCGCATCGCCGAACTGCTCGGTCGCTCGCTCCCGTCGCGGATCCTGGACCTGCTCTCGGACGTGGCCGCCGAGCTGTCGGCCGAGCTGCCCGAGGGGCGGGTCGAGATCCGGTTGGCCGGCGACGACGTCGCCTTGGTCCACGTGCACGACGAGCCCGTGTCCGTCCCGGAAGAGGGCGCAGGAGACCACGGTGAGCTCTCGGCTCGGATCACGTTGCGTCTGAGTGACGGCCTGAAGAGCCGGGTCGAGGAGAGCGCCGCCCGCGAGGGCATCTCGGTCAACACCTACGTCGTGCGGACGCTCGAACGTGGGACCTCTGTGACGACGGCCCGCGGCAGGGGGGGGCGCGGCGGAAACCGGTTGCGTGGTTTCGCATCGACCTGAAGGGAGCAGCAGCGTGCACAGGACTTTCGAGACGCCGGGCGACGTGCGCCTCGTCGTGGAGGACGAGGTGGGGCTCGTGGCCATCACCGCGACGGACACGGCGACCACAGAGATTCGGATCGAGGCCGACACACCGGCCGCCGAGGAGCTGGTGGGACGGGCCGTGGTCGAGTGCCGGCCGACGGGCAGCGGGCATCTCGTCGTAGTCAAGGTGCCGCGCCCGCACGGCAAGCGCTTCCTCCGCCGCGACGGCGTGACGACCCGGGTCCAGGTTCCCGAGGGGGCCGGCGTCGCCGTGGTGACGGGATCCGCGGACATCGAAGTGACAGGCCCGGTCGGATCGGCCGACGTCAAGACGGCGAGCGGCGACGTGGTGACCGACGATGTCGCGGCCGACGTCCACGTCAAGACGGCGAGCGGCGACGTCACGGTGGGGAACGTGGGTGGACAGATCCGGGCCTACACGGCGTCGGGCGACCTGCGCTGTTCGAGCGTGGCCGGCAGCGCGGTGTTCTCGACGGCCACGGGAGATCTCGAGCTGGGCGCGGCCGGAAACCGGGTGGACGTCAAGGCGACGTCGGGAGACGTGCGCCTCGGGGAGCTGGCTCGCGGCGCCAAGGTCGTCAACGTCTCCGGTGACGTGCGGGTGCTGGCCCTCGGCGACGGGGCTCTCCAGGTACGCTCGGTCTCTGGGAACGTCTCGGTCGGCGTGGCGAAGGGGGTCGACCTCCAGGTGGATGTCGAGACGCTCTCGGGCACGGTGAGCTCGGAGATCCCCCTCGTGGACCGACCGGTCCCGGGGCGACGCGAGGCCCGGGTCATGCTCCGGATCCGCAGTGTCTCGGGGAACGTGGCCATCGCCCCGGCACTCGAGCACGTGGCCTGAGCAGGCCGGACCCTGGGGGCGTGGGCCCGCCGACGCCCGGCCGGGGCCGCATCCGTTTCGCCTGATGAAGCGGGCAGACTAGGACCCGTGCTCAGGAGATTCCCAGGTTCAGCGGCGGCGCTCTCGCTGGTGGTGCTCGTCCTGGCCCTGGGGGCGACCTCGGCGCTGGTGGTCCCCGAGGCCGGGTCCTCGCCCACCTTGCAGCTGCCGAGCCTGGCCGACCGCCCGGTGCCGCCCTCCACCGGACCGGCGGTCTCGGGCCGGATCAGCGCGCCCGGCGGTCCCTACCTCTACGACAGATCGCGACGGGTCGTCTTCTTCCACGGGGTCGACGCCGTCTACAAGCACCCGCCGTTCGAGCTGTATCCCGCCCCGGGCAAACCCTGGAACCTCTCGGCCGCCGACGCCTCGCTCATGGCGCGCCTCGGTTTCAACGTGGTCCGGCTCGGCATGACCTGGAGCGGGCTCGAGCCCGGCACGGCGCCGGCGAACGACCCGGCGATCTGCGATCCCGGCCCACCGTCGAACCCGCACCAGTTCAATCGGGCCGTGTTCGACCGATACATCGGGCACCTGCGCACCACGGTGAACCTGCTGGGGCGCTACCACATCTACACGATCCTCGACATGCACCAGGACGTCTACAACGAGATGTTCGACGGTGAAGGTGTCCCGAATTGGGCCGTGTGCACCAACGGCGTGACGAGCGTCGACCCCCCCGGGCGTTGGTCACTGAGCTACGGCACCAGGGCGGCCGGGATCGCCTACCACCACTTCTGGACCAACGACGTCAGGGGCGACCTCCAAGGTGAGTTCGACCGCATGTGGGGCCTGGTGGCGCACGCCTTCAGGGGCAACCGCTGGATCCTCGGCTACGACCCGTTCAACGAGCCCTTCTCCACTTCCCTGATCCTCTTCGGCGACGCGCACTTCGACGCGCAGCTGGAGTGCTTCTACACGGGCCGCGACCACATGGGGTCGCTCCTCCACGGAGCACCCCCCATCCGGTGTCCGGCGGCGGATCCGGCCAACGGGGTCATCCCGACGCTCCAGGCCAACGACCCGGGCCGCCTCGTCTTCGACGAGCCGGACAATTACGCGAGTCGCGGCTTTCCGACGTACCTCGGCCCGATGAACCTGCCGAACCTCGTCTTCAACGTCCACGTCTATTGCGGCGCCCGGAGCCCGGTGACCGGCAACCCCACCGACGTCCTCGCCTGTGTGCGCCAGGACCTGCACTCGCTCGACGTGCGTGCACGCGACCGGCTCGAAATGGCTTCGGGGAGGCAGAGAGGCGGCCCCGCCTGGTTCGTGACGGAGTTCGGCGCCTCGAGCAACCCCGATCTCCTGGCCGCGGCCACGGCCAAGATGGATGCCGAGCAGGTGGGATGGGCCTACTGGGCCTGGCGCTACTACGGCGACCCGACGGGGAGCGCCGACGAGTCCTTGGTCATGGCCGACGGGCGCCTGCGTTCCACGGCGCTGGTGCTGAGCCGGGCCTACCCCCAGGCCGTGGCCGGCGTGCCGCTGTCCTTCGCCTACGCACCCCTGAGCGACGTCTTCACCTTGACGTACCGGCCCGACCACGCCATTCGCGCGCCGACGGTGGTCTTCGTGCCCACCGCCGTCCACTACCGACGCGGGTACTGCGCCCGGGTCAGCGGCGGTCGCGTCACGTCGAGACGGGGGAGCGACCAGCTCGATGTGCAGAGCTCGGCTTCTGCCCGCCAGGTGACGGTCCGGGTGACCCCGGGCAGCTGTGCGGGACACCCGGGCTCGGGACGCCGGGTTTAGGGTGGGCCCATGTGCCGCAACATCACCACGCTGCGCGGGCTGGAGCCGGCGGCGACCCCGGAGGAGATCGAGGCGGCGGCACGCCAGTACGTCCGCAAGGTCAGCGGCGTGCAGGCGACGTCGCCCCAGACCGAGCCGGCCTTCGAGCGGGCGGTGGCCGCAGTGACCGAGGCGACCGCGCACCTCCTGGCGGTCCTCCCACCGCGCCGCCAACCGCCGCCGACCCTGCCGCCCCTACGCCGGATGGCGGCCAAGGGCGGCTAACCGGGGGCGACGCGCACGGGAAGATCGAGCAGTCCCCGCAAGGTGAAGCTCGGTCGCCAGTGCGGCTCGTCGCCCACGAGCTCGACGGTCGACAATCGGGCCAGCAGCGCGTTGAACGCGATCTCGCCCTCCATGCGGGCCAGGGGCGCTCCGATGCAGTGGTGGATGCCCCACCCGAAGCTGAGGGGGACGTTGTCGGTGCGCCGGAGGTCGAGCTGCTCCGGGCGGTCGAAACGTCTCGGATCCCGGTTGGCCGCACCCTGGAGCACGATGATCCTGTCGCCTCGACCGAGCGGTTCACCCAGCAGGTCGGCCGGTTCGAGGGCGGTGCGGAGGTTGAACTGCACGGGGCTGTCGAAGCGGAGCAGCTCCTCGACCGCGCTGGGTGCCAGCTCTGGGTGCCGGCGCCAGTCCTCGAGCTGGTCGGGGTGCCTGAGCAGCGCCAGCAGCCCGTTCCCCAGGAGGTTCGTGGTCGTCTCGAACCCTGCGGAGAACAAGAGGATTGCGGTGGACGTGATCTCCTCGTCGGTCAGCCGATCGTCGTTCTCACGCGCCTGGACCAGTGCACTGAGCAGGTCGTCACGCGGCGAGCGGCGCCGCTCGTCGAGCAGGCCGGTGAAGTACTCGGCCAGGTGGGCGATGGCGTCGAGGGAGGCGTCCGTCTCCTCTTCGCTGAGCATCGGCTCGATCCCCTTGGCCGCGGCGCGGACCTGCGGCTGCAGGGCGGCCTGTTCGGAGCCCGGGACGCCGACGAGCTCGCCGATGACGGCCATGGGCAAGGGCAGGGCGAAGTCGGCGATGAAATCGACCTCGCCCCGGGCGGCCATCGTGTCGATCAGCCCGTCGACGAGGCGGTGGACAGCCGGGCGGAGCCGCTCGACCTGACGGGGCGTGAACGAGCGGGACACCAGCCGGCGCAGGCGGGTGTGGTCGGGCGGGTCGGCCATCAACATGTTGTGCTGCGAGGCCTCGAAGAATTCACCGCGGCGCGTCCCGGTGTCGTCGAAGATGCCCGTCGAGGTGCTCTCGATGCCGATGCCCCGTCCCAGCCGCGGGTCGCGCAGCACGCCGAGGCTCTCCTCGTAGCCGTTCACGAGGTACGGACCGAACGACGTCCGGCTGACCCTGGCCTCGCTCCGCATCCGGGCGTAGAAGGGGTACGGATCGGCCTGTCCTTCCGGGGTGGCCAGCACCTCGAGGAACAATCCGTCGAGCGTCGGGCTCGTGGTGATCGTCATGGTTGCACCGCTTCGGTCGGTCCCTCGGCCGGGAACATCTCCGCCGGGAACACTAGGACACGGGCGTGACCCGCCTCCGGCCGGCGGCTAAGAACTGCCTGGGCACCACGAAGGATCGGATCGCCATGAGCATGCAGGGCAAGGTCGTCGTCATCACCGGGTCCAACACCGGAATCGGGCTCGAAACCGCCGTGGGGGTGGCGAGCCAGGGGGCGACCACCGTGCTGGCCTGCCGAAACCCCGCCAAGGCGGAGGCGGCGAAGCAGGAGGTCGTGCGCCGGACATGGAACGACGACGTCCATGTGGTGGTGCTCGACCTGGCCGATCTGGCATCGGTGCGCAAAGCGGGCGACGAGATCCTCTCGCGCTGGGACCGGCTCGACGTCCTCGTGAACAACGCCGGGGGGACCTGGTCGCAGCGCCACGTCACGGTTCAGGGCTTCGAGTACACGATGGGTGTCAGCCACTTCGGGCACTTCTCCTTGACACGCCAATTGCTCGGTCGGCTCCTGGCATCGGCTCCGGCGCGCCTGATCGCGGTCACGTCTGTGGGGCACCGCTTCGCAGCAAAGGGCATGCGGTTCGACGATCTCCAGAGCGAGGAGGGCTACCAGGCGATGGAGGTCTACTGCCGGGCCAAGCTGGCCAACGTGCTCTTCGTCCGCGAGCTGGCTCGGCGTTTCGACCCCCGCGCGCTGACGGCCAACGCGGTCCATCCCGGCTGGGTGCGCAGCCGCTTCGGCATGGACGGCGACCTCTCGGGTGTCAACGGTCTGGGCATCCGCCTCATGCGACCTTTCCAGATCTCGCCTCGCCGCGGCGCCAGGACGTCCGTCTTCCTGGCGACCTCGCCCGATGTGGCCGGCCAGAGCGGCAAGTACTGGGTGCGGTCCAAGCCGCGTCGCCCCGGCCGCCAGGCGGAGGACGAGGCGGCGGCGCTCCGGCTGTGGGACGACAGCGAGCGGCTGTTGGCCGGCGCCGGGTTCCCGGTGGATCCGGTCGGCGCCTGACCGGCGCTCAGTCCGCCAGCGCGCCGACCACGTGGGTGACGCAGGCGCACAGCGAAGCGACGTCGTCGGGTTCGACGGCGGGGAACATGGCGATGCGTAGCTGGTTCCGCCCGAGCTTGCGGTAGGGCTCCGTGTCGACGATCCCGTTGGCCCGCAGGACCGCGGCCACCACCGAGGCGTCGACGGCGTCCACGAAGTCGACCGTGCCGACGACGTGGCTGCGTTGGGCCGGGTTCTCCACGAAGGGCCGGGCGAAGTCGGAGCGCTCGGCCCAGGTGTAGAGGATCTCGGCCGAGCGGTCACAGCGGGCCGCGGTCCACTCGAGGCCCCCGTTCTCGTTCATCCAGTCCAGCTGCTCTGCCAGCAGGAAGATCGTGGCCAGCGCGGGTGTGTTGTAGGTCTGGTCCAGCCTCGAGTTGTCGACAGCGGTCTTGAGGTCGAGAAAGCTCGGGATCCAGCGACTCGAACCCGCGATGCGCTCGATCCGCTCGAGCGCCGCCGGCGACATGAGTGCCAGGTAGAGCCCGCCGTCGCTGGCGAAGCACTTCTGGGGGGCCAGGTAGTAGCAGTCGAATTCTGCGGGATCGACCCGGAGACCCCCCGCACCCGACGTCCCGTCGACCGCCACCAGGCCCCCGCCCTGCGCGGGGAGGGACGCCCCTTCGGGGCGCCGGATCGGCATGGCCACCCCCGTCGACGTCTCGTTGTGCGTGAGGGCGTACAGGTCGACGGCGGTGTCGGCGGAGGATTGAGGATGGGTCCCCGGCTCGGCCGCGATGACCTGGGGATCCTTCAGGTGCGGGGCGGCCTTGACACAGGCGGCGAACTTGGAGGAGAACTCGCCGAAGCTCAGGTGCTGGCTCTGCTCCTCGATCAGCCCGAAGGTGGCCGCGTCCCAAAAGCAGGTCGTCCCACCGTTCCCCAGCACCACCTCGTACCCGTCGGGCAGCGAGAAGAGCCGGCGCATGCCGGCGCGCACCCGGCCCACCTGACTCTTGACCGTCTTCTGGCGGTGGCTCGTGCCGAGATAGGTCCCGGCCACCTTGGCCAGCGCATCGACCTGCGCGGGCCGGACCTTGGAGGGTCCGGATCCGAAACGTCCGTCCGAGGGCAGCAGCGAGGGGGGGATCCTGATGTCGGGGATGTCTGGCACGTATGAGATCATGACACCCGTGACGACCACTTCCTCGACGACCGGGCTCCGCCGGATCTCGCGCCGCGCCGCGGCCGTGGCGCCCTCGGCCACCCTCGCCGTGGATGCGAAGGCGAAGGCGCTCAAGGCGGCAGGAGAGCACGTCATCGGATTCGGTGCGGGAGAGCCGGACTTCCCGACGCCGGGGCACATCGTCGAGGCGGCCGTCGAGGCGTGCCGCGATCCCGCCAACCACCGTTACACCCCGACCGCGGGCCTGCCGGCGCTGCGCGAGGCCATCGCGGCCAAGACCAGGCGTGACTCGGGCTTCGAGGTGGAGAGCAGCCAGGTCCTGGTGACGAACGGCGGCAAGCAGGCCGTGGCGAACGCCTTCGCCGTGCTGTGCGACCCCGGCGACGAGGTGATCGTCCTCGCCCCCTATTGGACCACCTATCCCGAGGCCATCGGGCTGGCGGGGGGGACCACCGTCGTGGTGTCCTCCGACGAGACCACCGGCTTCCGGTCCGCGGTCCAGGACCTCGAGGCGGCCTGGACGCCCGCGACCAAGGCCCTCCTCTTCGTCTCGCCGTCCAACCCGACCGGGGCCGTGTACCCGCGGAACGAGATCGAGGCGATCGGGCGGTGGGCCCTCGACAAGGGCATCTGGGTCGTGACCGACGAGATCTACGAGCACCTGGTCTACGGGGGTGCCCGACACCACTCCCTGCCGGTGGTCGTGCCCGAGCTGGCCGAGCGCTGCATCGTCGTCAACGGCGTGGCCAAGACCTACGCCATGACGGGTTGGCGGGTCGGCTGGGCCATCGGCCCCTCCGACGCCATCGTCGCGGCCACCAACATCCAGAGCCACGAGACCTCCAACGTGGCGAACGTCTCGCAGCGCGCCGCCCTGGCCGCGCTGACCGGCGGGCTGGAGGACGTGGCCATGATGCGCGAGGCGTTCGACCGCCGGCGCCGGACGATCGTGCGCATGCTCGGCGAGATCGAGGGCGTGGTCTGCGTCGAGCCCGAAGGAGCGTTCTACGCCTTTCCCTCGGTCAAGGGGCTGCTCGGGCGGTCCCTCCGGGGACGACGTCCGGAAACGAGCGCGGAGCTGGCCGAGATCTGCATCAACGAGGCCAAGGTGGCCGTCGTCCCGGGTGAGGCGTTCGGCGCACCGGGCTTCTTCCGCATGTCCTACGCCATGGGGGACGACGATCTCGAAGAGGGCGTGTCCCGGCTGGCCGCGCTCTTCGGCGAGGCGCAAGACTGACCCCGGGTTCGTGGGGGCACGATCGGCGGGGGGAGTAAGGAGACCACCGCGGTGGCACGGGTACTGGTGACGGAGAAGATCGCCCAGAGCGGGCTCGACCTGCTCTCGGCGGCGGGACACGACGTCGACGTGCAAGAGGGGCTGAGCCCGGAGCGGCTCACCGAGGCCGTCGCCGGCGCCCACGCACTGATCATCCGGTCGGCCACCAAGGTGACGGCGGAGGTCCTGGCCGCGGGCGCCTCGCTCCAGGTCGTCGGCCGGGCCGGCGTCGGACTCGACAACGTCGACGTCGCCGCGGCGACCGAGCGCGGCGTCATGGTGGTCAACGCGCCCACCTCGAACATCCTCTCGGTGGCCGAGCAGGCGATGGCGCTGATACTGGCGCAGGCTCGCAACATCCCCCAGGCGCATTCGGCCCTCGTCGCCGGCCGCTGGGAGCGTTCGAAATGGGAGGGCGTCGAGCTGCACGGCAAGGTGCTGGGCGTGGTCGGCCTGGGACGGGCCGGTTCCCTGGTGGCCCAGCGGGCGCACGCCTTCGGCATGGAGCTCATCGGGTACGACCCCTTCGTGTCCCAGGACCGGGCACGGGCCATGGGGGTGCGGCTGGTGACCATCGAGGAGCTGGTGGCGGAGGCGGACTTCGTCTCGATCCACACGCCGAAGACCCCGGAGACCATCGGTCTGTTCGGCCGCGATCTGCTGGCCAAGGCGAAGCCCGGCATCCGGATCGTGAACACGGCACGGGGCGGCATCGTCGACGAGGAGGCCCTGGCCGACGCCATCCGCGACGGCATCGTGGCCGGAGCCGGCCTCGACGTCTTCGCCAGCGAGCCGTGCACCGACTCGCCGCTCTTCGATCTCCCCGGCGTGGTGGTCTCGCCGCATCTCGGCGCCTCGACGGAGGAGGCACAGGACAAGGCCGGGGTGACCATCGCCGAACAGGTGCTCTTGGCCCTGGCCGGCGACTTCGTGCCCTACGCGGTGAACGTCGCCGCCGGCGACGTCTCCGACGTGGTCCGGCCCTTCATGGGTCTGGCCGAGCAGCTGGGCCGGTTCTTCGTCGGACTGCACGACGGGCTGCCGGGTTCGATCGACATCGAGTACCAGGGGGAACTGGCCGGGGAGGGAACCGGCATCCTCACCCTCTCGGTGCTCAAGGGAATCTTCGGCGGCACCAGCGAAGAACCGGTGTCCTACGTCAACGCCCCGCAGCTGGCCTCCCAGCGCGGCCTGCACGTCCGCGAGACATCGACCGCGACCTCACAGGACTACAAGTCGCTGCTGACGCTGCGCTCGGGCAGCCATTCGGTGGCCGGCACCCTGATGACGGTCGGTCTGCGCACCGAGTCGCGCATCGTCATCGTCGACGACCATCTCGTGGAGGTGCCGCCCTCGGACCACATGCTCGTCGTGCGCAACGACGACCGTCCTGGCGTGATCGGGATCGTCGGGACGGCGCTGGGCAACGCGGACGTCTCCATCTCCTCCATGGCGGTCGGGCCGAGCCCGGACGCCGGGACGGCCATGATGGTCATCTCCACCGCGACGGCCGCGCCCGACACCGCCGTCGAGCGGCTGCGCGGTGACAAAGGGATCCTCGAGATCCACCGCATCACGCTCTGAGCCCGCATCACGCTCCGGGCCAGGGGGTCAGGCCGGCATCTTGCGCGGCACCGCGGGCCAGGTGTCGAGGCTCCCGATCACCGGTTCGCTCCCGTGCAGCGCACGCCGGGGGGCCCGGTCGAGGAGCACGGCTCGCACCAACGCCAGTGCTCCGACGACGAGGGCGGCCCGCAGGAGCGCGGAGAGGAGGCGTCGCATCGGGACAACGGTAGCGTGAGCCGCCATGGTCACCCTGCAGCACATAGCGCCGATCTTCCCGACCGCCGACATGGACGCGATGCGGGTCCACTACGAGGCGCTCGGGTTCAGAGTGCACGTCCACGGCGGCGGGTACGGCACGGCTTCCCGGGACGGCGTGCGCATCCACTTCCGCCACGTGCCGGACCTGGCGCGGGGTGCCGAGCGGGGGGCGGCCTACATCGGGGTGGACGATGCCGAAGGGCTGCACACCGAGTGGCTTGCGGCGGGCGTCGGGGAGACCTCCGACCTCTTCGACCCGGGGTTCGGCGTGTGGGAGGCGGCGCACACCGATCGGGACGGCAACCTGGTGCGATTCGGGTCGCCCACGACCGGACGCCCTTGACGATGCGGTCTTCCGATGCGACAATTGCACTGGAATGACGGCACGCACCTCGAACCTGCTGCTTACCTGACGGCGAACGCGACATCGCGTTCGCTCGCAACCTCCTGCGCCCACCGGCCAGGAGGTTTTTTGTTGGGCCGGCACCGAAAGCGGCCGAAGAGACACAGGGACAGAAGAAGGGACAGCAACCATGGCTGAGGGACAGGAAGGGAGAGAGAAAGGGAACGGTGGCGACGTCGCGCGGGGCCGTCCGGCCCTGCCCTGTGACCCGTCCCCCATGCCCTTCGGGAAGTACCGCTCGCACGTGCCCCTCGTGCTCCACGAGCGCACCTGGCCCGATCGGCAGTTCGACCGTGCTCCCCGATGGGCCAGCGTCGACCTTCGTGACGGCAACCAGGCCCTCATCGACCCCATGGACCCCGAGCGGAAGTTGGCTCTGTTCCAGACTCTGGTCGATGTGGGTTTCAAAGAGATCGAAGTCGGCTTCCCCTCTGCATCGCAGACGGACTACGACTTCCAGCGCCTGATCATCGACGAGGACCTCGTTCCCGAGGACGTCGAGATCCAGGTTCTCGTGCAGTGCCGCCAGGAGCTCATCGAGCGCACCTTCGAATCACTGGTCGGAGCCAAGCGCGCCGTCGTGCACTTCTACAACTCGGTCTCAGAGTTGCAGCGTCGAGTGGTGTTCGGCCTCGACAAGCCCGGCATCACCGACATCGCGGTGAAGGCGGCGGAGCTCTGCAAGAAGTACGAGGCGCAGGTGCCGGGCACCGAAATCCGCTACGAGTACTCGCCCGAGAGCTTCACCGGCACGGAGCCGGACTTCGCCGTCGAGATCTGCGAGGCGGTGATGGACGTGATCGAGCCCACACCCGACCACCCGATGATCCTCAACCTGCCCGCCACGGTCGAGATGTACAGCCCGAACGTCTATGCCGACGTGATCGAGTGGTTCGGCCGGACCGTGAAGAACCGGGACAGCATCGTGCTGAGCCTCCACCCGCACAACGATCGCGGCACCGCCGTGGCCGCTGCCGAGCTGGCCGTGCTGGCCGGCGCCGACCGGGTCGAGGGAACGCTGTTCGGCAACGGTGAGCGCACCGGCAACGTCGACATCGTGACGCTCGCCATGAACCTGTTCTCCCAGGGCGTCGACCCCACGCTCGATTTCGGGGACATCGAGAAGGTCCGCCGCGTGGCCGAGTACGCCACTCGTATGCCGGTGCACCCGCGCCATCCCTATGCCGGCGACCTGGTCTACACCGCTTTCTCGGGTTCTCATCAGGACGCCATCAAGAAGGGTATGGCGGCAATCGGGGACGACTACGAGGAGTGGGAGGTTCCCTACCTGCCCATCGATCCGAAGCACACTGGTCGCACCTACGAGGCCATCATCCAGGTCAACAGCCAGTCCGGCAAGGGCGGCGTCGCCTATCTGATGGACATCGACCACGGCCTCGACCTGCCCCGGCGACTGCAGATCGAGTTCTCCAAGCGGGTCCAGGAGATCACCGAGGCCTCCGGCACGGTGATCCCCTCGGGCCAGATGCGCGATGTCTTCGAGGAGATCTATCTTCCCGAGGATGCCGGCCTGCGTCTCATGACGAGCGAGGTCTCGACCGGCAAGGGTCACACCGTCGTCACTGCTCAGCTTCTCGTCGATGGCCAGCACCGCACGGTCACCGGTGAGGGTAACGGGCCGATCGACGCGCTCGTCGCCGCGCTGAAGGCCGACCTCGGGATCGTGCTCGAGGTGAAGGACTACCACGAGCACGCCCTCACCGAGGGATCGGGTGCGTCCGCGGTGGCCTACGTCGAGTGCGCAGCCGTCGACGGCACGACGTGGTGGGGAGTCGGCCGGGACTCGTCCATCCTCGACGCGTCGCTCAACGCCGTGGTCTCCGCGGCGAACCGCGCCCGTACCGGGTGATCCGACCGGCAGGAGAGGCCGACCTACCCGACCTCGTGGCGATGATCCACGAGTTGGCCGAGTACGAGGAACTCTCGGACCAGGTGCAGATCGACGAGCACAGTCTGGCCGCAGGTCTCTTCGGACCCGATGCCGTCGCGCGCGACACGGTGGTGGAGGACGGCGAAGGAGGTCTGGCCGCCCACGCGCTCTGGTTCCCCACGTTCTCGACGTTCTTGGGAACGAGCGGGATCTGGTTGGAGGACCTCTACGTCCGCCCCGGACACCGTCGCCGTGGTCACGCCCGGGCGCTGCTCACCCACCTGCGCGGACTGACCGAGGGTCGGGTCGAGTGGGAGGTGTTGGACTGGAACACGCCGGCCATCGACTTCTACCGGCAGCTCGGGGCCCGACCGTTGCCGGGCTGGGTCCACTACCGCTGGCACGACCGATAGGCCACGACCGGGAGACGTCACCTCCGCTCGCCCCCGGCCCGATGACGCTTCTCCGGCCCGTCCTCGGGGGGGATATCGGTTCTGGGTGTGTATGCCAAAAGATGGTGATGACTTCCTGCTGTATATGCGGTGAGAGCCCGCGCGTATACAGCGCGAGGCGATGCCCCCGAGATGCCGAATTCGAAGCGATCGGAAGGGCCCCGGATCCCGGATTCTCGGAGCTCCGTCACCGCCGCTTGACAACCCGCGCTCCGTAAGTAATAACTAACGGTAAGTGAAAACTTACTCTCTTAGCCGAACGGGCGAGGCTTTGGGTGCCCTCGGGGACCCGACCCGTCGCACGATCTTCGAACAGTTGGCCGAGGAACCGGCCGCGGTGGTCGACCTGGCGGCGCGGCTCCCGGTGAGCCGCCCGGCGGTCTCCCAGCACCTCAAGGTGCTCAAGGAGGTGGGACTCGTCCGAGACGTGCAGGTCGGAACACGCCACGTCTACAGCCTCGACCCGGTCGGCATCGAGGGCATGCGCGAATACCTCGATCGTTTCTGGAGCAGGGCTCTGGCCTCTTTCAAGGCCCGCGTCGAGCAACACCTCGAATCAACCCCCGAACAGAGAACAGAGCAACCCCTACAGGAGGAGCCTTGATGAGCAGCAATCCGACCGCTGTCAGCACATCGATCACCGTGGAAGCGCCCGTCGAGCGAGCTTTCCGTGTCTTCACCGAGGACATCGCCAGCTGGTGGCCATCCGAGCACCACATCATCGGCGTCCCCCTGGCCACCATGGTGTTCGAGCCGAAGGCAGGCGGTGCCGTCTACGACGTCGGGGAGGACGGAAGTCGTTGCCAGTGGGCGCGTGTCGTGGCCTACGAACCACCGACTCGCGTCGTGTTCAGCTGGGACATCTCGCTGCAGTGGCAGGTCGAGACGGACCCGGCACGCGCCAGTGAGGTCGAGGTCCGCTTCGTACCCGAGGGCGACACCCGGACGCGGGTCGAGCTCGAGCACCGCCACCTCGACCGTCACGGCGATGGTTGGGAAGGATTGCGCGACGCGGTGGGCTCGTCCGGTGGGTGGAGACTCGTGCTCGGGCAGTTCGCTGACCGGATGCGCAAGGCATCGGTCGACCGGCGCTGACCTCTCAGGTGTCGTCCGAGTGGAGCGAGGACAGCAGCGATGCGCCGGCGATGTCAGCGGCCGCCGATCACTCCGGTCTAGCCGAAACCGCCGCTCGGGATGTACGGGTGTGGGGGACCGCCCATGCCTCGCACCATCACCGGCCCGAAGGGCTGCAGCTCGATACCCACCCGGACGATCTCGCGGATCGCCCACTGTTGAGGGGATGTGAGCCAGTTGACCTCGATGGTCTCCCCCGGGGGCGACTCGGCGAGCATGGCGCGCAGCACGAGCGCGGCCGACTCCTCTGTGCGGGCACCGAGGGTGACGATGCACTCGTCCCTGGTTACCGCGTAGCCGTCTTCACCGTGCAGCAGGAGCCGGCTTCCCGGTTGCGCCAGCATGGCGACGATGTCGACCGCTCGTGCCGAGCCCCGCACACCGCGGTCGATCGCGTCCACGATGTCGAGCTCGCGCGCCGTCACCTGGTCGGGCTCGTGACGCACGACGTCGTCCGGTCGGGTCCTGCGGCCAGGGCGCATCGGGCCCCATGCGGCGACAACGGGATGCAGGCTGAACCCGAAGCTCGCGTACAGCGCCATCGCCGTCGGGTCGCGTGAGCACTGGATGGTCCCGGGGCCGTCGGGGTCACCGTGGGAGAGGGCGAGGCGCAGGAGCTCCTTTCCGACCCCGCGGCCCTGGCGCCCCGGCACGGTGCCCAGCTGGGCCAGCATCCAGTAGCCCTCGCGTACGAAGGATTGGGACATCCCGATCACGGCGCCGTCGTCCTCGGCGATCCACGAGCCGCCCGGGTCGGTTCCGAGGAAGTGCCGGGTGCGGTCCTGGCGCCGCTTCTCGTCGGCGATCGAGTTACCCGTCACCGGCAGGTTGTGGCGAGCCTGCATGGTGAGCAGGCCCTGTTCGAAGGCCCTGACCGCGGCCGGGACGTCGGTGTCCGCCATCGGACGGAACGCCACCATGCCGGGTCAGGCGGAGGGCATGAAGGCCGGGCGGCGACGCTCGAAGGCATCGATGTCGTCGGCGTAGCGCAGCGTCAGGCCGATGTCGTCCCATCCGTTGAGGAGCCGTTCGCGGGTGAAGTCGTCGAGCGGGAAGGAGCCGGACAGGCCCGCGGCCGGCGCCTCGATCGTGCCCCGGGCCACGTCCAACGTCAGCTCGAGGGAAGGGTCGGCGCGGATCGCGTCGAGGAGTTCGCGGTCCAGGTCTTCGGAGACCTGCGCCGGCAGCAGTCCCTGCTTCGTGCAATTGTTGCGGAAGATGTCGGCGAAACGCGAGGACACCACCGCCCGGAATCCGTAGTCCATCAGCGCCCAGACGGCGTGTTCCCGTGAGGAGCCGGTGCCGAAGTTGTGCCCGGCTACGAGGATGGTGGCACCGACGAACTCGGGGTCGTTGAGGATGAAGCTGCGATCGTCCCGCCACTCCGAGAAGAGCCCGGCACCGAAGCCGGTCCGCTCCACCCGTTTGAGCCAGTCCGAGGGGATGATCTGGTCGGTGTCCACGTCCGTGCGGTCGAGGGGCACGGCGCGGCCGGTGATGACCGTGACAGGTTCCATCAATCGAGATCCTCCGGTGTGGCGAACGTCCCCGCCACCGCCGTGGCGGCGGCTACGGCGGGTGAGACGAGATGAGTACGCCCGCCGCGGCCCTGGCGTCCCTCGAAGTTGCGGTTCGAGGTGGAGGCGCAGCGTTCGCCGACGCTCAGTTTGTCGGGGTTCATGGCCAGGCACATCGAGCAACCGGGCTCCCGCCATTCGAAGCCGGCGGCCAGGAACACCTTGTCGAGGCCTTCCGCTTCGGCCTGTGCCTTGACCCGGTGCGAGCCGGGCACGGCCAGGGCACGGAGGCCGGGTCGGACGGTGCGCCCGTCGAGCACGGACGCGGCGGCGCGGAAGTCCTCGATGCGCGAATTCGTGCAGCTCCCGAGGAACACCGTGTCGACGCCGATCTTACGTAGGGGCGTGCCCGCCTCGAGACCCATGTAGGCGAGGGCCCGCTCGGCCGCCTCCCGCTCGCCGGGGTCCGCCATGGCATCGGGGTCGGGAACCGATCCGGAGATCGGTGCGACCTGCGCCGGGTTGGTGCCCCAGGTCACGTGCGGGCTGATCGTCGCCGCGTCGATCACGACCTCCTTGTCGAAGGTCGCACCGTCGTCGGTGACCAGCGTGCGCCAGTGCGCGACCGCGTCGTCCCACGCAGCCCCGGTGGGGGCGTGGTCACGGCCTTTCACGTAGTCGAACGTGACGTCGTCGGGGGCGACGAGACCGGCCCGGGCCCCGCCCTCGATCGACATGTTGCAGAGCGTCATCCTCCCTTCCATGGAGAGGCCGCGGATGGCGGAACCCCGGTACTCGATCACGTGCCCGATCCCGCCGCCGGTGCCGATGGTCCCGATGATCGCCAGCGCCACGTCCTTGGCCGTGACCCCGGGAGCCAGCTGGCCCTCGACCGTCACCGACATCGTCTTCGGGCGAACCTGGGGGAGGGTCTGGGTCGCCAGCACGTGCTCGACCTCGCTGGTGCCGATGCCGAAAGCCAAGGCGCCGAAGGCGCCGTGGGTCGACGTGTGGCTGTCGCCGCACACGATCGTCATGCCCGGCTGCGTCCAACCCTGCTCGGGACCGATGATGTGGACGATGCCCTGGTTGGCGTGGCCCATGGGGTAACAGGTGATCCCGAACGCGGCGGTGTTGTCGTTGAGGACCTCGAGCTGCTGCGCCGACACCGGGTCCGCCACCGGCTTGTCGATGTCGACCGTCGGGACGTTGTGATCGGCAGTGGCCACGGTCAGGTCGGGCCGCCTCACGGTCCGGCCGGCCATCCGCAGCCCGTCGAAGGCCTGGGGCGAGGTGACTTCGTGCACCAGGTGCAGGTCGATGAAGAGGATGTCGGGCTCACCCTCGGTGGCGTGGACGACGTGGGCCTCCCAGATCTTCTCGCTAAGCGTGCGCGGCGTCGCCATCAGCGCTCGACCGCGACGATGTGGACCTTGAGCAGGCCGCCCGGCGCCTGGTACTCGACCGTCTCGCCGCCGCTCTGGCCGACCAGGACCTGGCCGAGCGGCGAGCTGGGTGAGATCACGTGGAGGTCGCCCTGGCGCTCCTCGATCGAGCCGACGAAGAATCGCTGGGTGTCGTCCTCGTCGTCCCCGTCATAGCGCAGCGTCACGATGCTGCCGAGGGTGACCGTGCCGTCGTCGGACCCCGTCTCGCCCACGATCTCGACGTGCTTGAGCATCGCCTGGAGTTGGCGGATGCGTGACTCCATCTTCCCCTGGGAGTCCTTGGCTGCGTGGTAGTCGCCGTTCTCGCTCAGGTCGCCCAGTGCCCGTGCCGCCTCGATGGCCTGGGCGATCTCGACCCGGCCGCGCGTGGTCAGGTCCTCGAGCTCGGCCACCAGGCGGTCGTGGGTCGCCTGGGTGAGCTTCGTGGGCTCGGTCTGGTTGGCGGGAACGTTGGTCACGGCATTGTCCTCCGAAGGGGGTGCGCCCGGCCGGTGCAGAGCACGGCGGCCGGCGATCACCAGGCTAATCGGGCCGGAATGGCCCTCCTCCCCGACCCTGCAGCGCGTGTGTTGACGAAGCTGTTCCCGCTGGGGGAGACTGGAGAGACCATGCACCGCCCCGAGCGCTTCGTAGGCATTATTCACTAGGCGCGCCGACTACCCCGCGCGCCTTGGAACCGTCCACACTGTGGGCGGTTTTTCAATTGCGGAGAAGTCCGTCGGCAGCGGAGGGGCGAGCCCCGGTCGGGGCCGGATGGGCCGGTCGGGGACGGATGGCCCATCCGGGGCCGGAAGGGGCAGCCCCGGTCGGGGCGGACAGAGGCAGAACGACAGACACCACCATGACAGAGACCACCACGACAGAGACCACCACGACAGAGACCACCACGACAGAGACCAAAGAGGAGAGACGACGGTGAGCAGCTCCAGGCATCGGGTCGCCGTGATCGGCGGGGACGGGATCGGGCCGGAGGTCTGCGCCGAGGCGCTCAAGATCGTGGCGGCGGCCGGGGTCGACCTCGACACCACGGACTTCGACCTGGGGGCCGCTCGCTACCTGCGTGACGGCGCCGTGCTCCCCGACGCGACCCTCGAGGAGCTGCGCGGCTTCGAGGCGATCCTGCTGGGGGCGGTCGGGCCGCCCGTGGGCGACACCGCCGTCCCCCCGGGCACGCTCGAGCGTGGCCTGTTGCTCCGCCTCCGCTTCGAGCTCGACCTCTACGTGAACCTGCGGCCCTTCACCGGCGTCCCGGGCTCGATCGGCGAGGGTGCCGATTTCGTCGTGGTACGGGAGAACACGGAGGGAACCTACGCCGGGGAGGGCGGCTTCCTGCGCAAGGGGACGGCGCACGAGGTGGCGACGCAGGGCTCCGTGAACACCCGCATGGGGGTGGAGCGCTGCGTTCGCTACGCGTTCGAACTGGCCGAGCGCCGCCGCCGCCGCCTCACCCTGGTGCACAAGACCAACGTGCTCACCTTCGCCGGGGATCTCTGGCAACGGACGGTCAAGGAGGTGGCTGCGGAGCACCCTGAGGTCGAATGGGACTACAACCACGTCGACGCCGCGTGCATCTACCTGGTGGAGCAGCCCGCCCGTTACGACGTGATCGTGACCGACAACCTGTTCGGCGACATCCTCACGGACCTGGCCGGCGCCGTGGCGGGCGGCATCGGATTCGCCGCCTCGGCCAACCTGAACCCGGCGCGGACCGGGCCCTCGCTCTTCGAGCCGGTGCACGGTGCCGCCCACGACATCGCCGGCAAGGGCGTGGCCAACCCTCTCGCCGCCATCCACTCGGCAGCACTCATGCTCGACCACCTCGGCGAGACCGACGCCGCCGCTCGCATCCTCAAGGCCCTCGCCGCCCAGGCCGATGCCATGTCGGCGGGGTCTCCGTCATCGTCCACCCAGCTGTCCACGACCGCCGTGGGCGACGCCATCGCAGAAAGGCTCTGAGGCCATGCCCATCACCCCGACCGAGAAGATCTGGATGGACGGCGAGCTCGTCGACTGGGCCGATGCCACCGTGCACGTGCTGACGCACACGATGCACTACGGGTCGGGCGTGTTCGAAGGCATTCGGGCCTACCCGACCAACCGGGGCGTCGCCGTGTTCCGGCTCGGTGACCACATCCGACGTCTCTTCGCGTCGGCCAAGATCTTCATGATCGACATCCCCTACACGGTGGACGACATCATCGAGGCGACGCGCACCGTGGTGCGGGTCAACGGTCTGCAGGAGGGGTGCTACCTGCGTCCGCTCGTGTACCTCGGCTACGGCGAGATGGGACTCAACCCGCTGCCGTGCCCCGTCAACGTCTCCGTGGCGGCCTGGCCCTGGGGGACCTACCTCGGCGACGAGGGCGTGGCCAACGGCGTCTCGGTGAAGATCAGCTCTTGGCGCCGTCACGACCCCAACGCGGTGCCGACCGCTGCGAAGGGGACGGGCATGTACGCCAACTCGTCGCTGGCCAAGGTGGAGGCGCTCAAGGCCGGCTACGACGAGGCGATTCTCTTGGCTCCGGACGGCAACGTGAGCGAGTGCACGGGAGAGAACGTCTTCATCGTGCGCGACGGGGTGCTGATCACGCCTCCGATCTCCGACTCGGGCTCGCTCGACGGCATCACGCAGGACTCGGTCGAGACCATCGCCCGTGACCTCGGCTACGAGGTGCGTCACGAGTCGATCATCCGGTCCGACCTCTACCTGGCGGACGAGGCTTTCCTGACCGGTACGGCCGCCGAGGTGGTGCCCATCCGCGCCGTCGACGACCGCCCCGTCGGTCCGGGCCACCCGGGCAAGGTCACGAAGGAGATCCAGCAGGCGTACTTCGCCACGGTCCGCGGCGAGGTCGATCAGTACAAGGAATGGCTCGACTATGTCGAGTGAAGAACACACCCACGGTGCGCACACCCACGGTGCGCACGCCCACGATTTCTACGTGCCGGAGCTGCCCGAGGCCGTGGACGTCTTCGACACCATCTTGCGCGACGGCAGCCAGCAGGAGGGGCTCTCGCTCACCGTGGACGACAAGCTCCGCGTGGCCGAGCAGCTCGATCATCTGGGCGTCACCTACATCGAAGGAGGCTGGCCCGGCGCCAATCCCAAGGACGTCGAGTTCTTCGCCCGTGCCCGGAAGGAGCTGCGCCTCGGCACGGCGACCCTGGTCGCCTTCGGCTCGACCCGCCGTGCCGGGGTGAAGCCGGAGGATGACGCGGTGCTGGCCAACTTGATCGAGGCGGGAGCGCCGGTGGCCTGCATCGTGGCCAAGTCCTGGGACCGCCACGTGGCCGAGGCGCTGCGGACGTCCCTGGACGAAGCGGTGGCGATGGTGGCGGACTCGGTGCGCTACCTGCGCCGACACGACCTGCGGGTCTTCCTCGATGCGGAGCACTTCTTCGACGGCTACCGGCGCAATCCCGACTTCGCCCTCTCCGTGTTGGCCGCGGCGGAGGAGTCGGGCGCCGAGGCGCTCGTGCTGTGCGACACCAACGGGGGGTCGCTCCCCGACGACGTCGGGCAGGCAGTGGCCGACGTGCGCCGGCGCACCAGCGCACAGCTCGGCATCCACTGCCACAACGACGCCGGCTGCGCGGTGGCCAACTCGTTGGTGGCGGTCCAGGCCGGGGTGACGCAGGTCCAGGGCTGCATCAACGGTTACGGGGAGAGGGCCGGCAACACGGATCTCTCGGCCGCGATCCCGAACCTGTCGCTCAAGCTCAACGTCCGTACCATCCCGTCCGAGCGACTGGAGCGACTGACTCCCGTGGCGCACCACATCGCAGAGCTGGTCAACATCGCACCGAACGCGCAGCAGCCCTATGTCGGCAGCTCGGTCTTCGCACACAAGGGCGGGCTCCACGCCAGCGCCGTGGCACGCAGCGCTGACCTCTACGAGCACGTGGACCCGAACGTGGTGGGCAACGGCACCCGCGTGGTCGTCTCCGAGATGGCGGGGCGTTCGACCCTGGCCCTCAAGGCGGACGAGCTCGGTCTGAAGCTCGACGGCGAGGTCATCGGCCGCGTGCTCGACGAGCTGAAGCGTCTCGAGCACGAGGGCTACCACTTCGAGGTGGCCGACGGATCGCTGGAGCTCCTGTTGCGCCGGGCCACCGGCTGGACGGCGGACTACTTCACGGTCGAGTCCTTCCGGGTGATCACGGACCACGTGTCGCCGAAGATCACCACCGAAGCGACCGTCAAGGTTCACGTGGGGGAGGAGCGCATCGTCGCCACTGCAGAGGGCAACGGGCCGGTCAACGCCCTCGACGGTGCGCTGCGCGGTGCCATCGGTACGAAGTTCCCGGCGCTCGACCACATCCACCTGACCGACTACCGGGTCCGCGTCCTCGATACGGGGCGGGGAACCGGCGCCGTCACCCGCGTCCTGGTCGACACGACCGACGGCGAGCGGACGTGGACGACGATCGGCGTGTCGGAGAACATCATTGAGGCGAGCTGGCAGGCCCTCTACGATTCGATCGTCTTCGGGCTGCTGCACGCCTCCTGAGTGCAGCCGGACCCGGGCCACGACATGGAGGGGGCAGTCAGGGGGATCGGCATGACCGTCTTCAGTCGCATCGTGGCGTCGGTGCTCCGGCTCCCCCCGCCCCGGACCGCGGGCGTCTCGGTCGAGCGGGACCTGGTCGCCGAGATGCCTGACGGCGCGGTGCTCCTGGCCGACCGCTGGTTCCCCCTCGACGATGCGGGTGGCCGACCGACCGTGTTGATCCGCACGCCGTACGGGCGGCGGGTCATGGGTCCGCTGGGACGGCTCTACGCCGAACGCGGGTACCAGGTCGTCGTGCAGAGCTGCCGCGCCACGTTCGGTTCACAAGGGGTGTGGGAGCCGTTGCGCCACGAGCAGGACGACGGCCATGCCACCCTGCGCTGGATCGCCGAGCAGCCCTGGTTCGACGGGCGCATCGTCATGTGGGGCGCCAGTTACCTCGGGGGCACCCAGTGGGCCATCGCAGAGGACGCCCCCGACTCCGTGAAGGCCTTGTGCCTGCAGGTCACCGCGTCGAGCTTCGGCGGGTCGATCGTGTATCCCGGAGGCTCGTTCGCGCTCGAGATGGCTGTGTCCTGGCTCTACCAGCTCAAGCACCAGGAGCTCGGGTGGCGCAGCGTGGTGCGCTCGATGCTCGGGGCCCGCCGGGCGGTGGCCAAGGCGTGCGACGTCCTGCCCCTCGGCCGCTGCGACACGGCCGCCATCGGCGAGCAGTGGGCGCCGTACCAGGAGTGGCTCCTTCACAGCGCCCCCGGTGACGCGTGGTGGGACCCGGTGGACTTCGGGCGCCGGCTCGAGGGAGTCCCGCCCGCCAGCCTGGTCGGCGGCTGGTACGACCTCTTCCTGCCCGCTCAGGTCGCCGACTACGAGAGGCTGCGCCTGGCCGGGCGCCCGGCACGGCTGACCATCGGTCCGTGGACGCACTCGAGCCCCGGGCTCTTCGCCGAGAGCGTGCGCGACGGACCGTCCTGGTGGGAGGAGCGTCTCGGTTCCCATGCCGACCGGGAACCTCGCGCTCCGGTCCGCGTCTACGTCATGGGCTCGCGGACGTGGCAGGAGTTCTCGGCCTGGCCCCCGGCCGGCGAGACGCAGCAGTGGTACCTGGGCCGCTGGGGCACCCTCGGCCGGGAGCAGCCGGCGGAGAGCGCGCCCGACCGCTACCACTACAACCCGCACGACCCCACGCCGGCGGTCGGCGGTCCCGGTCTCAACATGGCCACCGCCGGGCGCAAGGAGCAGCGACGCCGTGAGCACCGCCACGACGTCCTCACCTACACCAGCCCGGTGCTGCCCGAGGACCTCACCGTGGTCGGCCCGCTGACCACCACGCTCTACCTGCGCTCGACCCTGGCGCACACGGACTTCTTCGTGCGCCTCTGCGACGTCGACGAGAAGGGGAGGTCCCACAACGTGAGCGACGGCATCGTCCGCGTGTCGCCGGGATCGGTCGAGCCGGACGAGGAAGGCGTGTTCCGCCTCGCGGTGCCGATGTGGCCGACCGCCAACACGTTCCGCGCCGGGCACCGCATCCGGCTGCAGGTCTCGAGCGGCGCCCATCCATTGTTCGCCCGTAACCTCGGTACGGGCGAGACCCTGGCCACCGGTTCTCGCATGCGCTCCGCGGACCAGGAGGTGTTCCACGACGCGCGCCATCCTTCGTCCCTCGCGCTGCCGGTGGTGCGCCTGATCGGCGAGCAGCCCCTGCGCGTGGCCGGGCCCGCAGGGTCGCTGGGGTAACCTGCGCGCATGACGCAGCCCACGTTCGTGCCCATCGCGGAGGCCGATCAGGTCCGACCGGCCCGCCACCTGCACGTGCCCGGACCGTGGACCACCTCGAGGCCGGCGGAGCTCGCGGTGCCCCTCGTACGCCGCGGACAGGGCGTCGGCACGCCCGGGCCCGATTCGGGGTTCGCGCTGCGCCTGGCGCGTCGTTTCGAACACGAGCTGGTGCTCGACGAAGGCGAGTCGGAACACGACGTGGTGCTCGGCGCCGCCCTCGTCGCGGCCAAACGGGCTGCGCTCTTCGGTCGCGCCCCCAGCATCTATGACGTGCGCCTCGCTCTGAACCTCTGGCGTTTTCTGGACCGCGGCGCGCCGGCGGACCTGCGCATCGCCCGCCGCAAGCTGTTCTCCTCCGTCGCGCACGACTACGTGGCGCAGCGCGCCCTCGTCGACGCGGTGGCCGAGGAGGATCTGCGGCTCGCTCCCGAAGAAGCGCTCGGCCGAGGTTCTGCTGCCGCCTAGGCGGCGGCGCGCCCGCTGAAGTGGACGCGACCGGGGCGATCGACCGGCTGGAGATCGCGGCCGGCGGGTTCGTCTTCACCGGTCGCGCCTGTGGCCCCCACGACGGACGGCGGGTGTTGATGCTGCACGGCTTCCCGCAGACCTCTTGGGCCTGGCGCGACGAGCTGTGGGCACTGGGCCGGGCGGGCTACCGGGCGATCGCCCCCGACCTTCGGGGCTACAGCGACGGTGCCCGTCCGCCGGCGGTCGACGACTACGCGACCGAGCGGTTGCTCGGGGACGTGCTCTCGCTGGCGGACGCCATGGACATGGAGACCTTCGACCTGGTGGGCCACGACTGGGGCGGCATGCTGGCCTGGATCACCGCGGCGCGTCATCCGGGCAGGGTCCGCACGCTCGGGGTGGTGTCCACGCCCCACCCGCTCGCCCTCCTCGAGGCCTTGGGTGGTGCCGACCCAGACCAGGCGGCCGCGGGCGTGGCCACCGAAGCGTTCCGCGCCCCGGAGGTTCCCGAGCGCCTCCTCCTCGGCGCGGACGGCTCCGGACTCGGCCTGGCGGCGCTCCTGGCCGAGACGGGTCTCGACGACGACGACGCGCGCATGTACGTGGCGGCCCTCACCGAACCCGGAGCCCTCACCGCTGCCTTGAACTGGTATCGGGCCATGGACCGCCGCGCGCTGGGCGACCTGCCGCCGGTCGCCGTCCCCACGCTCTACGTCTGGTCGACCGGCGACGGCGCCTTCGGCCGAACGGCCGCCGAGGCGACCGCGGCCTGCGTCCGGGGGCCCTACACCTTCGAGGTGCTCGACAACGTGTCGCACTGGATCCCCGAGATGGCGCCCGTGGAGCTCTCCGATCTCCTCTTGCGCCACCTGGCGGCGCACTGATCGAGATCCCTGATGGCACACGGGTCCGGAGCCCTGATGGCATACGGGTCCGGAGCCCTTATGGCGAACGGACGTTGGGCTGAGCCTGCAACAATGAAGACGATGAGTGACTCCACGTTCGCGTTGAGCGACGTCCAAGAGGAATTCCGCAGCACGATGCGCACGTTCTGCGAGGAGCGAATCGCACCCCATGCCGCCGAGGTCGACCGCAAGGCGGAGTATCCGTGGAAATCGTTCGAGGCGTGCAAGGAGATGGAGCTCCCGGCCCTCGGCATCCCCGAGGCCTACGGCGGTGCGGGAGCGGACACGGTGACGCAGGCCGTCGCGGTGGAGGAACTGGCGCGGGCCTGCGGTTCGACCTCACTGACGATGCTCATCTCCAAGCTGGGGATGACCCCGGTCATGAACTGGGGCTCCGAGGAGCTCAAACGCCAGTACCTGCCCCGTGTGGCGTCGGGAGAGATCCAGGCCAGCTATTGTTTGTCGGAGGCGGACGCCGGGAGCGATGTCGCCTCCATGCGCTCGCGCGCCGTGCGCGACGGAGACGACTACATACTGACCGGATCCAAGTACTGGATCACCAACGCCGGCATCTCGGACGTCTACGTCGTCTTCGCCAAGACGGACCCCGACGCCGGCGGTCGGGGCATCTCGTGCTTCCTCGTCGAGAAGGAGTGGGGGATCCGCATCGCCAAGCACGAGGACAAGCTGGGCATGCGCGGCAGCCCCACGGGCGAGGTCGTCCTCGAGGACGTCCGCGTACCGGCCTCGCACCGCATCGGTGCCGAGGGGCAAGGCTTCACCGTCGCCATGCACACCCTGGACCGCAGCCGTCCGACCATCGGTGCGCAGGCGGTCGGCATAGCCCAGGGATCCATCGACTACGCCGCCGCCTACATGAAGCAGCGCAACGCCTTCGGCGGACCGATCGCCGACCTGCAGGGCCTGCGGTTCATGCTGGCGGAGATGGCGATGCGCAACGAGGCCGCCCGGTCGCTGGTGTACCGGGCCTGTGCCATGGTCGACCACGATCCGAGGGGTGAGCTGACGCAATTCGGCGCCATGGCGAAGGCGTTCGCCTCGGACACCGCCATGTCCGTGACGATCGACGCCGTCCAGCTGCTGGGCGGTTACGGCTACACCAAGGACTTCCCTGTCGAGCGCTATCTGCGCGACGCCAAGGTGACGCAGATCTACGAGGGGACGAACCAGGTGCAGAAGATCGTCATCGCCCGCGAGCTGCTCAAGCGCGTCTGACGCGGACTCTGGCGGCGGCTCTGTCCGGCGGTACAAGCGTTTGGCACCCGGCGTCCCGGCCAGGGCAGACTGCGGGGGGCCGGTGCTAAAGTTAGAACAGGTTCTAAATTCCCTCCATGCAGAGTCGCGGGCCGAGGGCCCGGGCGAGAAGAAAGGTGCGTCATGGCACAGCCGGTGATCATCGAGGCGGTCCGCACCCCGATCGGAAAGCGGAACGGGTGGCTGTCGGGGCTGCGGGCTCCGGACATCTTGGGCGCGGTGCAGGTCGAGGTCGTGAAGCGGGCCGGCGTGGACCCTGCCTCGGTCGAGCAGGTCGTCGGTGGGTGCGTCACCCAGGCGGGCGAGCAGGGCTTCAACGTGACGCGGACCTCGTGGCTCCTGGCCGGACTTCCCTACGACGTGGCGGCGACCACGATCGACTGCCAGTGCGGATCGTCGCAGCAGGCCAACCACATGGCGAACAACCTCATCGCGGCGGGGGCGGCGGACGTGGCCATCGGGTGTGGTGTCGAGACCATGAGCCGGATCCCTCTGGGGGCCAACGCCTCGGCGCCCGGCGTGGGTCGGGCGCTGCCCGCCGACCTGCCCTACGACATGCCCAGCCAGTTCGAGGCGGCCGAGCGGATCGCCAAGAAGTACGGCATCACGCGTGAGGACGTCGACGCGTTCGGTCTGGCCTCGCAGGAGAAGGCGGCCAGGGCGGTGGCCGAGGACCGCTTCGCCCGGGAGATCGTCGCCATCGAGGCGCCGATCGTCGGCGAAGAGGGGCCGCGCGGCGAGCACTCCGGCGAGAAGATGGTCGTCTCCAAGGACCAGGGCCCGCGCGAGACGACGCTCGAGGGCCTGGCCAAGTTGAAGCCGGTGCTGCCGGACGGCATGCACACCGCCGGCACCTCGTCGCAGATCTCCGACGGCGCCGCCGCCGTGCTCTGGATGTCCGAGGACCGCGCCAGGGCCGAGGGGCTCAGGCCGCGGGCGCGGATCGTGGCACAGGTGCTGGCCGGCTCCGACCCCTACTACCACCTCGACGGCCCGATCGTGGCGACGAAGAAGGTGCTCGAGAAGGCGGGGATGACGATGAAGGACATCGACCTCTTCGAGGTCAACGAGGCCTTCGCCTCCGTCGTGCTGAGCTGGGCCAAGGTGCACGAGGCCGACATGGACAAGCTGAACGTCAACGGTGGCGCCATCGCACTGGGCCATCCCGTCGGTGCCACCGGCAGCCGGTTGATCACCACCATCCTCCACGAGCTGGAGCGGACCGACGGCACCTACGGGCTCGTGTCGATGTGCTGCGGTGGCGCACTGGCCACCGGGACCATCATCGAGCGCCTCTAGGGATTGCGCACGCCCTGCATCCGGAGGCGACCGTGTCATCGATATCCACCGAGCACCTGACGTTCGAGCGCGACGGCGCCACGGCCATCGTGACCATGAACCGCCCCGAGGCCAAGAACGCGCTGAGCCTGCCGATGCTGGTCGGCATGAAGGACGCCTGGGAGGAGATCGACACCAACGACGAGATCCGCTGCGCCATCCTCACCGGCGCCGGCGGGACGTTCTGCGCGGGCATGGATCTCAAGGCCATGGGTGGCAGCGACGCCGAGAAGTACCAGCCCAGAATGGCCGAGGACCCCGATCTGCACTGGAAGGCCTTGCTGCGCCACTACGACCTGCGCAAGCCGCTCATCGCCGCCGTGGAGGGTTGGGCCGTGGCCGGCGGGACCGAGATCCTCCAGGCCACCCACATCCGGGTCGCCGGGGAGGGCGCCGTGTTCGGCGTCTTCGAGGCCAAGCGCGGCCTCTTCCCCCTGGGCGGGTCGACGGTGCGCCTGCGCCGCCAGATCCCCTACACCGTAGCCATGGAGCTGCTGCTCACCGCCCGCGAGGTGCCCGCCGAGGAGGCGCTGCGCATCGGGCTCATCGGCCACGTCGTCCCCAAGGGCGCGGCGCTCGACAAGGCGCGGGAGATCGCTGCGGTGATCACGGCCAACGGGCCGTTGGCCGTGGAGGCGATCATGCAGAGCGTGCGCGAGACCGAGGGGATGTCCGAGGTGGACGGTCTGGCCCGCGAGCTCGAGATCGGCTGGCCCGTCTTCGCCAGCAACGACGCCGCGGAGGGGCAGAGGGCGTTCGCCGAGAAGCGCCCGCCCAACTTCACGCGCACGTGAGCGAAGGGGGGGAAGCCCCGGGCGCCGGTGACGGGCCTACCGGGGCTGGTAAGGGTCCAACCGGGGCTGGTGGGGGTCCAACCGTGGCTGGTGAGGGTCATCCCGGTCTCGACGGTCCCGCCACGTCCGCTGCGCCCGACCTGCCGATCAACCGCGTCGCTGCGGCACTCCGACGCATCGGGGCGGTGACGATCGGGCAGCCGCTCGGGGACGACGAGCTGGCCCGAGCGGCCGACGACATCGCAGCGGTGGCGGACCAACTCGAGGTGGCGGCGGCACGCCTCAAGCGCCGGCGCAACCAGCCGGGCCCGAGCGGGTTCCCCGGCGTCCATCCCCAGGACCATTTCCCCACCAGCCCCATGATCGGCTACGCCAACCCCATCGCGCCGCCCGCCGAGATCTGGGCGGTGGCGGGCGAGGGGGGACAGCGCGAGGTCCGAGGCCGCGTCACCTTCGACTATCCGTACGAGGGACCGCCGACCTGCGTCCACGGGGGTGTGATCGCAGAGTTGTTCGACGAGTTGCTGGGGCTCTCCAACATCTTGGTCGGGCTGGGTGCGATGACGGGTACCCTGACCGTCAAGTACCGGCGACCGACGCCGTTGCTGGCGCCACTCGAGCTCGCGGCCCGGCACTCGGGCAGTGAGGGCCGCAAGGTCTTCTCCTGGGGCGGCATCTATCACGACGGTGAGCTGACGGCGGAGGCCGAAGGCATCTTCATCCTCGTCGAGCCGAGCCGCATGCTCGACATCGTGACCGGCAACGCGCACGGAGCACACAGCGCCGAGGGTCCGCTGGTCGACGCAGACTGGCAGCGCATGATGGACAAGGCGCGGCGACGCGAGGCCGGATCGTCCTCCTGAGGCCCCGCCACCCTGCGAGGTGGCTCGCTCAGCTCTTCGCCGCTCCGGGGTCCCCCGCCTCTTCACGGAGCCGCTCCTCGAGCCCGGAACGCCAACCCAGCGGGCGGTAGAGCGAAACGAGGCGCGCGACGAGGACGACGAGGAAGACCTGGCCGATCAGCGCATCGAGGACCGACATGGTGCGCGGCAGTCCGCGAGACGGCGTGAGATCGCCGTAGCCGACCGTCGTCATGGTGATGTAGCTGAAATAGGCGAAGTCCGGCAGACCGTGGTGGCCCGATTGAGCGAAGAACGGCGAGCCGGACACCAGCTGGATCCCGTAGTCGAAGTTGGCGAAGATCAAGCCGATCAGCACGTAGATGCAGATGGCGCCGGCGATCGTCTCGCGGGTCACCCGCTGGTGATGCGAGATGCGCCAGCCGATGGCGCACGGGCTGGCCACGACGAGGGCGGAGATCAAGATCACCTCGGCGCCGTCCGCGGTGCCCGAGCCACCCACGACCGCCCCGACGGCGACCACGAACGTGACGGCGACGGTTATCTGCGCGACGCGCTGGACCGCCGTCGGTACGCGGGAGGTGTGAAAGGCGAGGAGGACCGTGACGGCGTACAGGCCGGCCCGGACGATCAGGGCGTCGTCGCCCGTCCACTCGACGTTGAGAGCGATGTAGTCGAAGACGAGGAGGAGGAGAAGGAGGCCATACGAATCGGGTGCCCGGGCAGCCACGCGCAGCGCCTGCCGGGGCCGCAGGCGCGCCGTGACGCCCGGGGTCGTGGTGCCGGTGTCGCCGTCACCGGGGCCGTCACCGGGACCTTCATCTCCACCCTGGGCGTCGCCGGGCTTGCTCTCCATCGGTCCATCATGGGTCGGGGGGCGCGACGGAGGGCGGACCTCAGCCGGTCGTGCCGCGCCGCGCCGCGGCCTCGCCCGTCGGGAGCGCCTTGATCATCTGCAGCGCGGGGTTCTCGGCGTCCCAAAGATCGGGAAACTCCTCAAGCGGCCGGAATCCCTGAGCGAGGTAGAAGGCCCGGGTGCGGGCGTACCCCCAGTCCTCGCGTCGAGGGCTGAGCGTCTTCACCTGCAGGAATTCGAAGTCGTGCTCCACCAGCCATGCTTCGGCCCTTCTCAACATGGCGGCGCCGATGCCGTGACGATGGTGCTCGGGCACGACGCCCGTGACGTACACCTCCGCCGCGTACGGCGTGTGCAGGACCACGGTCAGGAGTCCGACGTCACGACCACCGACCGTGGCCACGACCGTGGGGTTGGCACTCGCCGTCGCGACGTAGTCCTCGACGGATTCGGCTATCCCGAACCAGTGCGGCAGGGCGGCGAGGACGTCTCGACAGACGTCTCCGGCGCCGGTCGCCTGGACGCGGAGGTCGAGCTTCGCCTGCAGGGTCACAGCTCCAGTGTGCCCCGCCGCCACCGGTGGGGGACCTGCCGACCAGGCGTTATGCGAAGGAGCGCATACGTATGCAAGCCGAGGGGCTTTCGGCGTCACGCTCCGAGGTGTATCGAGGTGTATATGGCGCGCGTATACACGCCCAACCACGTTCTGGCGTCCGCTCCTCGGTGCATAGTTATGCATGCGACGTCATGCGACGTCATGCGATGTTGTGCATGCGACGTTCAGAGCGCCCGCTGCACCCCTTCCCAGTAGGGATCGCGGAGTTTGCGCTTGTAGAGCTTCCCGTTGGGATCCCGGGGCATCTCGTTGGTGAAATCGATCGTCTTGGGAGTCTTGAACTTGGCCAGCCTGTCGGCGCAGTAGGCCAGGATCTCGGCCGCCAGCTCGTCGCCGGCCTCGACCCCTTCGGCGGGTTCGATGACCGCCTTGACCTCCTCGCCCCAGTCCTCGTTGGGGATGCCGAAGACGGCGGCGTCACCGACCTTCGGATACGACAGGAGGACATTCTCGATCTCGGCCGGATAGATGTTGGCCCCACCTGAGATGATCATGTCGATCTTGCGGTCCCGCAGGAACAGATAGCCGTCCTCGTCGAGGAATCCAACGTCACCGACGGTGAAGAACCGGTCGATCCTGTTCTTCTGAGTCTTCTCCTTGTCGCCGTGGTACTCGAAATCGGCCGACTGCATCGCCATGTACACAGTGCCGATCACGTTGGGCTCCTCGATGCGATTGCCCAAGTCGTCGAAGATGGCGATCTCGCTGATCGGCCAGGGCTTGCCGACGGTGCCCGGCTTCTGCAGCCACTCCTCGGCCGAGACTACGGTGCCGCCGCCCTCGCTGGCGGCGTAGTACTCGTCCACTGCGTTGCCCCACCAGGCGATCATCTTGCGCTTCACGTCGACAGGGCACGGCGCGGCGGCGTGGATCATGTGGCGCAGCGACGACACGTCGTACTTGGCCCGCACGTCGTCGGGCAGGGCGAGCAGCCGATGGAATTGGGTCGGCACCATGTGTGACGTCGTGACCTTGCGCTCCTCGATCAACCGCAACATCTCTTCGGGCAGCCATTTGTCCATCAGGACGAGCGTGTGGCCCAGGTGCATCGATGCGCTTCCGAAGCGCAGGACGGCGGTGTGGTACAGGGGTGAGCCGACGATGTGGACGTTGTCGTCCTGTGGCTGGATCCCGAAGAGAAACAGCAGGCCTGACAGTCCGAGCGCCGCCTGCTCAGGGGTGACTCCCTGCAGCTTGCGGTAGATGCCCTTGGGGTTCCCGGTCGTGCCCGACGTGTAATTCATCACGTCGCCCACCGTGCGGTTCTCGGGCAGGTCAGTGGGTTGGGCGTCGCGTACCGTGCCGTAGGAGGCGAAGCCGGACACTTCTCCGACCGCCAGGCATCGCGCGGGGTCGAGACCGACCTCGTCCGCGGCCGCACGCGCCACCTCGGCGAAGCGCTCGTGCGCCACGAAGGCCTTGGCTCCCGAGTCCCGGAGGATGTACGCCACCTCGGGTGCCACGAGATGGTGGTTGATCGGGACGAGGTACCAGCCGGCCTGCAGCGCGGCGAGGTAGATCTCGATCATCTCCGCGCAGTTGGGCAGGAGCGTTGCCACCACGTCACCGGTCTCGAAGCCGAGGCTTCTCAGCGCGTGCACGACCTGATTGGCGCGCCCGAGGAGCTCGCCGGACTTCACCTCGTCGCCCTCGGGGGTCACGAGGGCCAAATGGTCGGGATCTTCCTGGGCGAGGGCCCAGAAGCCGAGGTCACCCATCAGCAGCAGTCTCCTTGCAGGCTCGCATCGGGTGCGGGTGCAAATGGCAGCCCGCGCCGCCCGCAGGCTAGAACGTGTTCTAACTCACGGCAATTTGTGGGGCCGCGACCGGTCCGGCGCAGAGCGGCACCAGAGCAGCAGATCACAGAGCAGCAGATCACAGAGCAGCAGATCACAGAGCAGCAGATCAGATCACAGAGCAGCAGAGGAGGAGCGTCGATCGATGGCAGGGTTCCTGGACGGGAAGGTGGTCGCCGTGACCGGTGGTGGCGGCGGCATCGGACGAGCCGTCGCCCTCGCCGCCGCGGCCGAGGGGGCCAAGGTGCTGGTGGCCGACTACGGCGTGGGCATGGCAGGCGAGGACCCGAGCAGCGAGGTGGCCGACGCCGTCGTGTCCGAGATCACCGTGGCCGGCGGCGAGGCGATGGCCGTGGCCGACGACATCTCGAAGATGGAGTCCGGCGAGCGCCTCGTGGCCACAGCCGTCGACACCTACGGCCGCATCGACGGTGTGGTGGCCGTGGCCGGGATCCTGCGCGAGCGAATGCTCTTCAACATGTCCGAGGACGAGTGGGACGCCGTGATCGCCACCCATCTCAAGGGTCACTTCACCGTCTTCCGCGCCGCGGCGGCGGTCATGCGCAAGCAGGAAGGCGGCGGCGCACTGGTCGGCTTCACGTCCGGCGCCTTCGCCGGGAGCGTGGCCCAGGCCAACTACGCGGCGGCCAAGGGGGGCATCGTGTCGCTGGTGCGATCAGCTGCCGTCGGGTTGCACCGCTACGGCGTGACGGCAAATGCCATCGCGCCGATCGCCCGCACACGCATGTCGGCGAACGTGCCGTCGGAGTTGGCGGAGATCGGGGACCCCGAGGACGTGGCGCCCATGGTCGTCTACCTCCTGAGCGACAAGGCCAAGCACGTCACCGGGCAGGTCTACACGGTGGTGGGATCGAAGATCGCGGTCTGGAACCAGCCGATCGAGGTGCGGGCCATGTGGGCGGAAGGCCGCTGGACACCAGAGCAGATCGCGGAGCGGCTCGACGGCACGGTCGGCCAGGAGCGGATGCCTCTCATCGACCGGCTCGAACAGATGCGAAGAGACGCGGCATCGGGCGACAAGCCGAACGGGTAGCGGGAAGCCGAACGGGTAGCGGGAAGCGGGAACCCGGACACGGAGCTCCGAGGGCCACCGCGCCGGTTCCGGCGGAAGCGCGCGGTGTGGCTCAGACGATCCGGTGCAGCCGGGGTCGTCGCACGACCGCCGTGTAGACCTCGAGCGAGTTCCCCTCGTGGTGCGCAGCCACCACCTCGGCCCCGCCCATCTGCGAATCGTCGAAGACGAGACGCATGCTCTTGCCCCAGGCCACCGCCGAGCGGGCGATCTGGCGCTCGGGATGTTCCCAGGGGGGGACGCACACCTCGATCTGGTACATCGGTTCGAAGGTCACCACATGCGTGGGGGTGGTGCCATGGGAGGCCAGCCACTCCGCCTTCTCTTCCTCGGTCCAGATCTTCTCGTTCGTCATCGGTGCCCTCGGCTCGGTCGTCGCCATCGGTCCGATTCACCTCCCACTCCGCACAAATCGGCCTCAACGCAAGAAGCCTTGAGGAGGACCAGCGGTCGGCACCTCCCTGGTACGCATCGACGCCCCCGGGGGTTGCACCTACGGCCCATTGTTCGTTGCAGCTCGGGTGCAGTGAGATCCAGGGTCCACCACCACCGCAAGCCCCGTCCCTAGCCTGACCACGTGGGGACACAACCGGACGACGTCGCGGCTGCCGGCGCTCCCGGAGCCGAGGCCGTCCCCGAGTCCCGAGAGGCCGTCCCCGAGATCCGGCCGTGGCGCGAAGTGGGGTGGATCTTCCGTGACGGGGACACCTTGGCGATCGAGCGCCAGGGGGAACGAACGCGGAGCCGCTTCGTCCGCGTCAGTCACCTCCGCGGCGACTAGGAACTTCCGCCCTCTCCGGGCGCCGTCTCCGAGGCGCCACTCGCCGGAGCCGGTGCAGTCGTCGCCGGAGCCGGTGCAGGTGTCGCCTGAAGCGCATGATGCGTGCGCAGCCACTCGCGCCAGCGAGACCGGGTCCGTACGAGGACGATGATGCCGCCGACGACGAGCAGGGCGCCGGCGATCTGCACCAGGTCGGACCCGAGCCCGCCGTCCTCGCCGAGCCAGAGGTGCTCGTCGAGGGAGCGCTCGATCCCCCAGAGGATCATCCCGGTGCCGAGCACGATTCCCGGCGGATAGCCGGTGCGACGCGTCCCGTCGGGCCAGCGGTCGAGTGCCCGCTCGATCAGGATGAGGATCACGTAGACGGAGAAGTCCTCCATCGCTTGGAAGATCGGCACCGGCAGTCGCCGCCCGACCTGACCCGCGTAGTACATGCCGAACCACTGCGTGGTCGGATGTCCACCTCCGGCGTACATGAGCTGCGGCCCCAGGAGCCGCCCGATCGCCCAGCTGGCCATGAGGACCGGGATCACCAGGTCCAGTGCCCGCCCGAGCGCCAGCTCGGGGCAACGTCGGCGGAAGAGCACCACACCCGTGGGCACCGCGGCCAGGATCCCTCCGAAGGACGACAGCCCGCCGTGCCAGATGGCGATGATGCCGGCCGGGTCGTGCCAGTAGACGTTCAGATTGGCGAGGACGTGCATCACCCTCGCTCCGACGATGGCGGCGAGGATGATCCAGAGGAAGACGGGGAGGAACCAGTCGACGGGGTAGCCGTTCTTCTTCAGGCGGCGTTCGAAGTAGGTGTACCCGAACCAGAAGGTGAGCGCGAGACCGATGCCATAGGTGTGGACCTGAAGCGGTCCGATGTGGAAGGCGACTGGGACGGGTCTCATGGCGAAGCTGCCGACAGGTTAGGACCGCTTCGGGCAGAGGGGGTCCCAGGCCCCGCGGTGCACTGGAGAAGCGCGCTCGAAACCGCGCTCGGAAACCGCGCTCGGGAATCTAGGGGCGGCCGGCGCCGACGAAGCCGTTGCCCAGCCGGAGTGCGGTGAGCCAGACGGTGGCTCCGGTGTAGGGGGCCTCGATCATGGTGCCGGGGCCGACGTACATGGCGACGTGGTCGCTGCCGCCCGGGCCGTAGAAGAGCAGATCACCGGGCTGGAGATCGTTGATGGGCACCGGGGTCGAGTCGGCCATCTGGGCGCCCGAGTAGTGCGGCAGGGGGACGCCGACCTGGCCCCACGACCAGGCGGTCAGCCCCGAGCAGTCGAAGCCGGGGCTGGCTGAACCCCGGGGGGACTCGCCACCCCACACGTAGGGCACGCCGATCTGGCTCTCCGCGGCCTGGACCGCGCCGGCGCCGCCGGCGGCCGAGGGCGGGGGAGCGGCCGTGGAGAGCCCGGCCAGGCTGGTCTGGCCGACGGGGCCCGGGGAGCCGCCACCCGAGGCGGGGACGGCGGCGGGGTGCGCGGCGGCGGCTGCTGCGGCGGCGGCGACGGCGGCCTGCTTGGCCGCGGCAGCCTTGGCGGCGGCGGCGGCCTCGGCCTGTTGCTGCTGTTGGACGAGCTGTGCGATCTGACCCTGCTCCTGAGCCAGCGCGTTCTTCTGCTGCTGCTCCGCCTGAGCGTTCGCCGCCATCGCGCTCTGCTCGGTGGTCACCTGCTGCTGCGCCTGGTTCTGCTCGTTCTGGAGCTGAGCCTGCTGCTGGGCCAGCGCAGCCTCCGACGTGTGGAGGTTGTCGACGGCGAGCGAGATGTCACCCTCTGCGATCTTGTTGTACTCGGTCGTGGCGCCGAGGGTCGAGTCGCTTCCACTGAAGAGCGAGTTCTGCGCCGCAGCCGTCCCGTCGGTGATGTAGTTGGCCACCGCCGCCTTGGACAGCGTCGCCTTGTCCTTGGCCACCTGCTTCTCGTCGGCGGCGATGTTGGCCTGGGTCGTGGCGATGCTCGCGTCGACCTGCGAGAGCCGGTACTTGGCCGCGTCGTACTGCTGGCTCAACGCCGACATCTGGTACTGGGCCTGGGTCAGCTGCGCCTCGATCGCTGCCGCCTTCGCCTTGGCGTTGGCGATGGCATCTCCCGCTGCCGGGCGCGCCACGCCAAGCACAGTGCTCGCGAACACTGTGACAACGGTCAGAGCGGGGATCCCGACCCGCCGGAGAAGTGAAGCACCCCTCCGAGACCGCGGCGTGGAGTGGTCATGAAGCCGCTCTACGTCAGTCACGATGGGCCTCATTCTTATAGGAGCGCCTCCGGCGATTCAAACACCGACGGTGCGAAACCGGATTCTTTGCTCCTACTGGTGGTGCGAAGTCGCTGGTCAACGGCAGAAACAGAAAATCGGATCTTTTTGCGTACGGTTCGGCGGGATTCGGCGCCCGTTCGGCGCCCGTTCGGCGCCCGTGGGCGGCCGTTCGGCGAGCCGTGCCGAGGGCCCGGCCGGGACGAGTGGGCGGATCGGCACTACGGTCTCGCCTCATGGGTGAGTTGATCGAATTTCCGAGCAATGGGAGCACCGCCGGCGGGTACCTGGCTGCTCCCGACGGCGGGAGCGGTCCCGGCGTCGTGGTGATCCAGGAGTGGTGGGGCCTGGTCGATCACATCACCGACGTGTGCGACCGCTTCGCCGCGGCGGGCTATGTCGCCCTGGCACCCGACCTCTACCACGGGCAGAAGGTGAAGCCGGGTGAGCCCGACGAGGCCGGCAAGGCCATGATGGCCATGAAGATGGATCAGGCCGCGCGCGACATGAGCGGCGCGGTTGACGAGGTCCTTCGGCGGGGCTCGGGTGACAAGGTCGGCGTCATCGGCTTCTGCATGGGCGGGGGCCTCGCCCTCGTGCTGGCGACACAACGCCCCGACGCGGTGGCGGCCGTCGTGCCCTGTTACGGCATCATCCCTTGGCCGGACGCGCAGCCGGACTACTCGGCGATGACCGCCGCCGTGCTCGGCCACTACGCGGAGAAGGACACCTTCTTCACGCCCGAAGCCGCGCAGGGTCTGGCCGACGAGCTGCGCGCGCTCGGGAAGTCAGTCGAGATCGTCGTCTACCCTGGCACCGACCACGCGTTCTTCAACGACACGCGTCAAGAGGTGCACGACCCGGAGGCCTCGCGCCAGCTGTGGGAGCGTACGTTGGCCTTCTTCTCCGAGCATCTGCGCTGAGCGTTACCATCGGGTCATGTCCGCACGCTCACGTGACCTCCCCCGGCGCTCCTGCCTCTCGACCCCGGGCTCGAACGAGAAGTTCCTGGCCAAGGCCCCGACGGTGCCCGCCGACATGACCTTCCTCGACCTCGAGGACGCGGTCGCCCCCCTCGAGAAGGAGGCCGCCCGTCCGAAGGTGGTCGACGCCATAAAGAACCTGCCGTGGGACGACCGCGTCCTCTGCGTGCGGGTCAACGCCTGGGACACGGAGTGGACCTACGGCGACGTCATCGAAGTGGTGGGCAACGCGGGCGAGCGTCTCGACGAGATCATGCTCCCCAAGGTGCAGACCGCCGCCGAGATCGTCGCGCTCGATCTGCTGCTCACCCAGATCGAGAAGAAGTCGGGCCTTCCCGCCGGGCATGTCGGCATCGAGGCGCAGATCGAGACGGCACGAGGTCTCATCAACGTCGACGAGATCTGTGCGGCGTCACCGCGCCTGGAGACGATCATCTTCGGTCCGGCGGACTTCGCCGCCAGTATCGAGATGCCGGTGCTGACAGGAGGCGTCGACATTCCCGAGTACCCGGGCGACCACTTCAATTACGTGTTCAGTCGCATCCTCATGGCCGGCCGGGCCAACGGGCTCCAGGTCATCGACGGCCCCTTCCTCAAAGTGCGCGAGATGGATGCACTGCGCCAGTACTCCATGCGTGCCCGCATGCTGGGCTACGACGGGAAGTGGGCCCTGACCCCGGACCAGGCCTCGGTGCTCAACGAGGTCTTCTCGCCGACCCAGGAGCAGTTCGACCACGCCTACGACCTGCTCGAGGCCTATCGGAAGGCCACAGACGAGGATCGCAAGGGCGCCGTGATGTTCGGCGACGAGATGATCGACGAGGCCAGCCGCAAGATGGCGATCAAGTTCGTCAGCCGCGGCGAGCGCGCCGGGCTCACGCGTAGCGCCGACTGAGCGACCCGGCCGCTCAGTCGAGGCTGACCCTCAACCGATGAGCCGGCGCGCGATCACCTTGAGCGCCAGCGTCTCGTCGGCCCCTTCGAAGATGGAGAGCACGCGGGCGTCGACGAAGTAGCGGCTGACGGGGAACTCCTCGGCGTAGCCCATGCCACCGTGGATCTGCATCGCCTCGCGTGTCACCCACTCGGCGGCACGGCAGACGTACGCCTTGAGCATGGACGCCTCCAGTGTGCCTTCGCCCTGCGCCATCAGGCGCGCCACGTGGTACGCGCTCTGGCGCGTCGCCTGGATGATCACCGCCATCCGCCCGAGCTTCGCCTGCGTCAGTTGATAGGCCGCGATCGGCGCACCGAACACCACCCGTTCGGCGGCATAGGAGACGGCCGCCTCGTAGGCCGCCTGCATCAGGCCGAGCGCGCGGGCAGCAGTCTGGAGTCGGCCGTTCTCGAAGCCCTGCATCTGGAGGTAGAAGCCCTTGCCCAGCCCGTCGCGCCCGCCGACGAGGTTCGCTTCGGGCACGAACCAGTTCTCGAAGGCCAGCTCGTAGGAATGCATGCCGCGGTAGCCGAGGGTGTCGATGGGCCGCCCCTCCAGCCGCCCCGGCTCGAGGTCGCCCGGCCGCTCCGGCGCCTCGTCGGAGCCCTGGCCGAAGACGAACCCGTGGCCGTCGCCCCGAGGCTTCTCGACGACGAACATCGAGATCCCCCGGTGAGCGAGGGAGCGGTCGGGGTCCGTACGGGCCAGGAGCATGAGGACGTCGGCGCGGGCGGCGAACGTGCACCAGGTCTTGACGCCGTTGACGACCCACCCGCCGTCGACTGGTGTGGCGCTCGTCACGATGCCGGCCACGTCCGAGCCGTAATCGGGCTCGGTCACGGCGACCGCGGCCAGGACCTCGGCGGAGGCCAGCTTGGGCAGCCAGTGCTTCTTCTGCTCCTCGGTCCCGCCGTAGACGAGCGCCCGGGTCAGGATCTCGGGCCGGGTGATGAGCGAGCCACCGACGCCGAGCGAGCCCCAGCTGAGCTCCTCTGTGGCGACGACCATGCCCATGTAGTCGCTCTCACCGCCACTGGCGAACCCCCCGTACTCCTCGGGTACCGAGAGCCCGAAGCCGCCGAGCTCGGCCAGCCCCTCGATCACCTCCTCGGGGATGTCGGCGTTGGCCCGGTGCACGTGCTCGGCGTGTGGGCGCACCTTGTCCTCGGCGAAGCGATGGAACGTCTCGCGCACGAGCTCGAAGTCGTCGCCCAGGTGCCGCGACCCCTCGGTCGCCGCCAGCGCCGCCAGCGCCGCGGGGTCGCGGTGAGCCTGGACGAAGGCGGCCGCGGGGTCGGCCCATCCGGCGTCGACGCCCCAGAGCGCCTCGCGGCCGGCGACCCGTCCCGCCAGGTCGGCCAGCACGTCGGCCACGAAGGCGGCGGCGATGGCCGCCTCGTCGGTTCCCCCCTGGCCGTACTGGAGGGCGGCCCGGGCCGTCGCCACCGCGGCCGCGGCGTGCGCCACGTCGTAGGCGACCACCTGGTTGTCGTCGATGCCCCCGCGCCCGCGGATGGACGCGCAGGCCGAGTCGACGAGCTCCTGGGCCAGGTCGGCTGCCTCGGCGGCGCCGGCGAGGGCGGTGTCGGGCGCTGTCATCGGGTCACAGACCCTAGTGGGTCCCTTCAGCCCTCCGGCCGCTCAGGCCCTCTGCCCGCTCAGCCCGCTCGGCCCCTCTGCCCGATGACGGTCACCAGAGGCGGCAGCACGACCGGGTCGTCACCGGGGTCCACCCCGGTCAGCGTGGCCAGATACTCGGTCACCGGGCCCGGACCGACGCCCGCCGGCGCCTCGGCCCAGGCATCGACCACCGCCAGCCCGGCGTCGCGTACGAGCGCCGGCAAGACGGCGCCGACGTCGGCATGGCGGGCGTGGGGCATGGAGAACGGGTCCCCCCCGATGCGTCCGGCCGAGGTGATCGGTTCCTGCGCCACCACCCAGCCGCCAGGGCGCACGGCGTCGGCCATCTTGCGCACCACGTCGAGCGGCTCGATCACGTGCAGCAGCAGGAAGCGGCAGAAGGCCAGGTCGACCGCCTCGGGCAGGGAGAGGTCCTCCCCGGCTTGCGTGAGGGCGATCACCTGGGTGTGGGCGGCCGCCGCCCGCGCCACTTCGTCGCGCGTGGCGGGGTCGCTGTCCACGGCGTAGACGCGCCCGTCGCGCCCGACCATCTCCGCCAGTGCGACGGAGACGTCGCCGCCGCCCGCGCCGACGTCGGCGCAGCGCCAGCCCTCGCTCAGGCCGAGACGGAGCAGCGCGGTCGCCAGCGGCCGGCGGTAGACGTCGTCGCGCAGCCCCTTGAGCTCACTCACGGCGCCGCGCCGCGCCGGCCGAGTCGTCCATGGGACTGCACTCTACGGGGCGGTCGCGCGCTGGTCTGGCCGGACCCGAGGACCGCCGACCGACCCGCCGACCGACCCGCCGACCCACCCGCCGACCGACCCGCCGACCCGCCCGAGTCCGTGCACGATCCGGGGCCAACGACGGGGTGGCGGCGCTGCGCTGAGCAACATGACGAGGGCGGTCGCCATCAGCGCGGGCCACCACAGCGCGATGTCGTGGACACGGCGATCGCCCAGCAGCACGCTCGAGGCGAGTGCCACCGCGCACACCGTGAAGCGGAACCGGCTTCGCCGCAGGGCCAGCAGCAGGCACAGTGCCGGCACCGGCCAGAGGTAGTACCAGTTCATCTCCGTCTCGAGGAGGATGCGGACGAAGAACGCGAAGGCAGAGGAGGCGAGGACGACGTCTAGCCCCGGGTATCGTCGGCAGACGACGAGCGCCACCGCAGCGGAGACGACGATGGCCGCCAGGCGGGTGAAGCCACCGCCGTCGAGGCCCGGCGCCAGGTGGGTCGCCAGTGGCGTCAGCGGAGTCAGTGAGATGTACGCCGGCTCGAAGGGCTGTCGCACCATCACGAACAGGGTCCGGTGCGTCTCGGCCAGCAACGGTGGCAGGAGGAACAGCAGGCTGGGCAGGGCGATGCGCCAGACCTGGCGACCGGCATCGCGCCAATTCAATCGGGCGAGCACCGGCACGACGGCGAGCAGCGCCAGCGGCTGGAAGGCCACGCCGAATCCGAGAAGCCAGCCAGCCCGTCTCGCCCCCGCCGTCCCGAACCGGTCCACGGCCAGTGCGGCCCACACCGCGAACGCCACCGACACGCAGTCCTCGGGATGTCCCCACCATCCGACGACGTTCGCCACCCCGAACGCGCCGACCAGGGCCAGCACCAGCCGGGACTGCTCGGAGAAGCGCCATTGCCTCGCCACCGCGTCGAGGGCGAACAAGACGGTGGACGCCATGAGGACGGCGGCGGGACCGAGCACGAGCCACATGCTCAGAGGTTCGCCCGTGCCCGGCAATCGGGGCGACAAACCCAGCAGCTCTCCGAGCGCGGTGACGGGGACCAGCGCCACCTCGAGCGCAGGGGGTGACGTGAGCGCGCCGTGGCGGACATAGATGTCGCCGAAACGACCGTGGAGGATCATCGACGACGAACCGGCCAGGCTCCACAGGTCGTGCGGCGATTTCAGTCCGCCGTGGCCGCCGTGTACCAGGGTGTGCCCGGACAGGCTGAATGCCATCACCACGACGAGCATCGCCACCGTGGCGACGACCGCGGGCGCTCGCCGCTCTGTCCATTCCGAAATTCGGTCCACGCGTCCCCCCGGCACGGATCGCCGCCACCCGGCCTCCCATGCCACCCCCGGTCCTTATCGGCCCTGCGCGGCGGGCCGATAACCTCCTTCCCTGTGAAAGTGACGATGTTGTTGTGTGACGCCGCCCAGGTCTCAGACGGGAAGCTCTACATCCTCGGGGGCGGATGGAGCATGACCGGCCCCGATCCGGTTCCCTCCGCGGTGGCCTTGAAGATCGACGTTGACTGGCACGAAGCCGAGAAGCCGCACCACTGGGAGCTCTTCTTGGAGGACGCCGACGGGCGTCCCGTGATGATGGAGACGCCTGACGGCTCCCAGCCCGTCGAGGTGCGGGGCGAGTTCACGGTCAGTCAGCCCCAGGGCATCCCGGAAGGCTCGCCGATCGACGTCGCGCTGGCGGTCAACCTCGGCCCCATCCCGCTGGCGCCCGGCACGCGCTTCGCTTGGCGCCTCACCATCGACGGCGAGTCACTCCCGAACGCATCGCTCGGGTTCACGACGCGCCCGGCGCCGCAGGTGGCGGAATGACGGTGTACGACCGGCCCTTCGGCCGCTACCTCGAGGACTTCGTTCCCGGTGACATCTACCGGCACTGGCCCGGAAAGACGATCACCGAGTACGACGACCACCTCTTCTGCATGATCACCATGAACCACCACCCGCTGCACACCAATGCGTGGTTCGCGGAGAACGAGACGGTGCAGGGGAAGAACGTCGTCGTCGGCAACCTCGTCTACTCGATCGTGCTCGGGATGAGTGTTCCCGACGTCAGCGGATCGTGTATTGCCAACCTCGAAGTGGAGTCGTTGCTGCACCGAGCACCGACCTTCCACGGGGACACCATCTACGCCGAGACGCGGGTGCTCGAGACCGCACCGTCGAAGTCGAAGAGCGATCGCGGCATCGTCACAGTCGAGACCAAGGCGTTCAACCAGCGCGGCGAAGAGGTCTGCTACTTCCGGCGGAAACTCATGGTCTGGAAGACGGCGAACGCCCCGCAGCGCCGGCGACCCTACGACGACGACGTCTGGGACTGACTCGTCTCTGACCGACCCCTCGTCCCAGCGCGTGCGCAGCTTCCGCCGACGCGTGCTCGAGTGGGGGAGGGACAACCGTCGCGACCTGCCGTGGCGTCGGACCCGCGACCCGTGGCGGATCCTGGTCTCCGAGGTCATGCTCCAGCAGACCCAGGTGGAGCGGGTCGTCCCGCACTACGTGCGCTTCAGCGCTGCCTTCCCGAACCCGTCGGCCTGTGCCGACGCCGGATCGGCCGAGGTGGTCCGGCTCTGGGCGGGACTCGGGTACAACCGTCGAGCGTTGAACCTGCACCGAGCCGCATCTGCCGTCGTGCACCGGCACCATGGTGAGATCCCCTCGGACGACGTTTCACTGCGGGCTCTGCCGGGGGTCGGCGCCTACACGTCTCGGGCCGTACGCTCGTTCGCCTTCGGCGCCGATGTCGCTGCGGTCGACACCAATGCCGTGCGCGTGCTGGCCCGGTGCGTCTCCGCGGCACCGCTCAGTGTCGGCCAGGCCATGGCTCTCGGGGATCGGCTCGTACCCCGCGGAGGGTCGTGGGAGTTCAACCAGACCATGTTCGATCTCGGCGCGACGGTGTGCACGGCGGAGCCGAAGTGCGGTCGGTGCCCGCTGCGGCGCCAGTGCGCCTGGTATGGCGCCGGAGGGGGTGAACCCGACCCGTGGCGCAGGGGATCGACCGCGACGAAGCAAGCACGCTTCGCCGGATCGGATCGGCAGGGGCGCGGCCGGCTGCTGGACGCGCTCCGTCACGGGACGGTGACGAGCGCAGCGTTGGCTGCGGCCTGCGGCTGGCCCGACGACTCGGCGCGAGCCGAGCGGATCGCCGGATCACTCGTGTGCGAGGGCTTCGCGAAGTGGTCGGGGTCTGCTCCGCCCGTGCTCGAGTTGTGCTGAGGAGCCTTCAGTCTTCTGTCACAAAGGCCATGATCCGGCGGTTCACGACGTCGGGCTTCTCGACGTGCAGGAAGTGACCCGTCCCGTCCACGATCTCCGTCTCGGAGCCCTCCGCCATGAAGTCGAGCGGCGTGCCGATCGAAGAGAGCAGCATGCAGTTGTCGTCGCGTCCGTGGAGGTAAAGAGTCGGCTTCGGTATGGGTGCCAGCGTTGCCGCTTGTTCCTCCGCGTATTCGGGCACCTGGAGTGACGGGTCGTAAAGCGCCCTGTAGTAGCCGATCGCGGACACGATGCGCACTGGGTCGCCGATGGACTCCTTGACGCGCGCCACGTCCCAGGACCCGTCGTAGCCGGGCGACCAGTCTTCCCAGAGGTGGTCGATGAACGACCAGTCGTCGAGCGGGAGCGCCGCCTCGGCGAGCGGGGAGAGGAAGAAGAACATGTACCAACTGCGCTTCAGCTGGGCGTAGGTCAGCAGCGACATCCCGATGGAGGCGGTCGGGGGCACTGCGGCAGTCACCGCTCGCCGCCACCGCTCCGGCCGGTGGGCCACCGCCCCGTAGGTGGCGAGAGCCCCCCAGTCGTGCCCGATCAACACCGCGTCCTCACGACCGCCGAGGGCCTCGTGCAGCTCGTTGACGTCGCGCACGATCGCACCCATCTGGTAGTTGCCGTCAGCCGGTACCTCGGTCGGGGCGTACCCGCGCAGGAAAGGGGCGACGGCCCGGAAGCCGGCCCCGGCGAGCTCGGGCAGCAGATAGCGCCAGGTGTGGGCGGTATCGGGGAACCCGTGCAGGCACAAGGCGAGGGGTCCGTCGTCGGGGCCCTCGGTCAAGTAGGCGAATTCGAGCCCGTTCGCAGTGATGGTCCGTTGGTCCATGCCGCAGAACGTAGTGCGCTGTCGCGAGGTATCGTCAGGTCGGTGAACGTCACGTTCTACGGCGTGCGGGGTTCTTGCCCGTGCTCGGGGGACCGCTATCGGCGGTACGGGGGGAACACGTCGTGTTTGGTCATCGACGTCGAGGGTGATGACCCCCTGATCGTCGATCTCGGCACCGGTCTGCGCGCGCTCGGAGACGTCCTGCAGCGAGAGGTCCGGGCACTGGGGACGCCGCTACAGGCCACCGCATTGCTCACCCACCTGCACTTCGACCACATCTTGGGGATTCCGTTCTTCAGCCCTCTGCACGATCCGGGTGCGCGGCTCACGGTGTACGGACCCGCCCAACCCAAGGGGACGCTCAAGGACGCCCTGCACGCCGCGGTGCAGCCGCCGGTCTTCCCGATCCACATGGAGCAGTTCAGGGGCGAGCTCATCACCGTCGACGTCGGTGCAGAGGATTTCTCGGTCGGCCAGGCGAAAGTCATGGCGCGGCCCATCCCGCACGCGGGTGCGACCTTGGGATTCCGGATCGAGGCCGAGGGTCGTTCCGTGGCGTACATGTCGGACCACCAGGCGCCACTGGACCGCCGAGCGGTCCCCGATGCCGTGCTCGAGCTCTGCAAGGACGTCGACCTGCTGATCCACGACGGGCAGTACACCGACGACGAGTTCTCCGTGAAGGCCGACTGGGGGCACTCGACCGCGGCCTACGCGGTGCACGTCGCAGCCGAGGCCGGCGCGCGCCGGCTGCTGCTGTCGCACCACGACCCGTCCCACACCGACCGTGAGCTCGATCGCATCCTCACCCAGGCTCGCCGGCTCCCCGAGGCCAAGGCGATCAGCGACGTCTCCTCGGCGCACGAGTCCCAGTCCGTCGATCTCGGAAAGGCGTAGCGGCAGCGACACGCATGTCGGGTCTCGACCAGGCCCGGTTCCGCGAGGTGCTCGGACATTTCGCCACCGGGATCACGATCGTCACGGCACTCGAGGATGGGGTGCCGGTGGGGTTCACGTGCCAGGCGTTCGCTGCCTTGTCGCTCGATCCGCCCATGGTGATCCTGGCCCCTGCCCGCAGTTCCACGAGCTGGCCCCGCATCGCCAAAGCCGGCGCCTTCTGCGTGAACGTCCTCGAGGAGCACCAGGAGGCCCTTTGCCGCGCCTTCGCCATATCGGGCGGGGACAAGTTCGACGGCGTGGGCTGGTCGCACGGGATCACGGGCGCGCCGGTGATCCAAGGTTCGCTCGCCGTGGTGGAATGCCGCCTGGGCGACATCTTCGACGGCGGCGATCACGAGCTGGTGACGGGCCACGTCGTCGCGCTCGAGGTGAACGAGGGGAGCCCGCTCATCTTCTATCGGGGGGGCTTCGGCCGTTTCGCCCCTTGACCCGGCAGCCGCTACCGTTCGCCCGATGCCAGAACTGATCCCCTCCTCAACGATCGACGATGTGGTGCTCGTCCGGCCCGACGTGCACGGCGACCAGCGGGGGCGCTTCGTCGAGACCTATCGCCGCAACTGGTTCCCTGACGGCCGCGAGATGGTGCAGGGCAACCGTTCCGAGAAGCAGGCCGGCGCGTTGGTGGGACTGCACTACCACCTCCACCAGGCGGACTACTGGTACCTGCTGCGGGGCAGGGCACGCGTCGTGCTGCACGATCTGCGCGTCGGGTCCAAGACCGAGGGTGCCACCGAGGTGATCGAGCTCGACGAGAGCGTGGACCAGGGCGTCTACATCCCGCCGGGCGTCGCCCACGGGTTCTCGGCGCTGACGGACATCTTGCTCACCTACCTGGTCGACAACTACTACGACCCCAACGACGAGCTCGGACTGGCGTGGGACGATCCTGCCGTCGGGGCCGACTGGGGTGTGGGCGATCCCATCCTGTCGGCCCGGGACCAGGCGAATCCCTCCCGCAGCGACATCCCCGACGAGATACGCCCCCGACTCGCCCGCTGACGAGTCCGCCTCCGGCTGGCCCACTGACGAGTCCGCCCCCGGCTGGCCCGCCGAGGTCCCGGCGGGCGAGCGGACCGGACTGGCGGGGGATAGAGGCGCAGTCCCGTGCCGCCAGCCCGGGCGCGGTTCTCGGCCCGGCGTCGATCCTGTTGAATAGGGGGCGGTGCTGATCGGTGGGGTCGTCGGTGTCGTGGTCGTCATGGTCGTCGTGGCCGTCATCGTGGCAGTGGTCGTGCGCAGCCGCTCCCACGACGACGAGCACTCGGTCGAGCACTATCACCGCCAGCTGCACACGCTCGAAGAGATGCGGGCACACCCGTCAGAGAGCGGCAACGGCAACGGAAGCGGCGAAAGCAGTGGAAACGGAAGCGGCGAAAGCAGCGGCAACGGCGAAAGCAGGGGCAACGCCAACGGTGTTGCGTATCCGGCGAGTGCCTTCCGCGTGACGGGTTCATCCGCCGTGCGGCTGACCGAACCCGGGCGTCCGGTCGTGCCGCCGGTACCCCCACCGTCGATAGCCGACCCGGGGCAACCCATCAGCTTCTCGGACGACGACGTGGAAGCAAAGAGTCCCGAGCGGGGGGAGGAGGGTCCCGAGAAGCCTCCCGGCAGCTTCATGTCCGGTACCGAGGACCGCGCCATGCACGGAATCAATCATCGGCCGCGGCGCCTGGCCCGTCCCGCCGCCGCGGTCGCCGCTGTCCTGGTACTCGTCGTCGTCTTGGTGGTGACCGGTCTGCACGCCAACCCACCCCCACGAAGGGGCAGGTCGGCCGTCACCGCCACGACGTCGCACAACCAGACGGGCGCACGGCGTGCTACGACCACCTCCACGACCAGCACCGCGCCCCCGGCCGTTTCGGCACCACAAGGGGCGACGGCGCACAGCGCCAGCTATCTCGTCACTGGTTCGAACTATGCCCTGGCGTTCTCGGCCAGCGGAGGCGATTGTTGGATCCAGGTGACCAACGTCACCAACGGTTCGGTCTTGTTCAGCGCAACGCTGTCGCCGGGCCAGTCGCATGCCCTCACGGTGACGGGGCCGGTAACGGTCATTGCAGGCGCACCCAGCTCCTTCGCCGCAACGGTCAACGGGGCGGCCGTCACCTTGCCGCCGGGGAACCAGGCTCCCTTCACCTTGCAATTCCAGGCGACGCCGACACCCGCCGGCTCCGGCTAGAGCTCGCCGCCCGCGAGGGCACCCATCCGGAGAGACACGGGCGGACAGCGTGCGGTGATCTCCACTTCCGGATGGTCCTTTCTCCGCCCTCGTGGCCCTCGTGCCGGTCCTGGCGGCGGCGTATTCGCCACCTCGGAGATGTTGCCCTTGCCTGTATACGCGCCGGCGGCTCCGGCCGCCCATGAGGCGGGCTGAGGCGGGGTGAGGTCCCGCTGCCGCGTATACAGGTGAGGTTCGATGCCCCGCGGCGCCATATACAGGTGGAACAGAGATGCCGCCATGATCGGGGGTGCGGCCCCCGGGGAGGGGGTCCGGGTCCCCCCGGGGGGCTGCCGCCGTCAGGCGTCGGCCAGGCCGAAGACATCGAGGAGGAAGGCATAGACGAGCGCTTCCTCCTTCCAGGCTTCGTAGCGGCCCGAGGGCCCTCCGTGCCCGGCGCCCAGCTCGGTGTGCAAGAGCACCCGGGTGCTGGGGGACAGGTGCCGGATCTTGGCCACCCACTTGGCCGGCTCCCAATACGCCACCCGGGGGTCGTTCAGGCCGGCGGTGACGAAGAGGTCGGGATACCTGCGGGCAGACCCGTCGAGGTTCGTCCCGGTGACGTTGTCGTAGGGAGAGTAGGAGAGCATGCGGCGATAGGCGGTTTCGTCGGCCAAGGGATTGCCCCATTCCTCCCATTCGCCCACGGTGAGGGGGAGCTGGTCGTCGAGCATGGTGGTCACACAGTCGACGAATGGCACCTCGGCCACGAGAGCCCGGAAGAGCTCGGGAGCCTGGTTGGCCACGGCGCCGATGAGCAGCCCGCCCGCCGAGCCGCCACGGCCCGCCACGGCGTCGGACGACGCGATGCCCTCATCGACGAGATGCCGGGCGCAGGCGATGAAGTCCGAGAAGGTGTTGGCCTTGCGGTCCATCCGGCCGTCCTCGTACCAGGCGCGGCCCATCTCGCCACCGCCCCGCACGTGTGCGATGGCGAAGACGACGCCCCGATCCAGCAGCGAGAGCCGGTGATGCGAGAAGGACGGGTCGATGGAGATCTCGTAGGCGCCGTAGCCGTACACGAGACAGGGAGCGGGCATGGCGACCCCTGCACGGTGCACGACCGAGATCGGCACCGGCGTGCCATCGGGCGCTTCGGCCCAGACGCGGGACGTCCGGTAGTGCCCCGGGTCGAAGTCACCGAGCACGGGCTCTTGCTTGAGGAGCGTCTCTCCCCGATCCGTCAGGTCGACCTGCAGGACACTCGACGGCGTCACCATCGACGTGCGGCCGATCCGCAGCGACGGTGCGTCCGGTTCGAGGTTGGCGCCGAGCCACGTCGACGACGGACTGTCCATGGAGGGGATGACCCAGCTCGGGGCGAGCGGGTCCGGACCGAAGGGGTCCCCGCCTCCCCGGACCGGTGGCAGCGGCACGACGCGTACCCGTGTCTGCGCCTCGGCCCGCTCGCTCAGGACGAGTACGCCCGCGAAGGCGTCGACGTCCTCGAGCCGCACGCCGGGGCGATGCGGGACGACCTCGCGCCAGGTGGGCGCACCGGCGGTCACCGCGTCGTCGGGCGCGGCGAGGACGCGGAAGTCGCGGGCGTCCTCGTTGGTCAGCACGAGGAACCAGCCGCCGCCGGCACCGCGAGGAACCAAGTGGTCCGCGGCGTACTCGATGCCCTCCCGGCGGGGCTGTACGACCACCGCTCCGGCCAGCGGGTCGCCCGAGGGGATGGCCAACCACTCGGTGGTGTTGGTGCTGTGCAACCCGACGAGCACGAAGGCCAAATCGCGCGTGGTCCCCACGCCGAGGGAGAAGCGGCGATCGGGCTCCTGGTAGACGAGGACGTCATCGGCGGGCTCCGTGCCGAGCCGGTGCCGCCAGAGCTGGTAGGGGCGCTGGGCCTCGTCCAGGCGGACGTAGAAGACGAAGTCACCGTCGGCCGACCAGGCCAGGCCGTAGCCGACGTCGGGCACCGACTCGGCGGCGAGCGCCGGCGAGGCCTCGGCCTCGAGGCACAAGAAGCGCAGCTCGTACTTCTCGTCGCCCCGGCGGTCGGTGGCGTAGGCCAGCCACGAGTGATCGTGGCTGACGACGGCGGTGCCGACGGCGAAGTACTCGGAGCCCTCGGCCAGCCGGTTCTCGTCGAGGAGCACCTGCTCCTCCCCGCCGGGCTCGCCGGCAGGAGGCAGCTCGTCCGGTCCGCGGGCGGGACGGCGGCAGTGGATGGCGTATTCGCGTCCCTCCTCGGTGCGCGTGTAGTACCACCACGGACCGCGGCGGGCCGGAACCGACATGTCCGTCTCCTTGATGCGGGCCTTCATCTCCTCGAAGAGGGCGTTGCGCAGCCCGGAGAGGCGGCTGGTCTGCTCCTCGGTGTACGCGTTCTCCGCCTCGAGGTAGGCCATCGCTTCGGGGTCGTCCCGGTCGCGCAGCCAGTACCAGGGGTCTTCACGCTCGTCGCCGTGGGCGCGCACCACATGGGGGCGCCGCGGGGCGCTCGGGGGGCCGGCCATGGACGCAGAGCCTGCCACGCCCGGTGACACGGAGGTAGCCTCGCCGTGAACGTTTCGGCTGGCCGGGGTAGTTGTTACTATCGAGATAGGGGAAATTCCCCGATCGCCGGACCCGATCCCCGATCCCGATCCCCGAACTCAGGAGCCACATGGCCACCACGGATCTCGACCTGGGCCGCTACCAGCTGGGCTGGAGCGACGCCGAGGACTACGTCTTCAAGCCGAAGAAGGGCCTGAACGAGTCGATCGTGCGCGAGATGTCCGAGATGAAGGGCGAGCCCGACTGGATGCGGGACTTCCGCCTCCGCTCGCTGCGGCACTTCGAGCGCAAGCCGATGGCGCCGTGGTTCGCCTCGCAGATGCCCAAGCTCGACTTCGACGACATCTACTACTACATCAAGCCCACCGGCGGGCAGGTGAACGACTGGTCCGAGCTGCCCGACGCCATCAAGAACACCTACGAGAAGCTGGGCATCCCCGAGGCCGAGCGCAAGTATCTCGCCGGCGTGACGGCGCAGTACGAGAGCGAAGTCGTCTTCCACCGCAACCGCGACGATCTCGAGGCCCAGGGCGTCTTCTTCTGCGACATGGACACGGCGGTGCGCGACTACCCCGACGTCGTCCGCAAGTGGTTCGGCAAGGTCATCCCCCCGAACGACAACAAGTTCGCCGCGCTCAATTCGGCCGTCTGGTCCGGCGGGTCGTTCATCTACGTGCCGCCGGGTGTCAAGGTGGAGATGCCGCTCCAGGCCTATTTCCGCATCAACGCGGAGAACATGGGCCAGTTCGAGCGCACGCTCATCATCGCCGACGAGGGATCCCAGGTCCACTACATCGAGGGGTGCTCCGCCCCGGTGTACACCACGGACTCCCTGCACTCCGCGGTGGTCGAGCTGGTGGCGCTGCCCGGCTCCCGCATCACCTACACCACGATCCAGAACTGGTCGACCAACGTCTACAACCTGGTGACCAAGAGGGCCCGTGCCGAGGCCGAGGCCCACGTGGAGTGGATCGACGGCAACATCGGCTCGCGCCTGACCATGAAGTACCCGTCCGTGTACCTCATGGGCCCGAAGGCCAGCGGCGAGGTGCTGTCCGTCGCCTACGCCGGGGCGGGCCAGCATCAGGACGCCGGAGCCAAGATGTTCCACGTCGCCCCGGAGACGAGCTCGACGATCGTGTCGAAGTCGATCTCCAAGGACGGCGGGATCACGACCTACCGGGGCAAGGTGCATGTCGACCCGAACGCCCGCGGCGCCAAGTCGTTCGTCCGTTGCGACGCGCTGTTGCTCGACGACGAGTCCACATCGGAGACCAAGCCCTACATGGAGGTCGGGGAGCGCGATGCGCGCATCGGCCACGAGGCCACCGTCTCGAAAGTCGGTGACGACCAGCTCTTCTACCTGATGAGCCGGGGCCTGTCCGAGAGCCAGGCCATGAGCATGATCGTGAACGGCTTCATCGAGCCGGTCACCCGGACACTCCCCATGGAGTACGCGGTCGAGTGGAGCCGCCTGATAGAGCTGCAGATGGAGGGTGCGGTCGGCTGACCGCGCGGCACCCGCCTTCCTGTGCATGGCACCATGGAGCCGTGCCGATGCGAGAGGAATGCATCCATTTCCAGAGCCGGACCTACGACTCGGGCGAGGTGGCACGCTTCTGCCGGCTGGACCTGGCGCCCGAGGCGCCGTGGCGCTGCCCCGAGAACTGCCCCTCCTACAAGCCCCGCATGGCCGACGTGGGGTGGGTGCACGGCAGCCTCGTCGAGCCGGCGATAGAGGACGAACCGGACACCGGCGGTGAGAACGTGGCCGAGCTGCTCGACGCGGCGGAGGACATCGTGAACGACGTCGCGCCGGGAGTGCTCGAAGAGGTGAGGGCCGAGGACGCCCGACGCGAGCGGTCGGCGAAGCACTGGTGGCGACGCAAGCGCTGAGCCCGGTGGACGGGCGGTTCGGGCCGATCGACTTCGACCGGTTCCACCGGGAGGAGATGCCGGCGCTCCTCGAGCGGCGGGGGGCGCTCTTCGGAGCCGCCGGTGCCGAAGCCGGTGCCGAAGCCGGTGCCGCCGCGCTCCGCCCGTTGGGCTTCCGACTCCCCGACGGCAGGGCCTACACGTACGTGCCGGAGCAGCAGACCTTCGTGGTGCGGCCCGGGCTCGACGGCGCGCGCACCGTCGTCGCTCTGCCCGAAGAGGCGTGGTGCGAGTTCGCCTGGGAGCTCAAGACGTGCTTCGCCCTCCTCTATGCCGACCAGTTGACGATCGAGCAGGGGAGCTTCGGCCAGCTGGCGCGCTGGGAGCCTCTGCTGCGGGCGGCGTTGAGCGGCCAGGCGCTCTTCGACCTCGACCATCCCGTCCCGATCGAGGACGAGGCGGGTCGTCCACTCGACCTCACCCAGACGTTCTCCCTCGACGATCCTGCGGACGCGCCACGCTCCTTCCTGCAACGGGCGGGCTTCGTCCATCTCCGGGGGGTGCTCGACGCCGACGAGGTCGCCGCGCTGCGCACCGACGTGGACGAAGCGGTCAGCAAGGCGAGGCCCGACGACCGCACGTCGTGGTGGACGACGGTCGACGGGCGCGAGGTGTGCAACCGGGTGAACTATCTCAACGAGGGATCCGCCCGCATCGCCGCCCTCGGCTCGGATCCCCGCTTCGTCGCCGTCGCCGCGCTCGGTGGACCCGATCTCCGGGATGCGCACGACCGGCTCGACGGCAACGGCGTCGTCATCAAGGTTCCCGGCGCCCGAGGCGGGTTGGCCGATCTCCCCTGGCACCGCGACTGCGGCATGGGCGGCCATCCGGTGAAGTGCCCCATGCTCAACGTCGGGATCCAGCTCGATCCGGCCACCGCAGAAACGGGACAGCTCGAGATGATCCCGGGCTCGCACCGAGGCACGTCGCGGCTGCCCGAGGCCCCGGAGGCCGAGAAGCACCCGGTGGTAGCGCTGACCACGGAGCCGGGGGACGTCACGGTCCACTTCGGCCACACCCTGCACGCCGCCCCGCCGCCGAGGGGCCGGCGGGCACAGGGACGGCCGGTGCGGGGACGGCCGGTGCAGGGGCGGCCGGTGCAGGGGCGGCGCGCCCTGTACCTCTCCTTCGTGCCACCGCTCACTTTCGAAATGGTCGGCCCCCGGCAGGGGTACAACGACGTGCTCTTCACCAGGGGCGGGGGCCGGATACAGCACACCGACGAGCTCCGTTGAGCGACGTGGCCCTCAGCCTGGCCCAGCAAGAGCGCGGGACCATCTGCGACCTCTTCCTCGAGCGGGGCCCCGCCGCCCCCACGCTGTGCGAGGGCTGGTGCACCGCCGACCTGGCCGCGCACCTCGTGGTCCGGGAGCGCCGGCCCGACAGCGGGCCCGGCGTCGTCTGGCCGCCGCTGGCCGGGTACACCGACCGGGTGCGGCGAGCCGTGCGGGACCGGACGCCGTGGGATCGCCTCGTCGAGACAGTGCGCCGCGGCCCCCCGCTGCTCCTGCGCCCCTTCGACAGCGCCATGAACACGGTGGAATTCTTCATCCACGTCGAGGACGTGCGCCGGGCGCAGCCGGGCTGGGAGCCCCGACCGCCGGCGCCGGGCATGGCCGACGCCCTGTGGCGGCGCCTGGGGCCCGGCGGCATGGCCAAGAAGGTCGGGGCCACCATCGTCCTCAGCTCGCCGGGCCGAGAGGACAAGGTCGCGGGGCACGGACCGAGGCTCATGCTCACCGGTGGTCCCGGCGAGCTGACGATGTTCGGGGCGGGCCGCCAAGGTGCAGCCTCGGTCGACATCGGCGGCGATCCGGCTCTGGCCGATCGACTGCGCGCCGCGGCACTGGGCATCTGAGGGCGGGACGGCAAGGGAGGGTCTGGAGCGTCGTGGAGCCGGTTCGAGCGGTGGAGGCAGGCGAGGTCCGCTTCGACGAGGTCGTCGACGTGCTCGTGGCGGGTCTGGGTGTCGCCGGCTCGTCGGCGGTGGTGGCGGCACGGCAGGCCGGCGCCGAGGTGCTGGCCGTGGAACGGGCGGGGGCCGTCGGCGGGACGTCGGCCCAGTCGGGCGGCCTCCTCTACCTGGGTGGGGGCACACCCCTCCAACGCGCCTGCGGCTTCGAGGACTCGCCGGAGAACATGGCGGCGTTCCTGCGGGCAGCGCTCGGCCCCGGGGTCGACGACGAACGCGTCGAGGCCTACTGCGACGGTTCGGTCGAGCACTTCGACTGGCTCGTCTCGATCGGCGTGCCGTTCCGTGCCGCGTTCTGCGACGAGCCCAACCGCGAATCGGCGGACGACGCCGGACTGCTGTTCAGCGGCGGCGAGGACTCCTTCCCCTTCGACGAGATCGCCGTCCCCGTGCCGCGCGGCCACAAGCCGCGGTGGGTCGACTCCGCCGGCGGTTTCCTCATGACCCGTCTCGGACGGGCGGTGGCGGCCAGCGGTGCCCGCGTCGTGCCCGATGCACGGGCGGAGGCGCTCGTGGTCGACTCCGGAGAGGTCGTCGGCCTGCAGGTGCGTGCCGGAGACGGAGAGGGGCTGCGAGCCGTCCGGGCCCGCGGCGGTGTCGTCCTGGCCACCGGCGGGTTCATCCACAACGACGCCATGGTCGCCGAGCACTGCCCACGGGCCCATGCTCCCGACGCGGCCTGGCGGATCGGCACGCCCAACGACGACGGCCGGGGGATCCGCATGGGCGCCGGCGCCGGCGCCGCGGTCACCAGACTCGATGCGTTCGAGTGTGCGCTCCCGCTCGGTCCGCCCCACCGCCTCGCCCGGGGCATCCTGGTCAACCGCGCCGGCGAGCGCTTCATCAACGAGGACACCTACACCGGGCGCATCGGGATCCACGCCCTGGGGGACCAGGACGGCTTCGTCTACATGATCACCGACGACGTGATCCACGAGCGCAACGTCGTAGGACTGCGCATCGGCTACGCCGCCGCCACGCCCGAGGAGCTGGCGATGGACCTCGGGCTCCCGCCCGACGCGCTGGCCCGCACCGTGCGCGACTACAACGAGGCCGCGGCACGCGGGGAGGACCCGGCGTTCCACAAGCGCCCGCCCTACCTCCAGCCCATCGGCGTCCCTCCCGCCAGCGGGATCGGTGCCGTCGACCTCCGGGCCGACCACGGCGCCATCTACGCCACCTTCACGCTCGGCGGTCTCGTCACCGATGCCGACGGCGCGACGTTGGACTGCGACGCGCGGCGCATCCGGGGTCTCTACGCCGTCGGCCGGACGGCGGCGAGCCTGGCCGCCCACCACTACGCCAGCGGCATCAGCCTGGGCGACGGCTCGTTCTTCGGGCGCCGGGCCGGCCGCCAAGCCGCCGCGGCCGCCGCAGCCGCTGCTGGCGCTGCTGGCGCTGCCGCCACCGCTGCCGCCGCTGACCCGGGCGCGACGGCGCCGACGCTCTAGCGCCCCGTGAACGTGGGCGCCCGCTTCTCCATGAAGGCGGTGACGGCCTCGGTGAGGTCGTCGGAGGCCAGCATGCCGGCGTTCCACGTGGCCACGTAGTCGAGGCCCTCGGCCACGGTCCTGCCCTCGTTGGCGGCGAGGACGGCCTTGGTGCCCTGCACGGCGATGGGGGAGTTGGCCGCGATCTCGGCCGCCATCACCCGCGCCGCCTCGAGCACGCCCTCGGCGTCGGCGGCGACGTCGTTGACGAGCCCGATCTCCTTGGCCCGCTCGGCGCTGATGTCCTTGCCGGTGAACGCCAGCTCGGCCAGGTGGCCCGCGCTCAGGATCGCCGGCAGCCGCTGCAGGCTGCCGAGGTCCGCCACGATCGCCATCTTCGCCTCGCGCACCGAGAAGAGCGCGTCGGCGGACGCCAGGCGGATGTCGCAGGCGGCGATGAGATCGACGCCGCCGCCGATGCAGTAGCCGTGCACGGCGGCGATGACGGGCTTGGGGCAGCGGGCCACGGCCGTGATGGCTTCCTGGAGGCGCAGCACCTCGGCGCGGCCGCGCCGGGCCCGGGCGGCCATCGAGGCGGCCGAAGCGCCACCGGCGCCGTCACCGCCTCCGCTCAGGATGGTGCCCATCGCCTTGAGATCGAGCCCGACCGAGAAGTGCGGGCCCTTGGCCGCCACGACGACGGCGCGGACGTCGGGGTCGTCCCCCACGGCGGCCATGGCGAGGGGCAGGTCCCGCCAGAGGTCCATCCCCATTGCGTTGCGGGCCTCGGCCCGGTCCAGCCAGACGGTGGCGACCCACTCGCCCTGCTCGATGCTCAGCACCGGCGATTCGAAACGTGCGATCTCTCCCATGGCCCGAAGGCTAACCGCCTGGTCGGAGGCCCTGTTGCGGGCCACTAGAGTGGATCGGCTGCACTCGCACCGAAAGAGGACCTGACCCTGCACACCTTCAGCGCCGACGCCTCCGCGGGCCTGGCCGGACCGGAATGGCTCCGGGCCCGCCGGGCCGCCGGCCACCGGGCCTTCGCAGCGGCCGAGCTGCCGACCGAGAGCGAAGAGGTCTGGCGCTACACCCCCATCGACCGGCTGGCCCTCGAGGACTTCACGCCCCCCGGGTCCGTCCGGCCCTCGAGGGCAGCGCAAGGGGCGGAGGGATCCGAGACGACGACGGACAGCGCCGCCTCGGATCTGCTCGCCGCCCTGGCGGCGGACCTCGGGAGGACCGCCGGGACCGTCCTGGTGCACAACGGGAGCGTCGGCGCCCGCACCGGGCCCGATGCCCCGCCCTTCGCCGTGGGCACCGCGGCCGAGGTGCCGGGCGCGGCCGACATGCTCGGCTCGGTCCAGCGCGACGGCGACGCGCTGGTGCGCCTCAACGACGCCTTCGCGCCGGACCCGCTCTTCGTCGACGTCCCCGACGGCGTCGCCGTCGACGCACCGTTGCTCGTGGTGCACTGGGCCGATCCGGCGTCGGCCAGCTTCCCGCGCCTGTGCGTGCGCGCCGGCGCCGGCGCGTCCGTCTCGGTCGTCGAGGTGTTCGCCGGCGCCGGGGGCGACGACCGCTCGCTCGTCGTGCCCGTGACCGAGCTGGCGGCGGCCGAGGGGGCGGCGGTGTCCTACGTGTCGCTGCAGGTCCTCGGAGCGGCTGCGTGGTCCATCGGCCGGCTGGCGGCGCGTGGCGGGGCCGGCTGCTCCCTCCGGACCTTCACGGTCGGCCTCGGCGCGTCGTACGGCCGGATGCGGGCCGACGTCACCGTCGAGGGGAAGGACGGGAGCTGCGAGGTGCTCTCGGCGTATCTCGGCGACGGCACGCAGGTGCACGACATCCGCACCCTGCAGGACCACGACGCGCCGCGCACGAAGAGCGAGCTGCTGTGCCAGGGCGCGGTCGCCGGTTCGTCGCGTTCGGTCTACAGCGGCCTGATCCGGGTCAACCGCGGTGCGGTGCGCAGCGACGCCCGCCAGACGAACCACAACCTCGTGCTCGACGAGGGCGCCCACGCCGACTCGGTGCCCAACCTCGACATCCTGGAGAACGACGTGACCTGTTCCCACGCCTCGACGGTCGGCCCCATCGACGAGGACCAGCGTTACTACATCGAGTCGCGCGGGGTGGCGCCCGAGGTGGCGGAGGGTCTGATCGTGCGGGGCTTCTTCGACGCCATCATCGACCGTGGCCCCGTGCCCGAGGTCACCGTGCTGCTCGAGCGCGAGGTCCACCAGCGGCTCGACGAGGCCCTGCGTGACCGCGAGGTGGTGGCCGCCGGTGGCTGAGACCGTGGCACTGTGCAAGGTGGGAGACCTGGCGTCGGGCCAGGTGCGGCGTTTCGACGTCGCCGGCCACCGCCTGGCGCTCGTGCGCGTCGGCGACGAATTCCACATCGTCGACGACGAGTGCAGCCACGAGGACTTCTCGCTGTCCGAGGGCGAGGTGCTGGTGGAGGACTGCCAGATCGAGTGCCCCAAGCACGGCAGCACCTTCGACCTCGTGACGGGCGAGCCCTGCTCGCTGCCCGCCACCCTGCCCGTGGCCGTCTACGCCGCAGAGGTCGCCGACGGGACCGTGTCGGTGGTGCTGCCGTGAGCGACCTGACCGGCACCGGCACCGGCACCGGCACCGGCACGGGCACCGGCGCCGGCACCGTCGAGCACGTGCTCGAGGTGCGCGGACTGGAGGCCTCGGCCGGCGGGCGCGCCGTGCTCCACGGGATCGATCTCACCGTGCGCAGCGGCGAGGTCCACGTCATCATGGGCCCCAACGGCTCGGGCAAGAGCACGCTGGCCCACGCGCTGATGGGCCGCCCCGGCACCGAGGTGACGGCCGGTTCCGTCACCATGGACGGGCACGAGCTGGTGGGAGAGCCGGCGTGGCGGCGGGCCCGGGCCGGCCTCTTCCTGGCGCTCCAGCATCCGGTCGAGGTGCCCGGGGTCGGCCTGGCCTCGCTGCTGGCCGCCGCCGGCGTCGGCGACGGGGGTGGGACGGCGCCCGCCGCGCTCGACGACCGCATGACCGACGAGGCCAAGGCGGTCGGGCTCGACCCCAAGCTGCTGCGCCGGCCCTTGAACGTCGACCTCTCGGGTGGCGAGGCGAAGCGAACGGAGATGGTGCAGCTGGGCGTGCTCCGTCCCGCCATCTGTGTCCTCGACGAGGTCGACTCCGGCCTCGACGTCGACGCGCTCGGTGACGTGGCGCGCCGGTTGCAGCAGGCCACCGAGGAGTGGGGGGTCGGCATCCTCGCCATCACGCACTTCAACCGGTTCCTGGTCCAACTGGAGGCCGACCTCGTGCACGTGATGGTGGACGGTCGCATCGTTGCGACGGGAGATGCGGCGCTGGCACTGCAGCTCGAGCAGACGGGATACGCCGGGTACCGAGACCCCCGCTGAGCGGGCACGACGCGTGCACCGGGCGCCGCGCTCGGCGTGACGCCAATCGCTCCAGCGTGCTTGGTACCGTGAATCGCCATGGCGAACGGTCGTCCTCCGGGCGACGGATCCGATCGCTCGTCCCGCCGGATCCGCGGCCGGACCGCGAACCAAGAGGGCCTCTCCGATCTCGGTCGCCAGATGCGCGCCGGCGAGGCCGGAGCGACGGCCAACGAGTCGGGCCTGCGCTCGCTCGGCACGCGCGTCGACGCGGCCCGCGCCGGGTCGCGCTCCCCGCTGCGGCGGAGCGGCCGGCCCCGCTGGAGCGCGCGCAAGAAGGTCGTCGTCTCCTTGCTGAGCGTGCTCATCCTGCTCGTGGCCGTGATCGGCGGCGGCTACGGCTACCTGTGGTACCGCTTCGGCCAGATCAACAAGATCCACATCAGCGACGAGGTGGCGGCGCAGAGCGGAGCACCCTTCACCATGCTGGTCATCGGGTCCGACACGCGTGTCGGCGAGAGCTCCGCCGCGGCCAAGGCCTTCGGATCGGCGTCCGCCGTCACCGGGCAACGCAGTGACGTCGACCAGCTCTGGCGGGTCACGCCGGCGACGAAGCAGATACAGGTGGTCTCGATCCCGCGCGACACGCTCGTCTCCATGCTGCCGCCCGACGTGTCGCAGTACGGCACCTACAACCGCATCAACAGCTCCTACAACACGGGCGCCAACCAGCTGGTCAAGACGATCACGGCCAACTTCGGGATCCCGATCAACCATGTGGTCGAGGTCGACTTCGCGGGCTTCGAGGACGCGGTGAACGCGTTGGGGGGCATCTCACTGGACTTCCCGTACCCGGCCAAGGACGCCTACTCCGGTCTCGACATCACCACGCCGGGCTGCCAGCGCCTGAACGGCGCCCAGGCGCTGGCCGTGGCCCGCGCCCGCCACTACCAGTACTACGAGAACGGGTACTGGCACTACGACGGGACGAGCGATCTCGGGCGTATCCAGCGACAGGACATCTTCCTCAAGGCGCTGATGTCGGCGGCTAAGTCGAAGGTGAACCCGCTGACCGTGAACGCCTTCATCGGCACGCTCCACGAGGGGATCACCATCGACGACGGCTTCGGCATCAACGAGCTCATCGGCCTGGCCCTGACCTTCCACTCCTTCGATCCGGCCGCGCTCGGCGGCCAGACGCTGCCCACCCAGCCGGTCAACGGGTTCGGGAACCTGGGCGACGTCCTGACGGTGCAGCAGCCGGAGGCCCAGCAGATGCTGGTCAACGTCTTCGGGAGCAGCCTGACGACGCCGACCAGCCCGCCGCCCGACGCCGCCGGCTCTCCCAATCCGCCGCCCGCCGTCACACCGACCACGGCGGCGCCCCCGGCCGGCGCGGCCGGCACCGGAGCGACGAGCAGCGCCACGAGCCCCCCGGCCGGCGTGGCCCCGGCGACGACGGCGCCGCCCTCGTTCGACCCCACGACCTGCAGCACGACCTGAGCGCCGGGTCACCCGGCGCGGTCACCCGGCGCGGCGCGGTCACCCGGAGCGGCGCGGTCACCCGGCGCGGCGCGGTCACCGTCTCCTTCGGGCGCCGGCGGTGACCGCCGCGCCGCGGCGTGGAGGCTGTTGGGGGTGACGACTCCGAGATACCGGCTTCCCTCCACGACGGGGATCCAACGCACGTCGTGCTGGAGCATCTCGCCGAAGGCCGTCCGCAACGACGTGCCCAGCGGCACCGCGACCTCGAAGCGCACCAGGTTGCCCCGGACCGTTCCGACGCGGCTCGGCGCCAGGTCGATCCAGCCGTCGAGGCGTCCCTCCTCGTCCACCACCACGGCCCAGCGGCTGTCCGATCCGGCGGCGGCGGCCCGCGCCTCGGCCATGGTGAGCTCGGGGGACACCCGGGGCGGCTGGAAGAGCGTCGCCTCCTCGATGGGGAGGACGGTCAGGCGTCGCACGCCGCGGTCGGTGCCGACGAAGTCCGCCACGAACGGCGTCGCCGGCCGCCCGAGCACCTGCTCGGGCGTGTCGTACTGCTCCAGGACGCCGCCTCTGGACAGCACGGCGATGCGGTCGCCCAAGAGGGTCGCCTCGTCGATGTCGTGCGTGACGAAGACGATCGTCTTGTGCAGCGTGTCCTGCAGCTGCACGAGCTCTTGCTGCAGGCGCTGGCGCGTCACCGGGTCGACCGCGCCGAAGGGCTCGTCCATCAACAAGATGGGGGGATCGCCGCCCAGGGCTCGGGCGACGCCGACCCGCTGGCGCTCGCCGCCCGAGAGCTCGTGGGGGAACCGGCGGCGATAGCGTGCCGGGTCCAGGCCGACGAGCTCGAGCAGCTCGTCCACCCGGGACTGCACGCGAGCCCTGTCCCAGCCCAACAGGCGCGGCACCGTGGCCACGTTGTCCGCCACGCGGCGGTGCGGGAAGAGGCCGCCTTGTTGGATCACGTAGCCGATGCTCCGGCGCAGGCGCACGGGATCGAGCTCGAGCACGTTGGTGTCGTCGATCAGGATCCGCCCCGCCGTGGGCTCGATCAGCCGGTTGATCATGCGCAGCGTGGTCGTCTTGCCACAGCCCGACGGGCCGACCAGCACGCAGAGCTCTCCGTCGGGAACGGCCAGGCTGAGCTGGTCCACCGCCACGGAGTCGGCGCCGTAGCGCTTGCTCACCCCGTCGAGCGTGATCACCGCCGACAGGTTATCGACGGGTAGCCGGCTCTCGACGGGTGGCGGGAGGGCGTTCGCGGCGTCCGTCACGACCCTCCGTTAGCGTTCGTGGCGGTGTTGCCCACCGTCGCCGGCACGACCAACCCCTTCTTCCGCTGGGGCTACGTCAGGCAGGACTGGTCGCAGATCCAGGGCGATCTGGTGCAGCACGTGGCGCTGAGCGTTCTCGCCGTGGCCATCGGCGCGGCCATCTCGATACCCCTGGCCGTGCTGGCCTCGCGTTCGAGGCTCGTGCGGGTGCCGGTCTTCGGCGTGGCGAGCCTCCTCTACATCATCCCGTCGCTGGCGCTCTTCGTGTTCCTGATCCCCTACACCGGGATCGGGACCTACACCACGGCCGAGATCGCACTGGTCGGCTACACGCTGCTCATCATGATCTGGAACACCGTGGCCGGGCTCGACGCCGTGCCCGGCGACGCCCGGGAGGCGGCGACCGCGCTCGGCTACTCGCCGTCGGCGTCGCTCCTGCGCGTCGACCTCCCGCTGGCGCTGCCCTTCATCTTCGCCGGCCTGCGCGTCGCCATGGCGACCGTGATCGGACTGGTGACGGTCACCGCGCTGATCGGGCTCGGCGGGCTGGGGCAGCAGATCACCTACGGGTTCACCATCGGGTACAACACGCCGATCATCGTCGGCCTCGTCCTGTCCGTCGCGCTCGCCGCCGTGGCCGACCTCCTCCTCGTCGGGGCCGAGCGGCTGCTGGTGCCGTGGTCGCGCCGGCGCCGGCGCCGGCGCCGCGCCGGGGGGGCAGCCTGAGATGTCCTTCCTGGCCCAGGTGTGGGACTGGCTGACCAGCTCGGCCAATTGGTCGGGTTCCCAGGGCATCCCGCTGCTCTTCTGGCACCAGCTCACCCTCTCGGCGGCCGTGGTGGCGACGGCCGTCGTCCTCGGTGGCGGCCTCGGCGTGGTGCTCGGCCACACCGGGCGCGGTGGTCTGGTCGCCGTGAACGCCGCCAACGCCTTCCGGGCCGTGCCCACGCTGGCGCTCCTGACACTGCTCGCCGTCCAGCCCGCCATCTCGCTCACGTGGAACGGGTTCCTCGCCGCCTGGCTCGCCCTGACCGCGCTCGCCATCCCCCCGATCCTCACCAACACCTACGTGGGCATGCGCGAGGTCGACGCCGACGTGCGCGACGCGGCCAAGGCCATGGGGCTCACGGGCGCCCAGGTCCTCGGGCGCGTCGAGGCGCCGCTGGCCGTGCCCTTCGTCATGGCGGGCATCAGGACGGCCTCGATCGAGGTGGTCGCCACGTCCACCCTCGCCGCTTACGTCAGCTACACGGACCTCGGCACCTACGTCATCACCGGGCTGAACACCGGCAACACGGTGCTGGCCTTCGGCGGTGCCCTCCTCGTGGCGGTCCTGGCGGCCGCCGTGGCGGGGGTCCTCACCCTGGCGAGCCGGGCCCTCACGCCGCGGCCCCTGCGGGAGCGGACGAGGTCCCTGCGCAGCCCGCGCGGTCTCCTGGGCGCCGGCGCCTCCGGGCTCCCCGACGTCGTCCCCGAACATTGACATCTCCGATGGAAGAAGTCACTATTTCGGATCCTTGAACTTCAGGTTACGGTCTTGCCTCGTCACCACCGAGGGTCCCCGGCCCGACTACCGAAAGGCTCGCTCGTGCGTCTCACCCGCTCACTCGCCGCAGGCGCCCTCGGGGCGCTGACCGCCGCCACCACCCTTCTCGCCGTCCTGGCGCTCCCCGCTGTGCCCGCCGGTGCGTCGGCGAAGCCGTCCATCACCATCGGTTCGACCAACTTCGAGGAGCAGGCCATCGTCTCGAACATCTGGGCCGACGTCCTGCGCAAGGCGGGGTACCAGGTCACGGTGAAGCCGGCCCTCGGCACCCGGGCCATCGTGGTGCCGGCGATCGAGAACGGACAGATCGACCTCGAGCCCGACTACGCCGCCTCCCTGCTCGGCTACCTGCACGGCGGGAACCCCCAGCCGGCGGGCGACAACATCGCCACCGCCATCCCGGCCGACCGCAAGGCGCTGGCGTCGCACGGCGTCACCGTGCTGGCGGCGTCGAAGGCCCTCGACACCAACGTGTTCGCCGTGACGCAGGCGACGGCGAAGAAGTACCACCTGACGACGCTCTCGAGCCTCAAGCCCGACGCCGCGAAGCTCACGCTGGGCGGGCCGCCCGAATGCCCGACCTTCGCCGGGTGCGAGCCGGGCCTGAAGAAGGTCTACGGCCTGCACTTCGCCGGGTTCAAGTCCTTGGACGAGGCCGGACCGCTGAGCGTCGCCGCGCTGAAGAACGGCGAGGTGCAGGTGGTCGAGCTCTTCTCGAGCGACGGCAACGTGGTGTCCAACAAGTTCGTGGCGCTGACGGACAACAAGCACCTCGAGGGCGCCGACTACATCGTGCCGGTGATCCGCAAGTCCGTGGACACCTCAGGCGTGGCCTCGGTGCTCGACCACATCGACGCCAAGCTGACGACGGACGCCATCTCCAAGCTCAACCTGGACGTGACGGCGAAGCAGGAGCAGCCGGCGGCGGTGGCGCAGTCCTGGGTGCGCTCGGTCGGAGGCTGATCGGCCCGCCGGCACGGGCTCGGGCGCCGGCTCAGCTCGGGCGCCGGCTCAGCTCGGGCGCCGGCTCAGCTCAGGCGCCGGCGGCCACCTCGTCGAGTCCCTGCGCCAGCGCGTTCCAGCTCAAGGTGGCGCACTTGATGCGCACCGGGAACTTGACGACACCCTGCAGCGCCGCCAGCTCCCCGAGCTTGTCGAGATCGATCTCCTCGGGCTCGCCCTCCAGCACCTCGGCGCCGCTGCCGTTGCCGTCGTGCGGGTGGTCGTGGCCGAGCGAGGCCTCGTGGATGCTCATCATGCCCTTGAAGGTGTTGATGAGCCGACGCACCTCGTCGAGGGGCTTGCCCTTGACGGCGGCCGACATCAGCGACGCAGAGGACTGGCTGATGGAGCAGCCCGAGCCGCCGATCTTGAGGTCGGCCAGTGTGCCGTCCTCGACCAGCAGGGACACGACGACCTCGTCCCCGCACAGCGGGTTGAAGCCCTCGACGCGGTGGGCCGGGGGCGACGCCAGCTCACCGCGGTTGCGCGGTGAGCGGTAGTGGTCGAGGATGATCTCGCGGTACAGCTCTTCGAGGTCGGCCATCAGCCGAACAACCTACCGGCTTCGAGCAATCCCTCGATCAGCACCTCGATGTCGTTGTCGTCGCTGAACAGGGACAACGAGGCCCGCGCCGTGGCCTGCACGCCCAGCGTGCGCATGAGCGGCTTGGCGCAGTGGTGGCCCGGCCGCACGCAGACGCCGTACTGGTCGAGGACCTGGGCCAGGTCGTGGGCGTGCACGTCGCGGTAGGCGAAGGAGAGGACGCCCCCGCGGTCGGGTCCGGCCGGCGGTCCGAAGATCGTGACGTCGCGGCCCAGCTTCTCGTCCAGGCGGGCCAGCGCATGGTCGGTCAGCGCCCGCTCGTGGGCCCGGATGCGCTCCATGCCGATGTCGTCGAGGTAGGCCAGCGCCGCCGTCAGCCCCACGGCTTCGGCGATGGGGGGCGTGCCCGCCTCGAAGCGCGCCGGGGGCGGGGCGGGGCGGAAGGAGTCGAGCTTGACGTCGAGGATCATCCCGCCGCCGCCGAGGAACGGGGGCATGGACTCGAGCAGCTCGGCCCGGCCCCACAGCACGCCGATGCCGGTGGGCCCCATGGCCTTGTGGCCCGAGTAGGCGATGAAGTCGGCACCCAGCTCCTGCACGTCCACCGGCGCGTGCGGCACCAGCTGCGCGCCGTCGGCCACGACCACGGCGCCGTGCCGGTGGGCGGCGTCGGCCACGAGGCGCACGGGGTTGATGGTGCCGAGCACGTTGGACATGGCCGAGATGCCGACGACCTTCACGCCGTCGAGCAGGCGCTCGAGGTCGTCGAGCACGAGGCGGCCGTCACCGTCGACCGGCAGGTAGCGCAGGTCGAGGCCGCCCAGCTCCTCGGAGAGGAGCATCCACGGCACGATGTTGGAGTGGTGCTCCATCTCGGTGAGGAGCACGGCGTCGCCGGCGCGCAGGTTGTCCCGGCCCCACGAGCGCGCCACCAGGTTGAGCGACTCGGTGGTGTTCTTGGTGAAGACGACTTCGGCCGCCGGGTTCGGCGCGCCGACGAAGCGGCCGGCGGCGAGGCGGGCCCGCTCGTAGAGGGCGGTGGCCTCCTCGGCGGTGGCGTAGACGCCCCGGTGCACGTTGGCGTGCGAGCGCTCGTAGTAGCGGGTCATGGCGTCGATCACCGAGCGGGGCTGGAGCGCGGAGGCGGCGGCGTCGAGATACACGATGGGCCGCCCGTTCACCGTGCGCGCCAGCAGCGGGAAGTCCTTGCGCAGCGCCTCGGTGTTGAGGGGCAGCGGCGCCCCGTCGATCGGCGTGCCGTCCGCCGGCGTGGCGCTCATCGCCATGCCTCGTATCCCTCGCGCTCGATGGTGGCCGCCAGCTCGGGGCCGCCGCTCGCCACGATGCGCCCGTCCACCAGGATGTGCACGGCGTCGGGCACGAGCTCTTCGAGCAACCGCTCGTAGTGCGTGATGGCCAGCACGCCGAGGGAGGGCCTGGCCTCGCGCACGGCTCGCACGCCGCGGCCCACCACCCGCAGCGCATCGATGTCGAGGCCCGAGTCGGTCTCGTCGAGGACGGCCACGAGCGGCTCGAGCAGCGCCATCTGCAAGATCTCGTTGCGCTTCTTCTCGCCACCGCTGAACCCCTGGTTGAGGTGGCGGCTGGCGAAGGAGCTGTCCATGCCGAGGCGCTCCATCCACTCGGTCATGAGCACGCGCACCTCGAGCACCGAGACCTCGGTGCCCTTGCGCGCCGCCATGGCCTGGCGCAGGAACTGCGTCACCGACACCCCGTCGATGGCCTCGGGGTACTGGAAGGCCAGGAAGAGCCCGGCCTTGGCCCGCACGTCGGTGGGCCAGCCCGTGACGTCCTCCCCGCCGAGGAGGATGCTCCCTGCCGTGACGGTGTAGGCGGGATGGCCCAGCAGCGCACCCGCCAGGGTGGACTTGCCCGCGCCGTTGGGGCCCATGAGGGCGTGGACCTCGCCGGCGCCCACGGTCAGGTCGACGCCACGCAGGATGGGACCGTCCTCGGCCGAGACGTGCAGGTCGCGGATCTCGAGCAGTGCGGGTGTCGGCTCCATGGCTAAAGCTTACCTTTTTGGTCGGGTTTTTCGGACAGGCCACCGCCCTGCGGCCGCCCGAGGCCCTGCCGGCGGCGGGGCACGGGGCGGCTCACCAACCCCGGTCCACCCATTCCTGGAGGTGCGGGGACTCCTTCCCCACGGTGGTGGCGTCGCCGTGCCCGGGCAGGACCAGGGTGTCGGGGGCGAAGCGGGCGAAGATGCGGCGATCGATCGACTCGATGATGGTCGGGAAGTCGCCGCCCTCGAAGGACGTGTTGCCGGGCCCGCCGGGGAAGAGGGTGTCGCCGCTGAAGAGGAGGTTGGTGCCCTCGACGGCGAAGCAGATGGAGCCGGGCGTGTGGCCCGGGGTGGCCACCGTCGTGATGCGCAGCTCGCCGACCTCGAGCGTCTCGTCGTCGCGCAGGATCTCGTCGTAGCTCGGCAGCATGCCGGCGTCGGCGCTGGTCACGGCCACGGAATAGCCGGCGTCGCGCACGGCCGGCACGGCCTGGATGTGGTCCCAGTGGCCGTGGGTCTCGACCACCGAGCGCACGCCGAGCCGCGGGCAGATCTCGAGCAGGGCCTCGTGCTCGTTGGCGGCGTCGACCAGCACGGCGTCGCCCGTGGCCCGGCAACGCAGGATGTAGACGTTGTTGTCCATGGGGCCCACGACGATCTTGTGGACCTCGGCGGCCGCGTCGCTCCAGATCTTCTCCAGCTGTCCCATGGCCCCAGCGTGGCACACGCTCGGCGGTGTGGTCGCGCCGCTCGGCGGTGTGGTCGCCGCGGCTCCGGGTCTGGTAGACACCCGTGCTGGACCAAGCGATGCACCGCCGGCGGGCTGCCGGGGGGAGAGTCAGAGGAGCCCGGGCATGAATTTCGCCTTCAGTGACGAGCAGGAGGAGCTGCGCGCCTCGGTGCGGCGCTTCCTCGCCGAGAAGTCTCCCGAGACCGAGGTGCGCCGCCTGATGGACACCACCGAGGGCTACGACCCGGCGGTGTGGGGCCAGATGGCCGACCAGCTCGGCCTGCAGTCGCTGACCATCCCCGAGGCGTTCGGGGGTTCGGGCTTCACCTACGTCGAGCTGCTGGTCGTGCTCGAGGAGATGGGCGCCGCGCTCCTGTGCGCCCCGTTCTTCGCCTCGGTGGCGCTGGCGGCCAACGCGTTGCTGACGTCGGGCGACGACGACGCCAAGAAGAGCTACCTGCCCGGCATCGCCTCGGGCGAGACGATCGCCACCCTCGCCATCACCGAGGACAACGGGAAGTGGGACTTCGGCGGGATCGAGTGCAGGGCCGAGCAGAAGGGCGACGGGTGGGCGCTCGACGGCCACAAGATGTTCGTCATCGACGGCCACGTGGCCAACCTGATCGTCGTGGCGGCGCGCACGGGCAAGGGCGTCTCGCTGTTCGCCGTGCAGGGGGACGCGGCGGGGATGACCCGCACACCGCTGCCCACGATGGACCAGACGCGCAAGCAGGCACGCCTCGAGTTCTCCGGCACCCCCGCCGCGCTGCTCGGCACCGACGGCGGCGCCGAGCCCGGACTGTCCAAGACGCTCGACCTCGCCGCAGTGGCCCTGGCCGCCGAACAGGTCGGCGGGGCCCAGCACGTGCTCGACGCGTCGGTGGAGTACGCCAAGACCCGCATCCAGTTCGGGCGGCCCATCGGCAGCTTCCAGGCCATCAAGCACAAGTGCGCCGACATGCTGCTCGAGGTGGAATCGGCCAAGTCGGCCGCCTACTACGCGGCCTGGGCCGCGGCGGAGGACTCCGACGAGCTGCCCGTGGTGGCCTCGCTGGCCAAGTCCTACTGCTCGGAGGCGTACTTCCACGCCGCCGCCGAGAACATCCAGATCCACGGCGGCATCGGCTTCACCTGGGAGCACCCGGCCCACCTGTACTTCAAGCGGGCCAAGTCCTCCGAGCTGCTCCTGGGCGACCCGTCCTACCACCGAGAGCTGCTGGCGCAGCGCATCGGGATCTAGGCGGGGCCCGCTCGGTCGAGACCTCCGGGGGCTCGAGGATGCCGAGGCCTTTCCGGACCCGCACCGGACCGGCGGGGGAGCTGTCGGTGTACGCCAGCGCGGTCGGCCCCGGCGCGCCCGTCCGCGGCCACGTCGTGCTCTGCCACGACCTGCCGCGGCCCAAGGGCACGGCCTCGGACATCGCGCTGACCTTTCCCTCCCTGGCCGACCGGCTCACCCGCGAGTCGGGCTGGCGCGTCGTGACCGCCGCCCTGCGCGGCGCGGGCGACTCGGCCGGAGACTTCTCGCCGCTCGGCTGGCTGGACGACCTGACCTTCGTGGCCGACACCGAGGTCCCCGAACCGGCGCCGCGCCTCGTGATCGGCTTCGGGTTCGGCGGCGTGCTGGCGCTGCACCTGGCGGCGCGCGACGAGCGGGTCAAGGGCGTGGCCTGCCTGGGCACGCCCGCCGACCTGGAGGCGCTCGTGCCCGATCCGGCGACGTTCCTCGAGCACTGCCGGCGGACGGGCGTGGTGAAGACGGCCGGTTTCCCGGCCTCGGCCGACGCCTGGGTCAAGGAGCTGTCCGTGCTGCACCCGGCGGAGGACGCGGCGCTCCTCAAGGGGCGGCCGCTCCTGATGGTCCACGGGTCCGACGACCCCGACGTGCCGGTGCCGGCGGCGCGGGAGCTGGCCGACACCGCCACCGGCCCCTCCGAGCTGCACGTCGTGCTCGGGGCGGGCCACTGGCTGCGCGCCGACCCCCGGGTGATCGCCATCCTGGTCGGCTGGCTGGAGCGCCAGCACTAGGCGACCACAACATCAGCGCCCACACTCGGCGACCACAACATCGGGGACGCGGGCTCAACCGGGACGTCCCTCCGGCCGAGACGTGCTACGTGACGGAGAGGAGCGAAGACCTGACGGCGTGGCTCAGGCCGCCGGCGGCGCGCTACTCAACGCTCGATCGATCGCGTGGCGCAGCGCCCGAGCCGCGCGCCGGGCGTCGGGCGCTCGGGTCAGGTACCGAACCACGACGAAGTGGCGAACGCCTCTCGCCGCCAGCTCCGGGATCTTCTCGGGCGTCACGCCACCGGTCACGAAGACCGGGACGTTGGCGCGTGCAGTGGCCAGAGTGACGTAGCCACTGCCGGTCCCGGGCCGTCCCGGCTTGGTCGGCGTGGCCTCGACGGGCCCGGCGGAGAGGTAGGAGACGTCCTGGCCCAAGGCTGTCTCGAGCTCCTCGGGCGCGTGCGTCGAGAGGCCGACGACGGCGTCCGGACCGAGGATGCGGCGGCACAGCGCCACGGGCGCGTCGTCCTGGCCGACGTGCACCCCGTCGGCACCGGCTTCGAGCGCCAGGTCGGGGCGGTCGTTGAGCACGAAGGGCACGTCGAGGTCGCGGCACACCTCGGCCACCAGGCGGGCGCGCGCCAGCAGCGGCCTCGCCTCGAGGTGCTTCTCGCGCAGCTGCACGACGTCGACGCCACCCTCGATGCAGGCGGCGACGAAGGCGGCGAGGTCCGGCCGGTCCGGCGTGCAGAGGTAGAGGTGCCGCCCCCCGAGGTCGGGGCGGGTCACGCCCGGGCGCCGGCCTTCATGGCCCGCTTCGTGGCCCGGACCTCGTCGAGGCTCTTCTGGTCCGTGATGTCGGCCACCGAGAGGTGGCTCCCCTCGGCACCGTAGGGGGCGGTCGCCTCCCGCCAGCCCTCGGGCCGCACGCCGAGCTGCTTGCCCAGCAGCGCGGCGAAGATCTTCGCCTTCTGGGCGCCGAAGCCGGGCAGGGCGCGCAGGCGGGCCACGAGCTCGTCGCCGGTGCGCACGCCCTTCCAGATCCCCGTGACGTCGTTGCCGTACTGCTCGGCCACGGCCCGGCAGACGTCCTGGACGCGCCCGGCCATGGAGCCCGGGAACCGGTGCAGCGCCGGGCGCTCCTTGAAGAGCGTCGCCAGCTCGTCGGGGTCCATGGCGGCGATGGTGGCAGCATCGAGCGGCGAGCCCATGCGCCGCGCCAGGACGGCGGGGGACGAGAAAGCCTTCTCGATCGGGATCTGCTGATCGAGGACCATGCCCACCAGCAGGGCGAGCGAGCTCTCGGAGAGCACCTTGTCGGCGTCGGGGTCCTGGCTCAGGTGCAGCGAGCGCTTGGGCACGGGCCCGACTCTACCGTCGCCCCTGCCCGACCCCCGGGCCGGTCACCGGTGTCCCCAGGGGCCGGTCACCGGGTCCCCAGGGGCCGGTCACCGGTGTCCCCCCGGTGACGCAACCGGACGTGCCGAGCGGGGCACGGCGCGGGCAGACTCTCGCCCATGCACATCCCGGCCAAGGTCGACTACGGCATCCGCGCCCTTCTCGCCCTTGCTGCGGCCGGGACGCCGCAGACGGCCGAGGCACTGGCCGGGGAGCAGGGGCTGCCACCGCGCTTCCTCGGGGCGATCCTGGCCGACCTGCGCCGGGCCGGCATCGTGGCCAGCCAGCGCGGGGCCGAAGGCGGCTACCGGCTGGTGCGTGCGCCGGGAACCGTCACCATCGCCGACGTGATCAGGGCGCTCGACGGCCCCCTGGCCGAGGTGCGCGGCTACCGGCCCGAGGCGACGAACTACGACGGCGCGGCCGAGAACCTGCAGCAGGTCTGGGTCGCCGTGCGGGCCAGCCTGCGCTCGGTGCTCGAGAACGTCACGCTGGCCGACGTGATCGCCGGCAAGCTGCCCGCCAACGTCCAGAGGCTGGTGACGGACCCCGATGCCTGGATCGCCCACTGAGCCCGCCCGGGACGCGCCGATCGCCGTCTCGGCGGACGACTACCTGTGGTTCGTCGATCTCGCTCTGGGCGGGATGGCGAAGATCGTCGAGGAGCTCGGCGACGACCTGGCCAACCGCCGCCCGCCCTTCCGCGACGCCAACTCGCCCTATGTCATCTTGACCCACTGCCTCGGCGTCATGGAGTACTGGGGCGGGGCGGCGGTGGCCGAGCGCGCCGTGCGGCGCGACCGGGCGGCGGAGTTCACCGCCGGCGGGGAGGTGGCACCGCTGCTGCGGCGCACCGAGCAGGCGCGCCGGCGTCTGCGGGAGGACCTGGTCGACCTGGACTCCTGGACGCCCCCGGCCGACGTCGGGCGTGACCCCGGTGCCGCGGCCGTTCCCTACGCCCTGAGCAAGGGGGCGGTGCTCCTGCACGTCCTCGAGGAGCTGTTCCAGCATCTCGGTCAGATGCAGATCACCCGGGACGCACTCGTCTCGGCACAGCGCCGCTGACCGAACGCGCTCAGACCGTGAAGGGGGCGATCCGATCGGGGTCGATGCCGGCCTCCTCGATGGCGGCGTGCACCGGTTCGGGGTCGATGCGCCCCTGGCGGGCCAGTTGTTCGAGGACGGCGACGACGACGTGGGCGGCATCGACCTCGAAGTAGGAACGCAGGGCGTCCCGTGCGTCGGAGCGGCCGAACCCGTCGGTGCCCAGGGAGGTGTAGGGGCGCTCGACGAAGCGGGACACCTGGTCGGGGACGGAGCGCAGGTAGTCGGTGATGGCGACCACCGGATCGGAGCTCCGACCCAACAGGGACGTGACGTAGGCCCGGCGGGGCTCCTCGGTGGGGTGCAGCCGGTTCCAGCGCTCGACCTCCAGCGCCTCGCTGCGCAGCCTGGTCCACGAGGTGACGGCCCAGAGATCGGCGCGGACGCCGTAGCGCTCGGACAGGATCCGCTGCGCCTCGACCGCCACGCTCCACATCGGGCCGGAGAAGCAGAGCGAGGCGCGCAGGTCGCCCGGCCCGTCGGTTCCGGGTGCGGATGCGGGTGCGGGTGCGTAGCGGTAGGCGCCGGCGACGATGCCCCGGCGCCTCGCCTCGCCCTCCTCGCCCTCGGGCAACGGCGGCATGGGGTAGGTCTCGTTGTAGAGGGTGAGGTACCAGAACCGGTCCCGCGGTGCCGCGCCCAGGATCTCGGTCACGGCCGCCTCCATGATCACCGCCACCTCGTAGGCGAACGAGGCGTCGTAGACCATGGCGGCCGGGTTGGTGGAGGCCAGCAGCGGCGACTGCCCGTCGTCGTGCTGGAGCCCTTCGCCCATGAGCGTGGTTCGCCCGGCCGTGCAGCCGGCCAGGATGCCGCGGCCACGCATGTCGCCCAGCGCCCAGGCCAGGTCGCCGACGCGCTGGAAGCCGAACATCGAATAGAAGAGGTAGACGGGCAGCATCGACTGGCCCCAGGTGGCGTACGACGTCGCCAGCGCGATGAACGACGCCAGGGCGCCGGCCTCGGTGATCCCCTCCTGGAGGAGCTGGCCCGAAGAGCTCTCGGCGTACTTGAGGGGCAGGTCGGCGTCGACGGGCACGTAGTTCTGGCCGTCGGGCGCGTAGATCTTCGCCTCGGCGATCAGGGGCTCGAGCCCGAAGGTGCGGGCCTCGTCGGACACGATGGGCGCCACCAGCGGACCCACGGTCGGGTCGCGCACGAGGTTGCGCAGAAGCCGGGCGAACACCATCGTGGTCGACACCGACTGCTTGCCCGAACCGGCCGCGAACTCCTCGAAGACCTTGTCGTCGGGGCGCAGGGCCGGCGCCGGTCGCACGACGCGCACGGGCACCGGCCCGGCGAGCACGCGCCCGCGCGCCCGCAGGTATTCCATGGCGTCGGAACCGGCGGCCGGACGGATGTAGGGCGGCTCGCCGGCCTCGAGGGCGGAGTCGGGGATGTCGTCGGTCAGGTACAGGCGGTCGCGCAGCGTGCGCAGCTGGGCCTTGGTCATCTTCTTGATCTGGTGCGTGGCGTTGCGGGCCTCGATCTCGGGGCCGAGGGTCCAACCCTTGATCGTCTTGGCCAGGATGGCGGTCGGTGCGCCCCGCTGCTCGGTGGCGAGCTTGTAGGCGGCGTAGAGCTTGCGGTAGTCGTGCCCGCCGCGGGGGAGCGAGACGAGGTCGTCGTCGCTGAGGTCCTCGACCAGCCTGCGCAGCCGGGGGTCGGGACCGAAGAAGTGCTCCCGGATGTAGGCGCCCGACTCGACGGCCAGCTTCTGGAACTCCCCGTCGACGGTGGTGTTCATGCGGTCGAGCAGCACGCCGTCGACGTCCTTGGCCAACAGGGCGTCCCAGCGGGAGCCCCAGATCACCTTGATGACGTTCCAGCCCGCGCCGCGAAACACGGCTTCGAGCTCTTGGATGATCTTCCCGTTGCCCCGCACGGGACCGTCGAGGCGCTGCAGGTTGCAGTTGACCACGAAGATCAGGTTGTCGAGGTGCTCCCGCCCGGCCACGCCGAGCGCGCCGATCGCTTCGGGCTCGTCCATCTCGCCGTCGCCCACGAAGCACCAGACGCGGCTGCCGCTCGTGTCCACGAGCTGGCGCAGGTGCAGGTAGCGGTTGACGTGTGCCTGATACGTGGCGGCGATCGGCCCGAGACCCATGGAGACCGTGGGGAACTCCCAGAAGTCGGGGAGCGAGCGGGGATGCGGATAGCTGGGCAGGCCACCGCCGACCTCGTGACGGAAGTTGTCGAGCTCGGCCTCGCTGAGGCGTCCCTCGACGTAGGCCCGGGCGTAGATCCCCGGCGAGGCGTGGCCCTGGAAGAAGACCTGATCGCCCCAGCCACCGTCCGCCTTGCCCCGGAAGAAGTGGTTGAAGCCGACCTCGTAGAGCGCAGCCGAGCTGGCGTACGTCGAGAGGTGCCCGCCGATGCCCTCCGTGCGGGTGTTGGCGCGGGTGACCATGGCGGCCGCGTTCCAGCGGATGTAGGCGCGGATCCGGCGCTCCTGGTACTCGTCGCCCGGGAACCACGGCTCGGCGTCGGCCGGGATCGTGTTCACGTACGGGGTCGACACCGTCGCCGGGAAGTCGACCTGCTTGGTGCGGGCTCGCTCGAGGAGCTTCATCAGCAGGTAGCGCGCCCTGGAGCGACCCCTGGCGTCGACGACGGCGTCGAAGGAATCGAGCCATTCCTCGGTCTCGCCCGGATCGGTGTCGGGAACCTGGTGGCTGATCCCGTCGAACAGCATCGGGTCCAACGGTACCGGGAGCGAGGGCACCACCATGACCACCGCCGGTTGGTGTTACACATTTGTCATGGCTGACAACGGCGCCCCCCTCGTCGTGTACACCGACGGCGCGTGCCGGGGGAACCCCGGGCCGGGCGGATGGGCCTGGGCGGTGCCCGGCGGCGCCTATGCCAGCGGGGCCGATGCCCGCACCACCAACCAGCGCATGGAGATCACGGCCGTGCTCGAGGCCCTGCGAACCCTGGCCGCCGACGCGCCCGCGGCGGGGATCGAGGTCGTCTCCGACTCCACCTACGTCGTCAAGTGCTTCACCGACTCATGGTGGAAGGGATGGCGGCGCCGCGACTGGCGGAACTCCCAGAACAAGCCGGTGGCGAACCGCGACCTGTGGGAACCGCTGCTGGCACTGGCCCTCGACGGTGGCGTGGGCGTGCGCTTCCGCTGGGTCAAGGGGCACTCGGGAGACCCCTGGAACGACCGTGTGGACGAACTGGCCACTCTCGCCGCCGACGCCGGTGTCGGGACCAGTTCGCACGGCGTGGCGCGGCCGACACCGGGCGCCGTGACCCGTCGGGAATGACCTGATCGGACGGTAGGCTGCCCGCTGGACACGCGCAGGCGGTCGAGGACTCAACCCCGTGCGAGGACTCAACCCGTGCGATCGAGACGTTCGGGGGAGCCGACCGCGCCGGACGACCGTCAGCACAGAGGAAGAGGACACGCGATGAGCGCAGGCGCAGAGGGCGAATTCGACATCGTCGTCATCGGCGGCGGTCCCGGCGGCTACGCGACCGCGCTCTACGGTGCCGCAGCCGGCCTGTCCGTCGCCGTCGTCGAGCGCGACAAGGTGGGCGGAACCTGCCTGCACCGCGGCTGCATCCCGGCCAAGTCCTTCCTCGAGACAGCTGCCGTGCGCCGGACCGTCGAGGGGTCCAAGGAGTTCGGCATCGGGGTCTCGGGCGTCTCCGTCGACTTCGCCGTCAGCCAGGATCGCAAGAACGCCGTGGTCGACAAGCTGTTCCGGGGGCTCTCGGGCCTGCTCAAGGGACGCAAGGTCACGACGCTGCACGGGGTCGGCCGGCTCGAGGCGGGCACTCGCGTCTCGGTGAGCGAGGGCGAGGACGCCGGCACGGTCGTGTCCGGGCGCAACGTCGTCCTGGCGTCGGGATCGGTCCCGCGGACCCTGCCGGGGTTCGAGGTCGACGGACGATGGGTTCTGACCTCTGACGAGTTCCTCGACCTCAAGGCGCTGCCATCCTCGGTGGCCGTGGTGGGCGGTGGCGTCATCGGCTGCGAGTTCGCATCGCTGCTGGCCGACCTGGGGTCCAAGGTCACGATCGTCGAGGCTCTCGAATCCATCCTCCCGGGCTGTGACGACGACATCGTCCGGCTGGTGGCGCGGTCGTTCAAGAAGCGCGGGATCGACATCGTCACCGGCGCCATGGTCCAGGGCCACACCCCGGCCGCGGACGGGAGCGTCACGACGCTGCGAGCAGGGGAGCAGGCCTGGGACGTCGAGGCCGTGGTGGTCTCGGTGGGCCGCCGCCCGCGGACTGAGGGCCTGGTGGCCGAGGGCGTCGGCGTGACCATCGACGAGCGGGGGTTCGTCGTGGCCGACGCGTACCAGCGGACCGGTGTGCCCGGGGTCTATGCCGTGGGCGACATCGTGGCGGGAACGCCCCAGCTCGCCCACGTCGGCTTCGCCGAGGCGATCGTGGCGGTGAAGGGGATGCTCGGTGAACCCGTGGTCCCCGTCGACAACGGCAAGGTCCCGTGGGCCATCTACTGCCACCCCGAGGTGGCGTTCTGCGGCATGACCGAGGCGCAGGCCCGCGCGGACGGCCTCGACGTGGTGACCAAGAAGGACCCCTTCGGCGGGAACAGCCGGGCACAGATCATCGGGGACACCGACGGCCTCGTGAAGATCGTGGCGGAAAGGCGGCCGGACGGCTCGGCCGGGCGGGTCCTGGGGGTGCACCTCTGTGGCCCGTGGGTCACCGAGCAGCTGAGCGGCGGGTATCTGGCCGTCAACTGGGAGGCCTTCCCCGACGAAGTGGCGCAGTTCATCCAGCCGCACCCCTCTTTGTCCGAGACGTTCGGCGAGACGGTGCTGGCGCTGACCGGAAGGGGACTCCACGTTGGCTGACGTGATGATGCCGCAGCTCGGTGAGACCGTCACCGAAGGCACGATCACCCGCTGGATGAAGGGCATCGGTGACGCTGTCGCGCGCGACGAGCCGCTCTTCGAGGTCTCGACGGACAAGGTGGACTCCGAGGTGCCCTCACCCGCGGCGGGGGTGCTCACCGAGATCCTGGTCCCCGAGGGCGAGACGGTCGAGGTCGGTGTGAAGCTGGCCGTGATCGGCGACGGGTCCGCCGGCGCCCCTGCGGGCGACGGCGCAGCGGCGACGGCCGCGCCGCCACCGAGTGCTCCCGCGGCCGCACCACCACCGCCGGCTCCCGCAACCGCACCACCGCCGGCTCCCGCGGCCGCACCGCCACCGGCTCCCGCAGCCGCCCCGCCACCGCCGGCTCCCGCGGCCGCGCCCGCGCCGGCGGAAGAGGCGGGGACCGAGCCGATGCTGCTCTCGCCCATGGTGCGCCGCATCCTCTCGGAGAACGGCATCAGCGAAGCCGAGGTGGCCGGCACCGGAGCGGGTGGGAGGATCACCCGCGAGGACGCCCTGCGCGTCGTCGAGGCCCGGCGGGCGGCCGCGGCCGTGGCATCCGCTGTGCCCCCCGCCGCCCCGCCGCCACCAGCGCCGGCACCCGCGCCACCGCCACTGCCGGCCCCGTCGCCGCCTCCGGCCGCAGCGCCGGCCCCGGCCGTGCCCGCTCCGGCAGCCCCGCCCGCCCGGTTGGCCCCGGCGGCACCGCCCGTCTCCATGGCGACCTTCCGCGCTGCGGGCGATCAGATCGTCCCCTTCTCCAACATGCGCCGCCGGACGGCGGAGCACATGGTCCGCTCCAAGGCGACCTCGCCCCACGCCTTCATCGCCAAAGAGGTCGACTTCGAGGCGGTGGAGCGGGTGCGCACCGCCTGGGGCGACCGCTTCAAGGCCGAGGAGGGCTTCACGCTGACGTACCTGCCCTTCGTGGCGCGTGCCGCCGTCGAAGCCCTACGCGACTTCCCCCTGCTGAACGCGTCGGTGGTCGACGAGTCGCTGCTCGTGCACGCGGAGGTCAATCTGGGCATCGCGGTCGACCTCTCTCACGAAGGCCTCATCGTGCCGGTCATCCCGCGGGCCGAGGAGGTCACGTTGCGGGGCGTCGCCCGGCGGATCCGCGATCTCGCCGAGCGGGCACGCAGCCGGCAGCTCAACGCCGACGACATCGCCGGCGGGACGTTCTCCATCACCAATGACGGCCCGTTCGGCACGTACTTCACCGTGCCGATCATCAACCAGCCGCAGGTGGCCATCCTGGCCACCGACGGCATCGCCCGCAGGCCGGTGGTGGTCACGCAGCCCGACGGTTCCGAGTCCATCGCCATCCACTCGACGGGCGTTCTCGGCATGAGCTGGGACCACCGGGCCGTCGACGGCGCCTACGTCTCGCTCTTCCTGTCTCGCGTGGCGGAGCTGTTGGGGACGCGCGACTGGGCCGCCGAGCTCTGAGACCGGAGCGGGACCCGGTGCTGCGCATCCGCACGCTCGGGACGGTCCCCTACCACGAGGCGGACGTGCTCCAGCACGCGCTGGCGCGTGGCGCCTCCGACGACTATCTCCTCCTGCTGCAGCACCCGCACACCTACACCCTCGGTGCCCATGCCGACATCCGCCACGTGCTGGCGGACCCCGTCGGGGTGGGTGCCGCGCTGGTGCGGGCGGACCGTGGAGGCGACGTCACCTACCACGGGCCCGGACAGCTGGTGGCCTACCCGATCGTCACCGTGCCCGACGACCCCGGATCGGGTCCGGCGCACGTGCGCCGACTCGAGCGGATCGTCGAGGCCACCTTGGCCGATCTCGGCCTTCCCGGGGCGCACCACGTGGACGGGTATCCCGGGGTCTGGATCGATCCCGACGGGAGGACTCCCCGCAAGATCGCAGCCGTCGGCGTCCGCACGCTCCGATCCGGCCGGCGACGACGCACCGTGCACGGCGTCGCGCTCAACGTGAGCACCGACCTGGCGATGTTCTCCCACATCGTGCCGTGTGGGATCGCCGACCGGGGCGTGACGTCGCTGCAGGCGGAGGGGCTCGACGTCACCATGGATGCCGTCGTGGAGGCGTTCGTGGCCCGCGCCGTCGAGGAACTGGCTCCGGACCGGGCCACCGAGCGCTCCGACGTCGTGGGTGGGCCGGTGCCCGTGCCCGTCGGGCCCGCGACCTCCCCCGAGGAGCGACCGCTCCTCCGGCGCCTGCGACAGGCAGGAGTCGCACCCGAGGACGGGCTGGAGCTCGGAGAGAGGAAGCCGCCGTGGCTCCGTGTCCCGGTCCGGATCGGCAGCGGCTATCGACGGCTGGGCGCGACGATCCACGGACTGGGCCTGGCGACGGTGTGCGAGGAGGCGAGCTGTCCCAACATTTACGAGTGCTGGGCGGACGGCACGGCGACGTTCATGATCAACGGTGAGCGATGCACGCGTGCCTGTGGCTTCTGCAAGGTGGACACCCGGCGTCCGCTGCCGCTGTCGCCGGACGAGCCCGACCGTGTCGGTGACGCAGTCGCCCGTATGGCTCTCCGGCATGCCGTGGTCACCTGCGTGGCCCGCGACGACCTGCCCGACGGAGGTGCCGCCGCCATGGCAGCGACCATTCGCGCCATTCGGACCCGTTCGCCCGGCACGGCGGTGGAAGTGCTCATCTCCGACTGCAAGGGGGACGCGGCGTCGCTCGACACCATCTTCGAAGTGGAGCCCGACGTCCTCAACCACAACATCGAGACGGTGGCTCGGTTACAGCGCGCGGTCCGGCCGTCCGCCGGCTACGCCCGCAGCCTCGCCGTCCTGGCCCGAGCGGGAGCGGTCGGGCTCGTCACCAAGTCCGGTCTGATGGTCGGCCTGGGCGAGCGCGAGGACGAGGTGCTCGCCACCATGGCCGACCTCGGCGCCGTGGGTGTGACCATCGTCACCGTGGGCCAGTACCTGCGGCCGAGCCGCGACCATCTTCCGGTCTCGCGGTACTGGTCGCCCGAGGAGTTCGAGCGGCTCCGATCCCAGGGAAAGGCCCTGGGCATCTCCCACATCGAGGCATCGCCCCTGACGCGCTCGAGCTATCACGCCCGGGAGGCCGCGTCGTCGGCGGCTTCACCCGGTGCTGTCGTGCCACACGGGCACTGAGAGAGGGGGGCCGCCCGAGGCGCCGGCCCTGTGCGCCTGAGATCGTGTGTGCTGCCGGATGCATAAGTATGCAGCCCAACCTGCCTTCCGAGGTACGCGTGGGGGCGTATATGGCACGCGTATACACCCGGATCGGCCGTGCGTCACGGCCGTCTCTCCGCATAACTATGCAAGGCTTGCATAGACCCGACGGCATGGTTCAGCCGGTCCCAGCTCCCGTCGCATCCTCGCCTTTTTGCCCCCTTCGCCGGTGCAGTGCCAGTGGAGTGGCGACGGCGGCGGAGAGGACGGCGACGACCAGGACGGCCCAGCCGATGGCTGCGCCCGAGGATGATCTGGTCGTGCCGGCGGAGGCGTCGCCGCTGGCGTGGGACGGGTTGTCGGCAGCGCCCTGCGCCGTCACCATGGCGGCGTACTGCGACCGCGCCACCCGCGAGGCATCTGATGGCGTGATGGGCAGCGGATTCGTGGCCGCCACCGCGAAGAACGACAGGAGTGCGACATAGGCACCTGTGCGCATGGTGATGGCCTCACCGACACCGACACCGACACCGACACCGGCACCGGCACCGGCACCGCCGATTGTGGCGAAATACGTCACGAGACGGGCACCCGGGACGGCGGCCACCGAGCCCCTGCTCACGATCTCACCTGATGAGAGCGACCGTTGCAACGTCCTAAGGAAGGCCCGAGCCCGCTCTGGCGAGGGAAAGCGGACCAGGAGGTCTCGGACCTGGTCGAGACCGCCGTGGGTCTGCCAGACGCGCTCATACGTACCGTTCGTCCTGTCCAGGGTCGACAAGGCCCCGGCGACAGCCGATGGGTCAGGAGAGTCCGAGGCAACCTGCCGCGGGTCGAGTGCTCCTTGCGACATGACGGCGTATCCGGAACCCAGGTCGGGGACGATCGCGCCCAGCGACGTCGCGTCGCCCGAGACCACCGGCGCCGCGTGCGCAGCGCCTCCACCGACCGCGACACCGAGTGCCACCAGAACAGACGCCACCGCGAGGGCGCAGGAGACGAGTCTCAACACGAGCGTGGTGGTCTGCGGCTGCGACCGTCGTCGACTCGAGTCCGAAGCGGTGTCGGTGGCCGCCGGACCCGTGGCGGTGTCACGCCACGAAGTACTTGGCCTCTGGGTGATGGCAGACGATGGCGTCGGTGGTCTGCTCGGGAAACAGCTGGAACCCTTCGCTGACCGTCACGCCGATGCGGTCGCCCCCCAACAGCTCCACGACCTTGGCGTTGTCAGTCAGATCCGGGCACGCCGGGTAGCCCCACGAGTAACGGCCACCCCGGTACTGCTGGCGGAAAAGGCCGGTCAGGGTCGGCCCGTCCTCGTCGACGAAGCCGAGCTCCTCTCGGATGCGCTTGTGCCAGTACTCCGCCGTCGCCTCCGCCATCTCCACGCTCAGGCCGTGCAGAAAGAGATAGTCCTGGTAGTGGTTCTCCGCGAAGAGCCGCGCCGTCTCCTCCGAGGCCCGCGAGCCGATGGTGCACAGCATGAACGAGGCGAAGTCCTCCTCGCCCGAGTCCGTCGGCCGGAAGAAGTCCGAGATGCAGAGCCATGGCTCCTTGCGCTGGCGTGGGAAGGTGAACCGCATCCATTCCGAGGTCCGCGACTCGTCCTTCCAGATGACGAGATCGTCCCCCTCGGCGTTGGCCGCGAAGTGTCCATAGGCGACTTGGGGCACCAACAGGTCGGTCTCCTTGACCTTGGCCAGCTGCTCGCGCAGGGTTGCCTTGACCCGGTCCTTGAACTCGGTGTCGTTCTCGCCGTTCTCGGGCCGGAAGCCCCACTGGTTGCGGAAGAGTGCGGTGAGGTTGAGGAACTCGGCGATGTCGTCGAGCGGTATCCCCTTCGCCACCCGGCTGCCCACGAAGGGCGGCGGGAAGAGCTTGTTGTCGGCCGCCACCTCGGAGCGGGCCGGCTGGCCCTCCACCGGCGTCGTGTCGGGCTCGAGGCGGCTCCGTTTGGGCACGTTGCGTTCGGAGATCTCCCGCCCGAAGGCCGGGTCGTCCTCCCCGCTGCGCTTGAGCTCGACCAGGCGATCCATGGTGCGCAGGCCCTCGAAGGCATCGCGCCCGTAGAACAGGCGCCCCTCGTACACCTCGCGCAGGTCCCGCTCGACGTAGGTGCGGGTGAGCGCCGCACCGCCCAAGAGGATGGGGATCGTCGAGAGACGGCGATCGTTCAGCTCCACCAGGTTCTCGCGCATGATGAGCGTCGACTTCACCAACAACCCGCTCATACCGATGGCGTCGGCGCCGTGCTCCTCGACGGCGGCGATCATCTCGTTGATGCCGACCTTGATACCGAGGTTGACCACGACGTAACCGTTGTTCGTCAGGATGATGTCGACCAGGTTCTTGCCGATGTCGTGCACGTCACCCTTGACCGTGGCCAGCACCACGGTGCCCTTGCCGCCCTGGTCGGTCTTCTCCATGTGGGGCTCGAGGAAGGCGACCGCCGCCTTCATCGTCTCGGCGGACTGCAGCACGAAGGGCAGCTGCATCTCGCCGGAGGCGAAGCGGTCGCCGACCACCTTCATGCCGGCCAGGAGGATGTCGTTGACGATGGCGAGTGCTCCGAGGCCCGATCCGAGTGCTTCGCTCAGGTCGTCCTCGAGCCCGTTGCGGTTGCCGTCGATGATGCGCTGGCTCAGTCGCCTGTCCACGGGCCAGTCGGCATGGTCGTCCGCGCTGCTTCCGGCCACCTTCACCCCTTCGAAGAGGGCCAGGAGCTCCTGCAGTGGGTCGTAGCCGTCGCGCCGGCGGTCGTAGACCAGGTCGAGACAGACCTCTTTCGCCCGGTCGTCTATCCGCGAGAGCGGCAGGATCTTGGACGCGTGCACGATGGCCGAGTCGAGCCCGGCACTCACGCATTCGTGGAGGAACACGGAATTGAGGACCTGGCGGGCGGCGGGGTTGAGCCCGAACGAGACGTTCGACAGACCGAGGATGGTCGACACGCCGGGGAGCTCCTCTTTGATGGAGCGTATGCCCTCGATGGTCTCGATCCCGTCCAGTCGGCTCTCCTCCATGCCGGTCGAGAGCGGAAGAGCCAGCGCGTCGAACAGGAGGTCCTCGGGATCGAGTCCGTAGCGCTCGACGGCGATGTCGCGGATGTTCCGTGCCGCCCGCAGCTTCCATTCACGCGTGCGGGCCTGTCCCTCCTCGTCGATGCAGGTGCACACCACAGCGGCACCGAACTCGCGAGCGAGGCGCAGGAACGTGTCGAGTCGGGTCCCCGGCTCGTCGCCCTCCTCGAGGTTGACCGAGTTGAGGATGGGGCGCCCGCCGATCCACTCCAGGGCAGCCCGCACCACGGGACCCTCGGTGGAGTCGACCATGATCGGGACGGTCGACTGCGTGCAGAGGCGGCTGGCGACCTCGGTCATGTCGGCGACGCCGTCGGCACCCGTGTAGTCGACGCAGACGTCGATCAGGTGCGAGCCCTCCTTGACCTGGTCCTGGGCCATGGCGACACAGGTGTCCCAATCCTTGTCCAGCATCGCCTCGCGGAAGGCCTTGGAACCGTTGGCGTTGGTGCGTTCGCCGACCACGAGGAACGAGGTGTCCTGGCGGAAGGGGACCGAGGTGTAGATGGAGGCCGCCGAGGGCTCGTGCGCCGACGCCCGCGCCGCGGGCACCGCCGAGGCGCAGCGCTCCACGACGGCGCTCAGGTGTGCCGGCGTCGTCCCGCAGCAGCCACCGACGGCGGAGACGCCGAACTCCACGACGAAGCGGTGGAGGTGCTGGGCCAGGTCCTCGGGTGTCAGGTCGTAGTGCATGGCCCCTTCGACCACCGAGGGCAGGCCGGCGTTGGGGATGCAGGAGATGGGGACGCGGCTCGACGAGGACAGGTGGCGCAGCGCCTCGCTCATCTCGACGGGACCGGTGGCGCAGTTGAGGCCGACCACGTCGACCCGCATGGCGTCGAGCACGGTCAGCGCGGCGCCGATCTCGGTGCCCGGCAGCATGCGACCCGTCAGCTCGATCGTCACCTGGGCCTGGAGCGGGACGTGACGCCCGAGCGCGACCATCGCCCGCCGGGCCCCGTTGACGGCGGCCTTGATCGAGAGCAGGTCGAATTGGGTCTCGATCAGCAGCAGGTCGACCCCGCCCTCGAGGAGCCCGAGCGCCTGCTCCTCGTAGGCGTCGCGGAACTCGGCGTAGGAGATCTGGCCCAGCGTGGGGAACTTGGTTCCCGGCCCCATGGAGCCCGCCACCCAACGCGGTCGCTCCGGGGTGGCGAACTCGTCGCGCACTGTGCAGGCCAGCTCGGCCCCCATCCGGCTGAGCTCGCGGGCCCGGTCGGCCAGGCCGTACTCCGCCAGCACGACCGAGGTGGAGCCGAAGGTGTCGGTCTCGACGACATCGCAGCCCACCTCGTAGAACGAGCGGTGCACGTGCGCCACGAGATCCGGCTTCGACTCGACGAGGACCTCGTTGCACCCCTCGAGCTCGGGGCCGCCGAAGTCGTCGGCGTCGAGGCCGAGCAGCTGCAGGTTGGTGCCCATGGCACCGTCGAAGACGACCACCCGCTCGCGCAGGGCCTGGAGATAGGTCGACGCCGCCGGATCGAGACGTCCGAGGAGCTCGGGGGAGGGTGCCACCTCCACAGGATACTGGCGCCTCCTCCAGGCCTCCGAACGGTCGTCGCCACGCCCAGGCGGGCCTCCGCCCCTGACCTGGGCGCCGGTAGCATCCGCCCATGCCGGCACCGAGGATCTACACGAAGACGGGGGACGACGGCACGACCGGTCTGCTCTACGGCGGCCGGGTTCCCAAGGACTCGCGGCAGATCGAGCTGAACGGCGTGGTGGACGAGGCGCAGGCCGCCATCGGGCTGGCCCGTGCCGAGACCGCTGAGGAGTCAGAGGTCAACCGCCGGCTGACCGGCTTGGCCCGGGACCTCTACGTCTTGATGGCGGAGGTGGCCACCGCCCCGGAGCACCGCAGGAAGCTCAAGGCGGGCTCCAGCCTCGTGACGGCCGACATGGTGGAAGCGCTCGAGACGCAGATCGACGACCTCCTGGCGCGCTCCGAGATGCCGAGTGACTTCACCATTCCGGGCCAGAACCGGGTCACGGCCGCGCTCGATCTGGCGCGCACCATCGTTCGCCGCGCCGAGCGCCTGGCGGTGACCCGACCCGTCGAGGGTTCTTACGTCGTTCCGTACCTCAACCGCCTCTCGGACCTCCTCTGGGCGATGGCGCGGTGGCAGGAGGGTCCCGAGCACCGTCTGTCCAAGGCCTGAGCGCTCGGTCCCCCCCGCCAGGCGGAGCGTCCGAGGCTCAGGTCCGGTTCCAGGAGCCGTAGTGCAGGCGATCGGAGCGGTCCGGACCCCGGCGCTCGAGCGAGCGGGAACGGCGGTCCCTCCCGTCGGGGTGCCCGAGGACGACTGCGCCGAAGAGGTGCCAGCGGGCCGGGACGCCGAGCGCCCGGCGCAAGGCCTCCTCGCCGCGGAAGGCACCGAGAAAGCACGCGCCCAATCCGGCGTCGACGGCAGCGAGGAGGGCGGACATCACGCCGAACGCCGCGTCACCGTGCCAGTAGGGGACGGGCCACGCCTCGGCCCCGGTGCCCAGCGCGCCTTCCGGCGCCTTGTCGGCTTCGCCGTAGCGCGCGACATAGGCCTCCGGGGAGCAGAACGAGAGCAGCACCACGGGTGCCCGGCGCAGGCCCTCGGCGCGGCGGGCATTGCGGGACCGCCATGCCGCGTCCGTCGTCGCGCTCCAGTAGGTCTCCGTCTGGTCGGGTCCGATCAGGGCCACCCAGGCTGTGCCACCGGTGTTGCCGGCCGTGGGGGCGCGGAGTGCGGCGTCGAGGATCCTCCCGACCACCTCGGGCTCCACCCCCTCGGTCGCGAAGCTGCGCACCATCGTCCGGCGCTGCACGACATCCTGGAGCTCCATCGCCGGCGCAGTCTCCCACTCGCTGGGTTCGGGTCCACTCGCTGGGTTCGGGTCCACTCGGTGGGTTCGGGTCCACTCGGTGGGTTCGGGTCCACTCGGTGGGTTCGGGTCGACTGGCCCCGGGCCCAGTCCGGGAATGTTGACCTCCCTGGTAGTGTTTAACGGTTCGGTGCCGCCCGACGGAGGCCGGCACGACCCGGAGGTTGAAGCGTGGCAACTCCCCGTGACCTGCTGAACGAGGCCAAAGCGTCCATCCGCGAGGTGGACCATGGCGACGCCCACGCCCTGTTGGAGCGTGGTGGCGTCGTCTTCCTGGACGTCCGGGAGCCCGACGAGTACGAGCAGGGTGCAATCCCCAATGCAGTGCATCTGCCCCGAGGGCACCTCGAGTTCCAGGTCGAGGGAAAGCTCCCCGACAAGGCGTCCCCGATCGTCGTCTATTGCGCCGGCGGTGTCCGGTCGGCCTTTGCCGTCAAGACCATGCAGGACTTGGGCTACTCCGATGTCCAGTCGATGGCAGGTGGGTTCAACAAGTGGAAGGACGCCGGGCGACCCTGGGCGGCGCCCGAGACGCTGTCCCCGGGCCAGCGGAACCGCTACCAGCGCCACCTGCTGCTGCCCGAGGTGGGCGAGGCCGGCCAGCTGAAGCTGCTGGGTTCCAAGGTCCTCCTGCTCGGCGCCGGCGGTCTCGGCTCCCCGGCCGCCCTCTACCTGGCTGCGGCCGGCGTGGGCACCATCGGCATCATCGACATGGACGTCGTCGACGAATCCAATTTGCAGCGACAGATCCTGCACAACATCGACCGGATCGGCGACCGCAAGGTGGATTCGGCCAAGAAGACGCTGACGGCGCTGAACCCCGACGTCGACGTCGTGACCTACGACGTCAGGCTCGGTGCGGACAACATCTTGGACATCATCGACGGCTACGACGCAATCGTCGACGGGACCGACAACTTCCCGACCCGCTATCTGGTCAACGACGCATCGCTGCTCAAGCGGATCCCCGTGATCCACGGTTCGATCTTCCGGTTCGAGGGCCAGGTGACCGTGTTCGACCCCTACAACGGGCCGTGCTACCGCTGCCTCATCCCCGAGCCGCCGCCGGCCGAACTGGCGCCCTCGTGCTCTGAGGCGGGCGTGCTGGGCGTGCTGCCCGGCATCGTCGGCTCCATCCAGGCCATCGAGACGATCAAGGTGCTCCTCGGGTTGGGCGATCCGCTGATCGGCCGGCTGCTCTCCTACGACGCGCTCGAAGAGTCGTTCCGGACGTTCAAGGTGCGCCGGGACCCGGGCTGCCCCGCCTGCGGTCCGGATGCGGGAGACATCGTCATCGCGGAGTACGACGAGCTCTGCATGCCCCACCGGCACTGACGCTCCGCCGCGCCGCCGTTCGGCGACCTCGGGCCCCGGCTCCGCCGGGGGTGATCGTGAGCGCGTCGGAGCATGAAGCTGTGCCGGGCGGCATGACACACTGATCGACGTCGAAGCCCGAGGCGGCGCGCCCGGCATGCCCATGCTCTGCGAACTCAGTGAACACGACACCGGAACTCAGTGAACACGACCTTGCCGAAGCTCGGAGTTGCTCCGAGCGCTCCTCTCGTGGCGCCACAGCGCGCCTTCTCACGGGCAGGGCCCGCTACAACGGCGCGTCCACCTTCGCAGCCGCCAGCGTGTGTCCGATCCTCTATCTCCTCTTCATCGACCGCTACGCCACCAATTCCTTCTACGGTGACGACTGGTCCGTTGTCCCCACGATTCAAGACGCGCTCGGCAGACACGTGTCTCTGGGGCCGCTGTGGGCCCAGTACAACGAGTCCCGCCTCGTGTTGGGCAACATCATCGACATCGTCTTCGGGCACCTCGACCAGTTCGACCTGCGCTCGGTCATCCTCTTCAGCGCTGCGTTGTACATCGCGTCGTACGCCCTCGTACTTGCCCTCTTCCGTCGGTACCTTGGTAGCCGCCTGACTCCGATACCCGTCCTGATCATCGGGACGATCTGGTTCAGCCTGGCGGATGTCCAAAACGCCCTGTGGGCATTCCAGGTTTCGTGGTACCTGACGGTGTTCTTCCTCGTCGCCATGCTGTCCGCCCTCAACCTGCCGACGGGGCGTCGCTGGCTCTGGCTCGTGGTGGCACTGGCGGCGGCCTGCGCCGCGTCACTGTCGACCATTCAAGGTTTCTTGTGCTGGCCGCTGGGCGTGCTCTGCATCCTGTGGACCCGTTCGTCGTGGCGCCGGGCCTCTGGCGAGGCTCTTGCCTGGTGCTCGACCGCGTTCGTCCTCTTGCTCGTGTATTTCAGAGGCTACGACTTCAACAACAACGGGTGTCTGCCGCCGTCGGCCTGCTCGCCGTCGGCAACGCTGCATCACCCGGTGAACGGCCTCAGTTTCCTCCTCGCGCTCCCGGGAAACGTCATACCCGACGGCATCAACTTCGGGGGCGTGATCGAGCCCGTGCACGACGTGGCCCGGTTGGAGTTGGTGGGCGGCGTTCTTCTCTGCGTGGCCGTCTTCATCCTCGTGCAATCGTGGCGCCTGAGGGCCTCCCGGGAGAGGTTTCCCTTGCCGGCGCTGTTGATCGTCTTCGCCCTGCTCTTCGACGTCACCATCACCTTGGGCCGGGGCCTGACCGGCGCCACCGGGGCGGCCAGCTCCAACCGCTACGTCATGGCGAACCTGATCCTCCTCAGCGGGATCTTCCTGTACGCCTGGGCGCACGTGCCGCCGTGGGTGCAGGCGGCGCATGCGACGGGGCATGCCACAGGTCGGCGCCAGCTGAGCCGGCTGGCCGTCGTGGCCGCCGCCGTCTTTCTCGTGGTCCAGGTCGGGACCGCCACGGACTTCGGGTTCAGGAACGGGCGGGCCGTCAGCGATGCCCTGACCTACCAGGCCCGGTTCCTGGTGAATGCCGACCGCGTTCCGAAGCGGGAGAGGCTCTGCGAGATCGAGGTGCAGTTCGTCTTCCAGCCCGGCTCTTCACCCTCCAGGATCGGCAGCGCCGTCCAGGGCCACTTGGGCGAATTCCGTCCCAGCTCTCGTCGTTTCTACCGCGAGCAAGGGCTGCCGCCACCATTGCCGCGATGCGCTCAGGCGGGTCGCACGTCGCCGGTCCCGGCCAAGGTCAGTTCTTCACCGTGATGGTGATGGGCGCGCTGGTGCCGCTCAGGCCGCTGGCATAGGTGGCCACGCTCTGGAGCGTGTAGGTCCCGTTGGGGATGGTCGTCGTGTCCCACGCGGCCAGCCAGCCGAACTCGGTCAGTGCCGCCCCGGCCACGACCCGGTCGGTGAAGGCGCCGCCGCTCACCTCGAAGCTGACCGAGCTCACGCCGGGCGAGGCACTGGCATCGAGGTAGGCGGACGGCCCCGACTGGGTGCTGGCGTCGGCGGGGACGAGCACGCTCGTCGTCGGCGCCGGGTTGTCCACCGTGATCGTGACCGGCGCGCTGGTGCCGCTCTGGCCGCTGGCATAGGTGGCCACGCTCTGGATCGTGTAGGTCCCGTTGGGGATCCTCGTGGTGTCCCACGGGGCCAGCCAGCCGAACTCGGTCAGGGCGGCCTTGGCCACGACCTGGTCGGTGAAGGCGCCGCCGCTCACCTCGAAGCTGACCGAGCTCACGCCGGGCGAGGCACTGGCATCGAGCCAGGCGGACAGCCCCGACTGGGTGCTGGCGTTGGCGGGGCCGAGGATGCTCGTCGTCGGCGCCGGGTTGTCCACCGTGATGGTGACGGGCGCGCTGACGCCGCTCTGGCCGCTGGCATAGGTGGCCACGCTCTGGAGCGTGTAAGTCCCGTTGGGTATGGTCGTCGTGTCCCACTTGGCCAGCCAGCCGAACTCGGTCAGGACCGCCTGGGCGACGATCTGGTCGGTGAAGGCGCCGCCGCTCACCTCGAAGCTGACCGAGCTCACGCCGGGCGAGGCACTGGCATCGAGGTAGGCGGACAGCCCCGATTGAGTGCTGGCGTTGGCGGGGCCGAGCATGCTCGTCGTTGGCGCCGGGTTGTCCACCGTGATCGTGACGGGCGCGCTGGTTCCGCTCAGGCCGCCGGCATAGGTGGCCACGCTCTGGAGCGTGTAGGTTCCGTTGGGGATGGTCGTCGTGTCCCACTTGGCCAGCCAGCCGAACTCGGTCAGGGCGGCCTTGGCCACGACCTGGTCGGTGAAGGCACCGCCGCTCACCTCGAAGCTGACCGAGCTCACGCCGGGCGAGGCGCCGGCATCGAGCCAGGCGGACAC